>JBDLIH010000027.1:0-36971 GCA_039714975.1 Pseudomonadota bacterium
GCACCGCATTATCCACAAAGCGCGACAAGTCACCCTTCCTGCCACCGGTGCGTGCCAGATAGGAACGCAAGGCACGATCAGTGTCTTCGGGCACCACAACAGACCAGCGAATATTGCTCATGGCAGTCTCTCCATTCAGAAATTACAGTAGGAGTATATGTGCATATGTGTTTATACGTAAATACTAGGCCGGTGAAGTTTTTCAAATTTGGCCCAACGCCAGCTAACCCTGTTGATCACTTGTACGAGTTTTCTTTCAACGGTGAGACGGGGGCTGAATTCAGTGACAATAAAGTGATCTTGCATTTCGTTGATGGTAAAAGAGGCGACTCGGACCTGACAAAAAATGGGATTATTGTGGATCCTGGTACCCCTGCGATTAAGGCCAGTAATACCGGTGCCAGTAGCGGGGGAGGCGGAGGATGTAGCCTGCACTCGGAGCAGCGTCATCCCGGGAATGCCGGTGACTGGCTGTTGCTGTATCTACGAAACAGGAAAACACGGTTTTATTAATAGCAGGCAGAGCGGATATTCATTATTGGTCACGGAATTACACGGAAGAAAAGATGAAAACAAGGTATTAATGGCCACGGAATCCACGGAAGAACACGAAAAAATTAATGCTTGGGCTTGGACTAAACGGGTGAAGGCCGATCAAATGGTTTTTATAATGGAAGGTTACGCCCTCTCTGGATGTTCTTGGCCATCCTGAGAATCTATTGCTTTTAATATGTATCTATATTGACAGATACGGCAATACAGATACATAATTTGGCATGTTCTCCGACACCCAAATACGTGAGGTCTTTCATTTCTGCTTCCTGGAAAGACTCCTGAAGTTGTCCGACCCAAGTATTTATATACTCAAGGGCGGGGTGAATCTGCGCTTCTTTTTTAACAGCCCGCGCTATTCAGAAGGCATGGATATCGATGTGCTCGCAGGTAGTGTCGCGACGTTGAAAAAGAACGGTTACAAAATCCTGCAAGATGCCGCGTTCAAACGCAGCCTGCGTCTGTTCGATATTGAAGATATCGAGATCAACGACCCGAACAAGGCAAAACAGACCACAACAACGCAGCGTTTTCGATTTGCCCTGATCACCCCTGCTGGCCATCGCCTGCCCACCAAGGTTGAGTTTTCCAGGAGAAAGCAAGACGTGGCGGATGATGCGCCCATGGAGCTCATTGATCCTGATATCGCCCGCCAGTACCGGAAACTCGCCTATCGCTGCCGTCATTACCCCGGAGAGGTCGCTGTTGTTCAGAAAATCAAAGCGCTTGCCGGTCGAACAGTGACTCAGGCGCGTGATGTATTTGATCTCGCCATCCTGTTTACCGGGGGCTACACCCTGCCGACAGCGAAGGAACCATTGATTACCAAACCACAATTAACCCAGGCGATTGATTGCCTGATGGGGCTGACCTGGAGCGACTACCAGGGACAGGTAGTGGAATTCCTGGATACCGAAAGCCGCGGAGAATATGGCACAGAGTCCGCGTGGGAGTCCTTGCAGACACAGGTAATGGACACACTTGGCGCTCATGCTTGATCTCTTCAACAGGGCGGATTTTATCATTTTCACGACCCGTGATTTTGCTAACTACAGCAGCATTTCCATGTCGGCTGCTTCAAAACGCCTGTCACGACTGGCCGATAAAAAGCTGTTGACCCGAATAACAAAGGGCCTGTGGGCGAACACCAGTCACCCCTGGTTTCATCCACTGGCGTGCGTGCCTTACCTGCTTGGCAAGGAACAAGGCTATGTTTCGTTCCTGACCGCCCTCCACCTGCACGGCCTGATATCGCAAATCCCGAAAACCCTGCAGATCGCCACGACCGGCCACGCACGCACGCTGAACTCGCCCGTTGGCCGCTATGAGTTCCTGCAAATCAAACCGGAACTGATGAAACAGGGCACAAAATGGAGTGACACCCATCTGCCGTATCTCATGGCCACCGCCGAGAAGGCCCTGATAGATACGCTGTATCTCTCAACACGCAAGAACCGGCGCTTCGTACGTTTGCCCGAAGTGGACTTCAGGCAAACAGCCTTTCACAAACGTGAATTTGAGCGGCTGCTGAAGCAACTGCCCACACCACCTCGCATTTCGGCCGCGATATGGACTCGTTGGGAAGCACTTTAATCCCGGTGACGAAAAACCAGGATCTGAAATATCTTTGCCACGGAAGCACACGGAAATACACAGAAGAAAAGATGAAAACAAGATATTAATGGCCACGGAATCCACGGAAGAACACGGAAAGATAAGATCTTAAGATCTACAAATAACGCTCATTCAATGGTTCCCTGGCAAAACGTTCCCAGAAGCGCGCTTTAATGAGGACAGAGGCAAGACTACAGTTCCACGACGTTGCTCACATTGAACCTTTCATTAATCCGGACTTTTTGCGGGATTGTTGTGATGGTTGTGATCTGACGGATATTTTCTTCACCAAATACAGGTAGAATCTTCCTGACATTTTTTGGTGGTTCGCCACTCTCGTCATGCCATTTACATTCATACAAATGTAACAAATTTCCTTCGGGGATCAGGAAATCAACTTCACGGCCATCTTTGTCGCGAAAATAATAAATCTCATCGGCCTTTCCCTGGTTGTGCAAGCTGCGCAATAGCTGCCCAAAGGCGTAAGTTTCAAAAAAAGCCCCCATCAGCGGATTATTGACAAGCGCATCCGGCGATTGAATATTGGCCAGATAACACAGCAGGCCAGTGTCCATGAAGTAGAGTTTCGGGGATTTGATAATCCGCTTGCCGAAATTTTGATAATAGGGTTTAAGCAAGTAAATAATATTTGAGGCTTCCAGTACTGCGATCCAACTCTTGATCGTATGCGTGCTGACACCAATTTCCGTGGCGATCCGGCTCATGGAAAATATTTGTCCGGAGCGAATCGCCAGCAAACGCATGAACTGATCAAATTCACGCAGATGGCGGATATTGAGCAATTGCCGCACATCGCGCTCTATATAGGTGGCAACATAATCACTGAAAAATCGTTGAGGATTAAGGTCGTGTTCGTAAATTTCAGGGTAACCCCCTGTAATCAGCCACTCCAGGATCTGGGTCGCGCTCAGATCAATTTTGAAATGATTAAGCAATTCCTTTGCAGACAGGCTGTGCAGGTTCAGGATAGAAACCCGCCCCGCCAGGCTTTCTGAAACACCTTTCATCAGGGAAAATTTCTGTGACCCGGTCATCACGTACTGACCGTTCACTTGTCTGTGCTGGTCAATCCGGATTTTGATTTCCCTGAACAGTTCAGGCGCATACTGGATTTCATCGATGACCAGGGGTGTCCCGTGAGATTCCAGAAAAAATTGTCCGCTTTCACTCGCTTGGCGCGCTTCGAGCGGGACATCCAGACTCACGTAAGAGAGTCCCGGGAAAAGGTGATTTAGCAGGCTGGATTTACCGGTTTGTCGTGCGCCGGTGATCAGCAATGCTGGTCGTTCGGCATTGGCTTGTTCAATCAGGCCTGAAATTTCTCGCTCGATCCACATTAGCGGATAATATGTAGTAACACTTCATATATGTCAATAATTAAAACAAGGCAATATCATGAATTTCGTTAATTAATCAGTTTCCTTGATAGTCAAGATCTCCACCAGATTACTTCAGCCAAGGGGAGATTCTATCCGGCGGAGTATCCCTGGTGATCAAGGCCGCGATCAGGATGCCAGTATCGAGAACAACCCGCATCAACCCGCCAGTGCTTCTTCGATCGCCTCAATAATCTCATCCTGCGACTGTGCACGATTCCGCTCCTTGACATCTTCTACCGTGAGTTCAAAAAGGCGGGCCAGCACCGCATTATCCACAAAGCGCGACAAGTCACCCTTCCTGCCACCGGTGCGTGCCAGATAGGAACGCAAGGCACGATCAGTGTCTTCGGGCACCACAATAGACCAGCGAATATTGCTCATGGCAGTCTCTCCATTCAGAACTTACAGTAGGAGCATATGTGTATATGTGTTTATACGCAAATACTAGGCCGGTGCCAGTAGCGGGGCGGTGGAGGATGTAGCCTGCATTCGGAGCGGCGGCATCCCGGGAATGCCGGTGACTGGTTGTTACTGTTTGCCTTGATGACGTTGCTGTATCTACGAAACAGGAGGACACGGTTTTATTAATGGTAGACAGAGCGGATATCTATTGCTGTATTATTGGCCACGGAAGCACACGGAAATACACGGAAGAAAAAACGAAAACAAGATCTTAATGGCCACGGAATCCACGGAAGAACACGGAAAAATTTCGCCACACACGCTTGCCCTATCAACAATAGACCTGTTGTTGGCGCATTAAACAGGTACTATTATAGGACCTGTTAATAACTCATTTGGAGTTGCTATGAGCACTAAATTTTCAGAGGATGTCATTCCGCTTACCGATCTGAAAACCAATCCCGGTCGTGTGGTGAAACATGTATCGGATGCGCATCGGCCGGTACTCATTACCAGCCGTGGCCGCGGTGTCGCTGTGGTCCAGTCCGTGGCCGATTTTGAACAAACGCAGGAGGATCGTGCCTTCATGCGTGCAATCGTGGAGGGTCTGGCGGATCTGGAGGCAGGACGAGAAGTTTCCCTTGCAGCAGCCAGGAAGCGGCTGGGACTGAAATAGATCAATGCCGCGGGTTGTTATCAGCTTCGCAGCGTCGTCATTACGCGATCTCGAGGAGATCAAGGTCTGGTATGCGGGGCAGGGCGTGTCCGCTATCGGTGAACGGATGCTAGCCGAAGTCTTTCAACGGGTCGCGACGCTCGTCGATCATCCCGACATAGGCCGGGTAGTCCCCGAATTTGAGCAATCATTCCTCCGGGAGTTGATTCATCCGCCATTTCGAATTGTTTACCGTCACGATACGAAGCGCGTGAGGATTGTGCGTGTCTGGCGCAGTGAACGACTGCTGCATCTCGATCCGGATTCAAAGACCTCATAGACAGGTGATGATAGCCATGAGCTGGTTGCAGCTATCTGTTGAAGTATCCGGTGACCAGGCTGAAGTGGTCTCGGAGGCCTTTACTACTATGGGTGCCCTGTCGGTGACGGTTCTGGATGCCGGTGATGAACCCTTGCTTGAACCCGCACCGGGCGAAACACCCTTGTGGTCGAATACCCGTGTCATTGCCCTGTTTGATGCGGCGCAGGATAGCGCTGAACTCAAACAGCAATTGCAGGCCGTCCTGGATGCACCGGTACCCGATCTTATCGTTGAACCCCTGGCAGACCGTGACTGGTCCAATACCTGGCGCGATACCTTTGGCGCAATGCAATATGGCAAACGCCTGTGGGTGTGTCCTGTGGGCGAGTCACCGTCTGATCCCGAGGCCATTGTGGTGCACATGGATCCGGGCATGGCGTTTGGCACCGGTACCCACGCGACGACGGCGCTGTGTCTGGAGTGGCTGGAGGCGCACCCACCTGTTAACCGGTCGGTTATCGATTACGGTTGTGGTTCCGGAATTCTTGCCGTGGCGGCACACAAGCTGGGCGCAGCAAACGTGACTGCGGTGGATATTGACCCGCAGGCACTGCAGGCTACGCGGGAGAATGCACGCCGCAACGGCTGCGACATCGAGGTTTACCGCCCCGAGACACTCGGCAAACGGTCAGTGGACCTGGTGGTTGCCAATATCCTCGCCAATCCCCTGATCGAACTCGCCACGGACCTGTCCCGGCAAGTGCACGCTGGCGGACAGCTTGTCCTGACCGGCATCCTGGCGGAGCAGGCCGAGGCGGTGATGACCGCATATATGGATGGGTTTGAGTTTGCGGTGCCAGTCTGTCGCGAAGAGTGGGTGTTGCTGGAGGGGTTGAAAACGCCGTAATTTCTCTGGCTCTTCCCTGTAGGGTCGAATTTATTCGACCAGTGGCGTTTCATAGCGACCTGTTGTCCAGATGCAGGCTGTTGGCTGAATGAATTCGACCCTGCAACGGTTATCTACCCGCTCGATCGGGGGGGGGAGCCAAGAAAAGATCATTTCTCAGTGGAATGTTTATCATTGCTATTGTGGTATACAGTGCCACAATAGCAAGGATGATAAAGAGGCGGATATATAAAACGGTACTTGATCGACTGGAATTGTTTCCGGCTGTAGCCCTGCTTGGCCCGCGCCAGGTTGGAAAAACTACGCTTGCCAAGGACATCGCATCTGACCGGCCAAGTGTTTATCTCGATCTGGAATCACCGTCAGATCGGAGCAAATTGGCTGATCCGACACGCTATTTGGAAGAGCTTGAAGACAAGCTGGTAGTGCTGGATGAAGTGCATCGTGTTCCTGAGTTGTTTCAGACACTGCGTGGGCTGATCGATAAAGGTCGGCGGCGTGGCCACAAGACGGGTCGTTTTCTTCTGCTGGGTTCGGCATCGATGGATTTGTTGCAGCAGTCGGGAGAGAGCCTCGCAGGTCGCATTGCATATGTTGACCTTCCACCACTTGGTGTTTTGGAAGTTGCGGAAGAAGATCATGAAAAGCTATGGGTCCGGGGAGGGTTTCCGAACAGTTTTCTTGCCGACGATGATGAACAAAGCATGATGTGGCGGGATTATTTTATTAAGACCTATATTGAGCGCGATATCCCCGATCTTGGTCCGCGCATTCCGGCAGAAACACTTCACAGGTTCTGGACTATGTTGGCACACTCTCAGGGCAGTGTGATTAATGCTGCACAGCTTGCACGTAGCCTTGCTGTAGATGGGAAGACTATAGCCAGGTATCTGGATTTAATGGTTGATTTGCTGCTGGTGCGCCGTTTGCGCCCATATCACACGAATACCAAAAAGCGTCTGGTGAAGTCCCCAAAAGTTTATGTACGGGACAGCGGCGTCACCCATGCCCTGCTCGGTATTCCTGATAGAGAGGTGTTATTTGGTCATCCTGTGGCTGGGATGAGTTGGGAAGGTTTTGTGATCGAAAACCTATTGTCGGTAGTGCCATACAGAACACTTGCGAGTTTTTACCGGACTTCGGCAGGGGCGGAAATTGATCTTGTTTTGGAATTTCCCGGCTTGACAGAGAAGTGGGCAATCGAAATCAAGAGCAGCCGTTCAGCACGGCCAGGCAAAGGGTTCTATAATGCCGTAGAAGACATCAAGCCAGAACGCAGCTTCGTGGTCTATGCGGGTGAGGAGCGATATCCGGTTTCCGATGGTCTGGAGGCCGTTGGCGTGTCGGAAATGGCGCAGATGCTTTTGGAGAAGAGTGGGGCGTAATGAATTATCTGGAGTTTTCCATTTCCCGCAGAAACGCTCGCAGTCTTTTGTCTGCAAGCGTGCGTCCCTCCGGAGTCAACTCGACATAGGTGGTCAGGCGAGTCACCCTGGCCTGTTTTTCCCTGCGGTACGGGGACTGGTCCAGCGCCAGCATGGCGTATAAAACCTCTTTGCCCACACTATCAATGCCTTCATACCAGTAATAAGTCAGCAAACGCTGGGTACCGTTGTCAAGGACGGTCGCGACGACACGACCGATATCAGGCCCAAGATCGACAATTGATTGCTCCTGTTCCAGGCCTATTGCATCCGGGTAGGCATTTTTATCCGACAGCAGGCTGCGGTGGCGCTGCAAGCGGTCATCCGTACCCACAAAGATGGTTATTCCCCCTTTAGTGTTTTTGTAGTCACGATAAAGCGTGGATGAGTAGCGCACCGACCCGAGGAATACATATATAACAGGCAGATCAGCAATGGATTCCCACTCACCCAGCTTTTCTGGTAAATAAATAGCAGGATAGGCGTCTTTGGATGGCGCAGACCATTTAGGCATCATGACCGAAAGGACAGAGAGCGCCACAAACATCACGACAAGCACATACAGTTTTCCTGGCTTCTGCCCGGCAATTTTGTCTTTATCCTGTATAAGGAAGGCTTCTTTGCCCTCCCCGCTGCTGTTACCAAAATAACGCATCAGCACATTATCAACCGCGTACAACAGGGAAAAGCCGATCATGAAGAACACAACGCCCTGTAATGTATGAATGGTTAATATTTCCTGCTCGGGGTTTAGCACCAGGGTGAAGGCCCTGAGAATGTTAATGGCGTAGGCAATAAACGGCGCAGACAGGACCAGCAGGACTGCGTGCCAGCGTGTGATGCGGAAAATATACACGTAGGCGAGCGCAAATATCGTCAGCCACAGGGTGAATCCCAAGGCGGTACAGGACTCCGCAAACCGGGTACTGCTCTCTGCCATGGATATCATATCGCCCATGGCCAGTGTCGGAATACCAATGGCATTCAGCAACCAGACACTGTGTACAGTGTCCCAGAGTTGCATCGGAAAAATAATCTGGTTGATGAGCACTGCGGGCAAGGGTGTGGCCAGCAAAAGAATCAGCACCGGCGGAAGTATTGCGCGCGTCAGTCGTTTACCGGATAAAAAGCGTGCCGCACCAAAACTGATAAGGATGAATGACACATGAATGATATCCATGGCCCCGACAAAGTGTCCCCACAGAAACAGACATATACCCGGGACCAGAAACAGCATCGCCGACCACGGATCGCCTTCTCCGTGATAGGCAGCCGCAATATCTTGACGACGTATTAAGAACAGGCCAATAACAAGAACATAGATGAACTGCGGGGATACCCCGGAAGCAGAAAAGAAAGCACCCACTACTGTGGGCATAAAGCCCGATGCCTTTTCCCCGATAACCAGCTGGTGAAAGGCAAGCGCGACAAGTGTCAACAGCAGGACAAGCAGCAGTTTCTCTTTTCTGCTGATGGTCAGGCCTGTTTTTGCTGTTGTTAGGGATGACATCGACTTTATTTATTCGACTCTACTTGATCAGGATTGCAGGGTCGAATTCATTCGACCGGCCGTTCTTAATAAGGGTACCAGTACTTGTTCACTTCCTGCCACACAAAAGCGTACACTCTCCCCATGTACACCTTTTGCCCCCACTGTTTTGCTGTCTATCAGGTTACGCCAAATCACCTCGACCAGGCAGGAGGCCGGTTGCGCTGTGGTGAGTGCCGGCAGGTTTACCGGGCCGTCGATTACCTCTTTGAAGATGTTGCTGCGGCACGCAGTGTGGTTGAGACGCGGCGCGCTGTCGGCAGGCAGTCGGAGGAAGTACTTGATCGATACGCGCCTCTGGAATTACCTGAACACGACGATACGGGTTGGGAGGTGACAGCGGAGTCGCATCCCGAAAAACGGCCATCCTCGCATAGCTGGCAAAACCGGACGGTGTCAATGGCCGATATTGGCAGTAGTGTGCTTACTGGTTTGCTGGTGCTGTTGCTGGGGCTGCAATGGGTGTATTTCAATCGCGATATGCTGGCTGCGAATGGCGCATGGCGTGCGAAGATGGAGCGGTTTTGCGAGGTAATTCATTGTGAACTGCCAATGCGTGTGGACCTGGTCAGTATTGGTATTGTTGATCGTGATGTCCGCCGGCATCCCGTTGCAGAAGAGGCATTGCTGATCAATGTCACCTTCGAGAATCGTGCCGAATTTATGCAGCCTTACCCTTTGTTTGAAGTCAGTTTCACCGATAAGGCGGGTCGTCCTGTTGCCATGCGGCGTTTCGGCTACCCGGAATACCTCGGTGAAGATGTCGACCCCGAGTCCGGTATGCCGCCACAATCGCCGGTGCAGGTGGTGCTGGAGGTGATCGATCCTGGTGCCGAGGCCGTCTCATTCCAGTTCGGCTTCCTGTAAATTTTCTCGCTTTTCCGGGACTTGGAATCCCCCTTTTTGTGTACTTTATCCCGCCGCCGTAAGCGGGTATTATCTGCCGTCCTGCAGTTTCCGGAATCATAAAGATTCACTACAAATCCGGTGAAAATAGGACTCTACAAACTTCCGAACAAACTGGTACTGGCCCCTATGGCCGGTGTCTCCGATCGCCCGTTCCGGCAGCTGTGCCGTGCGCAGGGCGCCGGCCTGGTGGTGTCTGAAATGGTGTCATCAAATGCACTGCTTTGGGGCAGCGAAAAGACCCGCCGTCGCATTGACCATGCCGGTGAGGATGAGCCTGTGTCGGTGCAGATTGCCGGTGCCGTGCCCGCGCAAATGGCGGATGCCGCCCGATTCAACGTCGATCACGGTGCGCGGATTATCGATATCAACATGGGGTGTCCGGCGAAGAAGGTGTGTAATGTCATGGCCGGTTCAGCCCTGTTGCAGGACGAGACCCTGGTTGGCCGGATTCTTGATGCCGTTGTCAGAGCAGTGGATGTGCCGGTGACATTGAAAATCCGTACTGGCTGGGACCCGGAACATAAAAATGCAGTGGCCATTGCCGGGATCGCGGAGCAGGCCGGTATTCAGGCCCTGGCGGTGCATGGGCGTACCCGTGCCTGTGCCTACCGGGGTGAGGCAGAACATGACACGGTACGTGCGATCAAGTCAGTGGTGTCTATTCCGGTAATCGCCAACGGTGATATCAACTCCCCGGAGAAAGCGGTTGAGGTATTACGGCATACGGATGCAGATGCCGTCATGATTGGCCGCGCTGCACAGGGACGTCCGTGGATCTTCCGGGAAATCGCACACTATATGGAGACTGGCCGGCACCTGCCAGCGCCCACGCCAGCAGAAATCTGTACCATCCTGAGCGCACACCTGACAAACCTGTATGCGTTTTATGGTGAATACACCGGCGTACGCGTCGCGCGCAAGCATATCGCCTGGTACAGCAAGGGGCAGCCCAATGGCAACCCGTTCCGCCAGCATATCAACCGGTTGGAAACGGCAGATGCACAGCTGGCCTATGTGAGAGACTATTTTGATCGTTTGACCGAACAACAGGTCCTGGCCGCATGAACGTGCCGATATTTCGCGAACGCCGCAAGCAGCCGATCCGTCGCGGCGTGACCTCTGCGATTGAGCTATACCTGCAGGATATGAACGGACACGAGGTGAATGATCTCTATCACGTTGTGCTCAGTGAGGTCGAGCCGGCAATCCTCGATGTGGTGATGAACTATGTTGAGGGCAATCAAACGGAAGCGGCCGAGATGCTGGGAATCAGCCGCGGCACGCTGCGCAAGAAGCTGAAGCTGTACGGCTTGTGATTTGGATTTACCACGGTAAACCGTTTAAAGGGTTCCCATCCAAAAAAACTCTCGCCAGGAAGCGAAGACGCCAAGAAAGAAATATTAATATGACTTTGCGACCTTTGCGCCCTGGCGAGAGAAAATACAGCTTTTATAAATAAAAACCAAAGGACTTTATGGACAAAATACAACGCGCACTGATCAGCGTCTCTGACAAGGCAGGTATTAAAGAATTTGCACAGTCGTTACACGCGCTGGGTATTGAAATACTCTCAACCGGTGGCACTGCGAAGCTGTTGGCAGAGGCGGGCATACCCGTTGTAGAGGTCTCCGACTACACCGGGTTCCCCGAGATGATGGACGGCCGCGTCAAGACGCTGCATCCAAAGATACACGGCGGCATCCTGGCACGTCGTGGTACCGATGAGGCCGTCATGGAGGCCAACGGCATTGCACCGATCGACATGGTCGTGGTCAATCTTTATCCCTTTGAGCAGACCATTGCACGTGATGATTGCGACCTGCCCATGGCCATTGAGAACATCGACATCGGCGGGCCGACCCTGTTGCGCGCGGCAGCCAAGAACCATGCCGCCATCACCGTCCTTGTTGACAGTGCTGATTACGCCCCGGTGCTTGCAGAGCTGCAGCAGAACAATGGTCAGACATCGCGGGCAACCCGCTATGAACTGGCAGTAAAAACGTTTGAGCACACGGCGCGCTACGACGGTGCCATTGCCAACTACCTGGGTGCGATCAATGCCGCCGGTGAGCAGGCGGATTTTCCGAATACACTGAACCTGCAGTACCGGCAGGTTCAAACCATGCGTTACGGTGAGAATCCGCATCAGCGCGCTGCATTCTTTACCGAGCATGCACCTGCGGAGGCCTCCGTAGCCACCGCGCGGCAGATTCAGGGTAAGGCATTATCCTATAACAATGTCGCAGATACCGATGCGGCGCTCGAGTGTGTGAAATCCTTTACCGAGGCACCGGCCTGCGTCATCGTCAAGCATGCCAATCCCTGCGGTGTGGCGCTGGGTGCAAATCCCCTGGAGGCCTATGAGCGCGCCTTCAAGACCGATCCAACCTCGGCCTTCGGCGGAATCATTGCCTTTAACCGGCCACTGGATGAGGCGACGGCCGGCGCCATCATTGAACGGCAATTTGTTGAAGTCATTATTGCCCCGGCTATTGATTCCGCAGCCTTGCCGGTACTGGCCACCAAACAGAATGTGCGCGTGCTGGAATGTGGTCAGTGGGCGGATGCGTCTGTAGAGATGCTGGATTTCAAACGTGTTAACGGTGGCTTGCTGGTGCAGGATCGTGATCTTGGCCGTATCAGTGAAGCGGATCTCAAGGTGGTCACAAAACGCCAGCCAACGGCACAGGAAGTAACAGACCTGCTGTTTGCCTGGCGGGTCGGCAAGTTCGTCAAGTCCAATGCCATAGTCTATTGCAAGGACGGCATGACCATTGGTGTGGGTGCCGGCCAGATGAGTCGTGTCTACAGTGCCAGGGTGGCTGCCCTCAAGGCCGCAGATGAAGGTCTTGAGGTGAAGGGCTCCGTGATGGCCTCCGATGCCTTCTTCCCGTTCAGGGATGGCATTGACCAGGCTGCCGAGGCCGGTATTGTGGCGGTCATCGAACCCGGCGGTTCCATGCGTGATGATGAAGTCATTGCCGCGGCGGATGAGCATGATATTGCCATGGTGTTTACCGGTATGCGGCATTTTCGGCATTAGATATTTAATGGCCACGGAATCCACGGAAGAACACGGAAAAATAATTCTCGCCAAGGCACAAAGATCGCAAAGTAAAAACTGCTGCTATAAAAGCATATTAATATTTTTCTTTGCGTCTTTGCGTCTTTGCGCCTTGGCGAGATAAATTACAGCGTTTATAGATGGAAACTGGCAAGGGATTATCATGAACATTCTCATTATTGGCAGTGGTGGTCGCGAACATGCGTTGGCCTGGAAGGCGGCCCAGTCACCGCAGGCAGATACTGTATTTGTTGCGCCCGGCAACGCGGGCACATCACGGGAACCCGGTGTCGAGAATGTTGCGATTGCCGCTGATAATATCCCGGCATTATTGGCCTTCGCACTTGCTAACGACATCGGTCTGACCATTGTCGGACCCGAAGTGCCACTGGTTGCCGGCATTGTCGATGGCTTCATCGCCGCAGGACTGCATTGCTTCGGTCCCAGCCGTGCTGCCTCGCAACTTGAAGGTTCGAAAGCCTTTGCCAAGGATTTCCTCGCACGCCATAACATCCCGACCGCTGCCTACGCGGCCTTCACCGACGTTGATGGGGCACGCGCCTACATCCATGCACAGGGGGCCCCGATTGTCATCAAGGCCGATGGGCTGGCGGCAGGCAAGGGGGTCATCCTGGCGCAGAACGAAGCCGATGCAATTGCAGCAGTAGAAGACATGCTCAGTGGTAATGTCTTTGGCGAAGCCGGGCATCGTGTGGTAGTCGAGGAGTTCCTTGAGGGAGAGGAGGCCAGTTTTATCGTCATGGCGGACGGCAGTTTTTGTCTGCCCCTGGCCACTTCGCAGGACCACAAGGCACGTGATAATGGCGATGCCGGTCCGAATACCGGTGGCATGGGCGCCTATTCGCCTGCGCCGGTGGTGACGCCGGATATTCACGAGCGTGCCATGCAGGAGGTGATATTACCGACCATCGCGGGCATGGCGAAAGAAGGATATCCCTTCACCGGTTTTCTGTATGCGGGACTCATGATTACTGCTGACGGGACGCCAAAGGTGCTTGAATATAACGTGCGCTTCGGGGACCCGGAGACGCAACCCGTCATGTGTCGATTGCAATCCGATCTTGTCGAACTTTGCCTGGCTGCACTGGAAGGTCGTCTGGATGCTGCATCAGCAGACTGGGATGCACGTACGGCCCTGGGTGTGGTGATGGCTGCGGGTGGTTACCCTGAGCAGTATCGCAAGGGTGACGCCATTGAGGGTCTGGACTCCGCCGATGCCGGTGGTTGCAAGGTGTTCCATGCGGGCACGCAGACGCAGAATGAGGCTGTGCTCACCAATGGAGGACGGGTGCTGTGTGTGTGCGCGCTGGGCGACAGTGTTGCCGATGCGCAGCAACAGGCCTACCACTGTGTCAGCGCAATACACTGGCCGGATGTTTATTACCGTACCGATATAGGCTATCGTGCGATTGTGCGTGATGAGTGAGAAAGGAGCTTGAATATGGAAATCTTTGGCTGGGTCGTTGTTGCCGTCATTGTTGGTATCCCGCTTGTCGGGATTCTTCTCTACAACAGGCTTGTGAGTTTACGTAACCAGGTCAAGAATGCCTGGCGCCAGATTGATGTGCAGTTGAAACGTCGGCATGACCTGATCCCGAACCTGGTGGAAGTGGTCAAGGACTATATGTCCTATGAGCAGGAAACCCTGGAAAAGGTGATTCAGGCCAGAAACCAGGCCGTCAGTGCCAGTACACCGGAAGCTGCCATCGCTGCGGAAGGAATACTGGGTGGCGCTATGGGCAAACTGTTCGCGCTGATGGAAAACTATCCTGATCTCAAGGCCAATGAAAATGTATCACGCCTGATGGAAGAGTTGAGTGCCACCGAGAACAAGATTTCATTCTCCAGGCAATTCTACAACGACAGTGTGATGTCACTGAATAATGCCGTGGAGTCATTCCCGTCAAACTTTGTTGCCGGCATGTTTGGTTTTAAACAGGCAACCTATTTTGAAGTACCGGAAGGTGAGACGGTTACTCCAAAGGTGGATCTGCGCTAGGGGAGTGTGTCGCAAAAACCAATTAGCCACGGAAGCACACGGAAAGACACGGAATAATAAATGCCTTTAGAAAATAATTCCGTGTCTTTCCGTGTGCTTCCGTGGCAAAAGGATTTATAGATCTTTTTTTTCGTATTCTTCCGTGGATTCCGTGGCAATTAATCTTTTATTTTAGGCTGCCTTGAATGCCACGCTCCCACGATAATCATTGCCCCGAATGCAACGCCGCCAATCGCCTGCATGCCAGGTACTGTACCCAGTGTGGCGCACCGCTGATAAAGGACTGGCAGAAAAAGCCGCGCATGCGCCACAAGCTGTTGCGGCGCACGGATTTCATGGCGGCCGCACGTGCCAATCAGAAAGCAACCCGCAGGCTGATTACATTATTAATGATCATCCTGGCGATACTGGGTTATCTGTTGGGCTGGAGTCTGCAGTTACTCATGGGGCGTTTGCCGGAGAGTATGGAAACTGTCTGGTTCCTGAGCGCCTGGGGTGTTTGGGCTGGGCTCGGGCTGTTTGTTGTCGGTGTGGCCTGGTCATGGGTTGCGTTCAGTCAGGGCGACAGGATTGTCTTGCGCCTGACGGGGGCGAGTGAGGTTTCTGTAGATGATGAGCCGGTGTTGCATAACGTCGTTGAGGAAATGGCGATTGCAGCCGGTATCCGAAAGCCGAAACTTTTCGTGATCGAGACCGGGGCGCTGAATGCCTTTGCAACCGGTATGAGTCCTGCACGCTCCGCCATTGGTGTGACACGCGGCCTGCTGGAGTCGCTAAATCGTGAAGAGTTGCAGGGTGTTATCGGTCACGAAATGGGTCATGTTGTGAACTGGGATATTCGCTACGCGACAGCAGTCGGGGTTATCGTGGGCCTGATCGCGCTTGTCAGTGACGGTGCATTGCGCGCCCTCTACTTTTCCGGTAATTCGCGCAATTCACACAGTTCGGGGAAGGGCGGCTCCGGTGCGGCCTTTATTATGCTGGCATTGATTGCCTTTGCCGCACTCGCACCGCTATTTGCCTTTCTGGTGCAGATGGCGGTGTCGCGGCAACGAGAGTTTCTGGCCGATGCAACCAGCGTCCGACTGACGCGTCACCCGGAAGGTCTGATATCCGCGCTGGAGAAACTGGCCGGCAGCAGCCGACCATTCAGGGGTGCTAACCGCGCCACCCAGCACATGTTTATCGTTAATCCGTTCAGGAATTTCAAGGAGAATGCCAGCCGGTTGTCAGCGACGCATCCGCCGCTGGGGTTGCGTATCAACCGGCTGCGGAACCTGGGGGGTAGTAGTGGTTTTATCTGATAGTACTAAACAAAATGGCCACGAAATCCAGGGAAGAACACGAAAAAACATGATCTATAAACCTTTTTGCCACGGAAACACACGGAAAAATTTCTTTTGTAAGGCTTTTATTTTTTAGTGGATTCCGTGGATTCCGTGGCCATTAATATCTTGTTTTCGTCTTTTCTTCCGTGTGCTTCCGTGGCTATTTAGTTGATTTTTACGCGGGTTGGTTTTACCGCTTCATCGATTCAAAGAACTGCGCATTGCTCTTGGTGGACTTCAGTTTGTCGAGCAGGAATTCCATGGCGGCCAGTTCGTCCATCGGGTGCAACAGCTTGCGCAGGATCCACATCTTCTGCAGTTCCTTGGCGTCGGTCAGCAGTTCCTCGCGGCGGGTGCCGGAGCGGTTGAGGTTGATGGCGGGATAAACCCGTTTTTCCGCAATGCGCCGGTCAAGATGAATCTCCGAGTTGCCGGTTCCCTTGAACTCTTCGTAGATGACATCATCCATGCGTGAACCGGTATCAACCAGTGCAGTGGCGAGGATGGTCAGGCTGCCGCCTTCCTCAATATTGCGGGCGGCACCAAAGAAACGCTTCGGGCGTTGCAGGGCGTTGGCATCGACACCGCCGGTCAGGACCTTGCCGGAGGACGGCACCACGGTGTTGTAGGCGCGGCCGAGACGCGTGATGGAATCCAGCAGGATCACTACGTCATGTTTGTGTTCCACCATGCGGCGGGCCTTCTCAATGACCATCTCGGCCACCTGTACATGACGGCTGGCCGGTTCGTCGAAGGTGCTGGATACCACTTCACCCTTGACCGAACGGGACATCTCCGTGACTTCCTCGGGGCGCTCATCAATCAGCAGGACGATTAGATAAACCTCCGGATAATTGGAGGCGATCGACTGAGCAATGTTCTGCAGCAACATGGTCTTGCCGGCCTTCGGCGGCGATACGATCAGGCCACGCTGCCCCTTGCCAATCGGTGCCACCAGGTCAATGATGCGTGCAGTAATGTCTTCAGTACTGCCATTACCGCGTTCCAGTCCCAGCCGTTCATTGGGGTGCAATGGTGTCAGGTTTTCGAAGGCAACCTTGTGTCTGGCGTTCTCGGGTTTCTCGTAATTTATTTGACCGACCTTGAGTAGCGCGAAGTAGCGCTCGCTATCCTTGGGCGGGCGAATCTTGCCGTCCACGGTATCGCCGGTGCGCAGGCTGAAGCGCCTGATCTGGCTGGGTGATACATAGATGTCATCCGGGCCCGCCAGGTAGGAACTGTCTGCTGAACGCAGAAAGCCAAATCCGTCCTGTAATATTTCCAGCACGCCGCTGCCGAAGATGTCTTCGCCCTTTTTGGCATGTGCCTTGAGTATTGAGAAAATCATGTCCTGCTTGCGGGAGCGTGCCGTCCCTTCAGCGCCGATTTTCTGGGCAATTTCCACCAGTTCGGTGGCAGGTTTGAGTTTGAGTTCAGACAGGTTCATAGATGGCCTTTGTTACGTATCAGTAGCGGACAAATTAAGACGGCCATATGGCCGGAAAAAAGGATAAACTGGAGTTCTTGTTGTAGAGGACGTTGACTTTAGGCAGTGCAGTAACGGCTGCGTCGGTACGTGTTACTTGCGATGCTTTTCAGGCTACCCCGGTATTATATGTGATGGACAGGTGATGCGTAAATAATTAAATATTACTGTCCAGGAAAGCGGTCAACTGTGATTTGGATAATGCGCCAACCTTTGTCGCCTCGACTTCACCGTTCTTGAACAGCATTAATGTAGGGATGCCACGTATTCCGTACTTGGGTGGTGTCTGCGGGTTGTCATCAATGTTCAGTTTGGCAACCTTGATCTTGCCGCTGTACTCACTGGCAATTTCTTCCAGGATCGGTGCAATCATCTTGCAGGGTCCACACCATTCGGCCCAGTAGTCGACCAGTACGGGGTCTGAGGAATTAATCACGTCTGTTTCGAAAGTGTCGTCAGTTACGTACAAAATGTCTTCACTCACTATCAACAATCTCCTTGAAAAAATTTAACCAAATCGAAACTTGCAAAGCGGAAGGTTGGGTTGTGCCCGTTTTGATAAAGAATGGAAATCCGCTACGCGGTTTGTCGAGGTCCTGTCTGGGAATCGGACTGCCTAGTCTGGAAATATGTGTATTGTACGTAAACCAGATTGCACCACCCCCAAACCTGGTTCTATTTCAGCCTATATCAGCACAATTTACAAGCCCGGTGTGCAAATTTTACGGCTGACTATTTCTATGCACCAATGAGGGACAGAGGGCACAGGGATGTTTCCTTATAAGTGGAATGGCACTTAACTTAAGCAAAATATTCCTGCACGAACACCATCTTCGTCATTCCGGCGCAGGCCGGAATCCAGGAAAATGACCACAATCGGCAGTTCTGGATCCCGGCCTGCGCCGATGACGGCTTTTTTAGACCTTAAGTTTAGACCTTAAGTTAAGTGCCATTCTCCTTTAAGTGTACTTTGTGTACCTGTGGTGAATAGCTGGTTTTGCTGTATCCTTCTCCCGGCCGCAAAACAATCGATAGCATATTAACAAGCATTTGAAATATAATGCGAAATCCAAATTCCTTATGGTGTCGCCTGAAAGGCCTGAAATTGACCCCCTATGTCTGAAACCCACCTGACCGATATCGCTTTTTCCAGCTTTTCGCTTCCTGATGAATTAATGCAAGGCATTGAAAAGTCTGGATTTTTAAAGTGCACACCGATACAGGCAGAAACCCTGCCGGTGGCATTGAGCGGTAAGGATGTTGCTGGCCAGGCACAGACCGGCACCGGCAAGACGGCCGCCTTCCTGATTGCCGTGTATAACCATCTACTCACCCATGGGGTTGATGAACGCCGCAAGGTGAATCAGCCACGGGCACTCATTCTGGCACCCACCAGGGAACTGGCAATTCAGATACACAGTGATGCGAGGGTCATCGGCCAGTATACCGGGCTGAAACCGGTGCTGGCCTACGGCGGTACCGGTTACGATCAGCAGCGTGACGAAATTACGGCAGGTGTCGATATATTGATTGGTACGCCGGGACGGTTGATTGATTATTTCAAACAGCATGTATACAACCTGAAGATGGCCCAGGTGGTCGTTCTGGATGAAGCCGACCGTATGTTTGACCTGGGATTTATCAAGGACATTCGTTACCTGTTTCGTCGTTGTCCGCCACCGGAACAACGTCTTGGCCTGTTATTCTCGGCAACACTTTCGCACCGTGTCCAGGAACTGGCCTACGAGCACATGAATAACCCGGTTCATATCAACGTCGAACCGGAGAAAGTGACTGCCGATCGTGTCAGGCAGGTGCTGTATCACACCTCGAATGAAGAAAAGATCCCGTTGCTGGTCGGTTTGCTGAGCCACGGTGACCCGCGTCGCAGCATCGTGTTCGTCAATACCAAACGCAATGCTGACCGGGTGTGGTCATACCTGGAAGGCAATGGTTTCAAATGTGCCGTGTTGTCGGGTGACGTGCCGCAAACCAAGCGCCAGCGCCTGTTGAAGGAGTTTCAGGACGGCAAGCTGCCGGTCCTCATCGCCACGGACGTGGCCGCGCGCGGTTTGCATGTCCCGGATGTCAGTCATGTATTTAACTACGATTTACCGCAGGATGCGGAAGACTATGTCCACCGTATTGGCCGCACGGCGCGTGTGGGTAAAGACGGTGATGCTATCAGTTTTGCCTGTGAAAATTTTGTCTACTCACTGCCGGAGATCGAGTCCTTTATCGGACACAAGATCCCGGTGGAGGCCGTGCCAGTTGACTGTATTGCAGAACTCAAGCCACCGGTTAAAATAAAGCGGCCACCACCCAGACCGGGTGGCGGGCGCGGCAGACCCGGGCGCGGGAAAGCGACTTCGGGCCGACAAGGCGGCAACCGTAATCGACAGCGCTGAAGCAGCGATATTACCTAATGCACACACTTTCATTACAGCAGGCCGACCTGATTCGCATTTTGCAAAGTCGCCACACGAAGACTGCGATCCGGGTCATCAACCTGCTGCTGGTTATCTGGATCGCCAGCATGCTGGCAACCCTGACCTGGGGCCTGTTGTCACCAGAGGAGTCTGTGGAACAGGTTGAAGACATGACAGCGTCGACAGCGGCACCGGTAAATCCGGATCGTCAGTTGATCAGCCAGATACCCGCCTGGCATTTGATGGGTGTTGCGAAGCAGGGCAAGCAACCGGTGCAGACGAATACTCCGCTTGAGGCACCGGAGACAAAACTCAAGTTGATACTGAAGGGCGCATTGGCATCGAATGACCCGGAGCATGCCCGGGCAATTATTGCAGATCCGCGTGGCAAGGAAGAGCAGTATGCGGTGGGCGAAAAACTTCCGGGTAATGCGGAACTGAGTGAAATACACCCTGACCGGGTTATCCTGAAACGTAATGGCCGTTTTGAGACGCTGCGGTTACCAAAAGACAAGAAATCGTCAAACACCGTTGCCAGTCGATCTGTCAGGGCACGTCCGACGGCCAGTCCACAGCGACGGCTGAATAAAGCCCGTCAGCAGCTAAAACAGGGATCGGGCAATCTTACCAATCTGATTCGCGCCACACCAAAACGTGGTGAAAATGGCAAGACTATCGGTTATATACTGTCTCCGGGACGGGATGCGGACCTGTTCGCACAGGTAGGTTTGCAACAGGGTGATGTTGCCACTCAGATCAATAACATCAAGCTTGATAATCCGACCAACAGCGCACGTGCGCTGAAGAGCATGCAGAGTGGTGAATCCGTGAGTGTGACTGTTCTGCGCAATGGTCAGGAACAGGTTGTGAGCCTGGAATGGCCTGAAGAAACAAATTGATTCGTTAATTAATTACCTGTTTTTACCGATATATTCACAATGACCCGATTGACAGCACAGACACGCAGCCTTTGAGATGAGATCATGAAAATAGTCTTTAAAATCAAGTTATTGCTACTTGTCTGGCTGGTTGTTGGCTTGCCGGTACAAGCCGAGACCGTCACGCTGAATCTGAAAGATGCTGATATCGGTGCCTTGATCAGCACGGTAGCGGAAGTCACCGACAGAAACTTTATTGTCGATCCACGCGTTAAAGGCAAGGTGACTGTAATCTCGTCCCGGCCTATGGATAGTGACGAGGTCTACCAGGTATTCCTGTCCATCCTGAAGGTGCATGGGTTCGCAGCCGTTCCCAGTGGTGAAGTCATCAAGATTGTGCCGGATGTAAACGCCAAGCAGGATGGCATCCCGACAGCCAGTGACAATTCTCCCGGAAAGGGAGACCAGATGGTGACACGTGTTGTCCAGGTGGATAACGTTGCTGCCGCTCAACTGGTCCCTATTCTGAGGCCGCTGGTGCCACAACAGGGGCATCTGGCTGCCTACCCGACAACCAATGTGCTGATTATTTCAGACCGTGCCAGCAATGTAGAACGTCTGTTGACCATTATTCGCCGCATTGACCAGGTCAGTGACAGTGAAATCGAGGTTATCACTCTGCAGCATGCCTCCGCGACCGAGGTGGTTCGTGTGTTAAACAGTCTGAGTCGTGCCGGACCGGCCGCCGGCAAGGCGCCTGCTGCTGCTTCCAGGCAAGTGCTGGTTGCTGACGAACGCACCAACAGCGTATTGCTTGGCGGTGATCGCACTACCCGCCTGCGCATGCGCGCCATCATTTCACACCTGGACACACCGCTGGATGCCGGTGGCAATACTGACGTGGTTTATCTGCGTTACGCCGAGGCGGCCGAGATCGTCGATACCCTGATGGGTGTTGGCAAGATTGAGGAGCAGGAAAAAACACAGCAGGGCAAGGGGAAGGCAGTGGCTTCGTCCCGGGGCAGCTTTGATATTCAGGCGGACGAGGCCACCAACGCGCTGGTGATAACGGCGCCACCGGATATCATGCGTACCCTGAAGCGCGTCATCAGCCAACTCGATATTCGGCGTGCGCAGGTGCTGGTAGAGGCGATCATCGCAGAAGTCGGCGAAGACACTGCCCGGGACCTCGGTGTACAGTGGATATTCGCCGGCGATACCAGTTCCAATCGCGGGCCGATCGGTATCATCAATTTTTCCAATTCGGGTAGTCCGATTTCCGATATTGCCAATGCAGCCGTCAGTGCTGAAAGCGGCGGCACTGTCCCGGCGTTGACGGATGGTACGCTGGTCGGGTTTGGCCGTTTTGGCTCCAACAGCTTCAATTACGCAGCGGTGGTGAATGCACTGGCCTCGGATACCAATACCAATATACTTTCAACACCGACACTGGTGACGCTCGATAACGAAGAGGCTGAAATCGTGATTGGTGAAAATGTACCCTTTGTGACGGGGTCGTTTACCAGTACCGGTGCCGGGGACAGCGCGAGCAATCCGTTTCAAACGATACAGCGCCAGGACGTTGGTCTGACGCTCAAGATCAAGCCGCAGATCAATGAAGGCGATGCCATGCGGCTGGATATTGAACAGGAGGTCTCCAGTATCGCGGATAGCGTGGCGGGCGCCTCCGACATTGTCACCAACAAGCGCTCCATCAAGACCAGTGTGATGGTGGACGACGGGCAGGTCGTCGTGCTCGGCGGCCTGATTGAGGAAACCATTCTGGAAAGTGTACAGAAGGTGCCGTTGCTGGGCGATATTCCGTATCTTGGTGCGCTGTTCAGATCCAAGACCTCCGACGTTTTCAAGACCAATCTGATGGTGTTTATTCATCCGGTCATTTTGCGTGATGCGGACACCATGAATAATTACACCAATGCCAAATACAATGATATTCGTGTCATTCAAATGGAACAGAATAACGACGGCGTCAATATGCTGCCTGGCAAGCAGCACCCGGTACTGCCAAATATACAGGATTACACCATCATGCCGGGTCCCGGGACCACGCCGGCTCCACCGGAATTTAACGAAGTCCCTGTTTCGTCAGACGACAGCGCGTCACCCGTTGCCGATTCAGAGACGCTATTCGAGTAAGTCAGCCGTATGAATGAACGTCCACTTCAGAATGCTGAAGACCTGACAGCCACGGATATGAGTGGGCCACGGCGCCCGCCATTTATGTTTGCCAAGCGGCACGGTGTTCTGGTTGCCGGCGAAGAGGATGGCAGGGTGGTCGTGATACATACGCCCAATATCGATCCTGTGGCGGTTGTTGAGCTGCGTCGCCTCATGGGGCAGCCCCTCAAGCTGCAGCTTGTCGACCAGGAGCAGTTTGACAGTCAGCTTGCGGTCACCTATGAGCAGGATTCCAATGAAGCCATGCTGATGATGGGTGACATCGGTGATGATATGGACCTGATGCATATCGCCGAACATCTTCCGGAGCCGGAAGATTTGCTTGAGAGTGAAGATGACGCACCCATTATCCGTCTCATCAATGCGCTGCTCACCGAGGCGGTGAAAGAGAATGCGTCGGATATCCATATTGAACCGTTTGAAAACAGGCTGGTGGTGCGTTTCCGTGTTGATGGCGTGCTGCGCGAGGTGCTTGAGCCACAACGGGTGCTGGCGCCGCTACTGGTCTCTCGCATCAAGGTGATGGCCCGCCTGGACATTGCCGAGAAGCGCCTGCCACAGGATGGTCGTATATCCCTGCGGGTCGCTGGCCGGGCCGTCGATATTCGTGTGTCGACGTTGCCATCGGGTAATGGTGAACGCGTGGTACTGCGTCTGCTGGACAAGCAGGCCGGTCGCCTGGACCTCGAAAGTCTTGGCATGGCAAGCCGGGATCGCGACGCCATTGATAAACTGATTAACAAGCCGCACGGCATTATTCTGGTAACGGGCCCGACCGGTTCCGGCAAGACGACCACGCTGTACGCTGCTCTGCAGCGCCTTAACAGCAAACGCCGCAATATTATGACGGTCGAGGACCCCATTGAGTACTACCTTGATGGCATCGGCCAGACCCAGGTCAACACCAAGGTTGCTCTCAGTTTTGCACGCGGCCTGCGGGCAATTTTGCGTCAGGATCCGGATGTAGTCATGGTGGGTGAGATCCGTGACCTTGAAACCGCCGAGATCGCTGTTCAGGCCAGTCTGACCGGGCACCTGGTGTTTTCAACGCTGCATACCAATAGTGCTGTCGGTGCAGTGACACGTTTGCGTGATATGGGTGTGGAGCCGTTCCTTTTGTCGTCAAGCCTGATCGGTGTGCTGGCCCAGCGTCTGGTACGGGTACTGTGTGATGACTGCAAGGAGTCCTATACAGCCGGTGTGGCAGATTGCCGTGCCCTCGGTGTCACTGAGCAGACACCACCTGCACTGTATCGCCCGCGGGGTTGTGCTGCCTGCAATGAACTCGGTTACCGGGGACGAACCGGTATCTATGAGCTGGTCACCGTGAGTGATGCCATGCGGTCAATGATTCATGACGGCGAAGGCGAGCTTGCACTGGACCGTCTGGCCCGCGAGCACTCACCCAGTATCCGTCAGGATGGCTGGCGCAAGGTACTGGAAGGTGTCACATCGGTAGAAGAAGTCTTGCGTGTGACGCAGGGTGACTGAGCGCGTCATCCTGTATGTTTTCTCCGCTTGCATTGATCTGGCAATGCCTTACTAAATAATGGGTGCCTTCGAATACACTGCACTGGACAAGACCGGTCGTGAAAAGAAAGGCGTCATTGAAGGTGATGCACCGCGGCAGGTACGACAGCAATTACGTGAACAGGGCCTTGTGCCCCTGGATGTGCAGGAAGTCGCACAACGTGAAACGCTCAGTCAAAAGCGTTCCCCCCTGTTCAAGCGCGGTATCAGTCCCACCGACCTTGCACTGATCACCCGGCAGCTGGCAACACTGGTGCGCGCTGCCTTGCCACTTGAAGAATGTCTCCGTGCTGTTGCCCAGCAGACAGATAAAACACGCTTGCAGAGCATGTTGCTTGCAGTACGTTCGCGTGTCATGGAAGGCCATACCCTGGCGGCCGGGCTTGGAGATTTCAAGCATGTCTTCCCGGAACTCTACCGCACTACGGTCGAGGCCGGTGAACAGTCCGGTCACCTGGAACGTGTACTGGAGCGACTTGCTGACTACACAGAGAACCGGCAGCAGATGCGGCAGAAAATCCAGCTGGCCGTATTTTACCCGGCAATGCTGACGATCGTCGCCATCCTGGTGGTTGGTGGTCTGATGACCTATGTTGTCCCGCAGGTTGTTCAGGTGTTCGACAATATCGGGCAGAATTTGCCGCCGTTGACGGTTGGACTGATTGCAGTCAGTGACTTCCTGCGCAACAACGGTGTGATTATCCTGGTCTTGCTGCTACTGGGCGGCGTGGCATTTGCCTACCTGCTTCGTGTCGAGGACAACCGCCGGCGTTTTCATCGTATGAAGTTATCCTTGCCGCTGATTGGCAAACTGGAGCAGGGGCTGAATACCGGTCGTTTTGCGCGTACTTTCAGTATATTAACGGCCAGTGGTGTATCCGTGCTGGAGGCCATGCGTATTTCTGCGCAGGTCATGTCCAATATCCCCATGCGGGAGGCCGTTGGCGAAGCGGCAGCACGTGTGCGTGAAGGGGCGGGCATTGCCGCCTCGATTGAAAAGAGCGGGTTCTTCCCGCCGATGACGGTACATCTGATTGCCAGTGGTGAGGCCAGCGGCAAGCTGGAAGAGATGCTGGAGCGTGCCGCCATTAACCAGGAGCGGGAAATTGAAACCATGATTGCCGCTGTGCTCGGATTGTTCGAGCCACTGCTGATCCTGGTGATGGGCGGGGTGGTGCTGATTATCGTGCTGGCAATTCTGTTGCCGATCTTCGATTTGAACCAGTTGGTGCAGTAGCGCCTCAATAACCGTTTGAAGCAAGATCGATTGAGCCGGGCAGAGCAGCAATTCGATTGATACCGGTTTCTATGCGACCGTCCGGGTGCAGATCCAGCCAACGATAACCCGGGGCCGCAGTGTCGACTGCGAAGTCTTCACTCTTGGGGAGAAACTGTATGCAGGTGGAGGGTGATGACATCAGTTTGATGTCTTTATACATGCCATCGTAAGTCTGGTGTACGTGTCCCCAGAGTATGCCGCGTACCTGGGGGTGCCGGTCAATGATCCTGAAAAAATCATCCGCATTGTCCACGGCCATGGTGTCCAGCCAGCGACTGCCCATCGGTACCGGCTGATGGTGCAGGCAAACAAGCGTGTGGCTGTCGGGTGCGGATTGCAGCTGTGTTTCAAGTGTTTCGAGTGTTTCAGGGGTCAGGTGCGAGCCTTCGCTATCCGGTATGGTTGAGTCAAGAAAGATGAAATGCCAGTTGCCAAGGTATACATCTTCCATATATTTGATTAATCCGTCATCCAGTGTCTGCTGAAGTGTCCGGGCTTCATCGTGATTGCCTGGCAGGCAATAGACCGGCAAACCAAAATTTTTCAGATGCGAGAATATACGACGATAGGCGGCGGGTGTGCCGTCGTGGACCAGATCGCCGGTAGCAAGAATCAGGTCGGCGGGCAGGTGGTGAGCGCGTACTTCTACGGTGACGGCATCCAGTGATTGTTCGGTATTCAGTCCGAGCAGGGAACCCCTGCTGTCAGCGAACAGGTGGGTATCGGTAATTTGCAGTACCTTGATCACGCGTCCCGATTTTGGATGTTCAGTGATGGTTGTCATGGAGTGTCGCTCGTTTCGGTGAATACATCAGAGAGTAATCTGTGTATTTTCTGTCTCCATCATAGGCACAACAGTGCCAACTTCTTCCGATAATACAGGTTCTGAGGCCTCAGTAAATTGTATATTCACAAAAAAGCACCTGTTTGTTATGTCCAGTAAGATATTGGTCCTGAACGATATTCTGTATGAGTACATACTATCGGTCTTGCCCGGAGATCCTGAAGTGCCGATAACCACTTCTATACTGCCTGCAGTGATGCAGTCTTACCGGCTCAACAGTTTGTAAAACACCCTGGAATTACGCTGATAGTTATACAGCGACTTCTTCCGGCCGGGCAGGTCTGACCTGTCACCGGCGACAAAGCCGCGCTCCCTGAACCAGTGGGCGGTGCGTGTGGTGAGTACCACGAGTTTCCTGATACCGGCCTGTAGTGCTCTGGTCTCAATAGCGCGCAACAATGCTTCACCACGGCCGGCATTGTGATAGTCCGCGTGTACTGCAAGACAGGCGAGTTCGGCAAGGTTCTGTTTGTCACAGGGATAGAGTGCGGCACAGGCAATGATGGTTCCGTCACGTTCAGTCACAAAGAAATGGTCAATTTCCATCTCCAGCCGTTCACGTGACCGTTTTACCAGGATGCCCTGATCTTCCAGTGGTTTGATCAGTTCCAGTATGCCGCCGACATCCTCGATGGTTGCTTCGCGCAGATCCTCGTAGGCATCAGCGGTTATCATGGTGCCATGGCCATCACGGGTAAACAGCTCGAGCAGCAGGGCACCGTTATGCGCCCGATCAAGTAGATGCGCACGCCGTACACCACTGTGGCAGGCATGTATCGCATATTGCAACTGCCGCCGGGTGGAATCCGCCAGGCGCCGCCTTGAGTCAAGCAGGGTGCTCGCTTCCTTTAATGTCAACTGGGTGATCAGGCGGCGCCGACTGTCCTTGAGTGTATCGCCTTCGGTTAACAGTATCAGTTTGTCGGCTTGTAATTCACTGGCGACTGCCGTCGCGATTTCCTCGGCACTGAGATTAAAGACCTCACCGGTCGGGGAATATCCCAGTGGTGACAGCAGTACGATGCGCTGATCAAAGAGGAGTTGCTGGATGCCGGCAGCATCGACACGCCGGACTTCACCGGTGTGGCAATAATCGATCCCGTCACGTATCCCCAGCGGTCTTGCAGTCACAAAGTTTCCGGAGGTAACGCCGATACGTGCGCCTGACATGGGCGTGTTGGCCAGTCCCATTGAAAACAGTGCCTCAATCTCGACACGTACGGTTCCTGCTGCCTCCTTCACACAGGTGAGCGCAGCATCATCAGTAATCCGCAGTCCATTCGCATACTCAAAGCTGCTGCCGACCGCTTTGAGTCTTTTTTCAATCTGGGGGCGGGCACCGTGCACAAGGACCAGGCGGATGCCGAGGCTGTGCAACAGCGCAATATCATGTACCAGATCGGCAAACTGGTCGTCGGCGACTGCCTCGCCACCAAAGGTGAGGACAAAGGTGCGGCCACGGTGGGCATGAATATACGGCGCCGAGTGCCGGAAGCTGTCTATGAATTGCCTGTTGGTGTCTTTCTTTGACATATCCGGGGGTATCCTGACACGTTTATATCAAGGGTTTTCCCATGATACAAACCGTATTCACCATTTGTTTCAGAATATCGATCGTGGGGGTCAAGCGGTCAAGTGCCAGGTACTCATCCGGCTGATGTGCCTGGTCGATATCACCGGGTCCCATTACCACGGTGTCCATGCCGAGCTGGCTTAAATAGGGAGCCTCTGTCCCAAAGGCAACCGCTTCCGCTGCGTGGCCAGTGAGTTTTTCCGCCAGTTTAACAATGGGTGCATCCGCCGCTGTTTCCATGGCTGGAACGCCTGCAAACAGGGCCTCGAATTGAACTTCTATACCGGTATCCTGCAGGCTCTTCAGGACCCTGTTGTGTAATTCGCCACGCAGTTCCTGCAGGTCCATGCCCGGTAACGGGCGCAAATCGATATGCAGCTCACATTCAGGGCAGATACGGTTGGGACTGTCGCCGCCGTGTATATGGCCGAGGTTGAGCGTTGGCACCGGCACGGCAAAGAACGGGTCACGGAAGTTTTTCTGCAGATCATCGCGCCATGACAATATGGCACCAATGGCGGTGTACATGGCCTCCAGTGCACTATTGCCCAGCGACGGGTCACTGGAATGGCCGGAGCGGCCTTGCAGATGAATGGATTCCATCAGGATACCCTTGTGCATGCGCACCGGCCGCAGTCCGGTGGGTTCGCCGATAACGGCGTGGCGTGCACGTGGCCGGGCGTGATCAACCAATGCCCTGGCACCGGCCATGGAGGTCTCCTCATCGGCTGTCGCCAGCAGAATGAGTGGTTCTTTCAGGTCTCCGGCCCGTAACACCCGGCTGGCTTCAAGGGCAAGCGCCAGAAATGATTTCATATCTGACGTGCCGAGACCATACAGACGCTGGTTCGCTTCTGTCAGGGAGAAGGGGTCATATGTCCATTTCCCCTCGTCATAGGGGACGGTATCAGTGTGGCCGGACAGAACCAGCCCGCCAGAACCACTACCCAGTGTCGCGATCAGGTTGGCTTTCGAAGTTGTCCCGGGCAGTGGCATGATTTCGACATGGAACCCGGTGTCATTGAGCCAGCTGGCCAGCAGTTCGATGACGGCACGATTCCCCTGGTCCAGGGTCGGATCAACGCTGCTTATCGAGGGTGTGCCGATGAGGTCCCTGATCATGTCCAGTAGTGGGGGGATATTGCTCATGGCTGCAGTCTAGTTCAATTCCTTATGTTCCTGAAGTGCATGGCACTTTTTATCTGCGGGTTTCGCCCTGTCGGCGAGTTACTTTTCTTTGCTCCGCCAAAGAAAAGTAACCAAAAGAAACGCGGGCCCGGCGGCTTGCCCGCTGCGCGGGTTCCCTGCGCTTCTCGTGAAGCCCGGTGCTTGCGCAACTCGCGGTCTCGCTATGCTCGACTCGCTCAGACAGGGCGCAAGCGTCATCCGGTCTTCACTGCGATGCTCGGCTGCGCCAACGGGATCAACGTCAAAACCAACATCCAAACCAGAAACTCCGCCCCTAGAATCTGCCACCCGGTTCCCGTCTGCACTCACCGAGTACCGCAGACAATCAGGGATCAGGGGCGCAGTTGTCTGAGCGCAGCGAGTTCTGCGCACCCCCTGATTGTTGAGGAACGCAGGGCATCGGCGCCAGCCGATGAGTGCTCCGGGTGCCCTTCTCTTTGGGTACTTTCTCTTGGGCAAACAAGAGAAAGTACCTCGACCGACAGGGCGAAACAAGAAGCTAGAAAAGTACCCCGTCCTCAGGAAGACACCACAACCAGACGCGGCCCCTGGCTATGGACAAAATTGTTCAACGGCTGTGGCTTGCCATAGGCGTAACCCTGCATATAGTTAACACCCATATTGCGTAATTCATCTGCCAGTTCCAGTGTTTCGACAAACTCGGCGATTATTTCTTTCCCCAGTAACTGCCCCAGCTCACTGATCGCCTTGACCATGGCGTAATCAACCGGGTCCGAAAGGATGTCGCGCACAAAAACACCATCGATCTTGAGAAAGTCAACTGGCAGTTTTTTCAGGTAAGTGAATGAGGACAGTCCACTACCAAAATCATCAAGTGAAAAGCGGAAGCCGCAGCCACGTAATGTCAGCATGAAGCTGGTTGCAGATGTGATATTGGCAATTGCCGCAGTTTCAGTGATTTCAAATATGATCTGATCGGGTGGAGCACCGGTCTCTTCCATCTTGTCGAAAATGAACTTGAGCATGTCCGGGTTGCCGATGGTTTGCCCGGAAATATTGATAGAGATCGTAATGAGCGCCGCATCATTATTTGTTATCTTCGCGAGCCATACCATTGATTGTTCGATAACCCAGCGGTCGATGTTGATAACCATATTGTACTTCTCTGCAGCAGGCAAAAAGGCCCCCGGCGCGATAATGGCTCCGTCATCATCAATCAGGCGTACCAGTATTTCCACGTGCCTGCCAGTGGTTGACTTGTTTGCGCAGGGTACGATTGGCTGGAAGTAGAGGGTAAACTGATTCTTTTCCATTGCCCTGTTCAGTCGTGCTACCCATTGCATTTCACCATGGCGTTCCTGCAGGCGGCGATCGCCCATGTGCCCGATTTGTACCTGGTTGCGACCGGACTCCTTGGCGATGTAACAGGCAGAGTCCGCTGCACTCATGGTACTGGCAATGTCTGTCGTGCTGCGGTCTATGGGTACGACACCGATGCTGATACCCAGTGTGAATGTATCGTCAGCCCAGGTAAACCTGAAGCCATCAATTGCACTTAACAGGTTATTGGCAATCTCGACGGCCTTGTCCAGCGGGCAGTTTTCAAGCAGCATACCGAACTCGTCGCCACCCAGGCGACCCAATGTGTCGCGGTAGCGAACCGTGCTGAGCAGGATTTGTGCAAGCTGCTGCAGTAGTTCATCTCCTGCAGCATGCCCGCAGGTATCATTCACGACCTTGAACTGGTCAAGATCCAGATACAGCAGGGCATGTGTCGTTGCCTGTGCGCGGGCGTGCGCAATAGCGCGCTCTACCCGGTGTTCGAATTCACGCCGGTTTATCAGGCCGGTAAGCGCATCGTGTGACGCATGGTAGGCCAGCTGCCGGTTCTTCTCTGAAACACGCTTGATCACCCTGCTTGCGACCAGCGTGGAAAAGAACAGTGCCAGTCCGGTTAGAATGAGCAGGAGCTGCCGGGTGCTCGCATAGTGGTTTCTGCTGGTGATGAGTGCTTTTTGTGTGTTTTCATGTTCCAGCCTGACCAGTTCATCCAGCTTGTCAAGGATCAGTGCCTGCAGTGTGGAGGCCTTTCCCATGAGGGCGTCGACTTCAACATCAGGTGCCTTTCTCATCAATAGTTCGGAAGCATTGTCATTATAGGGTTGTGAAGCTTTTGTAAGTTGCTGTAGTTGTACATTTATGGCCGCCTCTTTTTCGTCCATGCCGAGGCTGACAAGCTTTTCCCTGGCGATACGATACTTCCCGGCATGGCTGATGAATCGTTGGTGCTCCTCGTCACGCTCGAAGATGTCTTCCGTGAGCCGCATGGTTTTAAGGCTGTCGGAACGCAGTCGGATAGCGTCACGCATGGCATTGGCTGCCGCCGTTTTATTATTTGTGACCTTGACCAGGTTCTCCATGCTCTTGTTAATGGAATGCAGTTGGCCAAGAGAGATTGCTGCGAGGGAAAACATCAAGGCCAGTACAACGATGAAGCCGAATGTAACCAGCATGCGGATGTTATCTTTCATTGATGGATGTTGTCCCGGTTTATGCCACGATCCATGGCATTTTTTGCAATGTAGCTGACTGATGCATCCTGATGACGCATCAGGAAAATTATCGGCATTTGTACGAGGTGACTTGAAGTGATTCCGGCGTGTATGCAGCTTGTTGTTTGCACGGAAATTCCGGATGCCTCTCGGCAGGGAAACAAGAACCTTTAGCGGTTTTTGAATTTTATATTGCCGCCAGTCCTGCCATTCCCGCGAAGGGAGTTTCAGAGATTAGAAGAGTGCAACATATCCAGGCCATGTACGCCGCAGCGCAGGTTGGATGGTAGTGCCTCGTGGATACGCCGCGGGGGATCCAGTTCGAGGCCGTTCATGATTTCGATGAATTCATCGCGGCCCTTGTTTTTTCCTATGCGCGGGTTGTGTGATTTTTCTTCTGCGATCGAGGAAAATGAACGTCCCTCATAATCGTGTCCCGGATAGATGATGGTGTCATCCGGCAGGGTAAACAATTGCTGTGTGATCGAATCGTACAGTGTGCCGGCATCACCGGATTGGAAATCGGTGCGGCCGCAACCACGGATCAGCAACGAGTCACCGGTAAATACTGCACCCGGAATTAGATAGCTCACGTCACTGTCAGTATGCCCGGGCGTATACAGGACATGGATTCTTTTTGTACCCAGCGGAATAAAGTCACCACCCTTGATGAGTACGTCGGCACACTTTGTGCGGCTGTTTTCATGGACCATTACTATGGAATTAAATGTCTGCCTGAGTGTGCCTGATCCGGTAATATGATCGGCATGCACGTGTGTTTCCAGCGTGTATTTCAGTTTCAGGTTCAGCTCCCTGATCAGGGTAATGTCCCTGTAAATCCGTTCCTGTACAGGATCAATCAGTGCCGCCTCACTGCTCTGTGTGTCCCAAACCAGGTAACTGTAGGTCGAGCTTTCCGGGTCGAATAGTTGACGTAGTTCCATGGAAGCATCCGTTGATATTGTGAAAGTGTTTAATCGTAATTGTTGATGGGAATATGTGGCCCAAGGTTGTGCACAGTCGAGAAACCGCATGCCTCAAGTACACGTTTGGCAGTGCCGCTGCGTTGGCCACTGGCGCAGTACAGCAATACCGGTGTTTCCTTGTCCAGTTGCCTGAGCGCCTGCTGTATTACCGGTAGCGGTATGTTGACCGAGCCGGGCAGGGCGTGCTGCTGGTATTCTTGCGGAGTACGCACGTCCACCAGCTGTGCACCTTGTTCGATGAGTGTTCTCGCCTCACTGTATGTCAACGTTGGATAAAACATGTCATTCTCCGATTGCCAGTCACTGTTCGGGTTGTCGAAGTACCGGTGCACTCTTTAGTTAATAAGCAATTCATAAAATAAGAGATAACTTATATACTAACATTGATATTATATTTGGCAAGTCTTTTATTAAATCATAATGTTATGTAACCCATTGTATTTAATAAACTATTAAAAGCATTTTGCGCCATTGTTTTGGCGTTCTGGGTTCCTGTCTGATTTATGCAGTAATTAGCGGGTTTTACCCGTAAACGATCTTCAGACCCTGTTGGTCACTCTGTACAATACCGAGCCCATTGATCAGCCCCGTACGGGGCGCGACTGTCGACTGGAGACAAACATGAGTCAAAAGCTGAACAAATACAGTGCCCGTATAACGCAACCGAAGTCACAGGGCGCCTCGCAGGCGATGCTGCATGGCACCGGGCTGACAGCTGACGACATGGACAAGGCCCAGGTGGGCATCTCCAGTGTCTGGTACGAGGGCAATACCTGCAACATGCACCTTAATGATCTGGCGGCCAAGGTCCGTGAAGGGGTGGTCGCCGCCGGTCTGGTTGGTATGCGCTTCAATACCATCGGTGTGAGTGATGGTATTTCCATGGGTACCGATGGCATGAGTTATTCATTGCAGTCACGTGACCTGATCGCGGACTCGATCGAAACCGTGATGAGTGCGCAGTGGTACGACGCTAATATTTCCCTGCCCGGTTGCGACAAGAATATGCCCGGCTGTCTGATGGCCATGGGCCGTCTCAACCGGCCGTCACTGATGATCTATGGTGGCACGATCAAGCCGGGCCATTACCAGGACATGACGCTGGATATTGTGTCTGCCTTTCAAAGCTATGGTGAATTTATTGCCGGCAAGATTGATGAACAGACACGCCACAATATTGTTAACCATGCCTGCCCGGGGGCGGGTGCCTGTGGTGGTATGTATACCGCCAATACCATGGCCTCGGCTATCGAGGCCATGGGTATGTCACTGCCCTACAGTTCATCAACGCCGGCCGTGGATCCGGGCAAGCTGGCGGAGTGCCTGAACGCCGGCAGCGTTATTCGCAACTTGCTTGAGAAGGACATCAAACCCCGTGACATCATGACACGTGCTGCGTTTGAGAATGCCATGGTCATTGTGATGGCCCTGGGTGGTTCGACCAATGCTGTCCTGCATCTGCTGGCCATGGCCCGATCTGTTGACGTGCCGTTGAGCATTGATGATTTCCAGTCTGTCAGTGACCGGATACCGTTTCTTGCGGACCTCAAGCCGAGTGGTCAATATGTCATGGAAGACCTGCACAATGTCGGCGGTACGCCGGCCGTGATGAAATACCTGCTTGAGCAGGGTCTGATCAACGGCGACTGTCTGACCGTAACGGGTAAGACGGTTGCTGAAAACCTGCAGGATTTGCCGGGCCTGAAATCCGGGCAGGATGTCTTCCATGGACTCGATGACCCTATCAAGGAAAGCGGCCATATCCAGATACTGAAGGGCAATCTTGCGCCAGGCGGGTCCGTTGCCAAGATTACCGGCAAGGAGGGGTTACACTTTTCCGGGCCGGCGAAAGTGTATGACAGCGAGGAAGATATGCTGGCTGCACTGGAAGAAAACCGGATTAACAAGGGCGACGTGGTCGTCATTCGTTACGAGGGACCGAAAGGTGGCCCGGGTATGCCGGAGATGCTGACACCCACCTCCGCTATTATGGGCGCTGGCCTGGGTAATGATGTGGCCTTGCTGACAGATGGCCGTTTCTCGGGTGGTTCACACGGATTCATCATCGGCCACATTGTGCCGGAAGCGCAGGAGGGTGGCCCGCTGGCACTGGTCCGTGACGGTGACGTCATTACGATAGATGCAGAAAAGAAGGCCCTGTCAGTGGATGTCAGTGATGCCGGGATGGAACAGCGTCGCAAGGAGTGGACCATGCCGGCCTACAAGGCGACACGGGGAACGCTGTTCAAATACATTCAGTGTGTCAGGAATGCATCCGACGGCTGCGTGACAGACGAGTGATATTTAATTGGCCACGGAATCCACGGAATCCACGAAAAACACGAAAAAAAATGCTGTAATGCCTCTCGCAAAGGCGCCAAGATTATTACTTTGCGATCTTTGCGCCTTTGCGAGAGTTTTTCTTTTTGAATGAAATAGATTGATTAGGCTTTTGTTTTTATTTTTCCGTGTTCTTCCGTGGATTCCGTGGCCATAATATCTTTAAAAAGTATCCCAGCTTGATTTCTTCCGGAAGCGGATCTTCGGAATGATCAGCCCGATGATGATACCCAGTAGCACCACGGCTGCACCGACCATGAACCAGTCGCGGGCGGTACGGTCCTTCAGGCTTTCGTTTTCCTGTTGCACGGTTTGTAGCTGACGTTCAAGTGACACCAGCCGGCTCTTCAGATCCTTGTTTTCCGAGTCAATGGCCAGTGCGCTGGACGCAGTGCGTTTGATTTCGGTCAACTCCTGACTGACGGATCTGCTCTGTCCTTCCAGGTCACCCAGGTTACTCACCAGTGCCTTTTTCTCATCCGTTAGTGAGGACATGGCGGTCGTCAGTTTGCGATTTTCCAGCTCCAGTTCAGCCAGGCTCTTTTCGGCGGCGGCAAGCCGTTCGCGGGCTGCCCGTCCATTCATCAGGAAACGTGACAATACCCAGCCTTCCTTGCCACTCTTGATACGAACCTGGGTATAACCTGCTTTTTTGTCTACATCGAGCACCTGCACCGCAGTGCCGCTGCGCAGCATGCGTGTGATGCCAAAGCCCGTACCTTTGCCGCTGCGCATGGTAATTTCCAGCACATCACTGACGTAGCGGGTTTCAGCGACGGCATTGCCAGCCAGAAGAAATAAAAGAAATACCAGAAAGTATGAGTTTTTCACGGTTGCTCCAGTCTGCTGCAGTCAGGTGGCATCGGGATGTAACTGTCAGATTTTGAGGAGCTATTCTAGCTGATCAGGCTGACTGGCGGGAGGGCTGTTGCCATGGGCGATTGTTTTGAGGTAAATACAGGAAAAACAACAGGCTAATAGGACCGTTAAGCCGATAAACGGGTTACTATTCCGGAAATGCTGTAACGGTATGACGAGTTAAAACGTGAGAATTGATCCTTCCAGAGACTACTTGCTCGACGCCCGCCAGGTGCCATCGCCCAACTGCGATGACCGTCCGGACGGCTGTGAGATATCCCTGCTGGTTGTTCACGGCATCAGCCTGCCACCGGGTCAATACGGCGGACCCGAGATAGACCGGTTCTTTACCAATACGCTGGATACCCATGCACATCCCTACTTTGCCCGGATTGCAGACCTGAAAGTATCCAGCCACCTGTTGATCCGGCGGGACGGGGAAGTGGTCCAGTATGTCCCGTTTCGAAAACGCGCCTGGCATGCGGGTGAGTCGAATTACCAGGGGCGTGTGGCCTGCAATGACTTTTCAATTGGCATTGAACTGGAAGGTCTGGATGATATGCCCTATGCCGATGTGCAGTACGAGGTATTGGCGGCTGTCGTTAAGGCCCTGATTGACACATTCCCCGGGCTCTCGGCAAGCTGCCTGGCCGGCCATTGCGATATCGCACCGCAACGCAAGACCGACCCGGGACCGGCATTTGACTGGCAGCGCTTGCAGC
>JBDLIH010000028.1:0-36910 GCA_039714975.1 Pseudomonadota bacterium
CCCTGAAAACCGGCAATATTCCGCTGATTACCAAGATTCTCTCTGCGCCCTGGGGAATGACCAGCCCTCTTCGGGCCGAGGTGTATTTTGTTAATCTCAAGGTCTTCCCCAACCTGAAATGGGGAACCCGTGATCCGGTGGCCTTCCGTGATTCAGAGCTCGGGCTTGTCCGGTTGCGGGCGCACGGGGTCTTTAATATAAGGGTGGTCCAGCCGGTGCTGTTCATCAATACCCTGGCCGGAACCATGGGCAAGTACACCACAAAGCAGATTGAAGAGTATCTGCGGCGGGTGATTGTCTCCCGGCTCAATGACTATCTTGGAGAAACACTGGATACCCTCTTTGACCTGCCAGGACAGTTTGATGAACTGGCAACCGGTTTGAGAGAGCGGTTGGTCAAGGACTTTACCCGGTTCGGCCTTGCCCTGGATGAACTCTATATCACCTCCATTACCCCACCCGAAGATGTCCAGTCCGCCATTGATGATAGCAGTCGCCTCAGTGTGATCAAGGACATGGACAAGTTTGTTCGCATGAAGGCCGGTATGGCCATGGAAAAAGCCTCGGAAGCAGGAGGCGAGGCCGGTGTCGGTCTGGGGCTTGGTATGGGTATGATGATGCCGGCCATGTTTGCAGGAACCCAGGCAGGAGGACAGGCTGCTACGGTAGCCCCTGCTGTAAAGGTTCAGTGCTCTGATTGCGGCAAAGCGATTCCCGGGGATGCTGGATTCTGCCCGTTCTGCGGCCACCAGCAGGTTGTCTTGATGCAATGCGCAAACTGCGGCAAGAATTTAACCCCCGGAGCACGTTTTTGTTCCCGCTGCGGCCATCCTGCCAATGAGAAACCGGCTGTTATTGTTTGTCTCCCCGCAGCGCCGGCAACGACTACAACGACGGCAGCCGGCACAACAACCACGACTGCGGCGCCGGCAACGACTACAACGACGGCGGCTGCAACAACCACAACGACGTTAGGTGGCGGCCCGACCACGACCACGACAACAACGGCAGCCACAACCACGACGACGGCTGCAGCAACGACCACGACCACGCTACCCAGCGACGGCAGTGGCAAAGGAAAAGGCGGGGATGATGACCTCTTCGACTTCGGTGGTAACGGTTGCACAATCAGCAACACCCAATCGGCCAGCATGGACCCGATCTGGCTGTTCCTGCTGCTTGCCCCCGGACTGGGTCTCCTGCGCCGGCGCGCAGTAACAACAGGCATCGACAGAAGGACAAATAGTTAAGTTAAACTGACAGAATAAGCTGTTTGCTTAAGCCGGGCTAACTGCCCGGCTTTTTTTTGCTCAGGGCGAGCCAGCTTTGACGCCCATTGATAGAGCTACCCCCTGTTACTACTCAAGACTCCCGTAGACCTGTTCCCGGTAGTAGCGCTCATTCTCCGCGTCACCCGTTGTAAAGAACAGGTCGGACAGTTTGAGATAGACACTGTGTATACGTGACGGGAACATTTCATTGACACCCCGCGCCCGCTCGTAGTGATCCAGCGCCTGTTCATAGCCACCCAGCAGAAATGCAGCGTTGCCCTGAAACTCGTACCAGACACCGGCCGAGCCGGTTTTCTGTTCCAGATACGTCGCCACTCGTTGTGCAAATTCGAGCGCCTCTGCATAGGCATCGCGCCACAGCAACAGGAAGCAATACTGTTCAAGGAGCAAGCGCGCACGCAGGTAGTGATCCCAGTCATCCGGGTAGTGTTGTCGCAGGTAGTACATCAATTCGCTGTCGGGTGTATTCGCCCAGGGTTCCACTCCGGAACCTGCTGCCAGATGCACCGGCAACAGCCTGACGGTTTCCTGCAACACCATCTCACTGGACCAGTGATCATCACGCGCCAAACCAATCATCGCCTGGGCAGCAGCAAAGCGTTCATCGCCATACCAGAGGCCACAGGCAGTCGCGATACGGTAATCCACCTGTAAAAATTCACCCATGGCCGCCAGCGCCAGGGGACTGCTGATGGTGTCACTGCGAATATCAATGTCATCGACATAGAGCACTGCATCCCCCTCATCCGGCAGGTCACCGATAAATGAAAACACATAGACCTTTTAGTTTCGCGAACGCGTCGTGTTGGCGGCCTCCCTGATGTTCACCAGCGACTGCTCGGCATATTCTTCGTAGATGACGAGGTCATAAGTCCCCGCGTCCACCCGATAGGTCAGGTCAACGAGGTAGCAGGTAAAGGGCTAGAGATTGTCGCGGTATTCCGCCAGCCATCGTTTCCATTCCTGCACACTCTGCGTACGTTCTGCGGCACTCGCCGTTGCCAGGAAACCTCGCATCTGGCCGGTGTGTATACTGAGCGCATGGATCGAGATCTTGTCCTGGTTCCTCCTGGTCAGATAAAATCCAGCGCGCAGAGATGATCGTAAAATGCCTGCCGGTTATTACGGGTAGCGATCCATTAACAGGAAATGGTTATCGGCACAGAGTGCGTGTGCCTTGATCAGGGGTGCCCGCCGGGTCCAGACAGGATGGCGCCTCCCTGGACAAGCGGTTCATAGACATTTCAGGGAAATAAATCTGGATTAGTGTCCGTCCATAAACGCTGTAATTTCTCTCGCCAAGACGCCAAGACGCCAAGAAAGAAATATTAATATGCTTTTTAACAATGGCTTATAGCTTTGCGATCTTGGCGTCTTTGCGAGAGTTATTCTTTATGGATGGACAGTAATTAGTACAGGGTATTGCCGAACAATACCGGTAAAGTATGATCCGGGTAAGCATTAAACCTGTCGCATGTTTTTAATCTATCAGTGAGTAAAGTCAATGAAGGCAGCACTAGAATGCACCATGATTGTGCTCCTGCACTTAGCAGCTGATTATTCATTTGCGGGAATAGATGAAGCAAATGAGGCTTTAAATAATGGCCGTTATACCGACGCTTACAAAGAATACAGAAAGCTTGCTGACCTGGGAAATACTGACGCACAGTTTAGACTGGGACAAATGTACTATGACGGGACAGGACTTCCGCAGAATTATGATAAAGCGGCGAACTGGTTCCAGAAAGCAGCGGAGAACGGTCATGTGACTGCACAGAGCAAACTTGGAACTGCCTACGCACTTGGGCAAGGTGTAAAACAGGATAACAGAACAGCCGTTTTATGGCTTCAGAAGGCTGCTGTACTTGGTGACACTGACGCACAATTTAACCTTGCTAAAAAGTATTCAAGAGGTGAGGGAATACAGAAAAATCACTATGAAGCTGTTAAATGGCTGCGTTCAGCAGCAGATCAGGGTTCTGTTGAAGCGCAATTTGGTATGGGATTTTCCTACTACCAGGGCGAGGGAGTTGAGAAAGACTACACGCTGGCCATGAACTGGTGTAAAAAAGCGGCAACCCGGGACCACCTCGGTGCAATCATGCTGACAGCACTTATATATTACAACGGAGACGGCGTTCCTCAAAGTTATAGCAACGCATTCACATGGTATAAAACTGCGGCTGACAAAAATAATGCAGCTGCACAGAACCATCTTGGCGAAATGTACAGAGACGGCCTTGGCATACCGAAAGACTATAAAAATGCAATGAAGTTATTTCGCAAGGCTGCAGAGCAAGGAAATGCAGAAGCACAACTGAATCTTGGATTACTATATTTTACTGGTCTTGGAACCAGTGAAGACCTGATTGAGGCGGCAAAATGGTTCAAACTGTCAGCGGAACAGGAATACCCGTATGCACAGTATGCTCTGGGATTGGCGTATGGTAGTGGAGCAGGTGTTGTCCTTGATTTTAACCGTGCAGATTTATTACTCAGAAAGGCTGAAGAACAAGGCATAGAAGATGCCGGAGTACAACGAATTATTATTTCTGAAAACAGAAAGGCCAGAGAAATTAGAAAACAGAAATTGCTCGCTGAGGATATTGCAGCCGGAAAATTCATGAATGATGATTACAATGTGAAAGCCGATGGTTATACATGGTACTGAGCCTGGCGCTTTACTGACCTTTCGGCACCAACCGCAGGCAGGATTCCAGTAACAAGCTAGTTGGCCAGGTATTTCGCCGGATCCATATAGGTGCCGTTTTTCATGACCTCTACATGCACATGTGGACCTGTAGAGCGGCCGGTAGAGCCGATCAGTGCAATGCCCTGCCCCTTGCGCACGGTGTCACCTAACTCGACCAGCTGTTGCTTGTTGTGTCCGTAGCGGGTAACGTAGCCTGTGCCATGGTCAATCTCGACAAGGTTGCCGTAGCCCTTGCGTTTACCGGACCAGGTGACGATGCCATCGGCCACCGCCAGTATCTGCGTACCCTCTTTGCCCGCGATATCGATACCCTTGTGCATCTCGCGCTTGCCGGTGAACGGGTCAATACGCTGGCCAAACTTTGATGACACCAGGCCGTGCTGCACTGCTGGGCCTGAGGGCAGGATGCGCGCTTGCAGATTGCGGGACATGAGGACGCCCTCCAGTACGCCAAGCTTGGCCTCACGATCCACAATCGATGCATGCAGCGCTTCCAGCATACCGAGAAAATCCGCGATGGTGGTGACCGGTGATTCGCCGTCATCCTCCTCGTCACTGTCGTCTTTCGGTCCGCCGACGGGAGGGAGTGTATTGAAGTCAAATTCGCTTGCATCGAGATCGGTCCGGGCGACCAGACGTTCACCCAGTGCATCAAGACGCAAAATTTCAGCCTGCATGTTGCCAAGGCGCAGAGTCAGGGCATCAAGGTTCGCACTGGCCAGCACGCGGATATCCTGTATTTCGGTTTGCTGTTGCCGGCTGAGTCGTTGCAGTACCGTGACTTCCGCAAGTTGCTTGCGCGCCTCAACATCGGCACCCAATCGAAAACCGGTGTAGAGAATCACGGTTACCAGCAATACGGTGCCGAGCAGAAGCAGTTGCATGATACGGCGCGGGTTGTAGGCGATGCTGTGCACCTGCCCGTAACGATTGGTCAACAAAAGGGTATTCGACATCTGCTCCATCACTGCATCCATGGTCATTGCAGCGTCCCGGGACAGTGCATGACCGTAATTCACTGATGTCTGACAGATTAGGCCTGTATGACTGTCCGGACAATTGTCCGGAGGTACCATCAATATTTTTTGTATTTATATTCAATATGATAGCTTGCATTCACCCTTCCCTGCAGCGGCCTCAGGCGACTCTGATGCGTACCACATTCATGACCTCGAACTCCATACCGCCCACTGTTTCACTGCCCGCATAGTAGGTCAGATTAATGCGCTGCCCCCTGATGTTCCTGTAGGGCTGCTTGCGCTTGAATCTGAAAGGTGCCGTGCAACCCTCGATCATGAGTGTATTAACAATCCAGTCACCCTCGGTTCTTTGCACATGCGAAGTCACCTTGAGCATGTCAGAGTGAACAAGCTGCCGATGTTTTTTCAGTAATTTTTCCGGATCTGTTTGCATTGCCATACTTTAATAGTCTACTGCTTCAATCGATACCCGGTCCTGAACATCCACCATACGACAAGCAGGCAGACGGCCAGGAACAGCAAAACCATGGAGAGGCTCAACCCAACACTCACATCGGAGACTTCGAAAAAGCTCCAGCGAAAGCCACTGATCAGGTAAACCACCGGGTTGAACAGCGAGATAGTCTGCCAGGCTGGCGGCAACATGCTGACCGAGTAAAAGCTGCCGCCCAGAAATACCAGCGGTGTAATGACCAGCAGCGGTATGAGCTGCAGTTTTTCAAAATTGTCCGCCCACAACCCGATGATGAAACCGAACAGACTGAACGAAATGCAGGTCAGGATCAGGAAACCCAGCATCCACACGGGGTGAGCGATCTGCAAGGGGACAAAAAACCCGGCTGTCGCCAGGATGATCAGGCCGATGATCAGGGACTTGGTCGCCGCGGCCCCCACGTAGCCCAGCAGGATCTCAAAGAAGGATACCGGCGCGGACATGACTTCGTAGATGGTACCGGTGAACTTGGGAAAATAAATACCAAAGGAAGCGTTGGAAATACTCTGGGTCAATAACGCCAGCATCAGCAACCCGGGTACAATGAACAAGCCGTAGGGCACACCCTCGATCTGTTCGATACGTGAGCCGATGGCCGAGCCAAACACCACGAAGTAAAGTGAGGTGGACAACACCGGGGAGGCAAAACTCTGCAGCAGGGTATCCCAGGCACGCAGCATTTCATATTTATAAATCACCCTGATTGCATATGTATTCATGACCGTGCACTCACCAGGTTGACAAATATTTCTTCCAGCGAACTTTGTGTCGTTTTCAGATCTTTCAGTACCAGACCGGCTTCACTGATCGCCTGCAGTAAATCGCTGATGCCGGTGCGGGTATTGCGGGGATCATAGGTATAGGTGAGCCGACTGCCAGCGGCCGACAGATCCAGCGACCAGGGGGCCAGCGTATCGGGCACGATACTCACAGCCTCCTCAATATCCACGATCAGCTGCCTTTTTCCCAGTTTATGAAGTAATGCCAGCTTGTCATCAACCAGCAACAGTTCACCATTGTTGATAACGCCCACACGGTCAGCGATGGCCTCGGCCTCTTCGATATAGTGGGTAGTCAGGATAATGGTAACGCCGGACTCGCGCAGGCGCCGCACCAGTGCCCACATATCCTTGCGTAATTCCACATCCACGCCTGCCGTAGGCTCGTCCAGAAACAGGATCGAAGGCTCGTGTGACAGGGCCTTGCCGATCAGCACCCGCCGCTTCATACCACCCGACAGTGCCATCAGCTCGCTGTCTTTCTTCTCCCACAGCGACAGGTCCCTGAGCAATTGTTCCAGATAGGCCGAATTGGATCTTTTACCGAACAGGCCACGACTGAAACACAGCGTGTTCCACACCGTATCGAAGGCACCCAGCGTGAGTTCCTGTGGTACCAGGCCGATCATGCTGCGCGTGGCGCGATAGTCTGCAACGATGTCATGCCCTGCCACTGTCACCGAGCCCGAACTTGCATTGACTATCCCGCAGATAATCGAGATCAGCGTGGTCTTGCCGGCACCGTTTGGACCCAGCAGCGCCAGGATTTCACCGGGGGCAATATCCAGCGTCACGTCCTTCAGCGCATGGTGGCCACTGGTGTAAGTCTTGGACAGGTTCGATATAGAAACGATGGACTGCATTGTGAGTTTTACCCGATGGTAATCGGGAAATACCTACTTCATCTGTTTGCCCAGTCGCCAGGCCATTGTCCCCAATACGAAGACACCTATGACGAGCACACTCCACAGCAACACCTGCTGCCATGGGAAGGGGGTTGGCGGTGCCTGCAATCTGTCCTTGCCTCCCAGGGTGATCATGTCGCCGGCACGGGCCTCACCGATAAAAGCATCACTTTCCTCTTCATCGATACGCGCAAGCAGCGTATTGATCTGACCTTGCCCGGGTGCTGCTTCATGTGCACCAAAGGCCAGGACAAAGGGTGGCTCCCCGCGCGCCAGAAAATGCAATTGATGCGGAGTATAGCCCAGCCTTAGCAGCGGCACAGCGGCACCAAGACCGGACAAATCCGAGACCGCCTCGAGCCGCCAATGCGGGTCATTCACCCGCGAAAATCGCGCCGGCTCACTTGCCAGACTCGCACCATCAACCTGCAAGCGGTAAAAGCTGCCACTATGGCGTGTATGCCACGGTGCTGTTTCCTCATCACGGGATAACAGCTTTACATCCACCAGACTGTTAGCCTCGGACATCACGACCTCAGCCCATTCAACGGGGAAATGCCCCCTGCTGGCGTATTCAAATATATCCGGTTCATCTGCAACCGCCTCGCCTGCCAACTCTATCCAGACCGGTACAACCGGTTCTGCTTTTGGTGACAACCAGGCCTGTACTTCTGTAAGGCGCACACCGTCAGTTGCTGCAGGCCAGTTGAGCTTCAAATATTTATACGCCCTGTCCGGTAGCTCGATTTCCCTGCGCCCCAGTTCGCGGCCGGCAAAATACAAACGTACCAGGCTTGCCTGCGATACCAGTGTATTCCAGTGGCCAAGATCGTCAGACCCTTCAATGCTGACGTGGGCCACGAAACTGTCTTCAGGACTTTCCCAGCTAAACGCCAGTTTGGAAGGCATGGCTTCCAGGGCACTGACATCGACCAAATAAGCACTCACCCGCTCTTCACCTTCTGTCTTTTTACTTGCACTGGAGCTGACCACAGTCCCCTGGTCATTGATGGCAACCTGCACCAAAACCGGACTGTGATCTCCGGGTTTGATCAGGGCATAAGGAAAAAAAGGCACAACGAACGGATCACTTTCATCGACCTGTGGCACGTCCGGTCGCTGCAGGCTGTGGGGTACAACCTCCCCGCCAGCATTGAACACCCGCAGATCGCTGAAATCCTTCTTGATCAGATGTGCATACACAGACTCCGGTACCGCCAGGCGGTAAATCGCCGCCTCGCCACTGACTTCAACAGGCAGACCATAGGCGTAGTCATTCTTCGTCACCGGGACAGTTTCTGCATACACACTGCATGCCAGCAACCCCAGCCCGAACCACAACAGTGCCTTCATGAAACGGGCTCCTTTTTACTGCGCGGCGGCAGTGGTGAATAAAAGCCGATAACCAGCATCAGACCGCCCACCACGAGGAACGATATGATGCGCTCCAGAGTACCCGCACCCGAAAGATCGACCATAAAGAGTTTCAATACCACGAGCCCCAGGAGACCGGCACCCACGTACCAGGCACGGCGGCTGGCCCGGCGGCGTGCCACGACCATGACCACCATGGCGGTCAGTGTCCACAGGATAGCAATGGCCGTTTGAAACAATACCGAATGCTTCAAGGCATCCGGATTCCAGGCCACATCACCCCAGAAATGCACAGCGCGCGCCAGCACTGAATTCAGCCACAGGAACCCGCCCGCCGCCAAGCCACCGGTCGCCAGAGGTACAAACTCAAGGAGGTCCTTGTTTATACCCGTTTTTCGCCACCACAACACCCAGCGCAGCGCCGCCAACAAGGCAAAACACTGCGCAATATCCATGGGATTCAGCAGCGCAACGTAAGACAGCGGTGCCGGGTCGCCGGCATGAAAGGCTGCCGCCATGGCCCACAGCCATAAATAAATCGCCAGCATACCCAGGCCAGTACCCAGGTACTCGACAGAATATTTCGCCACCGGCCAGGTGATATTTTTCCCGAAGCGAAGCAGCAGATAGACCACAGCCCCGGGGATCAACGCCCAGGCTATCCAGTGCCAGGTCAGCGACTGGAAAACAGTCTCACGTATTGCCCAATCCAGTTCCCATGTCAGCAAAGCCACCAGCAACCAGAGGCCCAAAGGATGCCAGATTCGCAAAACGTTCACCGGCCAAGCCCCTGTACCGTGCCACAAAACCCGCATATGTGCCGCCATGGCCACCACCCAGGCCAATAGGCCCCAGCCCTGGAATGCATGAGTCATCTGCATAAAGGCAAATTCACCGAACAGGGCCAGAACAAGTACCGGCAACAGGGCAATCGTGGCGAGAATCGCTGGCGGCCACTGTATACGGCGACCCAACCAACCCAGCGCCAGGGCCGTCAATGACATAAACAGGAGTGTTGCATGCGCCTCATTCACTTCATTGAGGTGTGCGTTCATTTCGCGTAAACCGGATCCCAGCCACCACGCCAGTCCCCACAAAAGCAGCGGCATACTGACGATGCGCGCATATTTTTTGAGGCTCTCGGGATGCCGGTATAAAAACCATGCCGAGAACAGCGCGGACACCGACACCACGACCGAACCCAGCCAGGCACCATTCCATAACGGCAATTCACCGACGGGTGAGTCGATCGTCACCAGAAACGCCGTACCCGCGGCGAACTGCAGAAACACGCCAAAGATTTGTGCCAACAGACGATGTTGCCGTATCCCCACCCACACCAGCGCCGCTCCTTCCATGGCCCAGGCCGCCGCGGTCCAGCGTCCATCCAGTGCCAGCGGTATCGCCAGACTGCCGAACACCACGCCCAGCGCGAGGAAGGCCTCGGTCAACATACGCAACCCTTCCCCGGATCGCCGCCACAGCAGACTCGCAAGGCCAACATAAAACCCCGCAACCGCCAGTGCGCTGATCGCCATGCCGTACTCGAAATCACGTACCAGCGCAGCCTGCAAGGCGAAAGCAACAATGGGCACACCAAACACCAGACTGCCATCCACATAACCGTGCAACTGCGGTGGCTGGCGTGTTGCGAACAGCACTGCAATCATTGCATACATCAGGAAGAACAGGATCAAAAAAGGCTCGGTGGTAGAAAAGTGTTCGGGACGGTAATAGTTATAACCCCAGGCCGAACCGATGACGAAGGTAAACACAAAACCGAGCAGGTTCAACTCGCGCCAGGAGCGATACCAGGCGATGGTAAGGATACCGGCATTCAGGAGCGCATAATAACTGAACAGTGCAACGTGACTGCCGCTACCTGTTGAAGCCAGTACCGGTGCAAGAAAACCGCCCGCACTTCCGAACAGGGCAAGCGACCGGGCATTCTGTAAAACCGCCAGCAATGCAGAGAGCGCAACAATACTTGCCATCAAAACAAAGGCCAGCCCCATCGGCAGCAAGCCATACAGCTTGGCGGCACCATATACAGTCAGGTAGAGAACACCAATCGCACCCCCTTGCAGTACCAGGCCATAATGCCCGGGCCGCTCGCGCAAGCGCCAACCGATCACAAGCACGACAATTGCCGCCAGGGCAATGGCCGCCAGACGTAATTCAACAGGAACGAGATTGCGCTCTGCCGCGTAACGCATCAGGAAGGCGACACCGAAGAACAGCACCACCACACCGACACGCACGACCAGATTCCCGCCACTAAAAAAGCTGAAAATCTTTTCGATGAATGCCGGTCTTTCGGCACGCAAACCGCCGCCACTTTTCGCCCAGCCGTCCCCGGCCTTCATATTGTCCGAGGCAACCACCGTGTCAGCCTGCTGCATCACGGGTTCAATAGTTGGCGGGGTTTGATCGGTATCGGTAGAAAGGACTGGCGTTGTGACCAGTGGCTCCGGCGCCTCTACCCCCGGGTCTTCTCTTGTCTGCTGCCCTGTACTGTTTGCGTCCTGGTGGCCACGGTTACCGGGGCCCGCCAGTTTTTGCTCAAGCTCGGCAACCCGGTCCGCCAGCGGCTGCAACTCCTTGCGCAGGCGCTCACCGAACATTTTCTGTTCTTTATTGAAAACCAGCAGCCCCAGCAACCAACCGGCCGCGCCACCAGTCAGCAGACCGGACAGACCCCAGTTAGCGCCCCCGATAAGGGCCAATACTACAATCCAGCCAACGATATGCGTCAAGAGAACCCTCCTCCCTGCGTGGATCCGGGCCCACAACATAACCGAATTCCGCCCAAAATGCCCGTTACGGCCTCTCGGACCCGGGAACAATCGAGCCGCCAACTGCCCTTGCAGTTGTGTGGTGAATAACACAGGCTGAGTAGTTATCGTTATAATAACTTGCGTTGATTAACTGACTACCTTGCCCCCTGCTCCCGTGAACAAGACTGAACTGCTGGCCCCGGCCGGCAACCTGAAAAATCTGCGCTACGCCATCGCCTACGGTGCCGATGCCGTGTATGCCGGCATACCCCGCTACAGCCTGCGGGTGCGCAATAATGATTTTCACAAGCTGGACAAGCTTGCCGCAGGCATTCAGGAAGTCCACGATGCCGGCAAGCAGTTTTTCCTCACCAGCAACGTTCTGCCGCACAACGCAAAGATAAAGACCTTCATCAAGGACATGGAACCTATCATGGAACTGGGGCCGGATGCACTCATCATGGCAGACCCGGGGCTCATCCTGATGGTGCGCGAGCGCTGGCCCGACACCGCAATACATCTGTCGGTGCAGGCCAATACCATGAACTACGCCAGCGTCCGTTTCTGGCAGCAACAGGGTATTACGCGCATCATCCTGTCGCGCGAACTCTCACTGGACCAGATTGAAGAGATCCACGATGAATGTCCCGACATGGAACTGGAGGTCTTCGTGCACGGCGCACTGTGCATCGCCTGGTCCGGCCGCTGCTTGCTGTCCGGATATTTCAATCACCGCGACGCCAACCAGGGCAGCTGCACAAATTCCTGCCGCTGGGACTACCAGGTGAAGGATGCCAGCGTGGATATCAGCGGCGACATCCAGGCGGTCGATACCCCGGCGCCCGAGCCTGCCGAACAGGTTTACCTGCTGGAAGAAAGCAGCCGTCCCGGAATACAGATGCCGATTGAGGAAGATGAACACGGTACCTACATCATGAACTCCAGGGACCTGAGAGCCCTGGAGCATGTTGAACGGCTGATCAATATCGGCGTCAGGAGCCTCAAGATCGAGGGCCGCACCAAGTCACAATATTATGTTGCACGGACTACACAGGTTTACCGGCAGGCCATTGATGATGCCGAGGCAGGCCGACCGTTTAATACACAACTGCTGGGTTCACTGGAAAACCTGGCCAATCGCGGTTATACAGACGGCTTCCTGCAACGCCACCCCGACCAGGATTACCAGAATTACCTGGAGAATCATTCAGACAGCGTCAGGCAACGCTTCGTCGGCGGACTGACCGGCTACAATCCCGGGAACGGCATGGCCCATATTGACGTAAAGAACAAGTTTTCCGTTGGCGACAAGCTGGAACTGATTCTGCCGGGTGGCAACCGGACTTTCCGCCTGGAAAACATGCTCGACATGGACGGCAACTCTATGCAAGAAGCCCCTGGCGGCGGCTACCGGGTCCAGATCCCACTGGATGGTCAGGACTACGAGATGGGATTGCTGGCACGTTATTTATAGCCAGTTTTCTTATGCTCTCTAATGCCTGATCAGTTCAACCCAGTTCTGTCTGTCGACAAATAGCATCCTGGCATCATATGCAAGGCGATGAGTGCCGTGGCAACGGGCACAAGCCAGTACAGCCAGTGTGCCCAATTCTCGCCCCTGATCCTTGAGTGTGCCCGTTCTCAGACTCTCACCCAGACTGCTTATCGTTTTATTAATTGTCTCGTCAGGATAAACCTTCGTATCCTTTTTATGACAATTTGAGCAGGTTTTACCCAGTTCATTGATGCCTTTCTCCAGATCCGATAAGGATGATAAGGCAAGGTCTTTCATATCATCTTCTGATGCAATTTTAACCTGGTTAACCTGCCTGGTAAGTTCTTCCATGTATACTTCCAATGAGGTCGACGTGCCAATCTCTATCGAGGAAAAATCAGGGGCACGGTACATTGCGGCGGTAACGGCCCGGTAATCTTTATGACAAGACTCGCAGCTTTCGTCTAGATTATCGAGTGCATGCGACACATCCTGGTAGCGATTGCTACTGGCACTTTCCTGTAAATCGGTAATCGCCTCCACGTCCAGTTTTTTCTTCCACTCCGGAACCATCTCACCTGTTTTCAGGTAATGCTCGCTTAATAGCGTTGCCCATTTTTCCAGATGTTCTGCATCCTTGTTATCGGAATAAAACCTCACTGCCTGCATTTCGCGTCGCAGTTTAAACATGTTGTGCAACCACACCTGCCGCTCGTTTTCCGGCTTATACCACTGCGCCAGTGATGCCGGCGGGTTTCTAATCAAAGTTACCCGGTCTTTATGGATGTAGACAATGCCGCCAACAACCAGAAGAAACAGGCACTGGAGGAGAATAAAGTGAGGTAATCGCATAAGAATCATCCAGAAAGAAAACAAAGGGACAGGGGGTTATTTCTCAAACAGTCGTTCATTTTTTTCCTCTTTTACAGCTAATATAACCGAAACCCGGGGTCAGCTCCGAATGGCACCCTTTATTCTTCGTCCATTATGAGTCGCGTGCGACAATGTTCACCCGGAACTCCGCGCCGGGTTCACGGTTGACAACATCCACCTGACCACCCATAGCCCGGGCAAGCTGATGCACCAGCGCCAGGCCGATACCGGTACCAACGGTCTCGCGGGTAAGTTCATTTTCCGAACGGTAGAACAGCCTGAAAATCTTTTTCATCTGATCACCGGGTATGCCGGGGCCGTAATCCCGCACGCTGAACTGCACACTGCCGTCATGCAGTCGCTGACAACCGATGTCGATGACTTTCTGTTCCGCGCCGGCGGAGAACTTGATGGCGTTGTCCACCAGATTGATGAAGATCTGGGTGAACCCGTCCGGGTCGGCCTGGATAATGGCCTGCCCCGCTTCAGGCTCGCAGCATATTTTCAGTTCGAAACCCGCACGCTCGATCTGTGAGGAAACCCTGGAGCGGACGCCGTCCATCAGTTCGGCCACAGCCAGGGGTTTTGTGTCGACCCGCAGGTGGTTGCGGGTCATGCGCGCCAGCTGCAGTACATTGGCGATCAAACGTGACAGGCGCTCGCTTTCATCAAAGATATAATCATAGTAGATACTTTTCTTTTCATCGGAGGCCCAGCCCTCGCGCAGCATCTCGCCGTACATGCGGATGGAGGTGAGCGGGGTTTTCAGTTCGTGACTGACGGCGGAGACGAAATCCTGCTGCTGTCGCGCCAGATCGATTTGTCCCGCTCCCAGCCGGTACATCAGATAAAAGCCGCCACACAATACCAGCAGGAGGATAGCTGCAAGCCAGGTGATCACCCCGCCACCGGCGCCCGCAGGCAGACGGGTGATACTCAGGATCAGCTCCAGATCGCCCAGCGGGGCTGACAGGCGCGTCTGATAAAGTAGCGTACCGCGCAATTCCTCGGCACTGGACAGATACTGCCGCGCCGCCCGCCCGCTGAAGGCCGAGAAAACATCACCCCGCCAGGCAACCAGCAGGTCGCTCATGGCTGACAGCGCAGTATCGAGGAACTGCGTTTCGATCAAGCCCTGAACAAACGGCTGCTGTTCGATCAATGCCCCCTGTATGTAACGCTGTCCGTCACGCCAGACCTTGCGGAACAGCACAAAATGACCACTGTCGAGCAGACTGAATTCGAACGGATCGATCTCGCTCTCGAAGGTCCGGATACGGATTTCGCTTTGTAAACGTGACGGAGCCGGGGCATCAGCCTCGCGTGCACCTTCAAGGAACGCAGGGCCTGATTCACCTGCCGGTTCCGGCAAGGCACTGCGCTCCTTGCGCGCGCGTTTGGCGGCAACGGGGGCACTGCTGGACGTGACCTGGCGCTGGACTTCAGCGACCGGTTCGGACTGATAACGGTAATCCAGTTTCAGGTCCTCGACCCTGCCAAGGGTGCTGGCGGTTTTCTGTTTCTTCTCCTGTTCGCGAGGGGCCGCTGCCTTGTTGAGCCGGTCGAAGGCGGCCTGACTCGGCACCCGTTGCTCCGTAATTTCCGCGGCCGCCGGGACAGCACTGTCATCCAGGGACAGCCGCTCCATCACATCCTTGTCCCCGGAAACCGAAGAGGAAGCCAGACCGGCCTGCTGGTCCCGGCGTGCTTCATTGGCATCCAGTGCATCCGCCACTGCCTCACTGTCTATCACCCTGCCGGGCTCGCGGTCCTGTACCAACCGGTTGCTGCTTAGGATCTGCTCAATACGCTGCTGCAGGGCCAGCCGCTGTTCCAGTTCCACTGCAGGGATACCGTAGCTCGACGCCACAGTCCCCGCTGGCGGCACCAGGGGTGTCGTGAACGCACCGTGGGTGCCGACCTGGAAGTAACCGACCAGGCCGGGAATGCGTGGCTCCGGCGGATAGGCCGACAACGGCGAGCGCTGCAGGAAATTGGCTGCCGGATCGCCCGCCACATTGAGGAATGCATAATCGGCAAAGGGACGGGCTCCTTCGGCATTAATCAGCTGAATGATACGGCTATCAATGCGCTCGGCCAGTTCCCCGGCCAGTACCCGGTACTGGTGAAACGTTTCCCATTTCAACTGGCTGTATGCCTGGTAGACGAGAATCCCGGTCGGGATAGCCAGGGCAAGAAAAAACACAGACAGCCACAGCCGCAGCCTTTTCCGGTCCAGTCCTGTGAGTGAGGTGTGCAACATAGACGGTCAATATCATTCCGCTATCAGGCGATAGCCCGCGCCGCGCACCGTGACCAGGTAACGCGGTTGCGCCGGGTCCGGTTCAATCTTGCGCCGCAATTTCGCAACATGAATATCGACGGTCCGGGTTTCTATATCGAGATTCCTTGCATAACCCCAGACCTTCGCCAGCAACTCATCCCGGGAAACCGGTCGCTCCGAATTCATGCGCAGATACTGCAGCAACTCCACCTCGCGGCGGGTAAATGACAGCGCTTCGTCGCTACGCTGGCCCGAGAGATTACGGCAATCGACCTCGACGTCTTCACCCAGCCTGAGTGTGGCATCCAGTTCAGCGCCGATGTGCGCACGGCGCAGCACGGCCTGCACCCGCAGCACCAGTTGGGCCACCGAGAACGGCTTGGCCACATAATCGTCGGCGCCCAATGACAGGCCCTGGATGATGTCCTCATCTGTACCCCTGGCTGTCAGCATAATGACAGGCTGGTCACGATCTGCCGCGCGGATCCGGTTGCAGATTTCGAAGCCGTCCATGCCCGGCAGCATGATATCCAGCAGGATCATGTCGAAGCGTCCGCTGAGGGCCTTGTCCAGACCCTCCGGTCCGTCGGCTGCGAAATCCACATCGTAACCGTGGTAGACAAAGACATCGATCAACCCGGCGCGGATGGCGTCTTCATCTTCAACGATCAGCAGTCGGATCTTGCGTTGCATGGTTTGTTTGTCCCGGCCAGCCCTTGTTCTGAAAGCCTACCAGTTCACTCGTTCCCCGGCATGTAAATATTTTGTAAATCCCCCGCAACAGGTTTTACCAAAACCTGTCTACAAGCGCCCCGCCCTCCCGCCTAGACTGGATTCACCATCCAAACCAACCCGCAGGAGGTAACAACATGGCACTTATCACACGCGTCTCACGACTGTTCCAGGCCGATTTCAACGCCGTGCTCGACCGCATCGAGGAACCCGATGTATTGCTCCGGCAGGCGGTCCGCGAGATGGAAGAGGCACTGGCACGCGATGAGCAACGCAGCAAGGTTTTGAAGCATGAACAGGGGCAACTCAGCGCCCGCGAAACCGACCTCGAACAGTCACTGAATGAAATCGAGGAGGAACTCGACGTCTGCTTTGACACCGGCAATGACGATCTGGCCCGCACATCAATCAAACGCAAACTGGAGGCGCAACGATATTGCAAGGGCCTGTCCCGCAAGCGTCTGACGCTGCAGGAAACCCTCGATGATCTCAACACACGGCTCAGGGAAAACCGGGCACGCCTGGAAAGCATGCGGCAGAAGGCCGAACTGCTGGCCGGGGAAAGCACCCGCGCCCGACCTGCAGACAACTGGACCATCCCGGACATCACTGTACGCGATGAAGACGTGGAAGTGGCCTTTCTGCGCGAAAAACAGCAAAGGAGCCGGTCATGAAACAGCCTACATTTCTTGAAGGCGTCAGCGTCGCGATTACCATCAGCCTTGCCGGCAGTATGTTGTTCACCGCCATGGGCGTGGTGCTTCCCGGCGTCCCGCTGCTGCGCCTGCTGATCGCCGGCATTGGCCTCGCCTATGTTGTCTATCTGCTGAACCGCAGCCCCGAGCATGTTGGCCGGATCACTGCAGCTGCGGCCTGGCTACTGGTCGCGGGCATACTCTGGTTCACGGAACCCCCGCTGCTGCTCTACGTGTTCGTGCATCTGGGCGCCATCTGGCTGATACGCTCGCTGTACTTCTATTCCAGCGCGCTGTCAGCGCTCGCCGACCTGGGACTGAACGGCCTGGGTCTGGCCGCAGCCATCTGGGCGGTCACCCGGACAGGCAGCGTGTTTCTTGGCATCTGGTGTTTTTTCCTGGTGCAGGCGCTGTTTGTCACCATCCCGAAGAGCATCAACCGCAAACCCGGCACCGGTCACGCCGGTCACGAGCGTGAAGACCGCTTTCACCGCGCGCACCGTGTCGCAGAAGCCGCGGTATGCAAACTCTCATCCAACCATTGAACCTTCAAGGAGATACTCAAATGAAATCGAAACTCATTGCACTGGCATTGTTTGCCTTTACCGCAACCACGGTTGCATTTTTTCCTGCCTACCAGAGCGTCGGGGGCATTACTCCGGCCGGGTTGCCGCCCGCCGATCCACCCATTATCAATCCAGGGGTCAACGACCAGTCGCGCATTGATGTGGTGTTCGTACTGGACACCACCGGCAGCATGGGGGGCCTGATCCAGGCCGCCAAGGAAAAGATCTGGTCCATCGCCACCACCATGGCCTCGGCGCAATCCGCACCCGAGATCAGGATGGGGCTGGTTGCCTACCGCGACCGGGGTGATGCCTATGTCACCCGGGTGGTGGATCTGTCCGGTGATCTGGATTCCATGTACGCCACCCTGATGGATTTTCAGGCCAACGGTGGCGGCGACGAACCGGAAAGCGTGAATCAGGCGCTGCATGACGCCATCCACAAGGTGTCCTGGAGTCAGGATGCCGGGACCTACAAAGCGGTGTTCCTGGTCGGTGACGCCCCGCCGCACATGGATTACCAGGACGACGTCAAATACCCGGTCACGCTGAGTGCGGCAAAAGAGAAAGGAATTGTGATCAACGCCATCCAGTGCGGCCAGATGAGCGGCACCACACCCGCCTGGCAACAGATTGCCCGACTGGGTGATGGCCATTACTTCCAGGTGGAACAGGCCGGCAGCGCCGTGGCAATCGCCACTCCCTTTGACGAGGACATCGCAACCTTGTCTGAAAAGCTGGACGACACACGCCTGTACTACGGCAGCAAGGAGGAGAAGAAAAAACAACAACACAAGCTGGAAGCGACCAACAAGCTGCACGCGGCCTCATCGATCGAGTCCCGTGCCCGACGGGCGGCATTCAATGCCTCGAAAAGCGGTACTGCCAACTTCCTTGGTGAGGGCGAACTGGTGGATGAAGTGACCAGCGGCCGTGTCGATCTCTCCAGCATCGACAAGGACAAGTTGCCGGAACCCATGCAGGCCATGGCCCCGGAAGAGCGAGCGGCCATCATCAGCGAGACGGCCGAACGCCGTAACGAACTCCAGCGCCAGATCAGCAAACTGACCGAGGAACGCTCGGCTTACCTGGCCAAGAAAGTCGATGAAGCCGGTGGCGCCAGAGACTCCCTGGATGACAAGATCTACCGCGCCGTACGCGAGCAGGCCGGAAGACTGGGCCTGACTTACGAAGCCGACGCGCCGGCTTACTGAGCCGCTGCAAACACGGCCCGGTAGCAATACCGGGCTGTATCATTTCCTTACAAGGGGTTTCCGGCCCCCATTCAGCATTCATTCATCTACCCGGCTCTACTATAGGGCCATCGCAATAATACTTATTGCCTTTAACCACATGGAGAATGAATCATGAAACTGAACCCGACATTGAAGAAGCTGCCCCTGATTACCCTGTTGTCCCTGGGACTGGCATGTACCCCACTGGTCGTGAACGCCAGCGACGGCGACCGTGGCCGGCATGGCCATTCTCAACAGCACCATGGCAAGTCCCATCACAGCTCTGGTCACCACGGAGGCTACCGTGATTACGGTCATCACAAGCCTCACGGCTACGGACATGGATACGGCCACCACAAGGGCTACAAACAAGGCTATAAACATGGCTACAAGAGTGGGCACCACGATTACCGACCGTATGGGCATCACGGTCACTACACCGCTGTCCAACGGCACTACCGGGACGGACACTATTACGACCGCCCCAGCATCTATCTCGGTCTGTTCTCCGACAATCTGGATGTGCTTTTTCGGGACTAGCCTGATGTGCATCGGCCACCACAAGTTACCATTCAAAGCGGCATAACTTGTGGTGGTCCAGATGCAGCACCTCGCCATGCGGATGCGATTGATGACTATTGAGCAACGCGGCTGGTTCTGCCATCTGAAATGACGCGTATCTGATCGCCGACGGTGAATTTTTCATTGGGTGACAGTGCCTGTACGATGGCGATGGTCCGACCGCTGTCCAGTTTAACGGTAATTTCCACGCCCTGGCTCCGGGTCACACCTTCTTCAACTGCAGCACCGGCCACCCCGCCGGCTACCGCACCAATAACGGCCATGATGGCACTGCCTCTGCCACCACCGATTGTGCTGCCGGCAATGCCGCCTGCGACCGCACCGGCGCCAGCGCCAATGGGTGTTTTGGTCCCTTCGATTTGAACAGGCCGCAGATGTATGATTTCCCCGTACTCAACCTGCTGGGCTGTGCGGGTTTCGGAGCGGCTATAGCTTTCACCGGAAAGGTTCGATGCACATCCGGCGAGAGCGGTTGAAATGAGGAGTAAAAACAGGAGAAGACTGTTTTTCATAAGATTTACCTCGCAACTGTTGTATCCACGATCTTTCGTGCCAATACCCTATATGATTGTAGCCCTGGTCTTAAGTTCTGCTACCTGGCATGCCTCAGTAAGGCAGTAACAGGTGTCAGAGTCTGCGCTCCATGAACAGGACCCAGAGCGCGCCCCGATTCTGACCACCTGCATCATCTCCGGGTGCCCCGACTGCCAGATCCGCGATCCCGCGGCTATCGAGGTTACCAATACCGGTAACCGCGGCACCGAAGTGATCGTTGGCATTCAGGTTGCCGTTAAAGCCCCCTGCGCTGGCGGACACCTTCTGCCAGCCAGCTACCCTGCCATCCGTTTTCATCAACAGGATCCAGATTGCGCCCGCGTTGTCGGCACCATCGTCGTCATTCGGAGCGCCCACCACCAGATCCGTGATGCCGTCATCGTTCACATCGCCAATAGCGGCAATCGCGCTACCGAAACGGTCATCATTATCAAGGTCCCCGTTAAAGCCGCCAGTACCGTCCGCAATTTTCTCTTCCTGCCGGACCTTGCCCTCGTTATCCAGAAACAGCACCCAGACTTCACCCCGCTCGGCACCACTGGCATCACCTCCGGGCGCACCGACCACCAGGTCCGGGATCCCGTCCTGGTCCAGATCACCGGTACCGGCAACCGCGGCGCCGAAGTTGTCATCGGCTTCCAGGTTGCCGTCAAATTCCCCTGTGCCCCTGGAAATTTTCTGCCACGCTTCAACAGTGCCGTCCATCCTCATAAACAGGATCCAGACCGCACCCGCATTGTCGGCACCATCGTCGTCATTCGGGGCGCCTACCGCCAGATCCGTGATGCCGTCGCCATTCACATCGCCAATTTCGGCAATCGCACTGCCGAAACGGTCTTCGTCATCAAGGCTCCCGGCAAAATCGCCGGCGCCATCCGCGATCTTCTGCTTCTGCCGGACCTTGCCCCCGCTATCGAGAAACAATATCCACACGCCACCCCGATCCGGGCCAGCATTGTCATTCCCGGGCGCCCCGACCGCCAGGTCAAGGTCGCCATCGCCATTGAGATCACCGATAGCCGCGACCGCACTGCCAAACAGGTCATCATCATCGAGATTACTCCCAAAACTGCCTGCTGTGCTGGAGATCTTCTGTTCCTGGTCCACCTGCCCGTTGTCGTCCATGAACAGAATCCAGACAGCACCCTTGTTATTGCCATCGCCATTATTAAAGGGGGCACCCACGGCCAGATCCCTGACGCCATCGGATTCGAGGTCACCGAGGTCTGTGACGGCGCTGCCAAACCGGTCCCTGTTACCGAGAGTCCCGTTAAAACCGCCACTGTTCGCGGAGATCTGCTGTTCATCAACCACGCTAATCCTGCTGTTCGAACTGTCATCATCGGGCTCGGGCTCTTCATCCGTGCAGCGGAAACGATCGGAACCTGCCAGCAACAGACTGCATACAAATACCAGGAGAGGAGCGTAGCGTTTATTTAAATGCATGAATGGACCTGCGACTGTTGGCGACAGATGGACAGTATACCCAGTATAGACCGATCAGCAGCGGCTATCCGATCTTCTCACCGGCCAGGCCGGATTCTCCGCCATTTCCATGAACAGGACTTATTGCCCTCGGTTCGCCCTTTACTCAAAAATGTATTTCCCTCCTCAGGGTTTGTGTTCGGGCACTCACCGGGAAACGCTTGCGTATATCTTGCTGTGGGACATAGATGCGAATCCTGTTGGTTTCACCCTTCAAAGAAAAACCGGATGCATCGGGTAGTATGGGTGACAACCTGGAATCTTCCAGAATAATTTCAAACACCAGCCTGTAGCCATGTGCGTCTGTGCCGGCAAATTCAGGAATAATATCGAAGTCGCATGCTGCTGGTTATAATCGTTGCTTGCCGCAGACAAACCAGACAGCAACAATAATGCGAAAATCAGGAACTGACCCGGGATTCTTTCCTGCATCTATTTATAACCATTGTTGATGCATATCAGCAATCTGCAAGTCTCTGGCCTCCTCACACAACTGGCGGACCCTGGCCATGTCCGATTCCAGTTGCCGCCTGTCAGTATTCAGGATACACACAGCGATTACCGCCCGCTGCCATTTATCCTGACAGGCCACCTCGGCAACCGAGGCATTGAAGCGGGAACGCAGACGGTCCTTCAGACCACGCACGGCGCTGCGCTTGTCCTTCAGGGAGCGGGCCCATGGAATCATCAGTTCAATGGTGAGCAGTGAAATCGAAAAGTCTGGATCAGACACGGTATCGACAGGTGAGGAATAAAGTGGGCAGTATACCGTATTCAACCAATCAGGCCCTGCTATCCGGCCTCCCCCTTACAGACCAGTCACGTAGCAGGACTATTAAGTATACTGTCCTGGATCAAACAACGGACAATAACAAAGGACCAGCTGGAATGATCGTCGCTATTATCGGTATTACCATTCTGGTGATTTCTATTATCGGAGGCATACTACTGGCTAATCGCCATGCGTCAGAGGGGCAACGACAGACGAAAATACTGCTTTTCGTTCTGTATTTCTGGGTACTGACTTTTATTCAGTTGATTGTTGTTGCCATTGGGTATGCAGTGCTGAATAGATAATCAATAAAGAGGGATTAATCAGAACCCGTATTACCAGAAGGCCACTACCAGCCACAGGGTCAGCAGCAGCAGACCCACGGCCTGGATGCGATAATCTGTCCACCATGGCCCTGGCACGGTGCGCGCCAGTATCTCCGGCCGGTAGGTGAATCGCGCAACCTGCTGCGGTGATGGCGGTGCCGTCAGCCACCCGGTCAGCCAGAAAATCACACTGCTCACAGCAAAGATCAACCCTGCGATCAGGGTAAAATGTAAATCCAGCAAGCCCATCAATGTGGCGACAAAACATACCGCTGAGACGGCATGCCCGCCCAGCAAGGTTGCCAGCGCGGCTCCCGCCCCCGCACGCGGCCAGAACAGTCCAAACAAAAATATCACCACCACCGGCGGCACCAGGAACGCCAGTGCCGTCTGCAAATAGTGGAATAATCCCTCGAAACCACCGATGGCCGGTGCAACCAGTGCGGACAGCAGCATAAACACCACAATGGCCGTGCGTCCGATCCAGGCCGTCCGGCGCGGTGTGAGTTGTGGCCACATTGGTTTTACGAAATCCAGCGTCACCAGGGCGGCAGCCGAGTTCAGCGTCGAGTCGATACTGGACATCAGCGCCGCCACCAGTGCTGCAAGCACCAGCCCGGCCAAACCCGGTGGCAGCAGCGTGCCGATCAGCGCGGGAAACACCTGGTCCCCCTGCTCCAGGCCGGGAAGAAAAACGCTGGCCATCACCCCCGGCAGCACCATCAGGAACAGGACCGGCAGTTTCAACAGACCGGCCAGTAACGCACCACGGCGAGCATGGGCGACACTGCGCGCGCCCAGTACCCGTTGCACAATGAACTGGTTGGTGCACCAGAAATAGAAACCCAGTATCGGCACCCCCACCAGTGTACCCAGCCACGGCAGGTTCTCATCCGTGAGCGGCAACATCAGCGACAGGTGCTCGGGCGGGGTTTGTGCCACCAGCTGCGCCCAGGAAAAATCCAGTTGCGCAAACGCGAGCACGGTGACCACCGTGGACCCGGCCAGCAGGATTACTGCCTGCAGGACATCGGTATAGACCACCGCCGCAAGCCCGCCGGCTGCCGTATAAAGTCCGGCGATGGTCGCCAGCACCAGTGCGGCACTGAACAGGTCCAGTCCCGGAATAAAGACGGTGAGCACGATGGCACCGGCAAACAACGTACCTGCAGTGTCAACGACGATATTAGCGACAATGGTCAACAGGGAAAAATAGCGGCGTACATAGCGGTCATATCTGTATTCAAGAAACTCCGGGACCGTGCCAATGCGCGCATTCAAATAGAGCGGCACCAGGAACAGCGCAAACACCACCAGGATCGGGGCCGCCATCCATTCATAGTTAGCCACGGCAATACCCCAGGTATAGGCCGCTCCGGTCAGACCGATCATGGTGGTACTGGAGATATTCGAGGCAAACAGCGACAGGCCAATCGGCAGCCAGCCCAGCCGCCGTCCGGCAAGAAACAGATCCTCGGCGCTGCGGGTACGCCGCGCCATGCGAAAGCCGATGGCAAACACCAGCAGGAAGTAGATGGCAACGATCGCGAGATCAATCGTACTCAGTGTAATGTCCTGCATGTTTACGGTCTGTCCTGATTAATGGAACAAAGAAGACACGAGATTATCGTGGGTAAGCTACTTTTCCCAGTCGCACCTTCCCGCCAGGAAGCATAACCAGGATCAAACATCGACTAACAGTAGAAACTCGGGCTTGCATTCGAATAGTCCCGGTGGCGGCACCTTCCGAACTGTTCAATAGTCAATGCTTGATTCCAGCCACCGGCAATGCAAATATCCCTGAATGAACAACCCGGACACACACCATGACCCAGATATACAAAACACCCCAGGAAGCTGAAGACGCTTTCTACGATGCACTGGACGAAGGCGACCTGAACGAGCTGCTTTCCGTTTGGGCGGAATCCGATGACATCTGTTGTCTGCTACCCATGTACCCCATGATCCAGAGTCGCCAGGGCGTGGCGGATGTATTTACCCACCTGTTCTCCCAGGGTCATGGCATATCACTGGCAATCACACACCTGGGCTGGATACAAACGGATGATATAGCCATCCACCAGGTAGAGGAAACCATCCAGGACCCACCAGCCGATGCACCACCGCCGTCACCATTTTATGGCACCAACATTTACCGGAAAGACAAAACCGGCTGGCGATTGATCATCCACCAGAACGCACCAACACCACCTCCCCTGCCGCCGGAGTTTGTAATGCCTGAATAAACCTGCCGGTGGTGAGTCGTAATGACAGTCTGGATAATGACTATGCAAGACAGTCGCATCCCTGCAGGCAACATTCCAAATGAGAATTACCGTATAGCTGATACTCCGGCAACGTGTCATTAGCCGGGGTGACTTCGGGCTTACGCTGTCCGAACCAGAATCCGGATACCCTATAAACACTTCACTCACCATGGTTTTTCCCTACCTTAGGACAATATACAGGAGCCGCGTATGCCACTAGCATTTTAGCCAGAATCAATATGGATGCCCGATGTTAAGACCGTCAGTTGCAATGACAGACATGACAATAAAGACAGGGCGTCAGGAGTTGCTAAATCATGGGCATGTTAAGAAAAACAAAATGGTTATGGTTGCCGGTTCTGGCCATGCTGGTATCTGCGTCGGTGACCAGTAAATTAATAGCGTCAAATACCAGCCTGACAAGCCAGACCGGCCAGTGGCAAATGCATCAGATATTGTCTGCAGCAGCCTATGAATCCTGTTGCTCTTACCCCTTACCTGATAACACCACACCTGCCGTATTGCTGCTGCCGTCTGAAAAACCCGACGCAGCCCCCGTAGCAGAGACAGAAATATGGGTCCGCATGCGTGCCGGTTTTGATTTCCCGGCCGTGGATCCGGATACGGTTCGCAGCCATATCGATAAATACATCAAGCACCCACACCTGTTCGAACAGCTGTTGCAACGCGGCGAACCCTACCTGTTCCATATACTCAACCGCATCGAGCAGGGCGGCATGCCTGCCGAGCTGGCGTTGCTGCCGGTCATCGAGAGCGCCTTTGATCCCCTTGCCACCTCGCCGGCCGATGCGGCCGGAATCTGGCAGTTCATGCCGAAGACGGCTGCCTATGTCGGATTGAATCAGGACTGGTGGTATGACGGACGTCGCGATGTCATTGCCTCGACCGAGGCCGCGCTTGATTACCTGGGTCGGCTTCACAAACGATTTGACGGTGACTGGTTCCTGGCCCTGGCAGCCTACAATGCCGGCGGTGCACGGGTGCAACGCGCGATCAGGCACAACCGCGATGCAGGCAAGCCGGTTGATTTCTGGCACCTCGCATTACCTGCAGAAACGCGCTCCTATGTCCCCAAGCTGATCGCCCTGCGGGCGATTATTGAAAACCCGCATGACTACAACATCTCGCTGCCTAGCCTTGCGGATACCCGCTATTTCAGTACGGTCGATATCCAGGGAGCGCTTGAATTCAAGGTGGCCGCACGATTATCCGGAATTCCCCTGCATGAATTGCAGCGCCTGAATCCCGGTTACGGCCTCTCGATAACACCACCCGGCAGGACACACACACTGCTCGTCCCACGTTCAGCGGCACATGTTTTTCGCTCCCGCATCGCGCAGTTGCCGCAGGATCAGCGTATTCAGTCGATTCGTCACCGCATCCGCCTGGGCGATAACCTGAGCACTATTGCGCAGCAGTACCGCACAACGGTGTCGGACCTGCGCAAGGCCAATCGCCTGGAGGGAAGTAAAATAATCGCAGGTGATTTGCTGATTATTCCTGTAACGGAACGCGAGGATTCAATCGCGGCCAGCACCCGCACAACACTGATGTAGTTTCAGCATAATCATGTAATACCCCGTTATCACCTTGACTGACCAGCGGGCAAGCCCGCACGGCTGATCACCTCGGCAATGTTCCGGCTGAGCCGTTCCACGGCACGGCTTTGTGCCGCCACGATTACCGGGTAGTCGATGCTGCCGGCAACTTCGGTGTAGGTCGCCTTGTTTTGGCTCGTGACCTTACTGTCACTGGTGCGGATGATCTCCCAGGCTGCGGTCAGGATTACCGTGCCACCGGCATCGGCATCAAAGCGTGTTACGTTTACAATCACCTGGTAATCCAGCACAGTCGATCGTGACCAGGGATGGATCACGGTCCGGTCAGTGGGCAGCATGATCGACAGGTTTTCTGAAAGGGTATGGCTGAACGCGGTCTTCAGAGGCTCTGCCCAGCGGTGTGACTCGGCATAGTGCAGCTGGTTGCCGCCGCTGCGAAGGACTATCTCCGTGCGATCGAGATAGGCAGGGAATGCCACCGGCCCGATTCCGAGTGCAGGTGCCGGCGTACTCACCGTACCGGCACCATTCTCTTCGACCGGCGTCAGCAGATAGAACCTGGATGGCTTTGTAACGCCGCAGCCTGTGAGCAGTACCAGGCAGAGGCCAATCACCAGGGTGTGTATTATCGGGCGCATGCGGTTTCTCCGGTGTTATCGTCTGCCCCTGATCAGGGACTCGGGCTGATTGTTGATGGTCTCGGCCAGGGTACGGATGGCGTATGCGGCCGACGTGATTTCATGCAGGGCGTTATCGAGCGCGGTCAGGATCTGCTCGTCACTGAACATCACATCGGCGGAGTTCAGCGTTATATTGGCCTGCTCCAGCGTGCCTCTGATACCGTCCAGGGTGGTGTCGGCCTTTTGCAGGGCATCGCGGGCTTCATTCAGCGTCAGATTAACATTGGTGGCGACCGGCTCGACCTGACGATCAAGATTGGCAACAAGGTGGCGGAAATCCTCCAGTGCCGCACGCATGGCAGAGATGGATTGTTGCAGATCCTCGGAATTTACCAGCCTGTCGATCCCTGCGATACTGGACAGGATGTAGTCCTTGATCTTGTCCATGGGCAGATCTTCCAGGAGTTTGCCGATGATCTCGATGGGCGTGGGAATGGTGGGTATTTCCTGGTATGCCCTGCGGCGCTTGTTGTTCTCGACCAGGTTCACCTGTGTATTGGGAAAAAAGTCGATCTGAATAAACAGTTGCCCGGTCAGCAGGCTCTGTAACTGCAACTGGGCGCGCATGCCTGCCTCTACCAGCTCGGTCATGCTGTCATCATCCATCTTCCTCGATTTGCCGGTCTGACTTCTGATGAATTTCGTATTGTCGATTTCGATAATCACCGGTATGCGGATATCAGATTCCTCTTCATCGACCACCAGCTGGATATCGGTTACGGTGCCGATATTGACACCACGAAATCTGACCGGGGAGCCGATGTTGAGTCCCTTGACTGATCCCTTGAAGTGGAGGACATAGTTGGTCTTGTCAGTGAGCAGCAGCTTGCCACCGCTGATAATCAGGATTCCCGCCACAATAAGCCCGATGGCGCCCGCGACGAAGATGCCAATCAGGGTGGGGCTCGCATGTTTGCTCATATCTTCCCTCGATTGAGAAAGTATCTGACACCGGGGTCGGGGCTTTCATCCCGCAGTGTCCTCGGGTCACCGGTGGTAATCATGGTACGCGTTTCCGCATCGAGAAAAACCGAGTTGTCGCCAATGGTGAAAATGCTGGCCAGTTCATGGGTCACCACGATGATGGTGGTGCCCAGGCTGTCACGCAACTCCTGTATCAGGTCATCGAGCCGCCGCGAACTGATTGGGTCCAGCCCGGCCGAGGGCTCGTCAAAGAACAGGATCTCGGGATCAAGTGCAATCGCACGGGCCAGTGCGGCGCGTTTCTGCATACCTCCACTGATCTCGGACGGATAGAATTCCCCGAAACCGGCCAGCCCGACCAGCGAGAGTTTCAGCGAGACGACTTCGGCGATATCGGCCGGTGCGAGATCCGTGTACTCACCCAGCGGCAGGGCAACATTCTCGGCCAGCGTCAGCGAACTCCACAGCGCGCCACTCTGGAAACTCATTCCAAAACCACGCTTGATGCGCTCCTGATCGGCGGGTGGCGATTCCCAGTAGCTGATACCGTCAAACAGCACCCTGCCATTGGCTGGCACCTTCAGCCCGATCAGATGGCGCAACAGGGTGCTCTTGCCACAGCCGCTACCCCCCATGATGATGAAGATGTCACCACGCCGGATGCTGAAATTGAGGTCGCGCTGGATGATGAAATCACCGTACGCCATGGTGAGATCCTGGACGGTGATGTGGTCATCCGGATCAATTTTATGCTGCACGTCTGCCGCCGCCATATCAGATCCCCAACTGCTGAAACAGGATGGTGAGCAGCGAGGCAGCGATGACGATAAACAGGATACCGGTCACCACGGCAGAGGTGGTGGCCTCGCCGACGGCCTGGGCACTGCGTCCGCACTGCATGCCGCGCAGGCAACCTGCAAAGGCGATCAGTATGCCGTATACCGTGCCTTTGATCACCCCGACCCAGATGTGTGACCATGCCATAGACCGCACGGTTTGCTGGTAATACTCAAAGGTGCCGATATCGAAAGCGGTTACCGAAACGAACATGCCGGCGGTGATACCGACGATGCCCGAGTACAGCACCAGCAGAGGCATCATCAGAATCAAGGCCAACATGCGCGGCAGGACGAGGAAGTCGATCGGGTTGAAGCCCATCGTCCTGAATGCGTCGATTTCCTCATTCACCTGCATGGTGCCGAGCTGGGCGGCAAAGGCAGCACCGGTACGCCCGGCCATGATGATGCCTGTCATGAGTGCGCCCATCTCGCGGGTCATGCCAAGACTGACCAGGTTGGCAATGTAGATCTGTGCACCGAACTGTGCCAGCTGCACGGCGCCCATGTAGGCAACGATCAGGCCGATAAGAAAGCTGATCAGGGAGACAATCGGCAGGGCGTGAGGTCCGACATCCTCGATGACCAGCATGAGGTCGGAACGCCTGAACTGCGCCGTGCCACGAAACAGCCTGCCGAAAGAGAGGGTGACCTCGCCAAGGAAGTGCAACATCTCGGGGGCTGCACGCCACATGGACAGCGATATCAGGCCGACACGCTCGATTAAGGACGACTCTTCACCGCCTTTGCCCATACCCTCCTTCGGGGGTACCGCTGTTGCCAGGTCCATCATGCGCCGGGCACCGTCGGGCAGCCCGCCCGGATCGATGTCAATCTTGTGTTGGCTGGCCAGCTGGTAGATGCGGGCCAGAAAGGTCAGCAGACCGCTGTCCCATTGAGTGACGTCGCTGCCGTCGAAACTGATCCTGTTAATATCGCTGCGGGACTGCAGTTGCCGGGCGATCTCGTCTGAAGAGGGGGGGCTGTTAGTCAGAAGCCAGCTGCCTGCGAGTATGACATGCAGGTTGTCCGGGCTGGGGAACAGGAAACTCAGTTGTCCGGGCATGATGTCCTTTTACATCAGCGGCAATTGCCTGTAATAGTTGCAGTTCCGAAGCCCGGGTGCAAGTCACCGTATGAGCTGGAAACGCAACAGATTGGCTGGATATCTGTCCAACTATATTAGAAAAGCGTTTGATCCAGAGAGTTTTACCGTTCGCCACCGGTATCGATGTTCAAAACATATTGAGATTGTCAAGCGCGTCTTCTACCTGCCGTATGCCAATGGCATGGAGGCGCTATTGATTCGCGACATAATTACCAATGTTGCCAGGCACGCGAAGTATCAACATCACAGTACAGCCGCCTCCGGACACTCGCCATACACCAAAACAACTATTTTTCTTGTGGTGCTAAAGGGGGACTATCGGCTACTTCCGGTCGTTTAGAAACTGCAAAAGTCAAAAATTCGGGGATTCGAACGATAGAGCTGTGGGGTGCGAGTCGCATCGGGGCGAAGCGTCCCAACGAACGGCTTATTATACTTTACCATTTGATAATCGCCCATTACCGGCTTTGATTTCCTTACATATAACATCATAGATTTCGTCATAAAATATGATTTGGTAGTGGCTACATTCCTCAAGATCAGAAGGATTATACTGCTTCAGCCAAGGTGAGCTTTCTATTCTAAAGATTGATGCCTTTGACTCCCCAGTGGCCAGAATATTGCCATGCACGCCTTCGACAGCCATTGAATAAGCCTCAACACCAACAAGTTCCAGATGCTTAATGCTTTCTTCTTCACATGTATCTTCGGGATTGTAGTAATCAAAACCCTGCAGAATTTTCCCTTCATAAGCCCAGACAACACGCTGCAACTCAGGGCCTCGGCCATCATGATGGAACTCGCTTTCCAACAGTGTCGTTGTTTCCATTTCAAGCGGTATAATGATTGGATAAACGAGACCTCACGTCTCATTATCAATTTATAGGTTTGGCGTATTGCAACATATAAATCTGTCACAATTCAATTAGATGTCAATTATCCGTTCCACTATCGTGGGCAGATATACGTGACCCTTCAAACTGTATCGGCATTAAAGGAGCGAAGCTTACTGGCACACCGAACAAACCGCCACAAGTTGATCAGACCGCTTGATCAAATGTGGCATGGATAACTGCCCTCGTTTCGGTATTTTCAGAAATTCGTCCCCAACCGCCTAAATTTCGGTTGATCTCTCGATTTCGGCCGATAGCTGCCATACTCGATAACAAAACGGCGCCCAATGGGTTAACAAATGCCGCCGCTGAGTAGATAATGATTTATCAGTAGCTATGGATCTGGTATTTGCAAATCATGCATGGTTGTCATACCTGCCGTGATAGTGATCATTGTTTCACCAACGAATTCCACCGTCCCATCAGTTGGGTCAGTATCAGCATCCTTACCATTGTCATCAATATTAGCGTCACAGGTAAATGCGACCGAATAATCCCCTTCAGGAAGGAACGCTGCTGTATAGGCGAAATTACCATCATTAGGAACCCTTGCCGAGGTAACCGGATCGCCGATCCCATCAACATCATCAACTGCGTCGCCATTGTTGAAGACATACACTGCGCCAACATAGTCCACATTATCGTTGCAGTCAGGGTCGTTCTCAATGCCAGAAACGGTACCGCTTAAAGCACCGTCAGGGTTGCCATCCACGAGCCGCAGGGTAGGCCGCAGAATGTAATCATCTTCAAGACCGGAGGGATTGTGTACGGATTTACGCAGATCGAAGTCAATGGTGAATGACGCCATGCCGTTTTCGGGTACATTAAACCCACGATTAAGCTTCAAGCCGGATTGCGCGCCACTGGGAACGTACAAGCTGTGCCGGCCATTCCGGTCAATATAGGAGTCAACCACCCCGCGCTCTGCATTTACTTTTAGTCGAATCCAGCTATAGTCGCCGGCTGTCAGGGTTACACCATCGAGCAGTAATTCTGTGGTCCCACCAGTCAGTGCCAGGAGGTCTATTTGCCGTGGTTCGGGATTATCTAATTCGTCGAAATAATTTATATCAATACGTTCACCCTCTGCATGTTGTAACTGAACACCGGTGAACTCCACCACCACTGCCTCTGCATCATCCACCGGTGCATCGGTAATTGCCAGTTCCAGGGTACCAGTAGATGAACCACCTCCACCCCGCCAGGCCACCAACAGTAATGCCAGACCGGAAGCAGCAATAATATTAGCCAGAATAGAACTTGTTCTGATTTTCATGAGCTGCACCTCTAATAATTGGTGATTTATCTTGCTTGGTAACAACCGGGAATACAGTCAACTTTAAGAAAACAGGCGGTAAAGTTGTGTGACCGCGATCATATTAGGGGCTTCAAGCCTCAGTAATATTACGAAGCCTGCCTAAATCAGGCCCGCATGGAATGGATTGACCAGAATGAAGCGATCACCAGCCTTACTCGAAATCGTGGCAAGCATGGCTTTTTGTTCTACTTTTACAGCAAATCTGTGACGAATAACTGTATTCATCGTGTTTCCTTTCACAGATATATTGTGCTTAGCCACCTAAGATAGAACCATAGAAACAGCAGGTCGTAATGGAGACAGGTATGAATAAACTTATTATTGGACTGATGATTATTTTCTTCATGGGTGATCCAGGTATGGAAACTATCGCCTGGCTTGGTGACGTGAAAAATTATGTCATTACTGCTGCCATCGCTCTGGTTTCAATGCCTTTCATAGTATCCCAGCTTGATGGTTGACCCCTGCACAGTGACGGCCCCGAAACCGTCATGTGTGAAAGAAGTATGCGGCGACCTAAGGGTCGCTGTTTTTATTTGGTATTGTTGGATAGGCGTGTACGATCAACAGGTAGCACAGGTGTAGTTGAATGAGTCTCAGATAATCAGATTTTCCCGCATAGAGGAATACATGGATTCAGCGGTGCCGGTCAAGGATACGTAATTTTGCAATATCGTATCTTTTCCTTGAAATGATATCTTCCTCCATAAGGCGCCGATTTTCCCTGAGTTCAGCATTTAACCTTTCGTTTTCGCTGACGAGGTTTGAGTTAGCGCCAGCCTTACGTATATGTTCGGTTAATATGGCAATGAACCTGCTGAACGTCTCCCGGTCCGGGTTTCGGTTGCGCAAGATTACCAGAGGTATGCGACCATTCTGGCTGTAGAATACAAGGCGGTCATGAGAAAGGTAAACGGACAGCATCAAAAATAGTCCTGCACACGCTCCTAGCACTGCAGGCCAAATACCGGGATTCGGGAGAAAATTAGTGAATCCCGCCAATCCTGCAGTCACAGCAAGAACGGAAAATACTGCCAGATGACCCCAGCTGACCCTTAGTGACCGAACGGGTTCCGGATCGAGTATACCAATATGCAAATCGTATTCCCGGACCCTACGAAATGCTCTATCAATTTTGATGGACAGGATGTGTTGGTTAAATAGTTCAAACGCACACTTACATAGCAGGATTTTGTTATTTTGCTTTAAAGCAACATTGCATACCCGGGTAGCGCATGGCTGATCTTCGACAGGATCAGAAGGGATCTGTGAAATAACTATTTCTTCTATGCGCATGTAAAAGCAGCCTGGATACTCTCGTGATCAACTAAAATCGATCTGAAATTTTCAGGTCGTTAGTCAAGGTCAGTTGCGAACCAGGTGATGAGCAAAGTCTGCACACAGTAATTGCCCCCCTTATCACGAGCGCAACATGGTATTGGCGGTCGAGGTTATCTTTTTAGATAGCCTCTAAAAAAACAGCGCCAGACCTGTAGACAATTCCATGTTATGGGTGGTCTGACCCTCTTTTATGATGTCCGATTTGAAAATATGATCGCGGAAATCGACATGCCAGGACAGCCAGTCACGCAGAACAATGCGGTACCCTGCTCCCAGCGTAGTAGTGAAATTGTCCTCACCACCAAATTCGGTATTACCCACGCCACCCACCAGATAGAAAGCAGAGTTGAAGGTCAGCTTGGACGTCATGAATACTTCGCCTGGAAAGATGTTGTAGCCAATCAGTGCGTTGTAATAGGTATAATCGCGTTCCGAATCAGTCAACAGACGGACGTTTTCACCACTCAGCTCTTCAAACGAAGTAAGATCGGCACTGGAAACAGCATAATTTAACTGTAGGAAGAAGTCTTCGGTAGCGTAATACGACGCATTGATGCCGAACATCGGCTCGCTACCGAAATCATCAATATTGATGATTCCTGCAAATACTCCGATTTCGAAGGATTCGTCGTCGATATCGGCTTCGGAGACCTCACGGGGTTTCACTTCTGGGGTAATAACCTGAACAGCGCCCGGTTTATCATCAGCCTCAGCTGCTTCTGCGTCATCCCCGTATACAGTCAGGCCCATCCAGCACATGGATAGAATGACAACTGACTTGCCTACTGCTGCTGCAAATAAGGAACGCTCTCTGCGCCCTAAAAGAATGTGTTTAAACCAATTCTCCATGAATTCAACCCCACACTGTCGTCGTCTGTTGATACCGAATACCAGCGGTATTCACCCCGCATTACGAAATTACGGCCAATGTAGTAATTGGCTCCCGCGCCAAAGCTTATATAGCTAGAGGTTCCTGTATCCTCGACCAGGACCTTATGCCTGTTATTAAAAGAAAACTTTCCTGCCCCAGTAGTGACGAATGGGGTGACGGTCCAGTCAGGCATAGGCTCCACAAGGAGGTTGGCACCGTAAAAATCACTGGTCACCGAATCGTCAAAAATCTTTCCCCACTCGAGCTCTACCCCTGCCCAGCTTAAAGGCCTGTATCCAGCAGAGATGCTGAAGGTGTTCGCCCCCTCCACCTGTCCTGCGCTAAAGCCAACACGCCAGCTGGACTTCAGGTAATCACCATGATTGACTTCTGGCAAGTCCACCGGTATTCCGGTGGGCTTGAGTGTGTGTGCCAACTGTGAGGCTTTTGTCCAACCGGCCCTGTCATCTGCGCTCTTTACTTTATACCAGTTGGTTTTCCGTTTGAGTATCTCGATTGTTTCGCCCTGTTCGACTACGTTGAACACAGGGTAACCACGGCCCGGTCCGGTGTGCATTTCAATATATGGCTCTGTGACTTCCAGAAAAACGGAATCTGTCACATCTGGACTGTCATTGTCGAACAGGTCAAGAGATAAGGCCTGTGATGGCAGACAGCTCAGCAACAGCAATGCACATAGAATGTGACTCACGTCATGTAAATTGCGCCTTATCCTGTGTCGTATCATGTTCAATCTGTCACATTATTCACGTTAATTTGAATTGCAGGGCGCGGCAAGCAAGGTAATCGCTGCCATATGCCATCCCGCTTGTTCCGGTCAAGTCTTAATGCTTTAGATGCCCCATTTGTTTCGGTAACAAACAACGTATCTTGAGTATTTATTCCAGTCAAAGACCCGAGGATATACGTGCACTTCGATAACGACATGCAAGGCAATACTAGTCGCCATCCAACGTAGTGCACTGTGATGCAGGCACAGTATTCACCTAAGTAAGTTCAAGTTGTGAGATTGGTCCCACAATTGAAATGAACATGTTGTTGAGAAACATATTCTATGTCAGGTTTTGTTGTAATCAGGCGATAAACAACAGACTATCTGCTGGAGACGTTTATGAAACTCGATTCAATACGACGCAGTGTTGTCACTACTCTGATTGTTGCATTTTTCATGATGCCGGCCAGTCCATACGCCGGTGACGATGCAGCAGATACTGCTGATGCAGTCCTTTCCGGCGATAACACAGCAGCAGATGAGAGCCACGCACTTGAAGCTACAAAAGGCAGGGTGAAGGCGCAGGAATCCGTGAATGTCTTGTCAAAAGATATTCAGGAACTGAAGCTGTCTGTCATTGCTTTGAACAAGAACCTCCGCGTGCTGGAAGAAGACATGCTGTTCCCTGCCAATACCCAGGTAAATGTTTTTCTCTCGCTGGACGTAGGGAAGTTCTTTACGCTGGAATCAGTCAAGCTCAAGCTCGACGGAAAGGTTGTCGCCAGCCATATCTATTCCGACAAGGAGCTGATAGCACTATCCAGAAGCGGCATACACAAAGTGCATATGGCCAATTTAAGCGTAGGCGAACACACCTTGTCAGCATTTTTCACAGGTATAGGCCCAAGCGGCAGGGAATACAAGCGTGGCACCACCCTGAACATCAACAAGGAGAGTGGCCCCAAGTATGTGGAACTGAATATTACCGATTCATCGATGAAACAACAGCCTGAATTTTCTGTTAAGCAGTGGTAGATGGACATGAAACCCCTTTTATTTGGTAAATATTCAGGATGTACACGGGTGATTGCCGCGCCTTTAGTTGCAGCAGCCTTCCTGTTAGCGTGCAGCCAGGTTGCCATTGGACATGAAGTAAAAGACCTGAAATACGGTGCAGTCCTTTTTGAATTCTACCAGCAAAAGTATTTTGAAGCCCTTGTTGAGTATGAGTACGCGTATGAACGTGGCGGCATTCAAAATCACGGTGATTACCCGGAATTACTCAAGGGTGGAGTGAGCCTGTCCTATGGGATCGACGAGCAGGCGCAGGGTATTTTCTCCAATTTGATTTCAGCAAATACCGATGAAGAAGTACAGAACCGTGCATGGTATTTTCTGGCAAAAATGCTTTACCTCAGAGGAAATATCGAACGTGCAGCTGCAATG
>JBDLIH010000029.1:0-36631 GCA_039714975.1 Pseudomonadota bacterium
TATTCTGACCATCGTTGTAAGCCTTCAGGATGTCAGCGGCGGTGTTAGTTAGCTCACTAACATTCTCATCAGGTGTTTTCTTAACGACGGCGCTCATGAGACACCACCCGCTTCTTTCTGCAAGAGTTCGTCGTGGGTCTTATATGTAGTGAGATTGGCAAGCCATTCATCAAGGTCGGAGACCTTATAACGAGGGCGACCACGAGCGCCGCCGCAGGACATGACGGTCACAGTCGGACCACCACCTTGACGGCGGAATTTGACAAGTTGTTTTTCGCTAATGCCTAGATATTCAGCGGCATCTATAGAGGTAAAAAGTTTTGCGGGCATACAGCCTCCGGAAATCCAATTAAGAACAATTTTGGATTTGCCGGCACACCGACTGTTGCATGTATCAGTACACAGAGGAAATGCGTGTACATCCACTACGAAGCTATAGGTAGAATCCTTGGCTACTACCAGCTATATCGTAGACCCTATATTAACCCGATGGCTATTACAGAGTAAAGCCTGACTACTTGACCAGCTTTTCTACCGCCGACTGTTTATGATCGGGCGCAAGGTGCGAATATCGCAATGTCATGGTTAGATCGGAGTGCCCGAGTAGCTCCCGGACGGTATTCAAATCGACGCCCGCCATGACAAGATTTGACGCGAAGGTATGACGAAGGTCATGGAACCGGAAGTCCTCAAGCGCGGCATCTTTTACTACCGCAGTCCAGGACTTCTTGATAGTGGTTAGTCGCTCGCCTGTTACTGGATTTGGAAATACCAACCCACCCCTCCCCGTCTGTTCGCCCCATCGCTCCAGTACGTCTAGTGCTTCTGCATTAAGCGGTACGTGCCGGGTTCTCTGAGTCTTTGCAGTATGCGCCGATACGGTCATCACCTTCCGTTCTGTATCAACGTTCTGCCATTCCAGCGCGAATAGCTCCCCGCGACGCGCCCCTGTATTTAATGCAAGCATTACCATCGGTGCGAGGTAGTCAGAATAACCGTCAATCGTCGATAACTGGTCATGGCCGCGAGCCTCCTTCCACGCATTTGTGCGGACACGTGCTTCCCGGGCCTCTACGTCACGGGTATCAAGCGCCACCCTCAACCGTTCTTCCTCCTCCGGGGACAGATGCCGCATTCTTGGGTCGCTAACCTCTTGGGGTTTGTCTATCCGGCTCGTTGGATTGGTTTCAATAAGCTCCCATCGAAAGGCCATACTGAATAATTTACTAAGGTTACTGAGCTTACGGTTAACCGTGACAGGTTTCGCTCCAGCACGAAGTTGGCTTTGTATCCAGCGTTCGATATCGTCGCGAGAGATTCCATCTAGCGGACGCCCCATAAAATCCGGCCAGTAGATGGGAAAAAGCTTAAGCATTTCAGCGCCAGTTTTCCGGTTCGCTTTCAGCCAATCTCCATATCGCCCGTCGATGAACTTCTTGAGGGTATTATGCTCTGCCCGTTTCACTATTTCTTTGGCGGTGGCTTCCTCCGCCATCGGGTCGCGCTTCTGGGCGATTAGACCTTCATAATGCTTCACCGCGGATCGGGCTTGCTCCACTGTTAGCTTCCCGAAGGGCTGCATGGATATCGTTTTCTGCTTCCCCAGAAATCGGTAAAAGAATTTGAATGTTTTTCTTCCAGTCGGGTAAACTTGCACGAATAACCCGGGGGCGGCTGAATCCCACACACGGTAATACTTGGATTTCGGGTTTAACCCACGGATATTTGTATTGGTCAGTTTGACACGGTCGGGCATATCGGCTCCTAGTCATACCTCGCTAGCTGCAAGCTAGCGAGGTTAGTATACTCTAGGGGTAGGTAGTAGTCGCTAGTAGCTACCGAAAGGCTGTATTATTGATTAGGAACAGTAACTTAGGATATAAGTCGTTATTTCTATTAGACTATATGGAATCGGCTTTTACCCGTTCGGGACGAAGGGGTCGGAGGTTCAAATCCTCTCTGCCCGACCATTTAGCCATAGCCAAAACCCCGACAAGGTCACTGAATTGTGCATAACCGCCTGGATACCATGGACATATAATGGCTAACATGTCTCCAGGCAGTGACCGCAGGAATTCGCATATTTTTGATCGCCGCAAGGCCACCGCGGCCTCCGGACACCTCGAATTACTGTCTAAAATGAGTGGCCACCTGGCCGTCACACTCAATCTCGATGAAACCATCCAGAAAGCACTGGACCTGATTGTCAAATTCGTCAAGGCCGAGGGTGGCGCCCTTTTTTTACTCGAAGAGAGGTTCGCAACGCTGCTCTGCAAAGCAAGTGCAGGCCCGGTAGACATCAGGGGTATCAGGGTTAAATCCGGAGAAGGCATCGTTGGCCAGTGCGTCACAGAGAATACCAGTCGCATTGTCAGGGATGTACAGCAGGACCCCGCCTTCGACCACTCCATAGATGAATCGACAGGTTTTCAGACACGCTCGATAATGTGCACCCCGATGGCGGTGCAAGAAAAGAAGATCGGCGCCATTGAACTGGTCAACAAGCACACTGAGGATGGACTGTTTTCAGATACCGACCTGTTGATGCTGCAAACGCTGGCCTCAGCCGCAGCGCTGGCCATTCACAATGCACATATGGCTGAGGAACTGGTCGAACAGGAACGTGTCAGCCGCGAGCTTGAACTTGCCACAGAAATGCAGCGCAGTCTTCTGCCGGACACGCCGGCTGCCCCCTTTCCGGTTTCCGGATTCAATTTGCCTGCCAATGAAATGTCAGGCGACTTTTACGATTTTTTTGAACTGGAAGACGGTCGCATTTATTTCAGTCTTGGTGACGTTTCCGGAAAAGGCATGGATGCCGCCCTGTTGATGTCAAAAACCGCCAGTCTGTTCCGCTGCCTCGGTAAAACCATACACGATCCCGATACCCTGCTGGCCACCATCAACCGGGAACTGTGCGAGACAGCGATACACGGCATGTTTGTGACCATGGTCTGTGGTCTGCTGGACCCGAAGACAGGCGCAGTGAAGCTGGCCAATGCCGGCCATGAGCCTCCCCTTTTGCACACCCGGGACGGAACATTTACAGCACTGCCCGCGAGCGCTCCACCACTCGGTATCATGTCACTGCAAACCGGAGAGGCCGGCATCAGGGACGAGACCTTCAACCTGGATGGCGGCACATTGTATATTTTTACCGATGGCGTCACCGAAGGCTGTCTGGAAGACGGCAGCCGCCTGGAGCAAACCGGTTTCCAGGACATCATTCGGGAACACAGCGAGTTGCCGGCAGCGGCCCGCATTGAGGCAGTCGTGTCTGTTTTGAGTGATACCGGGCGCAAGCGCCATGACGATATTACCCTGCTGGTGGTCGAGGATACACGGACTGAACCACACAACAATGCAGCCAGTGACGAACCCGGGATGATCGCCCGCTATACGTTTCCAGCCCGTGCAGATGCATTGCAGGCAGTTCGTGAAGTGGTTAATAACGCCTGCGAGACTTGTGGCTGCGCCACGGAGGCCGCCACGGATGTCATTATTGCTGTGGGAGAGGCCTGCCAGAATGTAGTCCGGCATGCCTACGAGGACAACGAGGAAGGCGATGCCACATTGGAAATTTACTGCAAAGGCGGCATACTTGAATTCCGCCTGCAGGACTCAGCCCGCCCGGTAGACCGGGAGAAAATAAAACCAAAGTGGCCGAAAGAACTGGGACCGGGTGGACTGGGAGTCTGTCTTATCCACGACATCATGGATCAGGTTGATTACCTCCCGGCACCTGATGGCCAGGGAAACCTGTTACGCATGGTTAAATTCATCAAGAGAAAAGATAGCAATGAAACATGAAATTCTGCAGCAGCGGGGTGCAACCGTCGTTGTGTTCAAAGGCGAGATTGACCTGGAAAGTTCGCCTGCCGCAAGAGAAACCCTGCTTAAATGTATTGAAAACGACGGTAACGTGATAGTCGACCTTTCAAGTGTAACCTATATCGACAGTTCCGGTGTTGCCTCGCTGGTCGAGGCGTTACAGGCTTCAAAAAAGAATAGCTGCCAGTTCGCGCTGGCCACGGTCAGTGAACCTACCCGCCGGGTACTTGAACTGGCACGCCTCGACAAGGTATTTACGCTCTACGACAACGTGGACCAGGCGCTGGATAACCAGGCCTGAACATTCGGATTCCGGCAACACCACAACACGCCGACTGACATCCCTTAAATGCGGAACCTGATTGAAAAACTCGGAGGCAATTTCCTGTATCTGCTGGAAACAACCGGCAGGATGGGCATGTTTTTCGGCTCGGCAGTTTCCAGCATTTTCAGGCCACCGTACTCCTTATATGCTATTGCCCGGCAAATCTACTTCTTCGGTGCACGCTCCGTCAGCGTTATCTTAATTGTCGGTCTGTTTACCGGTATGGTGCTGGGCCTGCAGGGTTACCATAACCTGAAGCAATTCGGCTCCGAGGAATTACTCGGCTCTGCAGTCGCTCTCAGCCTGATACAGGAGCTTGGTCCTGTCCTGACGGCGCTGATGGTTATTGGCCGTGCCGGTTCGGCAATCTGTGCCGAGATTGGCATCATGCGTCACTCTGAACAAATCGATGCCCTTGAATGCATGGCAATCAACCCGGTCAAGTTTCTTGTTGCGCCCAAGTTTGTGGCTGCCCTCATCTCAATGCCGGCGCTGACCTTTATTTTTAATATGGTCGGAATTTTCGGTGGTTACCTTGCCGGTGTTGTTCTGCTTGATGTTGCCGAAGGTGCCTATTTCCAGGGCATGTATAACAGCGTTGAGTGGGTCGATATTCGGTTATGTCTTATCAAGTCCGTCATCTTCGGTTTGTTGATTGTGTGGATCACTACTTTCAAGGGCTATTTCCTGCACCTCAGCCGTAACGGTGTATTCGGAGCAGAGGGTGTCAGCCGCATAACAACGGATGCAGTTGTATTTGCCTCGGTTTCGATCCTGATATGGGATTACCTGATCGGCTCAATCATACTTTCGTAACAGGCACAGTACATCCAGTGACTTGTATAGTCGGGGCTAGTAATGAAAAAAATGAATCTTGAAATGATCGTGGGTGTATTTTTGCTGGCAGGCTTTATCAGCTTCTCATGGCTGGCCGTTAAAATGGGCGACATTAACCCGTTCGCGAACGAGACCTACCCGGTAACAGCCCGCTTCACATCAATCAGCGGTCTCAAGGAAGGCTCGACTATCGAACTCGCCGGCGTCATTGTCGGCAAGGTCAGCAGTATCGAACTGGATACGGGTGATTATGAAGCGGTTGTGCAACTTAATATAGACAAACAGGTCGAACTTCAGGATGACACCATCGCTTCCATCCGTACCGCGGGTATCATCGGTGACAAATACATCAAGCTTTCGCCCGGAGGCTCGGATATCATCCTTGAAGCCGGCGATGAAATTGAAGAAACCGAACCGGCCATCAGTCTGGAAGAACTGGTCAGTAAATACATCTTCGATAGCGAATAGAACCATGCCCATGAAAAAGCTCCTGCTCGCATTCCTGATCTGTACATTACCGCTGACGGTACTGGGTACTGAATCACGAAGAGGCTTTATTGAAACTTATGAGGCACAACCTGCAACCGGGGAAGAAGCCGCGCCGCCCGTACTGGAGGAGATGGAAACAGAGGGCATGGATGAAGAAACACCGCCCTTCATGGATGATGATGATCTCTCTTTCCTGGATGAAGAAGATGATGTCATTGAGGTCTATGACCCGCTGGAAACATTTAATCGCGGCATGTTCTGGTTCAATGACAAGGCCTATTTCTACGCAATCAAGCCTGTTGCAAAGGGCTGGCGCTGGCTTGCACCGGAACCACTACAGCTGGGCATCAGGAATTTTTTCTCGAACCTGAGGGCACCGATTCGCTTTGTTAACGCCGCCCTGCAAGGCAAATTTCGTGATTCGGGATATGAACTGACCCGCTTTGGTGTGAATACCACACTGGGTATTGGTGGCCTGTTCGACCCCGCAAAAGTACATTTCGGCATCGACAGAAAGATAGAAGACACCGGCCAGACCCTGGCACGTTATGGTGTAAGCCCGGGTCCCTACCTGGTCCTGCCGTTTCTGGGACCATCCAACTTCAGGGATGGCATTGGCCTGCTGGGTGACTTCTATTTCAGTCTGGTGCCGGTACTGTTTGAAAATACTGCCTACTGGATCGCCATTTCAGGTGATGTTGTCAACTTCCTGTCGATCGACAAGGACACCTATGAAGGCATCAAGAAGGATTCACTGGATCCCTACCTGTTCCTGCGAGATGCTTACAGTCAATATCGCATGAATCTGATTTTGAACTAGGCACCCGCAGGACATATTAATTCAGGAGGCAGATAGCATGTTAAAACAATTATTACTCACACTCGTGGCCGGATTCACACTGGCATTCACCATGTGGTCCCATGCAGGCAGCACTCCGACAGATGACGTTCGCACCTCGGTAAATGCCATACTCGAGATACTGCAAAACGAACAACTGGACAAGGAAGGCAAACGCGAGCAAATGAGCACCATAATCAATAAACGTTTTGATTTCCGTGCCATGTCACAACGCACGCTTGCCACCAACTGGAAAAAAACCACTGACGAGGAGAAACAGCAATTTGTAGCGCTCTTCTCGCAGCTGATCGAAAACAGCTATGTTGGAAAAATTGAATCGTACACGAATGAAAAAGTGGACTACCCCGGTGAAAAAATAAAAGGCAGAAAGGCCGTCGTTGAAACACTTATTATCACGTCCAGTGCCGACATACCTGTCAACTACAAGGTATACCAGAAAGGTGACCAGTGGCTGGTTTATGATGTCATCATCGAAGGCGTCAGTCTGATCAGCAACTACCGCAGCTCCTATCAGGAAATAATGAAGAAAGAAGGATTTGATGGTCTGCTTGCGAAGATGCAGGCAAAGATCGACGAACTGGCCAGCACACCGTCATAAGCTGCCGGTATTAGATACGTTGCCGTTTCCGGTCAGCCGTAAGACGCGCCAGATACTCTTCCGCATTGATAGCCTCATCCCTGGGGCGACGGTTAATCATATCCTGTATTACCGCGTTGTCGCTGTGTTGAACTTCATCAACAGTGCCGGTCATAAGCAAACGCCCCTGCCCCAGCACAGTAATCCTGTCTGCAATCTTGAAGGCACTTTCCAGTTCGTGCGTAACCACAATGATGCTCACCTTCATGGCCTCCTTGAGGCGCATGATCAACTCGTCGAGTTCTGCGGAAACAACCGGGTCAAGTCCGGCAGAAGGCTCATCAAAAAATAACAGACTGGGGTCCATGATAATGGAACGGGCCAGTGCCGCCCGTTTTAGCATGCCACCCGAGAGTTCCGATGGCATCAGGTCCTCAAACCCCGCCAGGTTAACGACCTCGAGCTTCATGCGAGACATGATGCGTATAGTGCTTTCATCCAGTTTGGTGTGATGTCTGAGTGGTAACTCGATATTTTGCGCGACTGACATCGAACCCAACAATGCCCCCCCCTGAAAAGCGACACCCATCTTCCGCCGGATGGCGTACAACTCGCGGCTGCTGATGCTGGTGATATCCTTGTCGAAAATGTGAATACTGCCGGAGGTGGGCTTGTTCAAACCCAGCAAATTGCGCATTAACGTGGTTTTTCCCGAACCGCTACCGCCCATAATCACCATGATCTCCCCGGCACGGATATCCAGGTTGATGTCCTTGAGAATGGCGCGATCACCATAATGCGTGTACAGGTTTCTCACCTCGATCGCATTCGAGGGGAATTTTTCATTCATGGCAAGTACTCATTTCACAGGATAAGCCTACCGGGCAGCCTCAAGCTCCTTGGCCTTTTCCCAGTAATAGTCCAGTGTATCCAGATCAGTATCGGTGAATTTCTGTCCGGCTTCCTGCAGTAACGCCTCTACCTGCTGGAAACGACGCATAAACTTACGATTACCCTTACGCAATGCCAGTTCGGGCTCCACACCGGCATGCCGGACGAGATTAACGGCCGCGAACAACAGATCACCGGCTTCATCCGACAGCGCATCGATACCTGCATGAGAGTTGATTTCCTCGTTCAGTTCCTGCAATTCTTCTTCAACCTTGTCGGCCACGCCGTGAATACTTGGCCAGTCAAAACCGGCTCGTGAGGCGCGTCTTTGAAGTTTGTACGCCCGCGTCAGTGCCGGGAGTGCCATCGGCACACCATCCAGTATACTTTCCTGTTTACCCCGTTCCCGCTCCTTGTGGCGTTCCCACGCCTGCGTCTGCGCCTCCACATCCTCAATCACCTCATCGGCGAACACGTGTGGATGACGGCGCACCATCTTTTCACATATGCCCGAAACGACATCACTGAAACTGAACCAGCCACACTCTTGCGCCATTTGGGCGTGGAAAACCACCTGAAACAGCAAATCACCCAGTTCATCCCGCAATGCAGATGAATCATCCTGCTCAATGGCATCGACCACTTCGTAGGCTTCTTCCAGGGTATAGGGTGCAATTGAACGGAAGTCCTGCTCCAGATCCCAGGGACAGCCTGCCTGTGGATCACGCAACCGTGTCATGATTTCCAGCAAGGAATCAACGGTTGCCGGCATGATATAGAGCTGGTAATGAACTAATGGACGCTACCGCTCATGGCCGATATGACCTCGTCCTCGAGCTGGATGCGTTCGGCGATGCACTCACCCAGGTTGGACAAGTCAACCGCAAGGAATTCAACACTATTATCCAGGGACATCGACTCGTATTTGTCATTAAAGCGCAGAATCTGATCGGTGGTTTCGATAATTTTCGGATAGATTTCGTCTGCAACCGAGATAACCGAAGCACGGCGTTCACGATTATCTGAAAGGTAGCGATACAATTGAAAGTGGGCACTGGCGGTATAATCAATCAAGGCCTCACAAAACTCACGCAACGCCTTTTCCATAGAAGGCTCGGGGTTGAATGGCTGGCGGCTTGCCAGCGCTGTGAGCAGCGACAGCGTCGCAGTACGTGAGGATACCAGTGCGTCAAGTTTATCGCGTGACCGTTGGCGGCGATCCACACCGCCAGGAAATTCTGCTCCCATTTTCTGCTCCTGCCTGATTTTCCAGATAAATTTTTTATGGCGTAGAGGACCCCGCCTGTCGCAGCCATTGTAACAAACACTCGCTGAATGTCTCCCCGTTATGCATGCTGTCCGGACTTGTTGGCGTGAGTGAGCCAGTTTAAGTCACGGACGGAGACCGAACCTGCCGTAAACCTGAATTCCCATGAAGATAATCCGGCTATTTACCCTTTCCTTCCCGCCTGGTATACCCACATTAGGATAATGCTTAATTAATATATTGATATATATAGTATTTTTCATTATCGTAGCAGAACTCCACGGGTAAAATTCTTGACTAAAAGACTCAACTATTACTATTATACGGTCATGTACTCGGCTGGTTTCGTTTCATATAGCCAGCAACCGAGCATTGGATATGGCAGAATACGAACCAATGCAACCGGCAGTAACACCGCAGTATCGTATTCGTAGAGGTTAATCATGAAACTATCAACAAAAGGCCGCCACGCCGTCACTGCAATGATGGAGCTGGCATTACAGCACAAGAAAGGACCGGTTACGCTGGCTGATATATCTGCCCAGCAGGCCATCTCGATTTCTTATCTTGAGCAACTGTTTGCACGCCTGCGCCAGCACGGTCTGGTTACAGGTATGCGCGGACCCGGTGGTGGTTATTGCCTGGCCCGCCCGGCATCTGAAATCACCATCGCCAACATCCTGGCAACCGTTGATGACGTAACGCGGCGCGAAGAGCAGCCGCATACCCAGGGCGAAGTCCCGGCCGGTGCCCAGATGTGGCTACATTTAAGTAACCGCATCTATGACTACCTCAATAGCATCACATTGGACGAGGCTATCGAGTCAGCTAGCAGCGAGGACCAGGCCTCACTGTTTGGATCCAGCTTCCGGCAGACAGCAGCATAACCCGGGATTAAAATATTTCGGTTATTTGGAGATTAGGTAATGGCATATAGTGATAAAGTCCTTGACCACTATGAAAACCCGAGAAATGTCGGCTCGTTTGACAAGGGTGACAAGCAGGTTGGTACCGGCATGGTGGGTGCGCCTGCCTGTGGTGACGTCATGAGACTGCAAATCAAGGTGGGTGACAACGGCGTTATTGAGGATGCCAAATTCAAGACCTATGGTTGTGGCTCTGCCATTGCATCAAGCTCATTGTTAACAGAGTGGGTTAAAGGCAAGACCCTGGACGAGGCCTGCGAGATCAAGAATACCGATATTGCGGAAGAACTGGCACTACCGCCCGTCAAGGTTCACTGCTCGGTACTTGCTGAGGACGCCATCAAGGCGGCAATCCAGGATTACCAGGGCAAGTCTGTTGATACAGCGCAGACTGCTGAAGCCTGATACCGATCACCATCAGAAGTTGACAACGGGGCCAAATGGCCCCGTTTGCATTTATACAGCCACGCCAGACAATCGACGGGACGCATGATCATGCAGACACCGGTAACCCGGCTCTACCCTGCACCGGGCGGGCAGCACTTGCTGGAAGGGCTGTACCTGCAGCACCGGCTACACAGGCAGCCTGACAGCCCTTTTGTCTACAGCAATTTTATTACTTCGCTGGATGGCCGCATCTCCCTGGGTAACAATGACAACACGACACACACTGTACCGGCCGCGACAGTAAACCCGCGTGACTGGCGCCTGTACCAGGAGCTTGCCGGACAGGCTGACCTGCTGATTACCAGCGGCCGCTACTTTCGGCAAAGTCTCATTGGCGAGGCACAGGATCAGTTGCCGGTTGGCAATCAGGCTGAGTTCACAGACATCCGCGAGTGGCGCCTGGCACAGGGATTGCCGCCTCAACCGGATATCGCCATTCTCAGCGGCAGCCTGGAAATTCCGATCGCGGCGCTGGAGCCCTACCGGCATCGCCGAATCCTGATCATTACCGGTGAAACAGCAGACCAGACCCGGATAGATAAATTCCAGGCTTCAGGACTCGAAGTGGTGCGAGCAGGAACCGGGATCCGGGTTGATGGTCGCCGGATGATCTCGCAACTGGCGACATTGGGGTACCGGAGTATCTGCGCCATAGCCGGGCCGGCCGTTTTCTATACCCTGCTTGATGCAAACGTCATTAACCGGCTATACCTGACCATTGCGCAACAACTGCTGGGAGGAGAGGTCTTTGACACGCTGACACGCGGCCCGCTGCTGACACCGGCCAGAGGCATGTCCCTGATCAGCCTGTATCACGATCCTTACGCCCCCGCCGGAGCCGGCCAGCTGTTCGGTGTTTTTGAGCCCCGGGATTAACACTGCCTGGCTATCCCCTTATTCCTGCTGCTCACGACAGTCCCGGAGAGAGCGCCGAATCATCGACCGTGCAACCACCCTGCCCCGGTTGATCCCTTCACAACGACGGGCCTCGCGATTCCATGCCCTGGCACTGCCAACCAGTTCCGGCCAGAACGGGTAGGTCCGGCATTGCACAGGGCGTACTGCATACACCCGGCACTTACCCTCGGCATTCAGGAAGGTACAGCGCTCATCCGGGCCGGATACCAGCACCTGCTCACCATCCTCGAGGCGCTGCAGATAACGCCGCCGGAACCAGTTGCACGAGAGTTGCAGATGCGCACGAATCCTTTCAGACTCTTTATCGGTCAGATAAACATAGTACTCGCCCGCAGTGGCACAGCATTCGCCACACTGTGTACATGAAAATCGCAGCGCTTGTCGCATGTAAAATGGCTGCACCGAATATCACCCCTGAAGAGGAAAAGTGGATTGTCTCACACTACCAGATCAATATACCAAGGCCGGGTACTGCAGCTGGGCATTGAATCCCTGACCCTGCCCAATGGCGAAAAGGTGGAACTTGAAATAGTCCATCACCCCGGCGGTGCTGCTGTGGTAGCACTCGATGCCAGGGAACACGTGTGTCTGTTACGCCAGTACCGGCATGCCAGCGGTGGCTGGTTGTGGGAATTACCGGCTGGCAAACTGGAACCGGATGAACAACCGCAGACAACAGCAAAACGCGAACTGCTCGAGGAAGCCGGGGTACAGGCGGATCAATGGCAGGGCCTTGGCGACATCCTGATGACACCGGGATTTTGTGATGAAGTCATTCACCTTTATCTGGCGCGCGAGTTAATACAGGTCGCCGCGCAACCGGAGGCACACGAGGTGATAGAGGTACACTGGATCCCGCTTGACCGGGCATTGGCGCAGGTGTACGACGGCACCCTTAGGGATGCCAAGACCATGCTGGGCCTGACCCTGGCAGAAAAAATAATCCGGCACTAGGACTGCTGCGCTTATGCATATTTTCCATCAGGATTTACACCATCAAACCATGTTACTGTCCAACCATAGTAACCACGTATCAGTGACCGTATTCACATGATCTATTGCAGTAATTGCGGCGAACGGGTGACCGAAAAAGTCCCTGCAGGTGACGACCGGCCACGCCACGTATGTGATACCTGCCATAAGGTGCATTACCAGAACCCGAAAATCGTGGCCGGCTGTGTGCCCGTATGGGATAACCGTGTATTACTGTGCCGCCGCGCCATTGAACCGCAGCATGGTCTGTGGACACTGCCTGCCGGCTTCATGGAGAACGGCGAATCAACCGAACAGGCGGCGGCACGGGAGACATGGGAGGAAGCCTGCGCCAGGGTGACCGACCTGGCACTCTACGGTGTCTTCAGCATCCCGCAAATCAACCAGGTCTACATGATGTTTCGTGCACACTTGAAAACAGAGGATTACCAGCCAGGGCTCGAGAGCCTGGATGTCAGGCTGCACGAGGAGCACGAAATACCCTGGGATGAACTGGCCTTTCCGGTCGTCAAGCTTACGCTTGAACGCTTCTATAAAGATATCAGGACCGGTCACTTCCCGGTCTATGTCGAAAACATCGCGCGACACCCTGCGCGGAAGGGATAATACAACCCAAGCATCGAGGAAAACCCATGTTCAGATACATCATGACTCTTTTGCCAGGCCTTTTAATTTGCAGCATGCCGGTTTACGCCATTGAAATCGAAGGGGTTGAAATTCCGGAGACGGATTCATCCGCTGACAGCAAGACCACGCTGGTTCTGAACGGTGCCGGCCTGCGAGAAAAGTTCTTTGTTGACGTCTATGTCGGTGCTCTTTACCTGCAAGCGAAAACACCGGATGCACATGCCATACTCAGTGATGATGGACCTGCCAGCGTCCACATGCACATTCTCTACAGCGAAATCAGCAGGAAAAAGATAACCGATGGCTGGATAGACGGACTGGATGCCAACCTCTCAAAAAGCGAACTGCAGGCACTCCAGCCCCGAGTGGATGCATTCAACAAACTGTTTACCGTCCTGAAAGAAGGCGATGTCCTGAGAATCGATTATTCTCCCGGCAGGGGGACAGAAGTTCGCATCAATGGCGAATGGCGTGGCGCCGTTGAAGGAAATGATTTCTTTCGCTCCTTGTTGAAGATCTGGATAGGTTCAAACCCGATCAGCAAGTCGCTCAGGCAGGGCATGCTGGACAGCGACTAGTCTGCTCAGTGTATGCGTGGCGTATTCCTTGATAGTGCGACAGTAGACCAACAGGATCTTGACCTGGATGCCCTGAAATCCAGCCTGCCTGACTGGTCTGTTCGCACTACAACCCGTATCGATGAAGTCGGACAAGCGATACAGGGTGCAGACATAGTTATCAGCAACAAGGTGAGACTGGAACGGAAGACATTTCAATCTGCCAACACCCTGAAACTGATATGCGTGGCCGCAACCGGCACCAACAATGTTGACCTTGCAGCTGCAGCAGCACACGGTATTACGGTCTGTAATGTCCGCGGCTATGCGACTACATCAGTTGTTGAGCATGTCTTCTCCCTGATACTGGCCCTCACCCGTCATCTTCATGATTACCGTACCGCCGTCAAGCAGGGAAAATGGCGCAATGCGGAATCATTTTGCCTGCTGGACTACCCTGTCCGCGAATTGGCCGGCCAGACCCTGGGCATTATCGGCTACGGGGAACTGGGTAGCGCCGTAGCAACCATGGGCAAAGCCTTTGGTATGACTATCCTGGTTGCGCAACGCCCGGGCGGGGTAAGCCGGACAGGACGCACCCCTCTGAATCGGCTACTATCACAGTCTGACATTATCAGCCTGCATTGCCCGCTTACCGACATGACACGCAATCTGATAGACTGCAGTGAGTTATCGCTGATGAAAAGGGGGGCACTGCTTATCAACACGGCCCGTGGCGGTATCGTCAATGAAACAGCATTAAAGAACGCACTACAATCCGGACAAATAGCCGGTGCCGCAATTGATGTCTTGAGTGAAGAGCCACCACGTAATGGCAATCCATTACTGGACGAGCCCATACCCAACCTGATCATTACTCCGCACATTGCCTGGGCAAGCATTAATGCCCGGCAATTACTCATCAATGAACTGACTGAAAACATCCATGCCTTTCTGAAAGGAAAACCACGTAACGTGGTTCATGCCTGATTGATGAGGCGGCGAAGACTACGTGTCATTATCTTCCAGCGATATTCAGAATAACCTTGCCAGCATCCGGGAGCGCATACGGGTTGCAGCAACCGAAGCCGGACGCGATGTGAATGGCATACGTCTGGTCGCGGTTACCAAGTACATGCCACCTGGCTACATTCAGGCGGCCATGTCAGCAGGGCAACATTGCTTCGGTGAAAACACCCTGCAGGATGCACGCAGTAAACAAAAGCTGCTGGATGATCCGCTGAATGAATGGCATTTCATCGGTCACCTGCAATCCAACAAGGCAAAAGCAATCCCCGGGAAATTTGCCTGGCTGCACACGCTTGACAGCCTCAAGCTTGCCAGGAAACTGTCCGAGAGCGCCATTCATGCAGAGAAAACGCTGAATGTCCTGCTACAGGTGAACATTGCCAATGATCCCGACAAATTTGGTCTGCCCGGAAAATCGGTTTACCCGTTTATTGAAGAACTGCTGCATGCCGGGCTGACAGGCATCCGTTTGCGCGGCTTGATGGCCATCGGCCGCCGTCATGCAAGCCGGGATGAAACGCGTGCGAATTTTACTGCCCTGCGAAATCTGGGCGAAGCATGTGCGCAGCGCTTTGATGCCTCCCGGTTCAGTGAATTATCAATGGGAATGAGCAAGGATTTCGAGATAGCCATTGCCGAAGGAGCCACCCTGATACGTGTAGGCAGTTCGATCTTCGGTCAGCGTCCGACAGCTGCGACCAGCCGCTCAGAAACCCCATAACAAAATCATACTATCCTATTGTATCTAAAACAGTTACCCATCCACTACCTTGACGGAAAAATTACCTCGATCGAGATTTATTTGACCGCAAATTCCAGTACAATGTGCTCCGAAGTCACCTGCGCGATGATGCGCACCCACACTTGCGAGGTCACACCATGCTAGAGCCGGGCGGAACAGGTTCCCTATGGATAATCGGCATACTGGGTATCCTGCTGGGCATTGGGCTTGGCAGTATCGTGACCTACGCTCTGGCCAGCCGCAACAGCCGGAACCAGAACCTGCAGGCAGAACTGGACCAGCTCAGTGAACGATTTACCGAGTACCGCGACCAGGTAAGTCAGCATTTCATGCACACGTCTGACCTTGTACAGGAGATGACCCGAAGCTATCGGTCCGTTTATGAACACCTGGCCACCGGTGCCTTCCACCTGTGTGGCGAACAGGAAGACACACCTTCACTTGGACACCAGTCAGCGGACACACTGGCGACTGAAACTACCATCCCAACAAGTGACTCTGAGTATGATGAACTGGCCGAACTCTCCAGTCTCAGGGAAGACATTGACTCGCTGTTGAATGACTCGACCGGGTTCTCGGAAGTTGATGTGAACGTCCAGGATGAAGAACACGAATCGATAAAACATTGACGATCGAAGACCAGCTGCCTGACAAAAGTCAGCCGTCACCCGCTCCCTCATAAGGCACCATAATGGACACAAGGCCATCCAGAAGCAACCGCCGTTCAGCCACACTCAAGTCAGCCACTGCCGCAAACACCTGACCCGCTCTCAGCGCAACAATATAAGCGGAGACAGGCGCACAGCCATGGAGGCACAGGGTTTCCACACATCATTCAATCTCGCTGTCAAGTTTGGCCACAATTCTGTACAGACACTCCCGACAATACCCTACAGTTTACAATGCTTTCCATGTTTCAGTACCGGATCACAGTTTTGTCCGGTCGCATATTCTAGGCTGGTGTTCAGGAAAAGCGTGTGACATGTAATAGCACGCCCGGGCAGTCTCAGGAGAGCGGGACATGAAAATTCAAAGCGTTATCGCAATGGTCTCGGCAATCGTCCTCATGACCTTGCAGGGATGCGCAACAATCTCCGGGATCGGCGCTTACACGAACGCGGTCACCACCAACAATATCCCGGCTGCAGATCCAGGGCTGGACCATTACATTGCATGGGTGCCACGGGAAAAGGCCCAGACCGCTTCGGTCGCAGAGGCCGTGACACACATCTCGCTGGTAAATGCCAGGGAACGAACTGCAAAGCAACTTTGTGGTGGCAACTGGGTCATGAACAGCGAGGCCACGGCTAATATCGGCCCTCTGCCCACCACCGCACCCGAGGCAGCCGGTGGCTATCCCGCCTGGTACTACCGCATCAGCCACCGACCCGGATTACGCGGCTGCCCTGGCACAGACCCGCAGAAGCTCTATCATATGCTGCAGGCAAACCTGCCTGAATGGTTGGACATCAAGACTGCAAGGACGACGAACCTCAGTCTGCTTGAATAATCACGGGATCTGCATACCACCGGCCTCCAGCTTTTCATCAACAGCCTGTACCATACTCCTGAGAGTCCTTTCGCCCAGGGCTGCTTGCTGGGCAGCATTCAATTCCGACATAAGCTGGTCAATAGCCTTTACAGGTGTGAGCTGTTGCAGACTCAACACCCTGCTCTCACGCGATGAACGAACATCCTTTAACACATCAATGAGGCGAATTTTTTCAATATCGTGCAGTGGCAGATAGACCGGCATATCGTCGTTGTCGACCTCAATCAGGTACCCTGCATCAACGAGCACCCTGACAGTGCAATGTACCGGTTCACCAGGCAGGTCAAGGCATTCAACCAGACTCTCGAGTGTCCATGGTGCCTTGTCATGGTAATAGTTATATCCGACCAGGAACATTACCTGCAGCGCCAGCCGCTCACGCATCCGGTTGCTGAGCACAACCGGCTCCCGGTACAGCGTCATGTACTTTGGGTGCTGCACAAAGTAGGCAATCTGGGAACCCACCAGCAGAATCAGCCAGCTCAGGTACAGCCAGATTAGCAACAGAATCACGATGGCAAAACTCGAATAGATCGCAGCATACTTTGAAGATGATGCAATAAATGCCGCAAACCCCCAGCCGGTTATTTTCCACAGCACGCCGGCAATCACACCACCCACCAGGGCCGCGATGAACTGCACGCGTGTATTCGGTATAAAAATATAGATGAGCGTAAATGCCAGGCAAACAAGTACATAGGGAACCAGCTTGCTGCCGTAAAGCATCAGGGTACCGAAGGGTTCAATGGATGCCAGGTGCAGCGCTGTCTCGGTATTCAATACCGAGGTTGTAAAACCGATAGCGCTGAATATGAGCAGCGGACCCACCAGGGTAACGCTCAGATAGTTACTGACACGTTGCGACAGTGACCGCAAATGATCAATCTGCCAGACGAAATTGAAGGCCGACTCTATTTTCTGCAACAAGGCAATAACAGTGTAGATCAACAGCACGACACCGATCGAACCCAGCACGCCAACTTTTACGTTTTCGACAAAGCCGATTATCCTGTCGGTGATTTCCACACCATTCGGGCCAAGTGGCGCCAGCAGGTTATAGAGCAAGGGCTCGATCCTGTTATGCACGCCGAAACCCTTGAGTACAGAAAAGCTGACTGCAAGCAATGGCACTACCGATAGCAGCGTGGTGTAAACAAGACTCATGGCACGCAGGTTCAACTGGCCGCCCATCAGCTCTTTTACCAGCAGATACAATACACGGGATACGAACACCAGGTAGCTGCGAAACCCCGATAATTCACGCAAATCATCATCCCAGACAAAGGCATTAAGGCGCGTCAGCAGGTTATGTACTCCCTTGGCCATTCCTTATATCCATTAACCGTAATAAGCGGCAAGTAGCAATACAGGCGAAACGGGGACTCGATCCGGGTCGTTACCTGCCTGTTGGAAACACATAATAGCACCAACAATACCCGTGCAACGACCCCCGCCAGTACGACCTTCAGGCTTATGGTGATGGTTAAAGATAGCATCCTGCACGCCGATACGACTGCATGAATCAGGCATATCAGCACAGGCGGAGAAATGAGCGACGGAACAGGCAAGAAACAACGGCTATTGATTGTTGATGACTCCAAGGTTATCCGGGTTACGGCACGAAAAATCCTGCAGAACCATTTTGAGACAGTCGAAGCAGTTGATGGTGAAAACGCATGGGAACTCCTCAACAATGCCGGCCCGTTTTCCCTGATTGTCTCTGACCTGACCATGCCAAATCTGGATGGCTTTGATCTGCTCGAACGCATAAGAAGTGCCCATCTCCCCCAGATCAAGGAGATCCCTGTCATCATTATCACTGGAGCCAATGATTCCGAATCAATCAAGGAGCGTGCAACCCGGGCAGGTGCAACCGATTTCATAGGCAAACCGTTTGACTCCGTCCACTTGCTTGCACGCACACAGGCCCATGCCAGTGCGCATACAGCAACCCAGATACTGACTGAAGAAAACATCGGACTTGACGAGCAGCTGCTGACGGACCCGCTGACCGGCCTGGCCAACGAAGATGCCTTTTTGGACCGCGGCTACGAGCAACTGTCATATGCTGTACGCCACAAAACCAGCCTGGCTGTTTTCCGCATTGAGATTGATGATTTTAGTGACCTGTTCAAACAACACGGCAAGAATTTTTCAGCATCGATAATCAAATCAGTTGCTACGGTACTGCAGTCGTGTATTCGCCATGAAGATATGGCTGCCCGCATCGGTACCGCCCGTTTTACCCTGTTGCTACCCGGCATGAATACCACCGGTATTCGCAATCTGGCCGACCGGATAAACCGGGACATCAGTTCACGAATCCTGAAGCTGGGTGAAAACAGAATCCGTTACACGGTCAGCATTGGTGTTGCAGCACCCAGAATTCAACGCAATACCCGTTTTGACGAAATGCTGTCGACAGCCAATAGTCGACTGCTTTACGCCATGGCCCGGGGTGGAAACCAGGTGGTATTTGAAGAATCAACACCGGCAAAGCAACAACCTGCCCGGGTATCGGTACCAATCTTGCTGGATGAGACCATCACCGAAACAATAAGTTTGTCTTCCGAGGCCGGAATATGCTGTGAAGAAATCAACATTGTCAGTACCGGGCCCCAGGCGAGAGTTGAAGGAATAACACTGGATGAAGTACCTGCAATAGAATCCCGTGCCACACAAGAGCCGGATGATCTACCCTGCCTGTTTGCCGGCCCGGTACCCGAACTGACCACACCTTTAGAAAGTGCCACAGCACAGGCAGGTGAGCTGACGGATACGGCCACAGGACGCACTGCCTTCACCTTTGAATACGATGCAGCAGAGGAAGAAAGCATTGTCATCACTGCACCATTCGACATGTATAGCCTTCCTGATGAGGCACCGGCAGTATCGGAGCAGACTGAAAAACCTGCTGCAGACGATGCCACACCTGAACAGGACTCACCTGTCGAAGCATACGCGACCGCATGCAGAAACGGTGACAAAAAAGCTTTACCGGAAATAGTCAGCGCTATTCTGCTTGCAGAAACAGATGAACCTGTGGCTATTATCCGGCCTGGTTTTTTCCGACGACTGCTCTCCTTCCTGTTCCGCCGTTCCCGGCAACCCGGCTGACCCCGGGTACGTCCAAACAACCGGATACACCCTGTGACAGTCTTGCTGGCCACATATTTATTGATCACCTGAAATAAGAACATAATGACGTGCCGCTGGCAGGATGCACGTTGCATGGAATCGGAAACCAGGGTAACAAGATCCGCATCACCGGCAAAAAACGCGATAATTTATTTATAATTATCAGTTAGTTGTATAGCTATTGCCTGCGCCGGCCCCTGCAAACCGTTAATCTCAGGAATTAGATTAATTCCGGCCCTGCAGAAACTGCATTGACAGTGCAGACCCACCTCAAAGTAGATTAGAATACCGCGACCCAACAAAGACAGGTTATTCGCTTTTACAATGACGCAATCAACCCAGACTGCTCCACACACCCCGCACATCAAACAGAACAGTTATTCCCACGAGGAACTGCTCGAATGCGGACATGCCAGGATGTTCGGCCCGGGCAATGCCCAGTTACCATTGCCTCCCATGCTGATGTGTGACCGGATCACCCATATCAGCAATGAGGGTGGCACACACGGCAAGGGGCACATCATTGCCGAGCTGGATGTAAAACCGGAGCTGTGGTTTTTTGGCTGCCATTTTGAAGGTGATCCGGTTATGCCCGGTTGCCTTGGGCTGGATGCCATGTGGCAACTGGTCGGATTCTACCTTGGCTGGGCCGGCAGCCCGGGACGTGGCCGGGCACTGGGTGCCGGTGAAGTCAAGTTTACCGGACAAGTAACACCGAAAAACACCCTGATTACCTACCGTATTGACATGAAACGCGTCATTCAACGCAAACTCAATATGGGCATTGCCGATGGCGTCATGGAAGTTGACGGCCGGGAAATCTACCACGCCAACAGCTTGCGCGTAGGCCTGTTTACCTCAACAGAAAACTTTTAGGACTATTATCATGCGTCGCGTTGTCATCACCGGACTTGGTGTTGTTTCCAGCCTTGGAAATAACAAACAGGAAGTTAGCAGCTCACTGAGAGAAGGAAAATCGGGCATTGAATATATACCTGAGTATAAAGAGCTTGGCTTCCGCAGCCATGTAGCAGGCACCGTCAATATCGATACCGAGGCGTTGATTGATCGCAAGCTGCGCCGTTTTATGGGCAACAGCGCCGCCTACAACTACATCGCCATGCAAGAGGCCATTGAGGACTCCGGTCTTGCAGAAGACATGATATCCAATGTCCGCACCGGTTTGATCGCCGGCTCCGGTGGCGCATCTACAGAGAATGTCTGCCTGGCCATCGACACCCTGCGTGAGAAAGGCCTGCGGCGGGTTGGCCCCTACATGGTGCCACGCACCATGTCGAGCACCAATTCCGCCTGTCTTGCCACACCGTTCAAGATTCTCGGCGTCAACTACTCGATCAGTTCTGCCTGTTCGACCAGCGCACATTGCATTGGCAACGGCTACGAACAGATTCAATTTGGCAAACAGGATATCGTGTTTGCCGGTGGCGGTGAGGAGTTGCACTGGACACTGACACTGATGTTCGATGCCATGGGTGCGCTCTCCTCCAAGTACAATGAAACACCGGAATCGGCATCACGCGCATATGACGTGACCCGTGACGGCTTCGTCATTGCCGGCGGCGGCGGCATGGTGGTGCTTGAAGAACTGGAACACGCTCAGGCACGCGGGGCAAAAATCTACGCCGAACTGGTCGGGTATGGCGCGACTTCCGATGGTTATGACATGGTCCAGCCCTCGGGTGAAGGTGCGGTACGCTGCATGCAACAGGCCATGTCCAGCATTGATGAACCGGTTGACTATATCAACGCTCATGGCACCAGCACACCGGTTGGCGACATGCGTGAACTGGAGGCGGTACGCAAGGTATTCGGCGACAACATCCCAAGGATCAACTCGACCAAATCGCTGTCCGGCCATTCACTGGGGGCCGCGGGTGTTCACGAAGCCATTTTTTCCCTGCTGATGATGCAGGGCGATTTTCTCAGCGCCTCGGCCAACATCACCGAACTGGACCCGGCGGGAGAAGGATTCCCGATCATCCGCGAGCGCATCGACAATGCCGGCACCAACATCATGATGTCCAACAGCTTCGGATTCGGCGGCACCAATGCAACGCTGATCTTCAAGCGCTGGCAGGACGGCTAGTTACCTCACACTACTTCAGTAACTTCGGGCTGCGCGAGGCACGCCAACGCTGGAACGTCGGGTATTCAAGATAACCACCGCTCAGGATATAGTCCAGCACGTTGCGCAAGCGGTAGAACTGTACAACGGAATCGACGCGCATGATCTCACGGCCGTGGGGATCAAAAAATATCAATGTAGGGGTGTAAAACAGCCCCAGCTTTTCTGTCCACTGCCTGGCACTCAGCCGCACCCCTGACGGGGTAATGACCGGGATCAGTGACCAGAAAGGCAACTGCACATTTTCCAGCTGCTCGAAGCGTGTCAGGATCTCCGGGTCCTGCAATGGACCGGTGTGCAGCACATCACAGGCATGACAATTCCCCTGTTCAAAGAACACCGCCAATGGTCGTTCACCCGGTATTACACTTCGATCCAGCATGTAGGGCCCTGGCAGGAAGAATGGCTCGTCGATGAGGTCACCGGGCTCAAAAACCAGCGGCACATCCGCACGCGCCAGATACTGGCGAAAGTTCTCATCCCTGTAGTGTGCATCGGCGACATATTCCAGCGCCGCTCGAAAGCGATACGGCGGGTAATAACCCCGCAAGCGCAATACCTCCTCCCCTGCAGTATTGTAGAAAATTACGGATGGAGTGAAGTTGGTCTTTTCCCGAATAGCCAGGACACTCTCGGTCACTTCCTCTCCACCCAGATCGGTCACCGTACGGTCGCCGTGGATATCTATACCAATGACATCGAAATGCTTCCGGACATAGGCCTGGATGTCCTCTGCCTCCAGATCTGCCTCCAGAAGCTGCTTGCAGTAGGCACAATACTTCTGCCCGAAATAGATCATCAGCCCCTGCTTGCCTGACTCCCGAACTTCCTCTATATCCTCACGCAGATCAAGGAAACTGAGCTTGAACCAGTCCGGGAAGGCCAGTGGTTCTTCAAGGGGCGCATCATCAAATTGAACAAAACCCTTGTCGAAGCTAACCTCTGCTGCCAACGCACTGAGGGTAACAAACAGCAGCAGGACCGAACATAGCACTCCCGAAGGGGTTATTCTTCTGCCTGTTATAATGGCCTGCCGGTTCATAGGAGCCAGTCACACTTCCTGAGCCTTACTATAGCTGGCATAACTGGTTTCCGTTTCCCACAACTTCACATCGGTGACCGGGAAGCCTTTTGCGGCGACGTACTCGTAAATCATGCGCGCAAGAACCTCGGCAGTCGGATTCTCCTCGGTAACCATGACCCGTTCACCGCCAGCCTGCAACACGGGCAGTATGGGGTCGTCTTTGTGGAGCAACAGGGTATGATCAATCTCGCTGTCCAGCCATTCCCATACCAACCGCTTTACCTCGCTGAAATCTTCCACCATACCGCGTTCATCCAGTGATCCACGCTCCAATGTGATGACGGCGCGGGCATTGTGTCCGTGCAAATGCTGACACTTGCCCTGGTAGTTCAGCAGGCGATGGCCATAACAAAAGGAGACAGATTTCGACACACGGTACATAGTCAGCTTCCAGTTTCAGAAAGTTACGAAACAGAGTTGATCTGGCGTCTCTGCAGACAACGCTAACTGCACCATATACACCACGATCAACTCATCCGGTACCCCATTTTATGTACCCTGCCCAACATTGGCTATACATATTGCGGGCAAATTATTAGAATGCCAGCTATGTTAATGAAACTCCTGACTTTGGTCGCATGTTGATGGCGGGTATACCGACATGGACCATCCTCGGGGGAGGCTACCAGTCCTACCTGAAAGGTGACTACCAGACGGCCTTCGAGGAATGGCTCCCGCTGGCCGAACTGGGTGATGTCGAGGCACAGTACAACCTTGGCGTCATGTATGACGAAGGCACCAGTGTGGAACAGGATTATGGCAAGGCCGCAGAATGGTACCACAAGGCTGCAGAACAGGGCTTTGTCGATGCGCAAGCCAACCTCGGCATGATGTATTATCAGGGTCATGGGGTAAGCCGTGACTACGAGGCGGCGGCCCGCTGGCTGCAACTGGCGGCAGACAATGGCGATACCGAGGCAGCAGATATTCTGCAGAGCATCAGCAGCAGAACAGCGCCTGGCGAACCGACCGAAACAGCTTGAATAAACTATAATAACAGTAGGTTATAGATTCATCCGAATGCCTATTCGGAACAACAGGTGAGCCACACCATGACTGAGGCGACAGACAACACACCCCGTTCAGCCCCCTCTGGGTCACCCTACCCGCTGCCCGGCAGTGTTGCCCAACCGGTTTACAAGCCCGGTGAACGCCAGTCACTGATCGCGGAAATCAAGCGGTTGCTCAGGGAAAGAGACGCTGTGCTGGTCGCGCATTATTACACCGATGATGACCTGCAAAGGATTGCGGATGAAACCGGCGGTACCGTGTCCGACTCACTTGAAATGGCGCGCTTCGGAAACCAGCATCCGGCCAGCACCCTGGTCGTTGCCGGTGTACGTTTCATGGGGGAAACCGCCAAAATACTGAACCCGGAAAAGCGTGTCCTGATGCCGACTCTGGAAGCCGAGTGTTCACTGGATCTCGGCTGCCCTCCTGAGGAATTTATTCCCTTCTGCGATACACACCCCGACCGTACCGTGGTGGTCTATGCCAATACCTGTGCAGCGGTAAAAGCACGTGCCGACTGGGTGGTCACGTCAAGCATAGCGGTTGATGTCGTAAAACACCTCATGCAACAGGACAAAAAGATACTGTGGGCGCCCGACCGTTACCTTGGCAGTTATGTTCAACGGGTAACCGGTGCAGATATGCTGCTCTGGCAAGCCAGCTGCATTGTGCACGAACGCTTCAAGGCCGAGACACTGCAGAACCTCGCCTCACATCATCCGGATGCGGCAATCCTGGTTCACCCCGAATCACCGGAACCCGTCATCGCACTCGCGGACGTAGTGGGTTCAACCACACAATTGATCAAAGCTGCCTCACAACTTCCTAACAAGGTGTTCATTGTCGCCACAGACAATGGCATCTTCTACAAGATGAAACAGGCCGCGCCTGACAAAATATTTCTGGAGGCCCCGTCAGCGGGCGAAGGTGCTACCTGTGAAAGCTGTGCTCACTGTCCATGGATGGCCATGAACAATTTACGCAACCTTGCTGATGTACTTGAAAATGGCAGCAATGAAATTCATGTTCCGGAGGCAATCCGCATAAAGGCGCTCACATCCACCCAGCGCATGGTTGATTTCGTCAACAAGCGACAGAATATCGACTGACTACCTGGATCGTTAATACTCCGGGCATTTGACTCACTGCTCTGTCACTTCATATCATCGAGTTCTCCTCTGCCCCCAACAACAAGGACTGTTAGCATGACAGCAGGCAAATATTCGATGATGGGCAGTGTTGCCGCCCTGGTAGCACAGACCCTGCGCACCTACAACTGCGATCCGGAGCCGCTCTTCAGGCAGACAGGGCTCGATATGAGCCGGCTGTCAAACCCGGATACCCGCTACCCCGGTAAACGTGTACAACACCTCTGGCAACTCGCGGTTGATGCCAGTGGCGACCCCTGTTTTGGTTTCGTAGCCGGCGAACAGGTTCAACCCGTTGCGCTGCACGGGCTTGGTTTTTCATGGCTGGCCAGTGACACGCTACGGGATGCACTCGCCCGTCTGGTGCGATACTCACGCCTGATATCCACGGCAGCCAACATGCATTTGCAGGATACCGACAACAGCCTGGACCTGGTATTACTGCCGCCGAAAGGGGTAAAGGTTGTTGCCCCGGCTTTCCAGGATGCCGGCATGAGCGGTTTCCTGCGCATGTGCCGCTTAACCGCCGGTGACGAGATCGACCCCGTACATGTCTCACTCAAGCACCCCAGGCCGGACGACTGTGCCCGCAAGTTACAGGCATACTTCCGCGCACCGATCGAGTATAAGGCCAACACCAATATTCTGTCCTTCAGCAAGCAGCTGGTTGATACCCCGCTGATCCACGCCAATCCCGAACTTGCACGCATCAATGACCAGGCGGTTGTTGACTACCTGGCACGTTTTGATCGTGACAGCCTTACCATGCAAGTGCGCTCGAGAATCATTGAAAGACTGCATGACGGGACACCCAACCAGGAAACAATCGCGCATTCCCTGAATGTCAGCCTGCGCAGTCTGCAGCGCAAGCTCAACAAGGAAGAAACCAATTTCAAGTCTTTGCTTGAGAGTACCCGCCGTGAACTGGCACTGCATTACATTCGCGAAACCCATCGCTCACTCGGTGAAATCACTTATCTGCTGGGTTTCTCCGAACCCAGCAACTTTACCCGCGCCTTCAAGCGCTGGACGGGGGTGTCCCCGATCGAGTATCGTGAAAACAGTTGACAGGGCCACAAGATTCAGGCTCATTTCTTTGTAGTATATGCATTTGTTATGAGCACCAGAGCAGACACCCAAGCCCTGACAACAATCCCGGAAAACTGGATCGCCTGCAAGGACTGCGACCTGCTGCTTGAACGGGTGGAGACACCCGTGGGTGACAAGGCGCTGTGCCCGCGCTGTGCCAACCCGCTGTATCAACCCCGGGAGCATAGTATCGAACGCACCCTGGCACTGGCCATTACCGGTCTGCTGCTGTTTATACCGGCCAATCTGCTACCGGTCATGTCAATGGACATTGTCGGGCAGGAATCATCGACCACCATTTATGAGGGTTCCCTGGTACTGTTTCAGGAAGGTCTGTACTGGACGGCCCTGCTGGTCTTTTTAGCCAGCATCGTAATCCCGTTTTGCAAGCTGCTGCTCATGTTGTTTATCTCCGGGAGCCTGCACCGGGAACGATTCAGTCCGCTACTGCCCTATGCCTTTCGCTATTACCATTACCTGGATGAATGGGGCATGCTGGAAGTGTATATGCTGGGTGTGCTGGTCGCCGTGGTCAAACTCAAGGGCATGGCCAGCGTCATTCCCGGTATTGGTCTGTACTGTTTTATCGCACTCCTGCTGGTAACAACGCTGATGTCGTCGCTGCTGGACGAGGAATGCTTCTGGGCAAGGATCGAGCAAGACCTGAAGGGACACCCCGGATGAAACAGCCGACAACAGCCAGACAACTGGGCCTGATACGTTGCCATACATGCGGTAAACTGGCATTTGATGTTGGCCATGACGGTTATGAAGAGCATTGTCCGCGCTGCCATGCACATATGCACATGCGCGCCACCAACAGCCTGTCACGGACCTGGGCATTATTGATCACGGCCGCGATACTCTATGTGCCCGCCAATATTCTGCCCATTATGACAGTCACATACTTCGGGTCCGGACAACCCGACACCATCATGTCCGGTGTCATCCTCTTGCTGCAGATCGGCAGCTACCCGGTCGCTGCCGTGATTTTTATTGCCAGCATACTGGTACCGATATTGAAGATGGTTGCGCTGCTCATCCTGCTATTATCTGTTCAGTTAAAATGGGTACTCGACGACCGGCAGCGCACCCGCATGTTCCGCGCCGTGGAACTGGTCGGACGCTGGTCGATGCTTGATATATTTGTCATCGCCCTGCTGGTTGCGCTGGTCAACTTCGGCAGTATCGCACAGATCGTATCGGGGCCCGGTGCAACTGCCTTTGGCAGCGTCGTAGTATTGACCATGCTGGCCGCCACAACATTTGATGCACGACTGATATGGGATAAAGAGGTAACTGATGAGTAATCAACCGGGCACAACTGCCGGCAAACCACAGAAGCCCGTGTTGAAAAAGAAACACGCTATCCCGTTTATCTGGATTTTGCCGTTATTGGCAGCACTCATCGGTGCCGGGCTGGTCATAAAAAGCATACTGGATGCCGGAGTGTCCATTAAAATAATTTTTGATACCGCCGAGGGCATTGAAGCCGGCAAGACCAAGCTGGTGTACCGCGGCCTTGAGGTCGCACGCGTCAAGGCGGTAGAGCTGAATCCGGACTTGCAGTCGGTCACGGTCCACATCGACATACCACGCAGTGCCGAGAAACACCTGAAATCGAATGCGCAATTCTGGCTGGTGAAACCGGAAATCTCGCTCGCCGGTGTCACCGGGCTGGGTACATTGCTGTCCGGAAACTATATCGCTGTCAAGCCCGGGGGCGGAAAAAAGACACGGAAATTCAGGGCGCTGCCCAAACCACCGCCGCACAACGTTGAAACCCCGGGACTTCATATCACCCTTACGGCCGACAAACTCGGCTCACTCAGGCAGGATGCACCCATCTTTTATCGGCAAATTCTCGTCGGGCGCGTGCAGGAACATTCCCTTGCTGAAGACGGCAACAGCGTCAAGGTCAACATCTTTATAAATGAGGAGTATGAATATCTGGTCAGGAAAAGCAGCCGCTTCTGGAATGCCAGTGGCATCAGTATATCCGGCGGCCTGTCCGGTCTTGCTGTGGAAACCGAGTCCCTGGCATCCGTACTCTCCGGCGGACTCGCCTTCTTCACCCCGGAGAGCGACGAAGCAACCTTTCCCAGCGTGGATGGCGATACCTTTCCTTTGTACAGTAATTTCAAAATTGCCGAGGCCGGTATAGATATCACCCTGCACCTGCAGGACGGTGAAGGCCTCAAGGAACACGGTACCCGCATCATGTTTGAGGGTATTGAGATAGGCACCATCGAAAAGATCAGTGTTGAGAAGGACCTGAACGGGGTAATTGCACGCGCATCACTTGATCCTCGTGCCACACCCTTGCTCACAACCGCTACCCGCTTCTGGCGCGTCAGTCCGAATATATCCCTTACTAAAATTTCAGGACTGTCCACACTGCTTTCAGGCGAGTATATTGCCATGCAACCCGGTGAGGGAAAACCCCGGACAGACTTTACCGTACTGGAAGAGCCCCCCGTATTACCGGACAGTGTTCCCGGTCTGCATTTCAGGCTCAAAGCCGATGATCTGGGTTCGTTATCAAGAGGCACCAGCATCTATTACAAGCGCATACCCGTCGGGAACATACAGGCCTATCAACTGGATAAATCAGGCAGTCAGGTCATTATCGATGTCTATATCGAAGAGAAATACGCCCATTTGGTCCGCAGAAATACCCGCTTCTGGAATACCAGTGGTCTCGACCTGTCCGGCAGTGTCACCGATTTCAGGCTCAGAACAGACTCCATCACCAGCATCATCTCCGGTGGTATCGCCTTCGCCACACCGGATAACAACCCGTCCGGGGCAGCGGCGAAAAACGGCAGCAGCTTCACACTTTACCCGGATTATGACACTGCCTCGGAAAACGACACCCTGTTTGGCGACAAGCGAGAACCCGGTCTGCACATTAGCGCACGCACCACGGATCTGGGATCACTGGCAGCCGGCTCGCCCGTGCTCTATAAAAGGATCACCGTCGGGCAGGTCGACGGTTATCGACTGGACAAGGACAACGAAACCGTGCTGGTGCAACTGACCGTCAGACCACGCTACACACATCTGGTACATAAAAATTCACGTTTCTGGAATGCCAGTGGTTTTGAGTTCTCCGGCGGACTGGGTGACTTCCATCTTAAAAGTGAATCCGTCAAATCGATCCTTGCAGGCGGCATTGCCTTCGATACACCGGACAAGCCAGCAGGGGTGGCAGGGGAAAATGCAGTGTTTCCCTTGTACAAGGATGCACGCAGTGCAATGGAAGACAGCATACCGATTCAAATAACGTTTAATTCAGCAACCGGTTTGTCTGCCGGGGCAGATATCAATTACCAGGACATCCAGGTCGGTCGTGTCACGGAGGTGAAACTGAGAAACGACCGGAATGGCGTTACCGTACAGGCAGACCTGTTTGGTTCAGCCCGTCACCTGGCGAAAACAGGGACCCGTTTCTGGGTTGTCAGTGCAGAGCTGGGGCTGGCCAGGAATGAGCACCTGGGCACCCTGATTACCGGCAACTACATTGCCGTACAACCCGGTAATGGTGATTCGACATCAAGTTTCACCGGCCTTGATCACGCCCCCTTCGAAAGACATCTTGCTGATGGTCTTAATCTTCAACTGACAACACATAGGCTGGGATCAATTGATGCAGGTGATCCGGTCTATTATCGGCAAATACCGGTTGGCAGCGTCATCGGTTACGAACTGGGTACCAATGCCAGCGAGGTCATAGTTTTTATCAATATCAGGCCCTACTATGAGCCGCTCGTGCGCAGCAATTCGACGTTCTGGAATGCCAGTGGCATCCGTGTCGATGCCAGTGTTGTCGGCGGAGTAAAGATTGATGCCGATTCGCTGGAGACCATCCTCGATGGCGGCATCGCCTTCGCCACACCGGATAATCCTGCTATGGGGGATGCCGCCAGCCAGGGAATGTCATTTGAGCTTCATGACAAGCACAGGGAGAAATGGCTGTCCTGGTCACCGAAGATTCCGCTGGGTTCGCAATAAGCACCCAAAGGCGAGTATTCCTACATGATTTCTTCGCGCATATGCCACTCACCATGCCGCATCTCAACGGCATGCCGATAGTCACCGATATCACCCGAGAGAGCATGCTCAATTGCCTGCTCGACAGCACGTGCCGTTTCTATACGTTGCAGAAATACATAATCCGCACCGGCCTCGTACAAGGCACGACTGTCTGACAATTCAATCACATTCGCGATAATCACGGCACCCGGATTTATGTGACGTGCCGCCTCGACGAGTTTTCGATTCGTGGTGCCCTTCAGAACATCATCGGAGATAGTACAGGCAATCACCCTGGCCTTGTCGACACCCGCGTGATGCAGGGTCTCGGCATTACACAGGTCGCCGTACTTGACCGTCACACCCAGTGCGGCAATCTTCGGGTGAAGATTGACATTGAAATCCACCACCAGTGTTTTCTCCAGTAACTCAGGATGGTCTTTTCCGAGTTCATGCAACAGTGAAGAGGCTATTCGGTGAAAGCCCAGCAACGCCAGACTGTAGGACTCCTCCTCGCCCGCCTCGATGCTGGGCGGTTCCCGGAAACCAAGCCGTGCAAGAATGCCGGACAAGCGATCATGTATGATATCCGCCCGATGGAACAATAACGGCGTCAGCAAGGCGGTAATGACAAAGGCGAAAATGATTGCGCTGTTCAGGTTGCCCGAGATATGCCCGAGTTGCACCCCGATAAACCCGATCACCAGGCTGAACTCTGAAATCTGTGCCAACCGGACCGAGGTCACCATGGCATTGCGCCGGTCCAGACCGGTCACATAGAGTAGCGGGAAGAAAACAACATAACGGGCCAGCAGTGCTATAACCGCAAACAGTCCGGCCAGCATCAGCACATCGCCACCCTCCGGCATCGGGATGCTCATCCCCAGGCCGACAAAAAACAGGGTAACAAAGAAATCCTTGACCACACTGACCTTGCTGATGATTTCGGTACTGTACGGCAGATTGGCTATCGTGGCACCGGCAATGAGCGCACCCATTTCCGCACCAACACTCATGTGCAAGTCAAACTTGAAAAACCAGCTCGTAAAAAAATCCAGGTTGACACCCAGCAGGACAATTAAGAAGCACCAGGAGATCGACGCGGCAAACACAACCTCCGGTTTCTTGGCGACCCATTTAAATCCGATTGGAATGATGAAGCGGGCAATAAGGACCGCCAGTATCAGCAGCACTGTGATACCCAGAAATGACAGCAGTATCGGGCCGGCGGAGGGTGTAGCAAAGTTCGGTTGTACAGCGATCACACCAATTGCCCAGATGTCCTGAAAGATCAGCAGACCCAGCGCAATCCGCCCCACTTCCGTATCCAGTTGAAAGGTTTCCTGGAAAAGCTTGACCACCAGCAGGGTTGAAGATGCCGCCACGACAAAGCCGATATATAAAGGCGCATAGCCAGCGGACAGCAATTCACCACCGATACCCAGCCACACCAGCAGCTTGGTGATAACGACACCAAACGCCACACACAAGGGATACTGCAGCAAGCCGGATACGATCAGTATCCGGCCACTGGCAAGCAATTTGCGAACATCAATCTCGAGACCGATCAGGTACAACAACAGGATCAACCCCAGCTCGGAAATGGTCTCGATATTTGCCGGGTCTGTGACCATCTCGGCACCCACTGGCCCCACCACGACACCGGCCAGCAGGAAAGCTGCGATCTCGGGGATCTTCAAGCGCACGAAAACAATAGCCAGCAAACCAGCCAACACGATACAGATACCTATATCACGAACCAGTGAAGGTAATCCTTCACCTGAAGCCAGCGCGGCAGCCGGTAGTATCATCAGCAGGAAAAAAGTGCCCAGCAGGCGGGGTAATGACATTCCATTCATAACTCAATCACGGCTCATCAACAGCGAATATTCGCGGGAGCCGCGACACTAAGGCAAAAGCGGACCTCTTTTCAAGTGCTCGACAATCAACCGGCAATCAAACCGATACAGGGGCGCAATCGTTCGGACAAAACACACAAGCCTATCTTTTTTTCTACATATTACATAAGGATACTGACTTACAGTAGCGCCCCTCCCTGCCTCCCTTCGGCAGGCCGGGACAATAAAATGTGTCGCCCGACCAGGCCTTTCACCACGAAACCAGTCTAAGCTGCTGCTCTTGATATCACCACGGCCAGAGAGATCAGATTTGATGAAAGTTTGAGTCCCGGCGGCCGATAAACAAACTGATGAGCTAAGGACAGGAGATGAAAAAAGTGGGTATTGAAACCATCAAGTGGAGCCTGGTTGCAACCGCCATCTGGTTTGGTATTTACCAGATAATCACAATTATTAACGGCGGCGCCCCCCTGCTCTAGCCTCCCGAGTACCGATCCAAACACCACCCGCATCAGGGTGGTTTTTTAATCCCGGGTGGTTTGCGCTACCCTTGGTACAACATGCGCCTGTCACACTTGCTGATACTTGCTGCCCTCTACCTGTTCACTGTGACAGTTCAGTCCTCTGAACCGGTACTCCACAGCCAGAACCTGACAGTTGCCGGTGAAACCTGGACGCTTGCCATACCGGACGGCATGCAGCTGGAACTGCTGACAGACCGGCTGGAGCAGCCCCGGCTGATGAAGTTCCTGCCCAATGGAGAACTCCTGATCGGCTCACGCTCCGGCAAGGTCTATCGCCTGGAACCCCCCTATTCCAAAGCCGAGGTACTGGTCGAACTGGAAGACTATCCGCACAGCCTTGCTTACCGCGACGGCGAACTGCTGATTGCCCAGACCGACGGCCTGTATCGGGCCGACTTCAGGCCGGGCCAGGCACACATCGACTGGGATGCCATTGAACTGCTGGCCGCCCTGCCGGGAGGTGGCGGCCACAACAGCCGCACCGTGGCAATCGGCCCGGACCAGCGTGTATACCTGTCACTGGGCATCAGCGGCAATTGTGCGGACGAGTACCTTCACCAGAGCTACCGTTTCAACGACCGGCGTGGCGGGGTGCTGGTACTCGACGAAAGCGGCAGGGAACCCCGCTGGCAGACCTTTGCATCCGGTCTGCGCAATCCGGTGGGTTTTGACTGGCACCCGCAGACCCGCATCCTGTATGCATCCAACAACGGCCCCGATCACCTCGGTTACAAGCAACCACCCGAGTATTTTGCAAAGCTCACGCCCGGTTCATTCCATGGTATGCCGTGGTACCAGTTTGACGGCAAGGCCATCCAGCGGGATAACTGTATTCGCAAGCCGCCACCCCGCACACGAAGTGACGTAGCCGTTCCGGTTGCCACCTTCCCGGCCCGCAATGCCCCCATGGGTGTGGCCTTTATCCAGGACACAGCTCTGGACAAGCGTTTTCAGAACAACGCCATCGTGGCACTGAAGGGGTCCTGGGGCACGCAGCCTTCTGGTGGCATGTTTGGTGACAAATCCACCCGGCGGCCACCGGCCATCGTAATGGTACGTTTTTCAGACGGCAAGGCTGCCGATGTGGTTGATGTTGTTACCGGCTTCCAGCAAGCAGACGGGCAACGCCTGGCGCGTCCGGTCGGCGTTACCATCGGTCCGGATGGGGCCTTGTATTTCACCAGCGACACTCACACAGAAGGCCTGTTCCGATTGCGGCCCGAACCACCAGCATAGTTAAAGGGATGGTGATAACCCCGAGCTGTTTACCGGTGATGTGCAAGTTGAATCGCACCGGGGAGTTTCAACCCGAGGCGTTCGCAGAAGCACACGTGAGCATCTCAGCTCATAAGGCTCCCATCCGAATGGTTATGAAACTGCCAAGTATGCAGGGCGAATGGTAATATGCCATATATGAAAGGTATTTCATCAATCTTCGCGTTGCTGATCCTGTTTGTTTGTTCTGGACGGGTGGTGGCAAATGGTGAACTTCTCCAGCATGGCCAGTATATCTTCTTCGCGGCTGGCTGCATCTCCTGTCACACCGTCGATCTGCCGCTGGCGGGAGGTCGGGCTATCGATAGCCCGTTCGGCACCTTCTTCAGTCCGAACATCACACCGCATCGAGAGTATGGTATCGGTAACTGGAGGCAGGAAGATCTGATTCGCGCCATACGCGAAGGTATCAGCCCGGAGGGCGAGCATTATTATCCAGCCTTTCCGTATCCTTCCTTCACCAGAATGACGCGCAGCGACATTATGGCCTTGTACACTTATCTGATGGCACAACCCTCGTTCCCAAAGAATAACCTTCCTCATGAACTGGTCTGGTTTTTGTCCAACCGCTCCCTGATTGCACACTGGAAGCAGGGCCGGTTTACACCGGGTGTATTACAGTTCGATCCGAATAAATCAAGGGAATGGAACCGTGGCCAGTATGTTGCCATGGCACTGGGACACTGCAGCGAGTGTCATACTCCGCGTGGCCCGCTGGGTGGCCCGCTGATGGATCAGTACCTGGCAGGTACCCGCAAGGGGCCGGGCGGTATCCAGGTCCCGAATATTACTCCGGACGAGGAAACGGGTATCGGCGACTGGACCCGTGAGGATCTTGAAACCTTTCTGTCCACAGGTCGCAAACCCGATGGCTGTTACCCGAGCGGCCTGATGATGGAAGTACTGAGAACCAGTGGCATGCGATTGACCGAATATGACCAGCATGCGTTGGCAATATATTTGGGCTCACTGCCGCTTGTCCACAATGACCTGGATGCAACAGAGGATCAGTTTCAAGGCCCCGGCTTTTACGAATAGGGCAAGTATCATCATTCTGTCCCCTGTTATTGGTTCAAGGATCGAGTGAGTTGTGTCCACGCTGCACGCAGCTCCTCGGGGATGTCTTTCGGCCTGGGGCGGCGGGTGCTGCTACTGCGCAAATCCTTCACTTGCAGCACGTTGGACGGCTTGTCCCAGGGAAATACGGCATTATCGGTGAACAGATGCAATCCCCTGGTCGGAGTCTTCGGGACAATACGTCTGACGGCGCTGACTTGCTGTAAAAGGTAGTAATCGGGATTGGGAAATTTGTAGCTGCGGCTGTTGATGGTCTGGGTCCATTCATCGGTCTGCGCACCTCCGAATATCATCCCGTCATAGCGTTTGATGCCAATCACCAGTATTACATCGGGGGACAGGACCAGAAAATCGATACTGATATCACCGCCCATACCGTCCGGTAAGATTACATCGCGCAGCATCCGGGCACCGAGCCGTTTTACCGCCCGGGTGATTTGGTGTCCCTCCCGCCAGTAACGCAGGGAATTGCGGAACAGGTACGTTAGAATCAGCAATACTGCCAAGACCAACAGCCCGGTCAGCCAAGGCAGGTCACCTGTTGTGAGACTGTCTGTCCAGGTCAGGAACATCTCTATCATGGAGGGCACCAGGGAACCGTACCTACTACGAGGTTATTTGTCCGCTGACTACCAGGCATTCTCTGGAATTCCAGTCCTCACTGAGTTCCTGTATCTGTCGCTTTCGTGTTTCATCAAAATGGGGGGTTTTGACCATATACTGCCCTTCGGACTGTCAAGTTATAACAGGCTTTATGGTCCCGGTGTGCGTTTCAGTAGTGGGGTGATAGAGGTACGAGAAAGTCATCACAACAAGACCGCGCAGACTATCCATATACAGCAATTGTGTTCGGTTCCCGGTGCACCGTATACGGGAGCACCGCCATAGCCAGGAGCACCGCCACAGTAGCCAGGGGGACCACCTGGATAACCGTAGCCAGGCTCATCATAGTCGTCACGATCATTATCTTAATTACTGCCCATCCATTTTGATGGATTCATCATATTACCCATATCGAACGCAAAGGCTGCGTTGGCAAATGTCAGTCCAAGATAAACCAGAGAAATGGAAATAAATCGCTTCAGTTTTATTGCTTCCCTCCTTGATACCAGGTCAGTCACTGTTCTCATGATTTTTCCCGGTGGGGAGATCCTGAAAAACAGGATATTAATGTATCAGTCATATCAGGCTGCTGAACTCAGCGCTTCGGGGTGACGGATATGGATGTTGTTGGGGCGGGCCTGGCCTGTGGCATGGAACCCGAATCGAGGCAGTTGATACTCGGAGAGGTACCCTCTGTACTGACATAGGAGATCAGGCATTCTTTCTTGTTGGCATGATCGACGATCTTGCGCACAATGAGATCACCTTCCCGTAA
>JBDLIH010000030.1:0-34055 GCA_039714975.1 Pseudomonadota bacterium
CTTTTTTATTCCTGTTAACGGGACAGCAGTGATTCCGCACCCCAATTTTGTAAGAACGATATGTGATGCCATTGGCATGTCTTTCGGAAAGGAACAAAACGAAGTCAATCGTTTGATCATGCTAGACAGGATGCATCAGGCAATCGGTCGGAACAGTGGGTATAGGTCCAAGGGATGCGAGTGCGTTGTGCTGGTCGATAAATATATCCACAAACACATAGTTGAATATACCCGATACAAGATCGACAGGGATAATAGTGTTCAGATTGAACCAACAAGGAGTATGGGAAGAAAAGATACCCGAACAAAGGATACTGCCAGCCCGTTGGTTCAAGAGGTGGAACATCTACTGAACAATATCAATGAGTATGTCTCTGACTTTCGATCAATCAAACCCGACATCAGGTATGTCATGGGGTCGATAGAAGATAATTCTGACAGATTGAAATACATCATCCGATTGTTGACCTCCCTGGGTGAGTTATCCGGTGTTAGATTTGATGCTGCTCAACCCAGCGAGGAACCCGAAAACAGTGTTCCAGGGAAATACCTAAATCTCGGGAACTGGATACTGGAAACCTGGGTGCCTGAAAATAAGCGAGATTATGTTGTTCAAAAGATTTATGAGGACGAGGCAAAATCATCTAAGAAATATGGGACTTAGGGGGAATCGGGGTAGGAATTAGGTTATTTTGATTAACCTATTGAATAATGTAGTAATTTTGTTTTTTAGCTAATAAGTAATATAGGCAGGTGTGTGTGTTTATTAGTAAAAACAATAGGTTAAGTGAAATAACCTATTTTGGGGCGGATAACGCTGAGGAAATTGGGTGGATTCCAGAGAAATTGTTGGGGGGGAGCGATTTACAGGGCGAGGGATAAACAAATTCAACCTCTGATCTCATCAAATACCACCGGTGATACTTTCTCAAATCGTTTCTGAAGCGGTAACTCAATCAATCCCGTATCTTCACTCATCTCACTATTTTCAGTTGGAATACACTGTGATATTCATCCCATCGAATATCGGTTGGTGTAACCACAGGGTGAGTTTACAGTTCCGAAGGAACGGGAAACGAAAAGAGGAGATCAGAACCTGATCTCCTCTCGAATATAAAACCCAGTGATACGGGATCAGGATTTCTTTTTCAACTTCCGTTTGATGTTGTACAGGTAGGTGAGTGAACCTTTCTCCGTGAGATTTGCTCCCTGCTGGAATACATGGAGGATGACTTCCTTTTCCTCGCCTTTTACGAGATCGTATATCTCACGAGAAACATCTGCCTTTGACATCCCAGACTTGATCATCTCCTTTCCCTGAGCGATTGCCTTCTTAATATTCGCTTTGTTGAGATCGGGCTTCTTCGTGGTGGTGGTAGTGGTTTCATTTGTTGGGACCATGATACTTTCTCCATAACAGGTTGATGATAGATGTTGATTCAGAATCAGTAATCACCTCGAAACCGGAGATATCCTCAAACAACATCAATACCTGATCGGTGAATTCATCGAATGAGAGATTGTGACCAGATTGGTCACTGATGACTTCGACCAGTGTTTTCTGCTGATCGATTGATAACTCGGTTTTGTTGGTGGTTCCGTGATTCATAACCCCACCGTCCATCCAACTCACATGGAAGACAACAGGATTATTCGATCTTGTGTCCCTGCTCGTGCAGATTATTGAGCCACATCAGAAGGAACTCGTTGAGTGAATGTTGTAGTGATTTATTACAGGAATCATCTTCTGCATACACTTCTTGGTACCCGTAGGTACCAGTGAATTCAACGCGACCATCAGTAAACGTGTACTGCTCAGTGATTGAGCGCGGCGATGTCTCCCAGCCTACCTCTCGCAGGCCTGGCGTTACATAGACTCGGCAAGTGTCGGCTTCGTTCAGTGGCATATTTCGGCTCTAATCCTTAGGAAGTTCCATTGTCTTATCTTCACATGGCATCCATACAACACATTGAAAGAACTATAAAACAGATGCCTGTTTCGCTCCACTGTTACCACCACAAAACCGGTCGCTCGAAAACGCAAAACAAAGCACATCTCAGGGTCCACAAGCGTCTGTCCTGTATTGCCAGAAGTCCGCTGAAGGTGAGTATGTATTCCCAGGTAGATATAGCGGATACAAACCGATCAGGAACAATCGGGCATTAGAAGCCGCATTCCGGAGAGCTGGCTTCACTGATATTTCTTCGCACAATATGAGAAAGACATTTTCTACTCGTTTATTGAACAGGGGTGCAGCAATTACAGATGTTCAACATCTGCTGGGCCATGCTTCTGTCAAGACAACTGAAAGGGCATATGCAGAATTTGTGAAGAATGAACGGTTCAAGCAGACTATTGATTTGTTGGATACGCCCATGCAGCCGATCTTGAAGATTATTAAGTGATGCATCATTTTGACAATAGAAATAGCCCTCGCATAAGGCTCATTGTGATAAATTGTCGAGTATCTTTTTGTACTTTTTTAGTTCCGCTGAGTCCCTAAGAACCGGATAAGACATTAAATAGCTTAAATATCCCCGAAGTTGACTAAGCTTATCTTTATACTCATTAGGACGATTTTCTGCTTGGTGGAACATTGCACGGATTCGACGCCGGAGTTTCCTAGGCGGCTGGGGTTTTACGTTTACGACAACGCCAGTAACTCTTTTCTGACCTCCATTACTCGCAATCCTTGTTTTCTTGTCATTTAGAGTAAGCCCCTTATTTTTGAGAATTGAAGAAGCGTAACTGATTGCATCAACAATCGATTTGCGCTCGTCGCCACTAATAGTGATGTCATCTGCATACCTAGAGTACACAACCCCTTGCGTGACTGCATGCTCTGCCATAGCCAAATCTAAATCATATAAAAATGCATTCGATACTAAAGGGCTTGTTGGCGCGCCTTGTGGCAAACCATCATCTAACGTAATCAGTTTAGATATCGAATTGGAAAGTTTCCGACCAAAACCATTTGCATATAGGAGATTCTCTATTTGTAGTTTTTTCACAGACTGGAAAAAATCTTTTATATCAATATTACCCACAAATCTTTTCCCAACATGTTGACTTGCATTGGTTAGGATCGAGTGATGTTTTCGATATGAATGACAACAGTCGCTGACCGGTAATCTAAACAAGAAGTAATCCAAAATCCAATACTGAACGACTTTCAAGAAAACCTTTGGCGAACTAATAGTGCGCGTTCCTCCTCCACGTTTACCTATTTCAAATTGACGATAATGATGGGATGGTTTATGAATAAATGAGGTTAGCAAGCGTGGGCTAATCCCAAGGGAAATGCCTAGATCAATAATAGAAAGGTCATTTGGTGCTGAGAGACTATTGCTTGCGCTGTGAATAGAGTTAACATCGGGAAACGAGTAGTAATCAAAGAAAGTGTCGGGGGAGCGCGGTTCAGAGCCAACTCTAAAATCTAGTTGCTTTACGACCCGCGGCCAATAAGATCGGTCGTTGGTCCGAGGTCTCCGAGGACCAACGACCGATCTTATTGGCCGCGAGCCCTCTTGTATATCACTGCTACCATTCTCGACTGGTGAAACGCCAGTCAATCCCTGTTGCGCTTCCCCCGACATTTCAAACTTAGCATCGTGTGCTGCTTTGAGCAAGAAGATCCGAGTTTTATCACGATGCCTTCTCAAGCGGATAGAAAGCTTAGCATTACCACTATTAGTGATGGAATATAAACGAGATTTACCATGGACGCGTGAGATATAGCCCTCTTCTGTCCAGTGTTGGATAACGTGATTAAGTTCCTTTACCTTGGGCAATGGACTGGTGTCAGGAAAGATTTCTTTTATAAAGGCTATTGCGTCTCCAGCCGATGCTGGCTGTAAAGTAGCAATTGCCCAGAGTAGCAAGTCTTCATTGAAGCGCGCTCGCATTTCTAAAGCCCCTTACTTGGAGGGCGCCCCCTAGTATCAGTAAAAAAAACGGCACGTCTTCTGACTAAGCGTTTTATGATCTGACTGTAATCGAATCGAGCCAGATCTCCATGAAAAACCTTTCCAAAATCATCAATAGCAGTAACGGGGCCTTCGTTGATATAGGATCTCTTTCCTCTAAATTGCTCATCAAGAATTAGTATAAAGTCAGTCTTATTATCATCTGTATGCGCTTTTTTATACGAGAACAGGCCAAGCTCACATAGCGCTCCCGGACTAGATGCAATCAGTACAACCGCACTGCATTGCCCTTGAATAAACTGGAGCTCATTCTCATGTGCGTAGTGCCCATATTTACTTCTTAGATCTTCAAGGCCATCATCCTCTCCGAGTACAACCTCGAAACCTTCATCCTCGAGAGCCATCTTTAGATCAGATCTTAGTTGCGCACCTTCCACACTCAAGTCCTTCAAAGAAGGGCCACAAAGAAACACGACCATCTTATGACCGGAAAATATACTTGACAGCTCTTCACCAAATCGATCAACTGATACTTTTCTAGTCATGTGGATTATTCTTCTCTCTTCACTAGTGCTTTTTGTCTGATAGCTAAATGAACGGACCCACCGGTCCGCATAACAATTATATGGAGTTATTCTATTGTTCCATGTAAATCAGTTATGTGCTGAAAATTCCCTTTGATCCCTACAGAATTCGTTTAAGGATATATACAGCCATCAACCATTGGAAGTACAGAATAAATTTACAGTCGAGTGCTGCTGCCGAGATCATCATCTAATCAATAGCAAGTGATATCATTTAGCTCGCAATAGATTCCCATCACTTTCTACCGATGCGAATATCGATGAGAGTTGTAATCGCACCCACTATGGATCTAACTGGGTGGTTTGCGTGGGCAAATCCATTTCGACAATATTTAACTGCTTGTTAATAATGACTAATACCAGGATAAACCCTTGAATCACCGTCCAAGGAAAAGGTTCGGCCAGAACTTTTTGCATGACCCGGTGATTATCGACAAGATCATCAACGCCATTCGACCGGCAAAGTCCGATGCATTGCTGGAAATCGGTCCGGGCCAGGGAGCGATAACACGACCACTGCTGGAAGCTGCCGGGAAGCTCACTGTTGTGGAACTCGACCGTGATCTGATCGGACCGTTGCAGGCCGGCTGCAGCAGCATCGGTGAGCTCACTGTGCACAGCGCGGATGCACTGACTTTCGATTTCTGCCAGGTCGCCGCTCATCAGAAATTACGTATCATCGGCAACCTGCCGTACAACATTTCCACACCGTTATTATTTCACTTGCTGGACCAGCATCAATGCATCAGGGACATGCACTTTATGTTGCAGAAAGAAGTCGTGGAACGCATGGCTGCCAGTCCGGGCTCCGGTCAATACGGGCGCCTGTCAGTCATGCTGCAATACCGGTGTCGTGTCACTCCCCTGTTTACTATCGGGTCCGGAGCATTCAAGCCACCGCCCAGGGTGGAGTCGGCCTTTGTCCGGCTGGAGCCTTATTCAAAACCCCTGGTACAACTTTCGAATGAAGCCACATTTGAGACCCTGGTCAGGCAGGCCTTTTCACAACGTCGCAAGACACTGCGTAACACCCTGCGTGACTTGCTGGATGCCGCAGATATTTCCAGTCTGGGGATTGACCCGTCGGCACGCGCCGAAACACTCGACATTAATGACTTCGCGACCCTTGCCAACCAGCTGGATGAAATTCGGGAGCCGTAATGACCTGCCCAACATCGTCAGACAGAAAAATCAGCCCCGTTCTTTAGATACCATCCGGGTTCAGCAACGCCCCTTTTTTGCCTGCCCGGGCGGACAGAATCGAGACCCCGAGGGCCTGTCGTAATCGCGTCGGTCATAATAGTTAACATTGTTATAATGCCGGGTTTCTGCAGGGACATGGTGATGCTGCTCTTTAGGTGTATTGACTGCGGCACCAACCGCCCCACCCAGTGCACCACCGACAATAGCACCGTCCCGACCACCGATCTCGTTGCCAATTGCCGCACCGGCGGCGCCACCTATACCGCCACCGATCGCTGCATCAAGGGTGGAACTGTCTGCGTACGCTTCAACAGCCACGAAGCCTAATACAATAACAAGGTGTTGTAGTTTCATGGGATCACTTCCTCCGGTTCAAAGTAGAAAAGCAATCTTGATTTTCTCACCTGTCACCGAAAAAACAGTGATCGAAGTCACGATACGGGGCATGCGTCATTGCGAGGAACAAAGTGACGAAGCAATCTCCAAATGACTGATCCCCAATCACGAGATTGCCACGCTGCGCTCGCAATGACGAGGATATCTTAAGGATTACGATTCAAATTTAAGAGTAACCTTGATGGCCTTCAGATATTTTTTCTCCTGTACCAGATCTGCCCGCGTCAGGGCATGCTTGTCCAGCCATCCCTCGGGGAACCTCAATTGCACCTTGCTGCCCCTGGCAGTCATTGATATTTCCGGCATCTGTTCATCCCTTCGACCGCGACGCAACAGAACGGCAATGCGCAGCAAGATACACAGACGCATAACAGGTTCTATCAGCGCCTCACTGAACTCATTGAGGACGCTCAATGGAAACTTGTAACGGTGTGCACGTATCAGAGTCGCCACGATTTGCTGTTCACTGCGGGTAAATCCCAGCAGGTCTGAATACCGTACAATATATTCGCCACGCTTCTGGTGTTTACTGTGTGCGATCGCAAGACCGATTTCATGCAACCGGGCCGCCCATATCAGGCATTGCCTGTAATTCTCGTTCCTGTCCAGTCTCCAGACACGTGCCAGTTGCGAGAAACAGTCAACAGCGGTTTCCTCCACACGGGCCGCCTGCTCCAGGTCCACCTGGTAACGCGCCATCAGGGCAGTGACGCTCTGCTCACGGACACTGTCGTGCTCGGTTCGCCCTATCCGGTCATACAACAGACCTTCCCGCAAGGCGCCATCTGACGCCCACATACGCTTTATTTTCAGGCCATCGAATACGGCACTCAGTGCGGCCACTCCACCCGGGAAGACCGGCGCCCGATCTTTACCCAGCCCCTTCAGGTCAAGTGCATCGATATTGCCCGCCTTTACCAGTGCATCCTGTAACTTGCCAAGTGCTTCCGGGGTAATGCCATCATCACTCCATCCCTGGGCGATGACGACCTTTTCGATAGTACGAATCGTACCGGATGATCCATTTGCCTGTTCCCAGCCGATACGACGATAAGCTTTCTCATACGGTTCAAGGTGCAGGCGCCCTTCTGTAATGGCCTTCCTCATGCGCTTGCGAGTGATCGATCCGTCCTTGAAGAATTTCAGACTCAGACTGACACAACCGATGAACACACTCTCAAGATGCAATGGCTGGTAACCACGACCAATTATAAGTTCGGTGCTGCCACCGCCGATATCAACCACCAGCATGCGGCCATCACTGCTCCGTACACTGTGGGAAACACCAAGATAGACCAGCCGCGCCTCTTCCTGTCCACCGATAATCTCAATCGGGTGCCCGAGTGCCTGCTGTGCCCGCCAAATAAATGTTCTTGCATTCCCTGCACGACGCAGTGTATTGGTTCCCACTACGCGTACCTGGTCAGACGGAATATCACGCAGGCGCTCACCGAACCGCGACAGGCAATCAGTCGCCCTTTGCATCGCCTCATCGGTCAGGTTTACATCTTTATCCAGACCGGATGCCAGCCTCACCATTTCGCGTATACGATCAATGACTTCAAGTTCGTCGCCAACGACACGCACCACCTTCATGTGAAAACTGTTCGAGCCCAGGTCAACGGCTGCCAGGAATGGCATCTCAGGTGAAAGATCAGAATCGGTCGATGCTGGCATTTGTTATCGCTTTTTTCACATTTAGAGTGATGTACGGTCAATGCCATTCTACTGCCTCTCTTGCCAGTCTCCAATTGTCCCCTGTCTCGTGGAGTCAGGACACGACCGGACTGGCCTGCCAGGATTGGCAGAGACACTTCAGATGTGAGAATACTTCAGGTCTGCTATGCAGTTGCGAGCCAATAAAAAACTACCAGGGAACGCGTACAGACAGAAAAAAGGTCGGTGATGATACGGTCTGCTGTACATTGGTGCGGTTGAACTTTAATGGTTCGTATCTGTAGGGGTTGGTTTGGTATGACATATGCAGTCCGGCGCCATGCTTGCCTACCGGTGTGAGCCGAACTTCCTGGTCCTGTAGATTGGCCAGGCTCAGCGTGTTGTAGAACGGCTCGGCTGCAGCTACCGCCGAGGTCATCAACACGCCCAGACTCACGAATATGGCCAGCAGCATCAATGGATCCAGCTTGCGGTGTGTGTGCTTGTCTCTGAACATGGCGGACCTCGGTACGGACAGCAGGTTCATCTTCTGTGCCATCAATTTCTCACAGGGTTACCATTATCCTGTGCCATCAGGCACATTATTTCTGCTGACCCGGTCACATTTGCAGGATTTCAGCCTCAAGTTCAGGATGTGGCTGATTGGGTGTTCAAATGGCAGGAATCCGGCCATTAAGCCAGGCAGCCAGGATTTTGTCACCTTGGGGCGGAAAGGGTATGCTTGCAGTCAGGAATCTGTAGAACCCACGACCAAATATTATGGAAATCGAAAATACTCACAACATCGTTGTCGAAGTCGAGACCAACTACGTTGAAGGGCAATCCGAGCCTGACAATGAGCGCTATGTGTTCTCCTACACCATCACTATCCGCAATGAAGGCGGGCAGCCTGCAAAACTGTTATCGCGTCACTGGATAATTACAGATGCCCACGGCAACATTCAGGAAGTCAAGGGTGAGGGTGTTGTTGGCGAACAGCCGCACCTCAACCCGGGCGAAGGTTTTCAATACACCAGTGGCGCAATGATATCGACGCCCGTTGGCAGCATGCGTGGCACCTACCAGATGCTGGCAGAGGACGGCAATGAATTTGATGCTGAAATCCCCGCCTTTACCCTCGCCATTCCCCGCACCCTGCACTGATACATCGCTGTAGTATGGCTGTTTACGCCATCGGTGATATCCAGGGTTGCTTTGATGAACTGCTGGCCCTGCTCGAACTGATCCGCTTCGACCCTGGCAAAGACCACTTATGGTTTGCCGGTGACCTGGTTAACCGGGGGCCAAAATCACTGCAGACATTACGTTTCATACGCGACCTGGGTGACCGTGCTGTCAGTGTACTGGGTAATCACGACCTGCATCTTATTGCTGCTGCACACGGACACCTGCTCAGTAATGATGACCATACACTGGATGCCATCCTCTCCGCCCCTGACAGGGATGAACTGATAGACTGGCTGCGCCAGCAACCGCTGCTGCACCACGATGAAACACTCGGCTTCACCATGATCCACGCCGGGCTACCGCCTCAATGGGACCTTCCACTGGCACAGCAATGTGCGCACGAAGTCGAGATCGTGCTGCGCAGCGATAATCTCTCCACCTTTATTCCGCATATGTATGGCAACAAGCCAAAACACTGGTCAAGTGGGCTTGCCGGCTGGGGACGGCTGCGTTTCATTATCAACTGTTTTACACGGCTGCGCTTTTGTGATGCAGATGGCCGCCTGAAGCTGAAATACAAGGGTGCGCCGGGAAGCCAGCCAGTGGAATACCGGCCCTGGTTCGAGTTACCCGAGCGCCGCAGCCGGGACCTGAAGATTGTCTTCGGTCACTGGTCAACACTGGGGCCACGCACGGATGCCGGCATTTACCCGCTGGATACGGCATGTCTCTGGGGCGGTGAATTGACGGCGTTACGGATAGATGTCACACCACAGTGGTTTAGCCTGCCGTGTGCAGGACAACAGCTACCGGGCTGACTTTTATTACCCGGTGTGCACGCGGTCGAGACGAATAAAACTGTAGTCGTGAACATTTTTTTCATCGGCCTCGTGATCAATACGTTCGACCTGGTGCCACTCGGTATTGTGAATCTCCGGGAAACAGGTATCCCCTGCAAACACCTCGTGGATTTGCGTCAAATAAATCGTATCGGTACTGGATAATACCTGGCGATACAGTTCCGCACCGCCGATCACCATCACCTCGTCCTGCTCACCGGCAGCCGCTATCGCGGCATCAATGGAATCGACCACCTCACAACCTGCAGCTGTGTAAGTCTTGTCACGGGTAATGACGATATTGGTTCTGCCGGGTAGCGGTCGCCCGATCGATTCCCAGGTCTTGCGCCCCATCAGGATCGGCTTGCCCATCGTCGTCTGCTTGAAATGCTTCAGATCGGCCGGCAGATACCAGGGCAACTGGTTATCCCGCCCGATTACCCCGTTGGCCGCCATGGCCACAATGATAGAGATCTTCATACAGTGCGTTATACCGCAACCGGTGCCTTGATATGCGGATAGGGGTCATAATTCTGCAATTCAAAATCATCAAAGCTGAAGGCAAACAGGTCATCTACGTCTGGATTAAGCCGCATGACAGGCAATGGCCGCGGGGTACGCGACAGTTGCAGGTCGGTTTGTTCAAGATGGTTGAGATACAGGTGTGCATCACCGAAGGTATGGACAAAATCACCTGCTTCCAGACCCGTCACCTGCGCCATCATCAGGGTTAACAGGGCATAGGAGGCAATATTAAACGGCACCCCCAGGAAGATATCTGCACTGCGCTGGTACAACTGGCAGGACAACCGGCCATCTGCCACGTAAAACTGGAAGAAGGCATGGCACGGTGGTAACGCCATGTTTTCAATCTCGCCGACGTTCCATGCACTGACGATAATACGACGGGAATCGGGATTATTCCTGAGCTGCTCTATCACCTGGCTGATCTGGTCGATACTGCCACCATTTGGTGCCGGCCAGGAGCGCCACTGGTAGCCATACACCGGCCCGAGATTGCCATCCTCATCGGCCCATTCATCCCAGATCGTTACCTTGTTGTCATGCAGGTAACGTATGTTGGTGTCCCCTTTCAGGAACCACAGCAGTTCATGCAGAATTGAACGCAGGTGGCATTTCTTGGTAGTCACCAGCGGAAAACCTTTCGACAAATCAAAGCGCATCTGGTAGCCAAATACACTGACGGTACCCGTGCCGGTGCGATCTTCCTTGCGAGTGCCGTTATCGCGCACGTGGCGCATCAAGTCGAGGTACTGTTGCATGCTTTTTTTAAATTACCCCCGGATTACAATATTTGATAATGGCATGATATACGGATTACCAACTGATCTTCCCGTCGGTGCGGCGCATGGCATGGATAAGAAATGCCATACCGATCACGATCATCGGTAATGACAGCAAGTGCCCCATGGTCAGCCAGTCAAAGGCCAGGAAGCCGATGTGTGCATCCGGGACACGTACAAATTCAACAGCAAAGCGGAATACACCGTAACAGATCAGGTACAGACCGGAGACGGCCATGGTCGGTCGCGGCTTGCTTGAAAACAGCCAGAGTATGGCAAAGAAGACCAGCCCTTCAAGGATGAACTCGTACAGCATGGACGGGTGACGCGGCAGATTATCAACAAACGGAAACACCATTCCCCAGGGCAAGTCTGTCGGACTGCCCCATAATTCACCGTTGATAAAATTACCCAGGCGGCCGGCACCCAGCCCAAGTGGCACCAATGGCGCAAGAAAGTCTGTCACCTGAAAGAAAGTCCGCCCGGTGTGCCGTCCATACAACCACATGGCAACAAACACACCCACCATGCCACCATGATAGGACATGCCACCCTGCCAGATCCTGAAAATCACCAGCGGCTCATCAATAAAGCCGCTGAAGTTGTACATCAGCGTATAGCCGATCCTGCCACCCAGGACTGCACCCAGCGCAAAATAGAATACCAGGTCACTGATCTCTTTGGCCTGCCATTCAGTACCAACGCGACGTGTACGAACATACCCCAGCCACCAACCCGCGATAAATGCTACCAGGTACATCAGTCCGTACCAGTGCACTTCAAATGGACCCACGGCAATGGCAACCGGACTGATATCGGGATATGTCAGCATAATATTCCTTGTACTAATCGTTTTCTGTGCGCAGTGAATTCAATGGATTGCAGGCAGTTTCTCAGGTCGCCGGTACCCGGCAGAACAATGCCTTCAGGTAGGCGGTCTCTGCTATCGCCGGATGCACCGGATGATCCATGGTCTGGAAGCCACGCTCAAGTATTTGCATCTGACGCCCCTGTTTGCGTGCCGACTGATAGAGGATAGCTTGCAGACGCTCTGCCGCCAGATGCATGGAACAGGAGCATGATATCAATATCCCGTCCGGTGCCAATGCCTGCATTGCAAGACGATTCAGGCGTGCGTAGCCCTGTTCGCCGGCCCTGATCTCCTTGCGGCGTTTGATGAAAGCCGGCGGGTCAACGATGACCACATCAAACCGCTGTTTATCCGCCTGCATGGACTTGAGTACATCGAAGGCATCACCGGTCTCGTGCCTGACCTTGTCCACCAGCCCGTTGGCTGCCACATTTTTTTCAAGGAATGACTGCGCGACCGGGGACGCATCCACACAGCAGACATCGCTGGCACCGGCAGCAGCGGCCTGCAGCCCCCATGCGCCAATATAACTGAATACATCCAGCACCCGTTTATTCTTTACATATTTATGCATGGCTGCCCGGTTACTGCGCTGGTCATAAAACCAGCCCGTCTTCTGACCGGCAGCCAGTGGCACTTCAAATTGCACCCCGCCCTCTTCCAGGGATACGGTCTCCGGGACCTCGCCCATGATCTCCGGTTCCTGTGACAGGCCTTCAAGGGCACGGACCGGGGTATCGTTGCGCAGCAATATACCGCCGGGTGCGAGCACCCTGTTCAGGACTTCCAGCAACAGGTCCCGGACAGCTTCCATGCCCGCAGTGGTAATCTGTACAACCAGCACACCGCCATAGCGGTCAATCACCAGCCCCGGCAGTCCATCACTCTCGCCATACACCAGGCGATAATTGGGATGTTCAAACAGGAACTCCCGTAACTGCAAAGCGCTGCGCAGCCGGCGTTCATAGAAAGCGGCATCTATCCCGGTACGCGGGCGCCGCGTCAGCAAACGTGCGCAGATCAGCGAATGAGGGTTCACATACCCGATGCCGAGCGTCTTGCCAACGGATGACTGAATCGCAGCAAGGCTGCCCGGTTCAAAACCGGTCAGCGGCGTCTTGCGAGTATCGACCTCGTTGCTGTAAATCCATAAATGACCGGCCGCAAGGCGACGCTGCTCGTTGCGCTTCAGCATGAGGACGGGAAGATTGCTCGATGTCATAAGGCTTGCTCTAGCCGGTGTCAATGCAATACAGCGGGATTGTTTGCCACTGCCTCGCCCGGGTAGATGGCAAGGTACCCGCTGCGGTAGGGCTGGGTAAATACCGCCTTTGGGTATTCTTCAAGGGCGGACCGGGTAATCACTACCAGGTAGCCCTGTTGATGATGCTCGGCCCACACCGGTGCCTGACCGGCCTCCAGCTGTACAATCGGTTGTGTCAATCGCCCTGTAAAACCGAACTGACCATGATAACCTAATTGCATCGCCACCTCGTGCCCGGCAGCCTGCGCACTGGCAATCACGCGACTGGCCGACTGCATGTCGTAGGCCGGCGCAGCCGTTTTGAATACCCCGAAATGCAGCATCATGATCACCAATACGGAGAACAGGGTCAGGCGCTGCGGATAGTCTGCCGCCTGCAGGGGCCGCTGCAGCAACAGCACAACCGCGACCACCATCAGCAATACACCCCACAGGGGATGAATATTTTTGATCCATGCCGCCGCGTCCATCACAAAGGGCAGTATCACCAGCAAGCCGCCCGCCACAAACAACACGCCACCCGGCAACCACGGCCGCTGCAGAATCATACGGTCATCCATGCGGCTCAACACCCGACCCAGTAATAAGGCAAACGCGGGGACCAGGGGCAGCAGATACTTGATTTGTTTGCCGCTGACCAGGCTCATCAGGACAAACACCGAAACCAGCCAGGTCAGGCAAAAACGCAGGCCCTCGTCCTTCGACACACCGGCCCGCCGCAAAGCCGACCAGCACCAGGGCAACAGGATCCAGGGTGCAAACAATACCGCCAGCCACGGAAAATACCACCACGGTGGATGCGCATGCGCAAAAGACTGCACCATGCGGTTGGCAGTCTGCCCCCAGAGAATGGCTTCGCGATAGACCTCGCCACCGGCCTGCGCAGCTGGCAACGCCCAGGCCAGCGCGATCACCGCACCGACAAGAACACTGCCGACCATGCCTGCATACCAGCGCAACCAGAAGCGCGTATCGGCATCACGCTTCCATAACGGGGCCAGCAAGGCGACCGGCAAGACGTGCAGCAGGATCACCGGCCCCTTGGAGAGGACACCCAGTCCGATGGCAATACCGGTGAACAGCCAGCCACTCTGCATGCCGTGTGCCGCACGGATGATGCCAGTCATGGCCAGCAGCGTCATCAACACCAGTAACAGGTCGATCTGCACCCAGGTAATAAACGCTGTAAAGAATATGCTGCCAAATACCAGCCACGGGACCCGTCGTGCAGAATCCGTATCACCCGGCCACAACTGGCGTGAAAGGTTTGCGGTGGCAAACAGGATAAGCAGCGCAATCACAGGTGCGATACACCGCAACACCCACTCATGCACGCCAAACAACCACCAGCCAGCGTGTATCAGCCAGAAATAGAGGGGCGGCTTGTGACTGTAGGGTTCGCCATTCAGGTACGGGACCAGGAAATCGCCGCGCGACCACATATCCCAGGCCACACTGGCGTAGCGGGTCTCGTCCACTGGCAGCAACGGTCGGGTCAACAATGCCGTCAACAGGACAAGCAACCAGAGGGTTAGCAATCCCAACCAGGACCCGTAACGCGGATTCATTCCTGCGTCACGGCAGAGGTTTCTACACCCAGCTCCCGGTCAAGCGTCTGCCCCAGTGTCTTGCCGCGCGCAACGTTTCGATAGAGGACGATGCCAAGGGTAGCCGCCAGTACAAACAGGGCCATTGCTATCGCAACCTGCCAGAACTGGTCCACACGTGTGCCACTGCCAAGCAATGAGAAAATCAGCATTTGCGGTATATAACCCAGCGCCGAACCCAGGAAGAATGGCAACTTCCTTACACTGGAAACACCTGCTGCAATATTGATCATCCAGTTACTGCCCAGCGGCAAGAGGCGCACCAGCAGCGCCATGGTGAAGGTATTCCCGCGCAGGAAAGCATCGATCTGTTGAATGCGCGTAGAAAACCGTTTCGACAGGTATGAGCGAAGCAGGACACGTGAAACATAGAAGGTGGCAATACATGCAGCCACGACAGCCACCATGGACAGCACGACTCCCTGAGAAAAACCGAAGGCATAGCCACCCAGAAAGGCAATCACCTGACGCGACAGACCGGCACTGCCCAGCAGACAGCAGACAAGTACAAACAACAACACACCGGCGACACCATTATCCCGTACCCGGGCATCAATCCAGCCCTGGTCCAGTACGTCTTTCAGCAGCCAGGTGATCAGCACGAGGATGACCATCACCAGCAAGCCCCGGAAAATAAATCGCACCGACATTAACTAGTGACCATCCAGAAAGAATAACTCTCGCAAAGATGCCAAGATCGCGAAGTTATAACCTATTGTTATTAAATGCATACTAAAATTCTTTCTTGGCGTCTTTGCCCCTTCGCGAGAGAAATCATAGCGTTTATGGATGGGAGCCAACTATGTTATTTCAGAAACAACCGGCTGTTTGCCGCGCCGTTGCAGCCAGAGCACACCCATTAGATCGATAATGCCAATCCACAAGCGATTGTGGATGCCGTATTTTGACTGCCCCCGAAGGCGCTCGCGGTGATTGACCTCGACAGACAGGACCTTGCCGCCCTGCCGTTGTACCAGTGCCGGCAGGAAGCGGTGCATATGATCGAACTGTGGCAGACTGAGAAACGTTGTCCGCGCAAAGATCCGCAGGCCGCATGCTGAATCAGGGGTGCTATCGTTAAGGACGGTCGCCCGAACCGCGTTGGCAACACGAGAGGTCACCCGCTTCAGCCAGCCATCCCTGCGTTGTTTGCGATAGCCGGCGACCATTTGAACATCATCATGGGTCTCGTCCATGATCCGGAACAATTTCAAAATATCGGCAGGGTCATTCTGGCCATCGCCATCCAGGGTCGCAATCCAGTGTTTGCTTGCCGCGCGCACACCCGACGCTATCGCAGCACTCTGACCGTAGCACTCATGGTGGTGCAATGTCCTTAGCTGCGGGAGAGACTGGCGGGCTGTCTGCAAAACCGCAGGCGTGTCATCGACGCTGCCATCATCCACAACAATAATTTCATAGCCGGTTTCAGCATCGAACCGTGTGCTGATTTCATCAAGCAGTGGACCAATGCTTTCCACTTCATTGAACACGGGAATGACAATGCTCAGATCCACTTAATTTCCTTACAGGGATTAGGTATTAAAATACACGCCAGAACACACAGTCTGGAGCGCTGTCTATAGTACACTGCCCGACGAGACAGTACGAAACGAAGCCATGAACAAGAACCATAGCAACGCCCTCATCAATGAGACCAGCCCGTACCTGCTGCAGCATGCCCGCAATCCGGTTGAATGGTACCCATGGGGAGCAGAGGCCCTTGAAAAGGCGCGCAAGGAGAACAAGCCGATTTTGCTGTCCGTCGGCTATTCGGCCTGCCACTGGTGCCATGTCATGGCCCATGAGTCATTTGAAGACCCGGAGACTGCCGGGCTGATGAACGACCTGTTCGTCAACATCAAGGTCGACCGTGAAGAACGGCCGGACATCGACAAAATTTACCAGATGGCCCATTCGCTCCTGACCCAGCGGCCCGGTGGCTGGCCACTGACCGTGTTCCTGACACCGGATGACAAGGTGCCGTTTTTTGCAGGCACCTACTTCCCGAATGAACCACGCCATGGCATGCCTTCCTTCGCTGACCTGATGCAACACGTGCACGACTTCCTTGCCGAACACGAAGCTGAAATCCGCAAACAAAACAGCACCCTGGTTCATGCCCTGCAATCGATGCAGCAGGGTAATCCGGCGGAGTCCCTGAACCCGCTGCCACTGGATACGGCACGCCAGCAACTGGAACAGAGTTTCGATGAACGTGAAGGCGGTTTTGGCAGCGCACCGAAGTTTCCGCACCCGACCAGCATAGAGCGACTGCTGCGACACTGGGCCGGTGCGCGCACCACGGCGGGAACGACCGACCAGCGTGCCCTGCATATGGCTGTTTTTACCCTGGAGAAGATGGCACGCGGCGGCATGTTCGACCAACTCGGTGGCGGCTTCTGCCGCTACTCGGTAGACGATCACTGGATGATTCCGCACTTTGAAAAGATGCTCTATGACAATGGCGCCCTGCTCGCCCTGTATGCCGAGGCCTGGGCGGCAACCGGCAACCCCCTGTTCAGACGCATCTGTCAGCAAACCGCTGACTGGGTGATGCGTGACATGCAGGCGCCGGAGGGTGGCTATTACTCCAGTCTCGATGCAGATTCTGAAGGTGAAGAAGGCAGATTCTATGTGTGGAAACCGGGTGAAGTGAAGAAGATCCTGAGGGAGGATGACTACACCCTCTTCGCCCGGCGCTATGGTCTGGACCGCGCTGCCAATTTTGAAGGACACTGGAACCTGCACGTCTATCGAACCAAAGCAGAACTTGCACGGGAATTCTCGATGGGCGAGGCTGACATAGAGCAGGCCGACCAGCGTGCACGTCTCAAACTGCTGCAACAACGTGAACGGCGTATACCACCGGGTCGGGATGACAAGGTACTGACTTCATGGAACGGCCTGATGATACGTGGCATGGCCATTGCCGGACGTCACCTCGACAGGCCGGACTGGATAGCGTCAGCCGGGCGTGCGCTGGAGTTTATTTATCAAACGCTGTGGCAAGATGGCCGGCTGCTCGCCACCTGCAAGGACGGTCGTGCCCATCTGAATGCCTACCTGGATGATTATGTTTATCTAATCGACGGCATACTTGAACTGTTGCAGGTGCGCTGGCGGGAACAGGACCTGTCGTTTGCGATTAAACTGGCAGAGGTGGTGCTCAAACACTTTCAGGACCCGAATGGGGGATTTTTCTTCACTTCGGATGACCATGAGACCCTGATTCAACGCCCCAAGCCCAATCACGATGATGCCACCCCCTCCGGCAACGGCATTGCGGCCAAGGTACTGGGGCGACTCGGGCACCTGCTGGGTGAAACACGCTACCTGGAAGCCACGGAAAACACACTTAAAGCCCTATGGCCCGGCATCCAGGGCATGCCGCATGGCCATGCCAGCCTGCTGCTTGCACTGGAGGAATCGCTGTTCCCGTTCCAGACCGTGATCCTCCGTGGTTCTGATGCTGCGATCGCTGACTGGCAGTCACAGGCAAGGCGTCCCTATGCACCGCGCCGATTCACATTGACTATTCCCGAAACCATCGACAAACTGCCCGGGCAACTGGGCAAGCGTGCACCCATAGGAGAAACCGTGGCCTATGTGTGCAGCGGTCACAGCTGCAGCGCACCAATCACTGAAATTGACAGCTTCAAAACCCTGCTTACTGAATCCGGGACGAAGGCCAGGCCATGAGCGATACCACCCGGATACTGCAACTCCCTGGCGCGCAACTGGCAGGCATTGAACAGGGTAAGGATGAAATCACCCTGCATTTTTCACAGGTTCAGCTGGTGCAGGAAATGGAAAATGCCATCGAAGACTCACTCTGGACCCAGGCAATCGACCTGACCATCAAGGGCATCGAGCTTGAAGGCGAACTGCCGGCGTGTCCCTGCGAGATCACGGGTGGTGATCTCATTGATAATATTTTTACCTACCGCGATCATGCACCGTTACCGATCAACTGGCATGGTGAAGTCTGTTGTAAATTAATCGTTGCCGGTAACGGCACAGGCTTCACGATTGCAGGTGAGTCGCTAACCGTTAACCGGATTGACAATCCGCGTTATATCAAGCACGTCAAGAAGACATGATCATATTTATGACCACCCGTTTCACAGCATATTCTGTATTCCCATGACACAAAAGAAGCCTTCATCCGGTAACAGCAAGCTGGACACTATCGTGGCCGATGCCCGCCGCAACCAGTCAAAACGCGAGCAGGGCTATCGGGAGAAGTCGCTTAAAATGTACCCCTGGGTATGCGGGCGCTGTTCACGTGAATTCACCCGTGCGAATCTCCACGAACTGACCGTACATCACCGTGATCACAATCACGACAATAATCCGGAGAACGGCAGTAACTGGGAATTGCTGTGTCTCTATTGCCATGATAATGAACATGCACGTTACCTTGATGGCGAGAGCGTCGGCAATACGGATGCATCAGGCAAGGACAGCCAGACAGCCACTCATAACCCGCTTGCAGGTCTTGGTGAGTTATTAAAGAAAGGCAAGTAACACGCTGCGAGTCAGCGCCGCGTCTCGGACCACGAGCCGCTATCACCATTGAAAGTCAGTATACGGTCCGAGGTTACCAGCAGCGCCGATTTATCGACCACCTCTGCACTCACCACCTTTTCGTTGGCAATGCGGCGCAAACTGCTCCAGCCGGAAGGATAGGAACCAACACCGGCAAAACGCTGATTGGTCACCAGGATCGCGACAGCATTCGCAACATAGCGTTCGTGAATTTTCTCCTTTGCCCGAATGGGAAGGGAAAAGAACTGCCCGGTCGCCGTGTTCGCGGCAACAATCCGGTCACTTTCATCAACCAGGAAGATGGTCTTGGCGACCACATCGTCCGCAGCGGCCGCCATCGGACTCGCACACAGCAATATCAGCAGCACACGACTGATAACTGCATGACGTACTGATTGTGCAATCATAAGTGCAACCCCGCCAGCCTGAGCTGACTGCTGTTATAGACTAGTCGAGCCGGTCACCAAAACTCGACTGGTAGCGCTCCCTGAATTCATCCAGGGTGAAACGGTGATTCTGGGTGCCGTGCTGTTCGATCTTTATGGCCCCCATGAGCGCTGCAATCCGGCCCGTTGTTTCCCAGTCCAGCTGGTTCATGAGTCCAAACAGCAAGCCGCCGCGATAGGCATCACCACAACCCGTCGGATCATTCAGTCTGGCAACCGGTGCCGTCGGTATGTCGATCCGCTGTTGATCCGTATAGATATGCGAACCTTCACCACCCAGCGTGACAATCAGGGCGTCGACACGCTCGGCGATTTCATGAGGTGAGAGACCGGTACGCTCCTGCATCAGCTGCAACTCGTAGTCGTTCACACTGACCCACGCAGCCTTGTCGATGAATGTTTTAAGGTCATCGCTATCAAACATGGGCAGGCCCTGCCCCGGGTCGAAGATGAATGGGATACCGGCATCAACAAACTGTGTGGCATGATCAATCATGCCCTGACGCCCATCAGGTGAAATGATGCCAATGGAAATACCGTTCGCATCACCTACCCTGTTTTCATGCGAGGCATCCATGGCGCCCGGATGAAAGGCCGTGATCTGGTTGTCATCGGTGTCCGTGGTTATGTAGGCCTGTGCTGTAAAGCGGTCCTTGATCAACGTAACATGCGTGCGATCAATCCCGGTCGCATCCAGCCACGCAGCATAAGGTCCAAAGTCGTTACCAACCGTTCCCATGGGCACCGGCTCGCCACCCAGCAGTTTCAGATTATAGGCAATATTGCCGGCACAGCCGCCGAATTCACGCCGCATGTCGGGCACATAAAAAGACACGTTCAGGATGTGCACCTTGTCAGGCAGGATATGGTTTTTGAATTGATCCTTGAACACCATAATGGTGTCGTAGGCGAACGAGCCACAGATGAGTGCTGACATAGAGTAATCCCTGATTTAGCAATAAATGTTAGGTAAAAGACCTGTCACCGCAGCACCAGCAGCCAGACCACGGCGGCATTGATCAGTGCGACAAGTACGGCTGCAGAACCAATGTCCTTGGCACGCCCGGACAGCTCATGCAATTCCGGGCCTATGCGGTCAACAATTGCCTCGATGGCAGAGTTGATCAATTCAAACATCAACACCAGCAACCACACGGCAACCAGTATTGCCTGCTCCAGCCCGGACTTTCCGAGCCACAATGCCAGCGGCACCAGCACGACAGACAATGCGACCTCCTGTTTAAAGGCCGTCTCATGACGAAAGCTTGCAGCCAGTCCCTGCAGGGAAAAGCCGGTTGCCCTGATTAACCTGCGGATACCGGTATTTTCTGGATCAGTCGCCATTAACGTCTTCATTCATAAATACTGTATTTTGCTCTCGCCAAGACGCAAAGATCGCAAAGTTTTATATGATTGATATAAAGTCATTTTCTATTTCTTTCTTGGCGATCTTTGCGTCTTGGCGAGAGCATTTGTTTTTGGACGTTCGCCAGGCAGCAACATGCACAACAGTCAGCCACTCCAGGCCAGGTCGAGTTGCTTTGCCGCCCGCACTTCATCAAGGCGCCTGACCGGCTGGGTGTGCGGCGCCTCCTTCAGAAGGTCCGGGCTGTTTTCGGCCTCCTGCTGGATTTCGATCATGGCCTCTACAAACGCGTCCAGTTCTTCCTTCGTCTCTGTCTCGGTCGGCTCAATGAGCAGGCACTCGGGGACCAGCAGCGGGAAATAGGTTGTTGGCGCATGGAAATTGTAGTCCAGCAAGCGCTTGGCAAAATCCATGGCGGTAATACCCAGCTCTTTTTGCTGGCGCTTCAGGGTGATGATGAACTCGTGGGTTGCACGGCGCCCCGGGAAGGCCACGTCAAAACCGGCTTCGACCAGTCTGGCCATCAGGTAGTTGGCATTCAGGGTAGCGAAATCGGCCACACGGTGCATACCATCACGTCCCAGCATACGGGCATAGATATAGGCACGCATCAGCACACCGGCATTGCCCATAAACGCCGACAGACGACCAATGCTTTGCGGGCGCACATCTTCCGTAATCCAGTAATACTCGTCGCCGTCATAGCCGACGATGGGGAGTGGAATAAACGGCTCAAGCCGCTTGCTGACACCCACAGGTCCCGCGCCCGGACCACCACCACCGTGGGGCGTAGAAAAGGTCTTGTGCAGGTTCATGTGAATAACATCAAAGCCCATATCACCCGGACGTACCTTGCCGAGGATGGCGTTCAGGTTTGCGCCATCGTAGTACAGCAGGCCACCGGCCGCATGGATAAGGTCTGCAATCTCCTTGATGCGGCGTTCAAACACGCCCAGTGTTGACGGGTTGGTCAGCATGATACCGGCCGTTTGCGGACCCACGGCTGCCTTCAGGGCCTCCATGTCGACATCGCCCTGCTTGTCTGTGGGAATCTCATGCACCTTGTAACCACACATTACGGCGGTCGCCGGATTGGTGCCGTGCGCGGCATCCGGGACCAGAATTTCGTTGCGTTCAGTGTCGCCGTTGGCGTCATGGTAGGCACGAATCATGGCAACACCGGTAAACTCGCCCTGTGCACCCGCTGCCGGTGTCAGGGTCACCGCTGTCATGCCCGTGACATCCTTGAGCATTTCCTGCAGTTCATACATACAGGCAAGAAATCCCTGCCCCATGGATACCGGCGCATGCGGATGGCGCGCCAGGAAACCCGGCAGCATGGCCAGTGTGTTACAGGCACGCGGGTTGTATTTCATGGTGCAGGAACCCAGTGGGTAGAACTGGGTATCGATGGAGAAATTCTTCTGTGACAGGCGTGTGTAATGACGCACCACCTGCATTTCGGATACCTCCGGCAAGCCGGGTGCATCAGTGCGCAAAAAATCGTCCGGTATATCCGGGGTATCATTCGGCTGCGGCGCCTGTGCCAGTGCGCGACGACCCGTGTGAGAGTGTTCGAATATCAGCATATTGGTTATCTATAGTGCGGCGATGGCTGCATCATAGTCCGGCTCATGACCAAGCTCGGACACAAGTTGCGTATAGGCCACTTTGTCATTTTCATCAATAACAACTATCGACCGGGCAGAAAGACCAGCCAACGGCCCGTCCGTCAGCAGTACCCCGTAGTCCTTGGCAAAGCCGCGTGTGCGCATCATGGAGAGCAACTCGACATTCTCGATACCCTCCGCACCACATACGCGTCCCTGTGCAAAAGGCAAATCGCCTGAAATTACCAGCACGACGACATCATCCCGGTCTTTCAGGGCATCATTAAACTTCTGTGTTGATGTCAGACAAACCCCCGTATCCAGGCTGGCGACTATATTCAACAGTTTCTTCTTGCCCTGATAGTCTGAAAGATGCACATCAGCCAGCTTGCCGTTAACCAGGTGGAAGTCGGGAGCATCGCTGCCCACTGCCGGGAGTTCACCATTGGTGTGGACTTCATTGCCCTGTATGGTAATTGTTGCCATATTTTCTTCCCCTTTATGTCACTTGCTATATTACTTGCGTACGACAGCCCTCAGGCCATCTTCGGTTTAACCGGGCAACCCGCCGCGGTTTGAGAATTAATTATCCGCTGCAGGTGACTGGCGTAGCTTGCAATATCCTCATCGGACCGCGTCTCGGTTGCACACACCAGCAAGGCATCCCCCAGTTCCGGATAGTCCTTCGTCAGCGCATAGCCCGGCAGAATATTATGTGCATGCAGCGGCCGCATCACATTGTCCAGCGGCAGTGACAGACGCAGTACAGCCTCATGAAAATACGGCCGGTTGAAGACAGGCTCGACACATTCGCTGGCCGTTAATGCAGCGACCAGCTTGCGCGTATTGGCATGACAGGCCTGCGCGACCCGCTTCAGGCCTTCCGCACCCAGCAGGGCCATGTGAATGGTCGCCGCTGTGACCAGCAGGCCCTGGTTGGTACAAATATTCGAGGTCGCCTTGGAACGGCGAATGTGCTGTTCACGGGCCTGCAATGTCAGGGTGTAACCCACGCGCTCGTCACGGTCAACGGTGCGACCGACAATGCGGCCGGGCATCTGGCGGACATACTCCTTTTTACAGCACATATAACCGAAGTACGGACCACCCCCCATCATCGGTACCCCCAGTGGCTGGCCTTCACCACAGGCGATATCCGCCCCTGTGGCACCCCAGGCACCGGGTGGTTTCAGCAGTGCCATGGACACCGGGTTGGCGACGGCAATTACCAATGCGCCCTGCTGATGCGCCCAGTCTGTCAACGCATCCACGTCTTCGAGAATGCCGAAGAAGTTTGGATGCTGAATGACGATTGCCGTTATATCTTCACCCTCATAGTGCTTGAGGGAATCAGGTACCGTGTTACCACCGTCGCTGCAATACGGTACTTCGACCAGTTCAATGTTCTGGCTGTTGACGATGGTGTGCGAGGTCTTGCGGTAATCCGGGTGCACCGTGGTCGGTATCAGGATGCGGCGTGACCTTGACTTGCGGTTGGCACGTACCGCCATCAATATTGCCTCGGCCAGGCCGGATGCGCCGTCGTACAGGGACGCATTGGAGACATCCAGTCCCGTCAGTTGCGTCATCATGGTCTGGAATTCGTAGATCAGTTGCAGCGTGCCCTGGCTTGCCTCCGCCTGGTACGGCGTGTAGGCACTGTAAAATTCACCACGTGTCGTGATTTCCCACACAGCAGCCGGGATATGGTGATCATAGGAACCGGCACCCATGAAGCATAACGGTCGGCCATCCGCCTCGGCACGCGCCATCATCAGGCGCGTTATATCCTGCTCGATCAAACCTTCCGGGACACCGGACAGTTCGCCCATACGCAGGTTGGCTGGTATTTCATCAAACAGGGCCTCGACATTATCGGCACCAATGGCAGCCAGCATTTCGCCTATATCAGTTTCCGAGTGGGGTATAAAAGGCATAGCAGTTATTATGTTCCAGGTGTTATTAAATAGGCTTTAAACCAAGGGGGCTCTGATTTACGCGTCATTGCGAGGAACAAAGTGACGAAGCAATCTCCAAGTGACGGGTTCCATACCAGGAGATTGCCACGCTGCGCTCGCAATGACGACCATATACCAGATAATCAGCGCTTCCCTAGTGTGCCTCGGACGCCAGAAACGTCTCGTAGGCATCACCGTCCATCAAGGCTGCCATTTCACCGATATCCGCCGGCTGCAGCCTGAACAGCCATCCCTCACCGAAGGCATCCTGGTTGACGGTTTCAGGGCTGTCGGCCAGCGCCTCGTTGACTTCGACGATCTCGCCACCAATGGGTGCATAGACATCGGAGGCTGCCTTGACGGACTCCACCACGGCGCAGGCCTCTTCAGCAGTGACCGTCTGACCCACCTCGGGTAATTCGATAAAGACCATGTCACCCAACTGATCCTGGGCGCTGTCCGATATGCCCACGGTCACTGAACCGTCATCATTGACGCGCGTCCATTCATGCGTTTTCGCATATTTCAGCTCAACCGGTACGTTACTCATGATTACCTCTCTTGATCTGGTCGTTATGTGTTGTGTTCAAAGTTCTATCTGTGCTTCCCCGTTGCGGACAAACGGCGGTTTAACCACCCGTGCCGTCAACAGCTTGCCGCGAACATCCACCTGGCAGGTATCGCCCGTCGACTTCGGCACACGCGCAAAGGCAATCGCACGCTGCAGCGTCGGTGAAAAACTGCCGCTGGTAATCTCACCCTCGCCTTCACCCGCTGCAACCACCTTCTGATGATTGCGTAATACGCCCTTGCCTTCCAGCAATAATCCAACCAGTTTCCGTGACGTCCCTTGCTCGCGCTGTTTTTCCAGTGCGGCACGACCGATAAAATCCCGCTCGGCAGGTTCCCAGGCAACCGTCCAGCCAAGCGCCGCCTCCAGTGGACTGATCGATTCGTCCATGTCAGCGCCATACAGATTCATACCCGCCTCAAGGCGCAAGGTATCGCGTGCACCCAGACCGGTCGGTCGTACCCCGGCGTCACGCAGTTGCTGCCAGAAGGTCGCTGCATCCGTGGCAGGCAGTACAATCTCAAAGCCATCCTCGCCCGTATAACCGGTGCGCGCAATAAACCAGTCGCCATCAAACACGCCAAAGAAGGGCTTCAACTCACTGGCTGCAGTGCGGACTGTCTCACTGAGCAGGGGCAAAGCCTTTTCACGGGCATTAGGACCCTGTACCGCAATCATGGCGAGTTCCGGTCGCTCGGTTACCCTGACATCAAATGCAGGCGCCTGTTTATTCAGCCAGGCCATGTCCTTGTCATGGGTACCGGCATTGACCACCATGCGGAAAAAATCATCCTGCAGGAAATAGACAATCAGGTCGTCGATGACACCACCGTTCTCATTCAGCATGCAGCTGTACAGCGCCTTGCCGTTGTCCTTGAGTCGATCAACATTATTTGCCAGCAGATAGCGCAGGAATTCACGGCTGCGATCACCGGTCAGGTCGACCACGGTCATGTGCGAGACATCAAACATGCCCGCATCCTGACGTACATTGTTGTGTTCCTCGATCTGGGAACCATAGTTGATCGGCATATCCCATCCGGCAAAATCGACCAGCTTGCCACCATCAACCAGGTGTTCTTCATACAGGGGGGTTTTGTTCGTCATATCCGTTGGTATTCTTCGCTGAATTTTATCGGCGAAAATATACTCCTGCACGCCAGCGAGTGCCATATGCCTGACTATCTATATTGGTGAATACTCACGCTGTGAAGGGCAGCAAATATATTATATTTAGCGCCCCTCCAGAAAGAATAAATCTCGCCAAGACGCAAAGATCGCAAAGTTATAACTTATTGTTATAAAAAGTATAAAAACTCTTTCTTGGCGCCTTTGCGTCTTTGCGTCTTTGCGAGAGAAATTACAGCGTTTATGGATAGAAACTAATTTAGGGTAATACAGTTCAATCAGATGAAGAAACTTCCTCATTCACTGTCGCAAGCTTCGGCAAGTCCCCGCCAAGGCCCATGGCATGCTCCATAAACAGCCGCTTGGCCATACCGGACCGATTGACCATAGACAAACCAAGGTTGCGTGCCTGACTCAAGGGTGGTCCCGCCTTGCTGAAGATCTGGTTGATGCCGTCCATCGCCGTCATCATTAACAGGTTGTCGCCCCGGCGCCAGCGCTCATAGCGCCTCAACACCGCCAGGCGGCCAGGATCCTTGCCACGCTGTTTAGCGTCCACTATGACCTCGGCCAAGGCCGCCGCATCCAGCAAGCCGAGATTAACGCCCTGCCCTGCCAATGGATGTATTGCATGGGCGGCATCACCGATCAGGGCAACACGGGCATCTACATAATGCTCTGCATGCATGCGTTGCAGTGGCCAGGCTTCGCGCTCACCCGAATCGACGATATCACCCAGCCGGTGTCCAAAGGCCACCGCCAGCTCTTCGTGGAACACGTCCCTGTCTGCTGTCAGCAACCGCTCGATTTTGTCTGACGGCATGGTCCAGACGATGGAACTCCAGCCGCCGCCCATCGGCAGGAAGGCCAGCGGCCCGCCCGGCAGGAAACGTTGCCAGGCCGTGTCCCGGTGTGGCTCGGAGGTTTTCACCAGTGCGACCAGACTACTTTGCCGATAGTCATGGGCATGCGTCTCCATGCCCAGTGCATTACGTACCGGAGAACGCGCACCATCCGCGGCAACCACCAGTTCTGCGGTCAACTGCTGCGCATTATCCAGATCCACTTCCACCCTGTCATCGAGGATAGTGATTGCCTGAAAGCGTGCCGGACAATAGAGTGATACAGTCGCTATTGATTCCAGTTGCCGCCACAGCGCCGCCTGGATAAATCGTGGTTCAATAATATGTCCGAGACAGGGCTCACCGAGGTCGGCACAGTCAAAGTGGGCAAGACCATCGCCGCTGGCATCCCAGACTTCCATATCGCTGAACGCAAAGGCACCACCCGACTGATGAATCGCGTCCCACACACCCAGTGACCTGAAGATCCTTTCAGAGGCACGTGTAATGGCGAACACCCGTGGATCGGGTTGCTGACTCCCGGGTGCAACCGGTTCGCGCGCCTCGATCAGGGCGACCGGCACACCGGCCTGGCCCAATGCGCAGGCGGCAGTGGCACCGACGATGCCACCACCAATAATAATGATGTCAAAATGGGCCATGGGCTATGTAGTTAGTGTCCACTCAATTAAAGAATAATTCTCGCCAAGACGCAAAGATCGCAAAGTTATAACTTATTGTTACAAAAATCATAAATAATTCTTTCTTGGCGTCTTTGCGCCTTTGCGAGAAAAATTCAGACCTTTATGGACGGGCACCAGTAGCATCAATTTAGAGTGGCAAGCCGCGCGCCAGGCGTGGTGTACGCCCCGAGCGCCCCATGGTCGTCCGGGTCAGCAGGCGCTTGGCCGGGGGCAAGAGATCAAATGCCAGCATACCGGCGCTGCGTGCCATACCCAGTGCCGGCAACGGTAACGTAAAGATGCGTGCGAGGCCATCGGTAAACACAGTGACATTCCTGTGGTCACGGTGTCGCCAGTCACCATAACGGTTCAGCACATCCAGTGAACCGGGGTCTTCGCCGGCATTGACAGCATCCACCAGCACTTCTGCAAGCACCGCGACATCACGCGCCCCCAGATTAAAACCCTGTCCGGCGATCGGATGCAGCGTGTGCACGGCATTACCCATCAGGGCCAGCCGTTCACGCACCGATTCCTTTGCCTGCACCAGTCGCAAGGGCCACGCCTGCCTGCGCCCGACCCGCTCAAGCCGGCCCAGTCGATACCCGAAGCGCGTCTGTAATTCTGCAAGGAAATCGGCTTCATTCAGTGCCATGACCGACGCGGTCTGATCCGATGCAACCGTCCACACCACGGCACAACGCTGCTCCGTCATTGGCAGCAGCGCCAGCGGCCCGGATTCCGTAAAGCGCTCGTAGGCAATATTGTTGTGTGCCAGTTGCGGGGTAATATTGGTTACAATCGCCGTTTGATGGTAGTCCGTCGCAACACTCTCGATACCAAACTGCTCACGAACCGGTGAATCGGCACCATCGGCGGCCACAATCAGACGCGTGCTCAAGGTGGCCGTTGTTCCCTCCCGGGAAATATCAACATCAACGGCATCGTCTGTCCGCTTTACCGCAGTAACCGTGGCCGGGCAAAAAACGTCCAGTTCCTGTATTTTCGCGACTGCTTCCGCCAGGACCTGGCCTATGACTCGCGCCGGGACAACATAGCCCAGCGCCGGAAGACCTTCCTCACTGCGATCCATGCGCATCATGCCAAAATGACCGCGATCCGATATGTGGATTTGATGAATAGGCATCGCCGCCGCTTCCAGCGAGTCCCATAACTGCAGCCCGCTGAAGATACGGCGGGTACCGTATGCCAGCGCGATGGCACGATCGTCATAACCGGCCTCACTGCGCGTCTCCAGTTCAATCGCCTCAACCAGCGCGATACGCAAGCCCTGTCCCGACAGGGCACAGGCGAGACTGGCACCGACCATGCCACCACCAATAATAATTACGTCATACTGCGGCATGCGTCATCACTGCTTCTATCTCGGCAACAGTCCTGGGTGCCGCCGCACTCAACACATCCGGTTCGTCCCGGGTCACCAGGACATCGTCCTCGATACGGATACCGATATTCCACCATTTCCTTGCAACCCCGCGAGTACCTGCCGGGATATACAGGCCTGGCTCTACCGTCAGCACCATACCCGGCTCCAGTTCGCGCCACGCACCACCGACCTTGTAATCACCCACGTCATGCACGTCCATGCCCAGCCAGTGGCCGGTACGGTGCATATAAAAACGGCGGTAGGCTTCACTGCGTATCAAATCCGCCGGCTTGCCCTTGAGAATGCCCAGCTTGACCAGCCCCCGGGTCAGCACCCTGACCGCAGCGGCATGCGGGGCATTCCAGTGGTTGCCCGCCCGCACTTTCTTGATGGCTGCCGTCTGCGCTGCCAGCACTACCTCATACAATGCCTTCTGTGGCGCACTGAAGCGGCCATTGACCGGGAAGGTCCGGGTCACATCAGAGGCATAACAATCGTACTCGGCACCCGCATCAATCAACAGCAAATCACCATCATTCAATTGTGCGCTGTTCTCTGTGTAATGCAGGATGCAGCCATTGGCACCACCACCGACAATACTGGAGTAGGCCGGCGCCATGCCGGCACGCCGGAATTCATGCAGCAGTTCGGCATCAATTTCGTACTCATACAGTCCCGGCTGACAATGCTGCATGGCGCGTTTGTGTGCACAACAGGCAACCTTTGCAGCCGTCCGCATGACCCGAATCTCCGAACGGCTCTTGTACAGCCGCATGTCATGCAGCAGGTGTTCCAGCGACACAAACTTGTCAGGAGTGCGCATACCGGTTCGTACACCCTCGCGCAGGCGATTAATCCATTCCATCACACGCTGGTCAAATTGCGGACGCGAACCCATGGTGTAGAAAACGCGGTCACAACGCTCCATCAGCCCGGGCAGAATTTCATCGATATCACAGACAGGAAAGGCGTCATCGGCATCGAAACTATCGACGGCCCCCTGGGTACCGGCACGTAATCCGTTCCAGGTCTCCATCTCGGGATCACGTTCGCGGCAGAACAGTAAATACTCTCCATGAGAACGCCCGGGTATCAGAACGGCGACTGCATCCGGCTCATGAAAGCCGGTCAGATAATAAAAATCACTGTCGGCGCGGAACGGGAACTCCACATCCCTGTTTCGTAACTGCTCCGTGGCAGTCGGGATGATTGCGATTGAATTCGTGCCCATCATACGCATCAACTGCTTGCGGCGGCGACTGAATTCTTTCCGTGTAATCATAGTGACCCCTATTGCAGCCGTGTGCTTGCCGGCAATGGCTGCAACTCTTCATGTAACAGCAGCACGCTCATGCGCACATACTCGACAATTTCCATATAGGCCGCCTCATCGGCATCGTCTGTTGTCTCATAGGCAAAACGTGCATGCGAGATTTCATAAAAGTCCTTCATGACTTCACCGACATTCCCGGGCATCTCGACATCTTCACGAAATCCACCCAGTGCAAGCCCGTACAGAAACCCGCCGCACCAGTGACTCAATGCCTCGGTACGCAACGACAGGGGTGCATCATCATCAGGCAGTATCAGATCAAAGCTGAATGCATCATCGTTGAACTGGCGCAAAATATCGGCGTGCAGGCCCGTTAACTGCTCACTGACCTGATTGGCGGCAGCACTCAGGGTATTCTCACCCAGCAAATGCGCCAACCAGAGTTCCGGCTCCGACTTGCCGCCCGCACAGATAATACCGGCAAGCAGACCGTGTGCTTCGCTGGCACCCCCTTCTGCATCAGCTGCACGCAGCTTCTGTTCCAGCTCATTATGACTAAAGCGCAATGTATCCTGCAAAATAAACCTCGCTGTGAATGTATTAAATAGCCGAACACCAATATTTCTCTCGCAAAGGCGCAAAGACGCCAAGAAAAAATATTAATATGCCTTTGATAACAAAATGTCATAACTTTGCGATCTTGGCGTCTTGACGAGAGTTACCCTTTCTGGATAGGCGCTATTTTATAGTATTCTTATAGACTACAACACACCGGCATTGTGACCCGTTGCCAGTCATTTCCCTGCATCCCGGCATTGACCGTGCAGGGCATCCGCACTATATTGGCCGCATGACAAAAAAAACGACACCCTCAGAGATTGATCTGGAACTCATCCACCTTGAAGAACAGGTGGCCGGCCTGCTGGAAATAGTTGAGCGCCTGAACCAGGAAAACAGGTCCTTGCGCGCGCAGCAGGACACAATGGCAAATGAACGGGCCAACCTGCTGGAAAAACATGATCAGGTGCGCACCCGTGTCGACGGCATTGTAACGCGCCTTAAATCACTGGAGACAGGCATATGAACAAAGAGTCTGATGCCGTCAAGATCCGGATAATGGACAAGGAATACCTGGTCACCTGCCTGGAGGAAGAGAAAGAGGAACTGGTCGCTTCTGCAAATCATCTCAGTGCCAAGATGTCGGAAATTCGCAGCAGCGGTAAAGTCGTCGGTGTCGATCGAATTGCAGTCATGGCAGGCCTGAATCTGGCACATGAGGCCATCAAATCAGGCTGCCTGGATGGTGAACACTCACAATCAACGGCTAACCGGCTCAATAAACTGAATACACACATTGAAGAAACCCTGGCCAACTACCGGGAAAAAGAACTTAACTGACGGAGTAACCGTCATCACTGATTAAAATTGGGCATCCCCTGTTGTATTTGATAGTGGCTGAGATCTCCTTGAGCCTAATCACCAATTCAGGGGACTAATCTGGTACCGGTGTGCATGTCTGCCATGTGCGGAAAGCCTGAAGTACCACTGCCGTCCCCCTCTTGAACCTTTGGTTCAGGGGCAACAGCTGCAACGGTACCTACGGAGGATGCCCTCCCGTCTACCCCATCTGAAGAACGTCCAACCACTCATGTCATCTCGTCGACTGCGCCAGAGTATCCGTCAGCAGCGTAGATCACTCTCCCGGGCCGAGGCAGATGCCTGTGCCGAACAATTGGCACAACGAACGGCCAGACACACCCTTGTATTAAAGAGTCAGCGCATAGCCGCCTACCTGGCATCGGACGGTGAGATCGACCCCACCCCCCTCATGCTGTCACTATGGGGTCTGGGAAAGACCATTTACCTGCCGGTGCTGGTGCCGTTCTCAAACCGGAAACTGTGGTTTGCAGAATTCAACCCGACGGATAGACTGGCATTCAACCGCTTCGGTATTCCGGAACCTGTACGACGCCGCTTGATAAAACCCTGTGCACTCGATCTGGTGTTAACACCACTGGTCGCCTTCGATGACAACGGGCACCGCGTTGGAATGGGTGGCGGTTATTATGACCGCAGTTTTGCATTCCTGAACAGGCGCAGATTCTGGCGTAAACCATATCTTCTCGGGCTTGCATATGAACTGCAAAAACAAACCGCCATTAAACCGAATGACTGGGACATTCCACTGGATGCCGTTGCAACCGAAGCGCGCATCTACCAAACAAAACGCTGATTACTTCGTCATGCCGGCGAAGGCCGGCATCCAATGTATTGAAAAACCTGGATCCCGGCCTGCGCCGATGACGGGAAAGTAATTAATCAGAGCTTCTTTGACTTTACGTTTGTATCTTTTTAACAACACATAACAGGTATTTTTGAATGAACTACTGGCTAATGAAATCAGAACCGGATGTTTTTGGTATTGAAGAACTGAAAAACTGTCCAAAGAAGACAGAACCCTGGGACGGTGTACGTAATTACCAGGCACGAAACATGATGCGTAATGACATGAAAAAAGGTGACCTGGCCTTCTTTTATCACTCGAATTGCAAAGAACCGGGTATCGCAGGAATTATGAAAATCGTTCGTGAGGGTTATCCTGATCACACGGCGTTCGACTCAAAACAAAAATATTTTGACCCGAAAAGTGATCCGGATAATCCACGTTGGTACATGGTTGATGTGCGCTATATACGCACACTGAAACGCATCATTACATTGACTGAATTAAAATCACACCGTGAGTTATCCGACTTGCCACTGGTGCGACGTGGAAACCGTTTATCCGTGATGCCGGTTAGCGAGAAACACTGGAATTTTATTCTCTCGCTCGAATAACAAGCTGCAACCAGCAAAATCATGCCTGGACACAGCTGTTGTTCAAGGTCAGAAACAGTGTCGACTTACTTCACACATGCAAGACAATCCAGCACCACAAACAAAACATAAGCTTATGTTTGTAAAAACAAAAGAGTTATTTTTTAAAGACATAAAACCGCGCTTCGTTAACGCTACACTCGTTCATTATGTTAACTATACCGAAACATGTGAACCGTTGAGTTACCCGACAAGGATTACATACCTGTTACTACAAGACATGACATGTCACCCCGTGATTTTATTGCAACACAGTTCACACCGATCACAAAACAAATCACTTTCGTCATTTGAAATGTCATTCATCTTCGTGCTGCACGTTGATGAGCAAATCCGTTACATGCATTTTTAATTTTTGTGTTGCACGTTTTTTAAATTTAATTCGCATGTCGCCGTTAACACAGTCGTTCTAATACGTAAAGAAATCCACTAAAAAAAACTGGTAATTTGTTACTGGTTGTTTATACTCACGTTGGGCTAACTATATGTGGAGGTTGTAAGTATGGCTGCAAAAAAGAAAGCAG
>JBDLIH010000031.1:0-33927 GCA_039714975.1 Pseudomonadota bacterium
ACCGTGACTGATAACGGGCCCGGTATCGACGCTGACATGGCTGGCAGAATATTTAATCCATTCCAGACCAGCAAGCCATCTGGAATGGGGATGGGGCTATCCATTAGTCGCTCGATCATCGAGACCCATGACGGAAAACTCTGGGCCGATGAACAATGCCGGGATGGCGCGCTGTTCGGTTTCAATCTTCCCTGTGCTATGAGTGAAACATAGCCAGTCTTTCGCAAGGGCGGTGCCTTGGGCGAGAAACCAGCCGACGGTAACCGAAAGCAGCGAGATAACAACCTTCTCTTCCATTACAAGTCCTGTTATCCAGCTAGCCACATCAGGGGCCGCATACAGTTTGCGCGATCCTAGCCCCGAAAAAAGCATACAAATCCGGAACATTTCCTAACCAATTGATCCATCAAGAGGCTGATTTCCAGCCTCGAAAAACCACGTAACTACTTGTTGTTACTATACCTCAGTCTGCGTTAAACTGCGCGAAGCGCTCCCGGTGGCCTCTCTTAATCACTTGGTCGAAGGTTCGAGTCCTTCACGGCCCACCAGATATGCCCGTGCCCGGCACGGGTTTTTTGTGCCCGGGAAAGCAGGCTCAGCGCTGCTGATTTAGGTGTCAATGAGGGGTGCGCAACCACACAATAAATAGTTATAATTTCAGGTTGACAGCATAGATGATGAAAGTGGCGAGAGTGGCGGAATTGGTAGACGCGCTGGCTTTAGGTGCCAGTGGGGCAACCCGTGAGAGTTCGAGTCTCTCCTTTCGCACCAATTGACTCGGGATCCACACAATTCCTGACATAAAAACCTGTGGCACTGGCACAATTATTGTGACCAGGAAGTACATAAACGACAAAGTTAATGAGGTGAAGGGATGGAAGTTTCCATAGAAAATACCGGTGGGCTTTCGCGGCGCATGACCGTTCAGGTGCCAGCCGAACGGGTAGACCAGGAAGTTGAGTCCCGCTTGAAGTCAATGAGTCAGACTGTGCGTCTAGATGGTTTTCGTCCAGGCAAGATACCGATAAAAGTGATTGCGCAGAAATATGGGCCACAGGTGCGGCTTGAGGTCATTGACCAGGTGGTTAACTCAACGTTACAGGATGCATTTACGCAGGAAAATCTGCGGCCGGCTGGAACCCCGGATGTCGAACCCAAAGATTCTCCTGCCGGTCAACCGCTGGAATATATTGCGACATTTGAAATTTTCCCTGAATTAACAAGCGGCGTTAAGTACGGATTCTCGGTAGTACGGCCGCTTATAGAAATCATCGATAATGATGTGCAGGAAATGCTGGAGAATTTACGCAAGCAGCGCGCCACGTGGAATGAGGTCAAGCGTCCAGCCTCAATGGATGATCAGGTCACAATTGACTACGAAGGCACGGTGGACGGCAATGCCTTTGCTGGTAACAAGGCTGAAAAAATGCCCGTCGTACTTGGCTCCAACAGCATGATACCCGGCTTTGAAGAGCAGTTGATCGGTGTTTCAACCGGCGAAGAGAAAACCCTCGACATTACGTTTCCTGATGACTATCCCTCAACTGAAGTTGCCGGCAAGGCAGCAAAATTCAAGGTAAAGACACATTCGGTTTCTGAAAGGGTGTTACCTGAAATGGACGATGAATTTGCCGCAGCCTTTGGAGTTTTGGAGGGTGGCATGCAGGCATTAACAGAAGAAATCAGAAACAATATGGAACGTGAGTTAAAAGGATTAATAAAGTCGAAAATGAAGAGTCAGGTTTTCGATGGCCTGCTGCTAAACAACCCGGTTGAAGTACCCAAAAGCCTTATTGAATCGGAAACAAGGGAGCTGCAGCAACAGGAAGGAAATCAGGGACTGGATGCAACTGCACTGCAGGACAGCGCTGAAAAACGGGTAAAACTGGGGGTTATCGTATCCGAGATTGCCAAGCAGAATCAGATACAACTGGATCCCGACCGTGTCCGTGAACTGGTTGAAACCATCGCTTCTTCCTATGAGAAGCCTGAAGAAGTTGTGCAGTGGTACTACGGCAACCGGGAAATGCTTTCGGGTGCGCAGTCAGCTGTCATTGAAGAACAGGTCGTGGAATGGGTTGTTGAACACAGTGGCATTGATGTGAATGACGAAGAAACCACTTTTTTAGCCCTTGTTGAAGAGGCCAAACAATCTCAAGGATAACCCTGTAATGACCGATAACAACCTTATGAATGGCGCACAAAACACCCAGGCATTAAATCTGGTACCCATTGTCGTTGAGCAGACCGCCCGGGGTGAACGTTCCTATGATATATACTCGCGACTGCTCAAGGAGCGTGTGGTTTTTATGGTAGGGCCCGTAGAAGACTACATGGCCAATGTCATCGTGGCACAGATGCTGTTCCTGGAATCGGAGAACCCGGACAAGGACATTCACCTGTACATCAATTCACCGGGCGGCTCCGTGACTGCCGGTCTCGCTATCTATGACACCATGCAGTTTATCAAGGCCGATGTCAGCACCATGTGTATCGGTCAGGCTGCCAGCATGGGGGCACTGTTACTGACCGGGGGCGCCAAGGGTAAACGCTTCTGCCTGCCGCATTCCCGCATGATGATTCATCAGCCGCTGGGTGGCTTTCAGGGTCAGGCAACGGATATTGATATTCATGCGAAGGAAATCCTGCTGATCAGGGAAAAGCTCAACCTGATTATGTCAAGCCACACAGGCCAGTCACTGGAAAAGATCAGTGACGACACCGATCGCGATAATTTCATGGGTGCTGAAGACGCCAGGGAATACGGACTTATTGATGAAATCATCGATCAACGCAATGATGCCACCGGCCCGGATATTAGCTGAACATAGACTGATGCATGGGTGTCAAATAACCATATCCCGTAATGCAGCTTCTGGAGAACTCATTGTTATCACTGAGGATTAATTAACGAAACAGGGTGTTGAAGGAGTTGATTTATAATAACAATTAGTGATAAATATGGACTCTGGATGGATACAGCTTGAGAAACGTGAGGGTTTAGCATGAGCAACGAACGAAGTGGCAAGGGCGAAGACGGCAAATTGCTCTACTGTTCCTTCTGTGGCAAAAGCCAGCATGAGGTAAGAAAGCTGATAGCCGGCCCCTCTGTGTTCGTTTGTGACGAGTGCGTCGAACTTTGCAACGACATCATCCGCGAAGAGATGCAGGATAAAGCCACCTCGGGTGGTGATAAACTGCCGAAACCCCAGGAAATCAACGAAGTACTCAACGAATATGTTATCGGACAGAACCGTGCAAAACGTGTTCTGTCTGTCGCCGTGTACAACCATTACAAGCGGCTGGATGTACAGGATAAAAAGGACGAAGTAGAACTGTCAAAGAGCAACATACTACTCATTGGCCCGACCGGATCAGGTAAAACGTTACTCGCGGAAACACTCGCCCGATTGCTGGATGTACCTTTTACGATTGCCGATGCGACTACGCTCACGGAAGCGGGTTATGTGGGTGAAGATGTCGAGAACATCATTCAAAAACTGCTGCAAAAGTGTGATTACGATGTCGACAAGGCACAGACGGGTATTGTCTATATTGATGAAATTGACAAGATATCCAGAAAGTCTGATAACCCGTCTATTACCCGCGATGTATCCGGTGAAGGTGTACAACAGGCACTGCTCAAACTGATTGAAGGGACCGTTGCATCTGTACCGCCACAAGGTGGACGCAAGCACCCTCAGCAGGAATTTCTCCAGGTCGATACCTCAAACATTCTGTTTATTGTGGGTGGTGCCTTTGCCGGTCTGGACAAGATCATTCGCAGCCGCTCTGAAAAAGGCGGTATTGGCTTTTCTGCCGAGATCAAGAGCAAGGATGAAGAACTCAATCTTGGCGAGATTCTCTTTGATGTTGAACCTCAGGACCTCATTAAGTACGGATTAATCCCCGAGTTCGTTGGGCGTCTACCGGTAGTGGCAACCCTGGAGGAACTCGACGAAAGCGCACTGGTACAAATTCTGACCGAACCCAAGAATGCCCTGACCAAGCAATATGAAAAACTGTTTGACATGGAAGGCTCTGAAATAGAATTCAGGGACGACGCCTTACGTGCGGTAGCACGCAAAGCGATGAACAGGAAGACCGGTGCTCGAGGACTGCGCACCATTCTGGAGCAGGTATTGCTTGATACCATGTATGACCTGCCATCGATGGAAAACGTCAGAAAAGTGGTCATCGACGAGAATGTTATTGTCGGGGACGCCAAACCCTACATGATTATTGACGCTCCGGATGCTATCGCTGCCTCCGAGTAATACAAATTCTCCATAATAACTAACAAGTTATTACGCTGGTTGTCTTTGCGCCTTTCTGGCACAGTCTTTGCTATATTGTTTGTACCTGTCAAAAATATGGTTGAAGTGCCGCAACTGGCCCCCATATCTAGAACTCGTGGTTGCGGATTCTTAATCAATCATTCAGATCGACGGGCAAGGCCCCGGGCGGGCAACTGCCACAACAGGATTCTGGCGGATTACTAACTGACAACCCGGACTTATTATTGAATTAATCAGGAATGGATGGGCACTGATATGACAGATCAAGCCACAAATGCATTACCGGTCTTGCCACTGCGGGACGTTGTTGTTTATCCCCACATGGTGATCCCGCTTTTCGTCGGTCGGGAGAAATCGATTAATGCATTGGATACCGCCATGCAGGAAGACAAGAAAATCCTGCTGGTCGCACAGAAAAATGCAGAAATAGATGATCCTTCCGTGGATGATATCCACGAAATCGGAACACTTTCCACGATCCTCCAGCTATTAAAGCTCCCTGATGGAACCGTAAAGGTACTGGTTGAAGGCGCCGAGCGTGTCCGTATCACCGGATATGAGAATACCGATGCCTTCTTCACTGCACATGTTGAAGTACTGCCACAGGAACAGGACGAGGACGAGAAAGAGCTGGAGGTTCTGACACGCTCATTACTTGCGATCTTTGACCAGTATGTCAAATTGAACAAGAAAGTCCCGCCGGAAATCCTCACCTCATTGTCCGGAATCGAGGAACCGGGCCGACTGGCAGATACCATCGCAGCCCACATGTCGCTAAAACTGGAAGAGAAGCAGAAGATCCTTGAGATCGTGAGCAGTCATGCACGCCTGGAACGCCTGATGGTACTTATTGAAGGCGAGATCGATATCATGCAGATCGAAAAGCGTATTCGCAGCCGTGTCAAACAGCAGATGGAAAAGAGCCAGCGCGAGTACTATCTGAATGAGCAGATGAAGGCTATTCAGAAAGAACTCGGTGATATGGACGATGTCCCCAACGAGCTGGAAGAGCTGGAACAAAAGATCGAGAAGGCCGGGATGAGCAAGGAGGCCAGGGAAAAGGCCACCTCGGAGATGAATAAACTCAAGATGATGTCACCGATGTCTGCTGAAGCGACCGTCGTCAGGAACTATATTGACTGGCTGGTCAATGTGCCCTGGAAGAAACACACCAAAGTCCGTCATGACCTGGCCGCTGCGGAAGCTGTTCTTGAGGAAGACCACTATGGACTGGAGAAGGTCAAGGAACGCATCCTTGAGTACCTGGCGGTCCAGAAACGGGTTAAAAAGCTGAAAGGACCGATCCTGTGTCTGGTAGGACCTCCGGGCGTCGGCAAGACCTCGCTGGGACGTTCAATCGCCCGTGCAACGGGACGCAAGTTTACCCGCATGTCACTGGGTGGTGTGCGCGACGAGGCCGAGATTCGCGGTCATCGCCGAACCTACATCGGCTCATTGCCAGGCAAGATCGTACAGAATCTTTCAAAGCTGTCGGTAAGGAACCCGCTGTTCCTGCTTGATGAACTGGACAAGATGTCCATGGATTTCCGTGGTGATCCTTCATCGGCACTCCTTGAAGTACTGGACCCGGAGCAAAACAACAGCTTCAATGATCATTACCTGGAAGTTGATTTTGACTTGTCGGATGTCATGTTTGTCGCAACAGCGAACACCATGAACATTCCTGCCCCCTTGCTGGACCGCATGGAGGTCATCCGAATTCCCGGCTATACGGAAGACGAGAAAATCAACATAGCCTGGCGCTATCTGTTGCCAAAACAACTTGAAAGCAACGGCCTCAAGGAGGGTGAGCTTTCAGTCAGCCAGAATGCCATCCGCGATATCGTGCGCTACTTCACGCGTGAGGCCGGCGTTCGCAACCTGGAACGCGAGATTTCCAAGATCTGCCGCAAGGTCGTCAAGGAGCTGGGGTTGCACGAGAAAGACAACAAGGTCTCGGTTACACCACGGAATCTTGAAAAGTACCTGGGCGTGAAGCGCTTCCGTTACGGGCTTGCCGAGGAACATGATCAGGTAGGCCAGGTCACCGGACTTGCGTGGACCGAAGTGGGCGGTGAACTCTTGACCATCGAATCGGCCATCGTACCAGGCAAGGGCAAGATGATTCACACGGGTCAACTGGGCGATGTGATGCAGGAATCAATCCATGCAGCGGCCACCGTGGTTCGCAGCCGTTCCAATGCACTGGGTATCGATCAGGATTTCTACCAGAAATACGATATCCATATCCACGTACCGGAAGGTGCCACACCGAAGGATGGACCCAGTGCCGGTGTCGGCATGTGTACGGCGCTGGTCTCCGCACTAACCGGTATCCCGGTCAGGTCGGAGGTAGCCATGACGGGTGAAATCACCTTGCGCGGTGAAGTACTGCCGATCGGCGGATTGAAGGAAAAGCTGCTTGCCGCTCATCGAGGAGGTATCTCTATCGTCTTGATTCCTGAGGAGAATCGCAAAGATCTTGCGGAAATTCCGAAGAACGTCAAAGACAAGCTGGATATCCGGCCCGTCCGCTGGATTGACGAAGTACTGCAGGTGGCGCTGCAGCATCAACCAACACCACTGGCCGAACCGGACGCCAAGGAAGCCGCCGAAAAAACCGCCAAGAGCAAAAGCAAGGCTAAAGACAAGCCTTTGAGAGCCCACTAATCTTATCTGGCTCAATAAAACCCGCCGGCAGTTCGATTCAATGATCGACTGTCTGCGGGTTTTTTGACGGGAATAACTGTGTTTTAATACTCCTGCTTGACTATGGGGGATACCCGGATAGCTATTCAGGGTGGAAGTACATACAAAGTACCGGTTTTTTCTCAACGATAAATAAACGAGGATATCTAAATATGAATAAATCTGAACTGATTGACGCTGTAGCCAGTGCAACAGAGCTTTCCAATGCAGATGCAACACGTGCAACCGATGCCGTACTTAGAAGCATCATTGCAACACTCGGCAAGGGTGATCAGGTAAACCTCGTAGGGTTCGGTACTTTTTCTGTTCGTGAACGTGCTGCCAGAACCGGCCGCAATCCGCAAACCGGCGAAACAATTCAGATAAAGGCATCCAAATCACCCGGCTTCAAGGCTGGCAAAGCCTTCAAGGATGCCGTAAACTAGCGCGCCTTCGGGTGCTTAGCTCAGCTGGGAGAGCGTCGCCCTTACAAGGCGAATGTCGGGGGTTCGATCCCCTCAGCACCCACCAAGGATCAGGAGTGGTAGTTCAGCTGGTTAGAATACCGGCCTGTCACGCCGGGGGTCGCGGGTTCGAGTCCCGTCCACTCCGCCATGTTGGATAGCAAAGGGCACCTTAACCGGTGCCCTTTCTTTTATCACATGGATTGAGCACTACACTGATACCCCGCAGCCCGATACACCCGATACACATTTACGGCTAATTCCCGAGAGACAAATCATGTTACTGGCAATACGAGAACGCGTTATGGGTGTTGTGGGATGGATTATCCTCGGCATCCTGTTTGTTGCATTTGCATTTTTTGGGCTTAACTCCTACCTGCAAAGCAGTGCGACCAACTATGCAGCTGCCGTCAATGATGAAGAAATCACACTGGATCGACACCGGCAGGCCTACCAGCAACTCAGGACACGCATGGCGGACATGCTGGGCGATAATTTTGATGCTGCACAATTGAATGAAGACATCCTGAAAGCGAATGCCCTGCAACAATTGATCAATGAGGAACTGGTATTGCAGGCAGCCAGCAAGGAAGGATTCGCGGCCAGTAATCAACAGGTCGCCGCCCGCATCAATGCTATCGATGCCTTCAAGGAAGACGGGGTCTTTTCCAAAACACTCTATGAACGCCTGCTGGGTTACCAGGGGATGCGTCCTGCAGATTTTGAACACAACCTGAAACTGGAAATCATTACCAATCAGTACCGGGATGGCATCAGGCGTACGGCTGCCGCAACAGCAGCCGGATTGAGCCGAGCCTATATGCTGGAGGGCCAACAGCGGCGTTTCAACTATATTGTCCTGCCACTGCAATCATTCAGTGAACAGCTGGAAATCACAGACCAGGACATCGAAGATTACTATAATGCTCACCGTGATGCGTTCATGTCACCGGAGCGTGTCAAGGTTCAGTACCTGGAACTTGATGTGTCGACCCTGGATCCGGGCATTGAAGTTGACGAGCAGGCAGTTCAGGCACTCTATGACGAACAATCCCTGAAGTATGTCATCCCGGAGGAGCGGCACGCACGACATATTCTGATTCGTTTGTTGCCAGATGCCGATGAGACTGCAACGGCTGCAGCACTGGAAAAAGCACAGGGTATTGCGGCAAGACTGGATGCCGGAGAATCATTCGAGGACCTGGCAAAGGAACTGTCGGATGACCCTGGATCTGCAGCCAACGGCGGGGACCTGGGATTTTTTGGACGCGGTATGATGGCACCCGAATTCGAGGACAGTGTTTTTCAATTACAGAAAAACGAGCGCAGCCAGCCGGTAAAATCACCGTTCGGCTTCCACATCATTGAACTGGTTGAGATCAAGCCGGAAGTCGCTACCCCGCTGGCCGATGTTCGGGACACACTGGTTGACCAGCTGCTTGCCGAAGAGCGTGCCAATATATTTTATGAACGTTCTGAAGCCCTTTCCAGCATCACGTTTGAACAGCCCGATTCCCTGCAGGGAGCAGCCGACGCCCTGGAACTGGATATCAAGGAGTCAGACTGGATAAGCAGAAGGGGTGGCACTGGAATCGCGGAAAACAGTGCCATTATCGAAACAGCCTTCAGTGAAGATGTCCTGCTCAATGGTAACAACAGTGCAACCGTAGAAATCGCTCCTGACCACGTAGTTGTCGTGCGCATACTGGAGCACCAGGAGGCTGCACAGCAGCCCCTTGAAGAGGTCAGGGCTGATGTCGAACAATTGACCAGAGACGCGCAGGCACGAGCACTTGCCGAAGCCAGAGGCAAGGAAATACTGGCGAGCCTGAGCACGGGTGAGACAACACTTGAAGCCAGCGCTGAAACTGACAAGGTAACACTTAACAGCACCGAACTGATTCAACGGAATGCCAGCGAACCGGCGCTGGAAATAGTGAGTGCCGCCTTCGCACTCAAGGCACCGGAAGAGGGTGAGACCGCCTATGAAGGACTCGCAACACGGAGCGGCGATTATGTGATCATCGCACTGGAGCAAGTCAAGGATGGCAATTTCCCGGACCTTCCTGAAGCCGCCCGCAAACAGGCTTCGCGCTCCTTGAGCCGGGTATTGGGCGAGGCTGAAATGGCCGTGGTAATGACGACCCTCGAAGACCAGGCCGTGATTCAGATACCCGATCAAACTGACCAGTAGGATCGCCTGACCGTGTTTATTGTCAGGCAACTGCTTGTACTCAAGCTCCACTGGCAAATTCTGATTGCACTGGTACTGGCCGTCATTGCCGGCCAGTTATCGGGAGTGGAAGGCGAACTCTTCGAAATTCGTTTTCTCGACATCTATACCTTCCTGGGCACAATATTCATGAATGCCCTGAAGATGCTGATTGTCCCGCTGGTGTTCTCTTCCATCATTACCGGCATCGCCGGCATCGGTGACAGCGGCGCCATGGGCCGGCTTGGCGGCAAGACCCTGCTGTATTACCTCGTCACCAGCACACTGGCCATTCTTGTGGGGCTGACACTGGTGAATATCGTCTCCCCCGGCATCGTCAACGGGGAGCCCGCCAGGGACGTGGTGACATTGTCAGACGAACCACTCGCTGACATTGCCAGCCGTGTCGAAGGACGCGGCGCAGGCGATGTGGTGGATATCTTCATCCGCCTGGTACCGACCAATGTTGTTGCGGCGGCGGCAGAGGGCCGGATGCTGGGCCTGATTTTCTTCAGCCTGTTATTCGGCTATTTCATGACACGCATTGCCGGCCCCCCTGGGCAGATCCTGAAAGACTTCTGGCAGGGAGTATTCGAGGTCATGATGAAAATCACTGACTGGGTGATGAAATTTGCACCCATTGGTGTATTTGCCCTGGTGGCCAAGGTAGTCGCCTCGACCGGATTCGCAGCCTTTGAACCGTTAATGGCCTTTTTCTTCACGGTACTCGGAGCACTTGCCATCCATCTGCTGCTGGTACTTCCCCTGCTGCTGCGTTTCGCAGGTGGCGTGAACCCGCTACACCACTTCCAGGCAATGTCACCGGCCCTGTTGATGGCCTTCTCGACAGCCTCATCCTCAGCCACCCTGCCGGTGACCATGGAATGCGTGGAAAAACGGGCGGGAGTTTCCAACCAGACGACCAGCTTTGTTTTGCCGCTGGGCGCAACCGTCAACATGGACGGGACCGCCCTCTATGAGTGTGTGGCGGCCATGTTTATCGCCCAGGCCTACGGTCTTGAACTCAGCTTCGCGACACAGTTTACGGTAGTACTGGTGGCCTTGCTGACCTCGATTGGTGTGGCGGGCATTCCGGCGGCCAGCCTGGTGGCCATTACCATCATCCTGACCACAATCGGACTGCCACTGGAGGCCGTTGGCCTGATCCTGGCGGTCGACAGGGTGCTGGACATGTGCCGCACCAGTGTCAATATATTCAGCGATTCCTGCGGTGCTGTCCTGATCGGTCGACTGGAGGGTGAAACGGATATCCTGACCAAAGCGCCCGGTTAGTTACTCAAGCGGCGCCATGCCTACTGTATTATAACCACCATCAACATAGGTAATTTCGCCGGTGATGCCCGAGGCAAGATCGGAACACAGGAATGCCGCTGCATTACCCACATCTTCAATCGTGACATTGCGCTTTAACGGTGCAGTGCTCGCAAAGATATCCAGCATCTTGCGGAAATTGCTGATGCCGGCCGCTGCCAGTGTCCTGATCGGACCGGCCGAGATAGCGTTTACCCGAATACCTTCAGCACCGAGACTCTGCGCAAGATAGCGTACATTGGCCTCCAGGCTGGCCTTTGCAATACCCATCACATTGTAGTTGGGTATGGTCTGTACCGCACCGAGGTAACTCATGGTTAACAGGGCGCCGTTGCGTCCCTTCATCATCGGGTGACCGGCCTTGGCCAGTGCGGCGAAGCTGTAGGAACTGATATCGTGCGCAATCCTGAATCCCTCGCGACTGACGCAATCCAGATAATCACCCGCCAGCTGGTCGGCGGGTGCAAAGGCAACAGAATGCACAATAATATCCAGTCCGTCCCAGTGCTTGCCCAGTTCCGTGAACAGATTTTCTATTTGCTCATCACTGCTGACATCACAGGGCAGCACAATGTCAGAGCCGCATTCACCGGCCATTTTTGATACGCGTTCACCCAGTTTTTCATTGGGATAGCTGAAGGCAAGCTCTGCGCCTTCACGCAACATCGCCTGTGCAACGCCCCAGGCGATCGAGCGAGTACTGGCCAGCCCGACAATAAGGGCACGTTTTCCGTTCAAGAATCCCATAGAAGTACCTTGATTCCGGTGTGAGGAGAGTGTCAGGGTTCCCTGACACGCCTGCGTGCCGGAAACCGTGTCGCTACGTTACCGGAAAATGCCGGCAACGTGAAGGGGTTGAAAGCTATGAATCCCGGCACAACGGTCATTATAATGCCCGGTCATGCCAATTCATCATGCCCAGCACTTCGTGACCCGCCTGTTTCCCCCCCAAATGAAAACAGGGCTGCTTATGCTGCTTGTGAGCGCATGGCTGATTGCCTGTGACAGTCGGCCATGGAACCGTCCATACCCTGCCTCAAGCGCACATGACAATGTGTTCTACTCCCTGTTCCAGGAACGGCCAAAACATCTTGATCCGGCACAATCGTACAGCTCCAATGAAATCACCTTCACCGGGCAGATATACGAGCCACCGTTGCAATACCACTACCTTAAGCGCCCCTATGAACTGATTCCGTTGACGGCAACCGGGGTGCCGGTTGCCCGATATCTCGATGCTGACGGCAACAGCCTGCCGGATAATGCCAGCGTCGAGGACATTGCCTACAGTGTCTATGAGATTCGGATAAAACCCGGCATCATGTACCAGCCACACCCGGCCTTTGCCAGGGATCAACAGGGCACGCTGCTTTACCGGAATCTTACGGACGATGACTTGTCAGCGATTCATGTACTGGGTGATTTCAAACAAACCGGTACCCGTGAACTCACCGCCTCCGATTACATTTACCAGATCAAGCGTCTCGCCCATCCGCAACTGCACTCCCCGATATTTGGCTTGATGAGCGAGTACATCGTCGGGCTGGAAGAATATGCCGGAACACTGAAAAGCGCCTGGGGAAAAGCGGCCAATGGAAAAGAGCAGGGCGTCTACCTTGATCTGACAAGGTACCCGCTTGCAGGTGCCGAGCTGGTTGACCGCTATACCTACCGCATCAGGATCAATGGGAAATATCCGCAATTGCTTTACTGGCTCGCAATGCCCTTTTTTGCGCCTGTCCCGCAAGAAGTGGATCATTTCTATTCACAACCGGGAATGAAGGAACGCAACATCACGCTGGACTGGTATCCGGTGGGCACCGGTCCCTACATGCTGACGATTAACAATCCCAATCGACAGATGGTAATGGAGCACAACCCGAACTTCCACGGTGAAAACTATCCCGCCGAGGGTGCGCCGGGCGACAGGGAGGCAGGGCTGCTGGAAGATACCGGTAAACCGTTACCGTTTATTGACAAGATTATTTTCAGCCTGGAAAAGGAAACCATTCCCTACTGGAACAAGTTTCTGCAAGGCTACTACGACACCTCCGGCATATCATCTGACAGCTTTGACCAGGCCATCAATATTGGCTCGGGCGGGGAAGTCACACTGACGGACGGCATGATCAGGCAGGGTATAGAACTGAACACCACCGTCTCTACCTCAATTTACTATACCGGTTTCAACATGCAGGACCCGGTTGTCGGCGGCAACTCCGAAGTCGCCAGAAAAATCCGCCAGGCCATATCGATCGCAATCGATTTTGAGGAGTACATTTCAATCTTCCTGAATGGCCGTGGCATCCCGGCACAGGGTGTTATCCCGCCTGGCATTTTTGGTTACATTGCAGATAATGATGGCATCAACAACTATGTTTACGAAACCACAGCGCATGGCCCGGTACGCCGTCCCATCGAGGTGGCACGCAAGCTGCTCGCCGATGCCGGCTATCCCGAAGGACGTGACATCAGGACCGGTAAACCCCTGATCTTGCATTTTGATACGACGCAAACAGGCCCGGACGCAAAGGCACAACTCAACTGGCTGATGAAACAATTTGACAAGCTGAACATTCAGCTTGTCATTCGTGGTACCGACTACAACCGTTTTCAGGAAAAAATGCTGAAGGGAACGGCACAGATTTTCCAGTGGGGCTGGAATGCCGATTATCCGGATCCCGAAAACTTCCTGTTTCTTCTTTATGGCCCGAACAGCAAGGTCGGGCATAATGGCGAAAATGCAGCCAACTACCAGAACAGCAAATTCGATCGTCTCTTTGAACAAATGAAAAATATGGAAAACGGCCCGGCACGCCAGGCCATCATTAACGAGATGATGGAAATAGCACGCCATGATGCGCCCTGGGCGTGGGGGTTTTTTCCAAAACAATTCTCCCTGCACCATACCTGGGTAAGAAACTCAAAACCCAACCTGATGGCGAATAATGCCCTGAAATACCAGCACATCGAACCGGCGCTGCGGGCAGAACTGCAGAATGAGTGGAACCGCCCGGTGCGCTGGCCATTGTATGGCCTGGCCATTTTCGCGATCCTGATTGTGTTGCCGGCGATCGCCGGTTTTCGTCGCCAGCAGCGCATGTCGGCATATCAGGACAGCCGCTGATGTTCGCCTATATCGTCAGGCGCCTGCTCTATGCCATTCCCATCCTGATTGGCGTCAATCTGCTGACCTTCTACCTGTTCTTTGTGGTCAACTCACCGGATGATATGGCGCGCATGCACCTTGGCATGAAACGGGTCACCCCCGAGGCCATCGAAAAGTGGAAGGCCAGCCACGGTTATGACAAACCCCTGCTGGTGAACAGTGAGGCAGAAGCGCTTGGCATGGTAACGGATACCATCTTTTTCGAGAAATCGCTGAAGTTGTTCGTCTTTGATTTCGGCTATTCGGATGATGGCAGGGATATCAGCTTTGACATCGGTCAGCGCATGATGCCCAGTCTCGCGATTGCCATACCGTCACTGCTTATCGGCCTCATGATCAACATCACCTTTGCCCTGTTAATGGCCTTTTTCAGGGGCACCTATATCGATATATCCGGCGTCATCCTGTGCGTGGTACTGATGTCCATCTCCGCCATGTTCTATATCATCGGTGGCCAGTACCTGCTGGCAAAGCTGTTTCGCCTGGTGCCGATTTCCGGGTTTGACAGCGGGCTGGATGCGCTCAAGTTTATTATCCTGCCGGTGGTGATCAGTGTCGTCAGCGGCATCGGCTCCGGGTCACGCTGGTACCGGACCTTCTTTCTGGAAGAAGCCGGCAAGGACTACGTGCGGACGGCACGCGCAAAGGGACTGTCTGAATCACTGGTATTGTTCCGCCACATCCTGAGAAATGCATTGATACCGATTGTAACCGGCGTTGTGGTACTGCTGCCGCTGTTGTTCATGGGCAGTCTGTTGCTGGAATCATTTTTTGCCATTCCCGGTCTGGGCAGCTATACCATCGATGCCATCAATAATCAGGACTTTGCCATTGTCCGGGTCATGGTCTTCCTCGGGTCCGTGCTCTACATCATTGGACTCATCCTTGTCGACATCACCTATACCATTGTTGATCCACGGGTGCGACTGACATGATGCCCGTGGTGCTCTGGACCGACGCACTGATATTCCTGCTCACGGCAGTGGTCATCCTGTTTGTCATCTATGCGCGCAGCAAACCGCATCTGCGTGCACCCTGGCACCGGGTGCTTAAGGGCCGGATTGCCGCTGGCTCGGTGGTGGTATTGCTGGCGTTTGTGATCGTGGGATTACTGGACTCGGTGCATTTTCGCCTGCCACTGAAAGATAATGGAAACAATCAGGAAACCCATTATTCCGTAGAGGTCCTCAGCACACTGGATGTGTTACTGGGTTCAATCAGGACGCAGGTGGAAAAGACCTATTCAGCCCCGTTTGCAACCCACCTGTTTGCCAAGGAAACCATCGAACGGGGTGACGGCACCAAGGTGCGCGACTATCCACGCCTTGAATACGGCGGGGCTCACCTGACCGCTTCCGGCAAGGACAAGGGACAGGATATTCTGCAGCGTGTGCTGCTGGCCATTGTCGAGGCACTGCTGGCAGGCACCATTGTCCTGTATCTAACCGCCATGCTGTTAGGGCGGCGCACAGGTCGCAGCAGTCGGGAGATGACCCGGGCTATCCTGACGCGAAAGACTGCACTGCCGTGGCGGACCATACTGCTGACGATCACGTTGCTGCTGCTGATCATCCTCCTCAGCGTCAACCTCGCCAGTGTGTACCATGTGCTCGGCACCGACAAGGTCGGACAGGATGTCTTTTACCTGACATTAAAGAGTATTCGGACCGGTCTGGTCATTGGCACCCTGACCACACTCATCATGCTGCCCTTTGCGATCTTTATGGGCATTATTGCCGGCTATGCGCGCGGCTGGATTGACGATGTTGTGCAGTATATCTACACCACCCTGAATTCAATTCCTGGCGTGCTGCTCATTGCCGCCTCGATCCTGATGCTGCAGGTATACATCGCCAACCATCCCGAATATTTTGAAACCACTGTAGAAAGGGCAGATATCCGGCTGTTATTTCTATGTATTATTCTCGGGATAACCAGCTGGACCGGGCTCTGTCGACTGCTGCGCGGTGAGTCGCTGAAATTGCGCGAATCGGAGTATATCCAGGCCGCCGTGTCATTTGGTGTCGCTCACGGCAAAATCATCACCCGCCATATATTACCGAACGTCATGCACGTGGTGCTGATTACCGTAGTCCTGGATTTCAGCGGACTGGTGCTGGCCGAGGCGGTGCTGTCGTATGTGGGTGTCGGTGTCGATCCGACCATGAACAGCTGGGGCAACATGATCAACAGCGCACGCCTGGAGATGGCACGCGAACCGGTGGTGTGGTGGTCCTTGTTATCAGCCTTCCTGTTTATGTTCGTGCTGGTGCTGGCAGCCAACCTGTTCTCAGATGCGGTGCGTGATGCGTTTGACCCGCGCACGCGCGAACGCTAAGCGGTAATTACTTCATGACACAGCCCCTGCTCACACTCGATGACGTCCACGTAGAACTTGGCCGCGGTGAATCGGCAATACGGCCGGTCGACGGCGTCAGTCTCGAAATACGCAAGGGTGAAACCTATGCGCTGCTGGGTGAATCAGGTTGCGGCAAGTCGATGACAGCGTTGTCCATCCTGCGGCTTTTGCCCCAGCCCATTGGTCATATCACTGCAGGTCATATACAGCTCGGCAACGAGGAGCTCACGGCACTGCCGGAGTCGCAGATGCGTCGCATACGCGGACGACGCATCTCCATGATCTTCCAGGAACCCATGACCTCGTTAAACCCGGTACTGACCATCGGTGATCAGATTGGTGAGGTCCTGAATCAGCATCATGGTATGAAGGGTCGTGTGGCGCAGGAGCGGGTACTGGAATTACTGGATGCCGTCGGCATCCCCGATGCCAGACGTCGCTACACGGAATATCCGCACCAGTTATCAGGCGGCATGAAACAGCGGGTGATGATCTCCATTGCACTGGCCGGCGAACCGGACCTGTTGATTGCCGATGAGCCGACGACCGCACTGGATGTCACCATACAGGCACAGGTGCTGGAACTGTTACAGAAACTGCAGCAGGAAACCCGTATGGCTATCCTGCTCATTACCCATGATCTGGGTATCGTGGCCGGCATGGCGGACCGGGTGGCAGTGATGTATGCCGGGCAACTGGTGGAAGAAGTCAGCCGCGACCGGTTTTTCGGCGATGCCCGGCATCCGTACAGTCAGAAACTGTTTGAGTCGTTGCCGGAAGTCCGCAAGCGCGAGCAGCCCCTGAGTACCATCCGCGGTACCGTGCCTACACTGGACCAGGTGTTTACGGGCTGTCGTTTTGTTGATCGCTGTGACTATGCATGGGACCACTGCCATACACAGGTACCCAGCTGGAATAGCGCAACACACGGGCATTTTGCGCGTTGCCACCTGCTCGATAAATCCTTGTCTGTACCGCCACCGGTTGAGCGTCATCAGGACAAGAGCACTATCGCGGAAAGTCATTCCAGTCGTGGTGAGGCGCTCTTACAGGTTGCTGACCTGAAGGTACATTTCCCCATACACAAGGGCGTCTTCAAACGTGTGGCCGGCTATGTGTATGCCGTTGACGGTGTTTCGATGTCCATACCCCGGGGTTGCACACAGGCACTGGTCGGCGAATCCGGTTGTGGCAAAACCACCGTTGGCAAGGGTATTCTGCAGTTGCTCAGACCGACCGCGGGCAGGGTGCAATTTGAAGACACCGAACTCACGACGCTGAAAGGCGAACAACTCAGGAAGAGGCGCTCGGACTTTCAGTTTATTTTTCAGGACCCATACTCGTCCATGAATCCACGCATGATGGTGGGCGATATCGTCGAGGAGGGCATGATTGCGCAGGGCATAGGAGCCTCTAAACAGGCGCGCCGTGCACGCGTTGATGAACTGTTTCTGCAGGTGGGTCTGTCACCCAAGCACGCACAGCGCTATCCTCACGAATTCTCCGGCGGGCAGCGTCAGCGCATCTGCATTGCCCGTGCACTGGCCGTCGATCCCCGCCTGGTCGTGTGTGACGAACCGACCAGCGCACTGGATGTCTCGGTACAGGCACAGATCCTGAACCTGTTAAAGGAACTGCAGAATTCACTGGGACTGTCCTACCTGTTTATCACACACAACCTGTCCGTGGTGTCGTACCTGGCGGACCGCGTCGCTGTCATGTATCTCGGCAGAATCGTGGAGGAGGGACCGGTTGCCGATGTACTGGAGAATCCCCTGCATCCCTATACCCGGGCGCTGCTCTCTGCCGTCCCGGTCATCGAAGCCGACTCGAAACGGGAAATAATCCGCCTGGAAGGTGATTTGCCGTCACCTGCCAGTCCGCCACAGGGTTGTCATTTTCACCCACGCTGCCCCCGGGCAATGGCGACCTGTCGCGAACAATACCCCGGGGAAACCTGTCACGGCGAGCACAGCGTGCGCTGTTTTCTCCACCAATAGAGGTGGGAATCAGGGCCGAAAATGCTAGAATCCCGGCCTCGCATTTTTTTACAGATTCAGATAATTCAGCCAGAAGAGGCCAATAATGAGTATTCAGTCCTTTCATCCGCCCGTTCGCACCCTCATGGGGCCCGGTCCATCCGACGTCAATCCACGCATCCTGGAAGCCATGGGGCGTCCCACCATTGGTCATCTGGACCCGGTGTTTGTCGCCATGATGGACGAGATGAAGGACCTGCTGCGTTATGCCTTCCAGACTAAAAATGAACTCTCCATGCCGGTCTCGGCACCGGGTTCTGCCGGTATGGAGATGTGTTTTGTCAACCTGGTTGAACCGGGTGACAAGGTGATCGTCTGCCAGAACGGTGTCTTCGGCGGCCGCATGAAGGAAAATGTGGAGCGCTGCGGCGGTACCGCAATCATGGTCGAGGATGAATGGGGTGTTGCCGTTGATCCCGCCAGGGTCGAAGAGGCATTGAAGGCCAACCCGGATGCCAAAATTGTCGCATTTGTTCATGCCGAGACATCCACCGGTGCTATCTCGGATGCCAAAACACTTGCCGCACTTGCCCATCAGCACGACTGCCTGGTCATTGTCGATACGGTGACATCACTGGCCGGTTCGCCGTTGATGGTAGACGACTGGGATCTGGATGCCGTTTACTCCGGCACCCAGAAATGCCTGTCATGCGTACCGGGCCTGTCGCCAGTGACCTTCAACCAGCGCGCCATTGACATCATCACCAGCCGCAAGACCACGGTGCAAAGCTGGTTCCTGGATCTGAACCTGGTACTGGGCTACTGGGGCGGGGGTGCCAAGCGCGCCTATCATCACACGGCGCCGATCAATACCCTGTACGCCTTGCATGAGGCCCTCGTCATCCTGCAGGAAGAGGGCATCGAGAATTCCTGGGCACGGCACCAGAAGAATCATGACGCGCTGCGCACGGGTCTTGAGGCCATGGGACTGGGTTTCGTCGTCCCGGAAGGTCAGCGCCTGCCGCAACTGAATGCCGTCTCGATTCCGGACGGCGTTGATGAGGCAGCTGTTAGAAGCGTATTGCTGGGTGAATATAACCTGGAAATCGGTGCCGGGCTGGGTGCGATGGCCGGCAAGATCTGGCGCATTGGCCTGATGGGCTTTGCCAGCAATGAAACCAACGTATTGTTTTGCCTGGGGGCACTGGATGCCGTTCTAAGCGGCATGAAGGCACCCATCACATCCGGCGTAGCGGTCGATGCAGCACGGGCTGTCTATGCCTGAGTAGTGCCAGGGTGGGCGATTACTTCTCAAACAGGGTCAGGTAATCGCTATAACCCTGCGCTTCCAGTTGCTCTTTGGGCACAAATCGCAGCGATGCCGAATTAATGCAATAACGCAAGCCGGTGGGTTCCGGCCCATCCTCAAACACGTGGCCCAGGTGCGAGTCAGCCATACTGCTTTTCAGTTCCGTTCGCTTCATAAAAAACCGCGTATCGGTATGCTCATTAATCGCTTTTGCGTTGATGGGCCGGGTAAAGCTGGGCCAGCCGGTGCCGGATTTGAACTTGTCTGCTGAACTGAACAGGGGTTCTCCCGAGACGATATCAACGTAGAGCCCCTCCTGTTTATTGTCCCAGTATTCGTTGTTGAACGGTCGCTCGGTTCCCTCTTCCTGGGTCACTTCGTACTGCAGTTCGGTCAGCTGTGTCTTCAGTTGTTCGTCATCGGGACGGATAAATTCACCTGTCCACGGCGTTAGTTTTGCCGGTGTCATTGCGGGTGGCGCCTGTTCCGGTTCGGCTGTGATACCCGGTTTCAGGACAATAATGCTGATGATCGTCAATACAGCGGCAATAGGAAGAATCCTGCCTGGTTTCATAATAGTGCCCCGGAGTAGCGTCAGTACTGATGCTTTACTATGACTCCACCCATGCGCACGAGTTCACGCTTTATTCTTCGAAGGCATAGGGCAGGGGCTCAAGGACCATGAGCGGCCCATCCGCACTGCCCAGGTGCATATCGCCGGCCTCCGCCACCTTGATCTGCATGACAGCCAGCACCAGCTGACCGCCATCCGGATGTGGCTGTGCATCCACAATCCGGCCAACGGCCTGTTCACTGTCTGTTGCGGTAAATAGCGAATCAGCAGGTGACGGCTGCTGTTCCGTATCGATATGACCAAGATACATGCGCCGCTTGAGCGTACCCAGGTACTGCATGCGAGCTACGATCTCCTGTCCCGGGTAACAGCCTTTCCTGAAGCTGACCCCGTTCAGAAGCTGCAGGTTGGTCATCTGGGGTACAAACAACTCACTGCTTGCAGCGAAAATATTCGGCAAGCCGTCCCGAATCTCCAGCAGGCGCCAGGCCGATTCACCCACCGGTGCACCGCGTACATTGAGAGAATCCCAGAGTTTGTGTGCTGTTTCCAGAGAACTGATATACGCCTCAAAGCGGGGTTGCACACCCGGAACACGAAGCAGGGTGATATCCCCTGAATGTCTGACCTGGTCGGCCTCAGCCGGGACATCAGCCATGACCGTACGAAGCTCATCGACCGCATCTTCACCGGAAATACCGATGCGCAGGAAATTGTCACTGACATCTTCCAGTGTCACGTCCGCGCGCATGACATACATCCGCAACCGCTGTATCACAGCTTCAAGCGTATCGAGCGGCAACCTCAGGTACCAGGTTTCACCCTGCCTGAACACCCGCATCAAGCCCAGAATGCGGCCCTTGGGAGTGCAATAGGCATCCAGTTGGGTGCTGGCTTCAGTGATCAGACTGGTATCGTTACTGAGCTGGGATTGCAAGAAGGATTCCGCATCAGCACCATACACCGCGATAACGCCTAAATGACCGAGGTCGGAAAAGACCAGCCCGCTGAAAGTGACTTTCTGCTCACGTACCGGGTTGCCAAAATGGGCGACTTTATCGGCTTCAAACTCGGCGCCGGCATCGCTCAGGAATGTTTTCCAGTCAGTTTTCATTTCTTAAAGCTCCAGATATCAAGGCCACAGATTCTAGTCTAGTTTCCATCCATGAACGCTGTAATTTCTCTCGCAAAGTCGCAAAGACGCCAAGAAAGAATTTTTTATATTTTTTTATAGCAATAATTATAACTTTGCGATCTTTGCGTCTTGGCGAGATTTATTCTTTTATGGACGGATTCTAGTCTAACTGGCTAATACTGTCAGTATACACAGGCCCTGTGGATTGGCTGGTGTTCCAGTCTTCCGAATGGTATAAATTGCGACTGCAAACACGATAGATACTATGGTTAATCAGCGATCTGCGCCCGTTTATCTCAATCTCTTCCGGATTCGTTTCCCGGTCGGTGCAGTGACCTCGATAGCACACAGGATTTCCGGTGTGCTCATGGTTGCGTGCTTCCCGCTGCTGATTTACCTGCTGGACATCTCGCTGCAGAACCCCGCTGGTTTTGACCGGGCTGTGGACTACCTGCAATCGGGCTGGCTGCGTGCCGGCTCGGCCATCATCGCCTGGTCACTGTTCCATCACCTGCTATCCGGTATCCGCTTTCTGTTTATCGACATGGGGCATGGCCTCAGCCTGCCACATGCACGTCGCGGCGCCTGGCTGGTTAACATCGCCGGCCTGGCAATGACGCTGGTCTGGCTATGGTGGATTCTGTGAGCCGCCCCGCCCATGGTCTGCGTGACTGGCTGCTGCAGCGCTTCACCGCAGTCTACCTGGCCTGTTTTCTGGTGTATCTGACAGTGCACTTTTTCACCCGGCCACAAGTCAACTACCAGCAATGGCAAAACTGGATAACACACCCGGCCATGACGGTTGCCAGCGCCCTGTTCATCCTGGCGGTGCTGGTACATGGCTGGGTCGGGATGCGGGATGTCGTGCTCGACTATGTCCATAGCCTGCGTCTGCGGCTGCTGCTGCTTTCCCTCATCGCACTGCTTTTCATTGGCTGTGGACTATGGGCGCTTCAAGTCCTGTTTAGGGCGGCTGGATAACCCTGTGGATATTCCACGCCGCCAGTTTGATACCCTGATCATCGGTGCCGGTGGCGGTGGCCTGCGTGCCGCCTTGCAACTGTCCCAGGCCGATGCCCACGTGGCGGTCGTGTCCAAGGTCTTTCCAACCCGTTCACATACCGTTGCCGCCCAGGGGGGGGTCAATGCCGCACTCGCCAACGTGCGACCGGACAACTGGCACTGGCACATGTTCGACACGGTCAAGGGCAGTGATTACCTGGGAGACCAGGATGCCATCGAATATATGTGTCGCGCCGCGCCCAAGGCCGTCTACGAGCTTGAACATTTTGGCGTGCCGTTTTCACGGCTGGACAGCGGCAAGATCTATCAGCGCCAGTTCGGCGGGCAAAGCATGAACTTTGGCGGCGAGCAGGCTGCCCGCACCTGCGCAGCAGCTGACCGTACCGGGCATGCCATTCTGCAATCCCTGTACCAGCAAAATATTCGCGCCAAGACCCATTTCTTCGATGAATATTTTGCGGTGGATCTGTTACACAACCGGGAAGGCTCGATTCTCGGTGTGCTGGTACTGAACATTGCGAACGGTGAAAAACTGGTCATTGAGGCCAAAACGACCCTGCTGGCCACCGGTGGAGCCGGGCAGATTTTCCGCACCAACACCAATGCCCTGATCAATACCGGCGACGGCATGGCCATGGCGCTGCGCGCAGGCATTCCGTTACAGGACATGGAATTTTTCCAGTTCCACCCCACCGGTGTTGCCGGCAAGGGCATGCTGGTGAGTGAAGGCGCGCGCGGTGAAGGCGGTTACCTGATCAACGCTGAAGGTGAGCGTTTCATGGAACGCTATGCACCGAATGCCAGGGACCTGGCCAGCCGTGATGTCGTCAGCCGGGCAATCGTGACCGAGGTCAGGGAAGGACGTGGCTGTGGCCCGAAAAAAGACCACGTCCTGCTTAAACTGAATCATCTCGATGCGGCTGTTATCCGCAAGCGGCTACCGGCGATTCGTGACCTGGTGTTGACCTTTGCCGGCGTCGACCTGTGCGATGAACCCGCACCGGTATTTCCCACCGCGCACTACACCATGGGCGGAATACCAACCAACCGTTTCGGTGAAGTCGTCGCCCCGATTGAACACGGCCCGGAAGAACGCATCCCCGGACTGTACGCGGCCGGTGAATGTGCCTGTGTATCGGTGCACGGAGGCAACCGGTTGGGAGGTAATTCTCTGCTGGACATCATCGTGTTTGGACGGGCAGCCGGTAATCAGATTATCGAATACCTGGGTGAAAACCGCTATCACCAGCAGCTGGATGGTGACTGCCTTGAACCGGCACTGCAAAGACTGGCGCGCTGGGACCGGCAGGAAGACGGTGAATCGGTGGATACCCTGCGCACGGAACTGACTGTGACCATGGAGGAACACTGTGGTGTTTTCCGCACGGAGGAAGTACTCAATGAAGGGGTAGAAAAGGTCCTCGCACTGCAAAAAAGGATGCCGGATGTCCGTCTCAGGGATCACAGCCAGGTGTTCAATACCGCGCGCATCGAGGCACTGGAACTGGAGAACCTGATGGATGTAGCCATAGCAACCATCATGTCTGCACATAAACGCCGGGAGAGTCGTGGTGCACATTCACGCATCGATTTCACGGAACGTGACGATGTCAACTGGCTGCGCCACAGTCTGTACCACAAGAGTGGTAACACGGTGGACTACAAACCGGTCCGGATGAAACCACTCACGGTGGAGACATTCCCGCCGAAGCCGCGAACCTACTGACCATGAAATTTTCCATCTACCGATTCGATCCTGAAAGCGACCAGTCACCGCACATGCAGGCATTTGAACTGAGTGACGACCGGCTCGATCGGGAAATGATGCTTCTGGATGCCTTGTTACTCCTCAAGTCACAGGACGAAACACTGAGCTTCAGGCGCTCCTGCGGGGAGGGTGTCTGTGGTTCAGACGGTATGAATGTCAATGGCCGCAATATGCTGGCCTGCATTACACCGCTGTTCAGTCTCAAGTCACCGGTGGTGATCAACCCGATGCCGGGACTGCCGGTGATTCGTGACCTGATCGTGGACATGGAACAGTTTTACAGGCAATACCGCTCGGTCAGACCCTACCTGATCAACAAGAACCCGGAACCGGAAGTCGAACACCTGCAGTCGCCTGCAGAGCGTGACAAACTCGATGGCCTGTACGAATGCATATTATGCGGCTGTTGTTCAACCGCATGCCCCTCATTCTGGTGGAACCCGGATAAATTCCTCGGACCCGCCGCACTGTTACAGTCGTGGCGCTTCCTGGCAGACAGCCGCGACCAGGCGACGGATGAACGGCTTGCCAGCCTTGATGGCCCGTTCAAGCTGTTTCGCTGTCACACCATCATGAACTGTGTCGAGGTCTGTCCCAAGGGACTGAACCCGACACAGGCGATTGGCCGCATAAAGGAATTAATGGTCAAACGATCCGTGTGATGCAGACAACCACCATAAACGATGCCACTGACAGCGAGCGTAACCGGCTGGCCTGGCAATGCCGTCGCGGCATGCGCGAACTCGATGAAATACTCGGGCACTTTCTGGATGCGGGTTATAGCCGACTGGATGAGCCGGGCAGAGAACACTTCAGTCAATTGCTGGATTATCCTGATACCGTGCTGCTGGAAGTTCTGATGGGGCGCATGGCGCCAGCCGACACGGATGCCGCAGACATTGTCCGGAAAATACGCAACTCCCTTGCACCTTGAACTCGGGCCATCCCGGGTAATGGCTGTCTGGCTGATACTGGTGCACGTTGCCCCGTTATTGCTGTTGCCATTGCTACCCTTGCCTCCATGGCTCAAACTGGCAATTTCCTCCATGGTCCTGTACAGCCTGCTTGATTCATGGCGCAGGCTGATACGGCGCAGCCATCCCGGTGCCATCCGACGGGTTACATGGAAAGACGCTGAACACTGTCGCCTGAGTCTGCAATCAGGAAAACAACTGGATGTCACGCTGGCCTCGCAGGCCTTTATCCTGCCGTGGCTGGTGATACTGCATTTCAGGTCATCCCGACGACGCTTTCTTTACCTCCCCGTGCTGGCCGACATGCTGGATAAAGAAGTCTTTCGACAGTTACGCGTGCGCCTCAGGATTGCAATGGATGACGGTACACCTTGACCAGGTTGCAAACCCTCATCCTGCCTTGCCTGCTGCTGGCACTGGCCGCCTGCAGCCAGCCGCAGGACGACGTCATCCGTTTCGGGCTGGCCAGCGCACCGGCCAATCTTGACCCCCGTTATGCCACCGATGCGACTTCGGCGCGCATCAATCGCCTGCTCTACCAGCGCCTGGTCGATTTTGATGACAGGATCAGGCCGCTACCCGCACTGGCCAGCTGGGAGATGTTGTCGCCGACACATTACCGCTTCCACCTGAAGCCGGGGCGTGCACGCTTTCACGACGGCAGCCCACTCAATGCCCGGGATGTCGCCGCTACCTATCACTCGGTCCTGGATCCGGACAGGCCGTCAGCCCATGCCGGTACACTGAAGCTTATTGAAAGAATTGACGTCCTGGACAATGACACACTGGACTTCATTCTCAACCGTGCTGACCCGTTGTTTCCGGGTTACCTGGTTATTGGTCTGTTGCCGGCTGACGGCATGGAAAACAATCACCCCTTTCACGAGTCGCCGCTGGGTAGCGGGCCCTTTCGACTGCAGGACTGGCCGGAGCCGGGGAGACTGTCACTGACCCGCATCACTGACGGGCAGGTCATCGAGTTCCAGAAAATAGGTGACCCTACCGTACGCGTGCTGAAACTGCTGCGTGGTGAAATCGACCTCTTGCAAAACGACCTTCCAGCCGAGTTGTTGACCTACCTGTCCGATCAACAGAAGCTTCAGGTGACCTATGGCAAGGGCAGTAATTTCGCCTATATCGGCTTCAACCTGGATGACCCCGTGACTACCCGGCTACCGATTCGTCAGGCTATCGCCCACGCTATCGACCGTGATGCCATTATTAATCACCTGCTGGGCGGGGCCGCCAGGCCCGCGGCGGCACTGCTGCCCGCTGATCACTGGGCCGGTAACCCGGCACTCAACCCCGTTGAGTTCAACCCTGATCGAGCCCGGGAGCTGCTGGCCGGGGCTGGATATGATGGCAAACACCCGTTGCAGATCACCTACAAGACATCCACCGATCCTGTTCGTATACGGATCGCCACCGTCATACAACAGCAGCTGCGCGATATCGGCATTGACATGAAGCTGCAAAGTTTTGACTGGGGCACCTTTTACGGTGATATCAAGGCAGGGCGGTTCCAGATGTACAGCCTTGCCTGGGTAGGCATCAAGACCCCGGATATCTTCCGCTATGCCTTCCACAGCACCTCACTGCCACCGGAAGGTGCGAACCGTGGCCGCCTGTCATCACCGGCCATCGATGCATGGATAGACACAGCAGAGCAGGGGAGAACACTGGCCGAACAGGCCGCTGCCTACCGCCAGGTACAGGCGCAGTTGCTGCAGCAGTTACCCTATATTCCGCTCTGGTATGAAGACCACGTGTTCGCGGCGCGGGAAGATATTCATGGCTACCAGCTCGCCAGGGACGGTAATTACGATGGCCTGCTCAATGTATCCCGAAGGCCTTAGGAGTGGTGCAGGAGATGGGATGTAGCCGCGAATGGGCGGTTCTATTTGTTCGCGCCTGCAAGGCGCTCCTGCAGCCCGAATCAATGCCTGTATAATCCCGCCATGCAACCCGAATCCCACCTCATAAAAGTCAGCATCGACGAACAACGCCTGCAATTCCTGGAATCCGGACGCGTCATTATGGATGTGGCTGTCTCAACAGCGGCCAACGGGCCAGGTGAAATCATGCACAGCGAATGCACCCCGCGTGGCCGCCACCGGATCCGTGCAAAGATAGGCGCGGATGCACCGGTCAATACCGTATTTGTCGGACGTCGTGCCAGCGGTGAAATCTATACCCCGGAATTAAAACAGCAGCATCCCGACCGTGACTGGATGCTGACCCGCATCCTCTGGCTGAGTGGACAGGAGCCCGGAAAAAACCGTTTTGGTGATCGGGATTCCATGCGCCGCTACATCTATATACATGGCTGCCCGGATGAAGATGCCATGGGCATGCCCTCGTCTCATGGTTGCATCAAGATGCGTAATACAGAGGTAATCGAACTGTTTGAACAGGTCCCGGCCGGCACACAGGTCCTGATTCAGGAAGCACCGCTGTAATATCGGGTCATTGCGGACGCAACAAGGTGCTCTCATTAACGGGCAATGGCAGGATCGCGTCCAGGAACTGCTGCATTGTCTGCTCATAGAGCTTGCGGCTGACCTGATAGCCATTATTGTGACCACCGTTCAGTTCAAGAAACTGTTTTGGTTTATTGGCCTGTGCAAATAACTTCTTTCCATGCTCGTAGGGAATTATTTCGTCATCGCGACTGTGCACCACCAGTAAGGGCGACCTGATTCCTTCAATCCTTTTAAGGCTGTTATAGCGGTAACGGGAGAGCAAACGTACCGGCAACCATGGATACAGGGATGCGGCCATGTCGGGTACAGATGTAAATGCAGACTCCAGTATCACGCCGGCCGACGGGTGCTGACTGGCGAGGTCCACTGCAATGGCCGCCCCCAGTGAACGGCCGAAGATAACGATTTCCTCTGCTGAGATCATGCGTTCCTTGAGCAGATAGTCCCAGGCCGCCTTTACATCAAGGTAGGTCCCTTTTTCTGACGGCTTACCTTCACTCTCACCGTAACCACGGTAATCGAATATCAGGACATTAAGACCCAGGGAGTGAAACAGGCTGATTGAATCGAGCCGGTGAGCGATATTGCCGGCATTGCCATGGTTGAACAGCAAGGTACCACGCGCTGCATCTGACGGCACGAACCAGGCGTGTAACCGCGTGTCATCCCCGGCGGTTAACAGTACGGTTTCATACGCGAGGCCGATATCCGCCGGTGAGGCCTCAAGTGCGCGCGAGGGCATATCCGGGTAGTACAGCAACCGGGATTGAGAAAAATAGAGATATACGGCAATACCACACCAGGTAATGAAAACAACCAGCAGGAGGTGGAACAGGCTGTGCAGCGACATTGTGTTATGTAAATGCTGACAATCCGGGATTAAAAGCAATCATAAACCGGCCACAGGCATCACCCGGCATGAGCCGGAAGAACATGGCCAGAAAGACCACGCCGGCAATATAACCCGGCACCGCTGTTTCCTTGCTATCAGACACTGGTGCTGAATTCTATACGAGCAGGCGTTTGCTTGTGAAGCTGTGATGTACTACCGGCATACACGCCATACAGGAATGCAAAGTGTAGACCTATTGATCTTCGCAACACCTGTAGACCATATAGACAGCTATCATGGGGGCGGCGAGGATAATGACCGGAAGTGCCATGTAGATTGACACGTTGAGGTACAACACACCAAATGTCACTACCATGACGGTGACTATCAAATAGTATGTAAAGGCAACGAGTTGCAGGATCATAGCCATACTCCCAGCCAGTCATGCCGGCTCTGGATGACACACGTATCCCTGTGTAATTGCTATAAAAAGAACCTACTTTGATGGACTGCTTAAAATTGGACAGCAGGCAGATAACCGGGTTCCCTGTGAATGACCGCCCGTCAGGAAAGCAAGCAACCGCTATATCAACCAGTCGATACCGGTCGTACGCAATAACTTGAAGATGGAGCGTTGGTAGCGAGTCGTCCAGCCTTTTATCCCGCCATGGTCTATGACCTGCTTGCGCATTTCCAGCCATTCAGGCGACCCCCAGCGATAGGAGTCTGCCTTCAGGTATTCAAATATATCGATGAGGTCCTGTTTCACCCTGTCGCTTTTGTAGAAAAAACCCATTTCATTGTTGTATAGACGAGAGCGGTAATCAAAATTCGACGTACCCACAAATCCGACTTTTTCTCCAAGGAAGAATTTGGCATGCAGCTTCCCGTAATGCGCTGACCCATTGCCAAGGACCTCAGCATCCAGCTTGCCGGTCTCGTAAATAAAGAGTTGCGGGTGATTCACCTGCTTTTGCCATGCCTCGCTGGCGACAAGGGCCTCATTCATTTCGCCCTTTTTGTAACCGGATAACCAGGCCGCCTCCAGCTCCGGTGTCAACAGCAGACGCGGTCCAACATCCATATCAATCATGGACTGCGCCATGAAATTATCGCTGGTGAGTACCGAGTTGGTAATGATTTCAATTTTGTTGCCCGGGCGCTCATTCAGCCAATGATGTATATCGGCTGCACCGTCATGAATGACATTTCCGTCAGCATCGTAGTATCGGGCAATAAACAGGTAGGGTGAAACGATACGCAGTGTGCCATCGGTGAGCAGTTCATCCTCGTGTGCATCAAGGATAGACGTGATGGAGTTCGGGTTATCAGCGAGATTACGTTGAACTTCCGTGACCACGTTACGGTCGGTCAGATTGCCGAGTTCATGGGCCAGTAGTACCTCTGCGTCCTGAAAGCCGCTATTCAGGTATTCAGGCATATCGGCCAGGGCGCGAGTGATTGCCGGCATCTTTTTCAGGTGCTCCAGTTCTTGCCTGGCAAGCTCCCTGTCTGCCCGAAACGGGTCAGTGATAACGCCGGGCTCTTCAGGGTCATCCAGGTACTCCGGCAGAAGGCGTCTGTTTCCCTTGTGCAGGAACAGCAGGCTGTAATAAATGGTACTGACATCACCCACAGTGGGCTCGCCAAAAGTATCAGACTCACGTGGCTTGATAAGAATTTCAAGATCACGGTAGGCACCGGGATCTCGCTCTCCATTGGCCTTGATACCGTAGTACGACAGAGAAATATTACGTCCGCCGGTAATTGCAATCGCCTTGTCGGGGAAGGCGCCGTCCTTGACGAGTAACTTGTCATGCGAGCGGCGATTCGCCCAGCTGGACGCGCTGGACAAGGCGTTAAAGATCACAACCTGAACGCGGGCACGGTATTTCGTTTCCTCACCATCAGCCGTGTGCACATAACCGGCATCCTCCGCACAGGTTTCCAGTGCCATCAGACCGGTATGAGACGCATCGATTGAACCAACAGAATCGACCATGACGCGCACGTCCACGCCGCGCCGGACGGCATTGCACAGGGCACCCAGCATGGCCTGCCCGGCAAGGTCATATTTGAAAATATAGTAGACCACATCAATCGTATGCTGTGCGTTCTCTATCATCCACAATTTCAGTGCCAGCGATCGAAGTGAATCATCCTGCGACGGACCAATGATTTTGACCTCTTCATTCTGTACGGGGATGTTGGCGCGCTTGCCGAATTCAATCGGATCTTCATGCAGGTGCTTGTACTTGACCCAGCTCCTTGAATCGAGCAACTGCCTTATATATTCATCATTGCCGGCATTCACACCGGCTTCATCAAGCAACTGTCGTGTCGACTCCAGCGGATAGACCTGTTTGCCTCCCGGTGCAGCACATGCAGCCAGCAGTGACACGAACAACAGCAACGTTGAGAGTCTTGATGCTTCCATGAAAATACTCCTGTTAATCCTGATTGGCACGTTGATCCACGTATTGTGCGACATCCTGCTCCATACCTCCGAGAACAATGTCTGCGACGACAGCCTTGTGGTCTGATAATACATCGGGCAATACTTCATAGCTGGTAAATTCCAGTGTTTTTGAAATCAGTATCCAGTCCAGCCGTTTATTTCCTGACGGGTAAGTATCGAGATCATCAGCAGACGGACGATAGCCTTTCAATTTCATACCACTGGCGAGGGCCCTGACGACCAGTTCGTCCGCCAGCCAGTCACTGTTAAAATCGCCAAGAATAATTGTCGGATTGTCCCGCCCGGCAAGTGCCTGTTTGATTTCCCTGATCTGACTCTCCCTGACCTGTTTGCGCGAAAAGTCCAGGTGTACTGAGACGATATCCAGCAGTACGGGCGCCTGTGATTCACCCTGTGGTTGCCATATGATTTGGGCAAGAGTAAAGCCCTTGTTCATGGTGGGAGGTGAAGGCTCGAAAGTGTAGTTCAGTGTTTCTGTGAAAGCCGCATGCGAGAGGATTGCCGTTCCATAATTGAACAGCCAGCTGCTGGCATGAGGTGTGTGCGTGACGGCCGCGTAATCGGCCTGTTCGGCAAGCAGGGCAATGTGATCAAAATTCCCGCTCCAGCGGGAGGGTGAGTCGGCTTCCTGCAAGGCCACAATATCTGCACCGGTCTGGTTTAGAACCGCAGCAATTTCATCCAGATTCTTCCTGATCGTCGAGCTGTCCAGAAACAGCTGGTTCATACCATCCTTTCTGCCATGGGCAATATTGAGGCTCAGTACCTTCAGCGTGCCAGCGGTGTATGCAATCTGTGGTGACCGGGGCTGAAGAACATTGAGGACAGTTGCCGGTGCCTGTGAACAGGACGTCTGCATGTGTAACAGGAAAAGAATAAAAACCAGGGCAGATGGATTTTTACGGACAGACTGGAAATCAAGTTTATTCATAACCATTTATTGTAGCCCTCAAGCAAACAGCAGACCAGCAGACTCACTACCGGAAACTCCTGAACCGGGGGGCAGAATTTCGGGTACAGGATGCATTATCGTACGTATAATCAACCAATGCTGACATTCATCCTCCAGCGCCTGCTTGGCGCACTGCTGGTCATCCTCGGCGTCGTCAGCATTGTCTTCCTGTTGATACACCTGATTCCGGGTGACCCTGTAGAGATCATGCTGGGCGAATCGGCGTCTACGGCGGATCGAGAGGCACTGCGCACGGCGCTGGGACTGGACCTGCCGATAGGGGTCCAGTTTAAAAACTACCTCTACGGCCTGTCGCAGCTGGATCTTGGTAGCTCCATTCATTTCCGGCGGCCGGTTTCGGCATTGCTGCTGGAGCGCCTGCCAGCGACCGGCTTGCTGGCGCTGGTCACACTGATTTTGACCCTGGCTTTGGCGCTGCCCCTTGGCATCATTGCCGCGGTACGCCGCAATACCTGGTGGGATACCGGGGCCATGAGTTTTTCCATGCTGGGAGTGTCCATACCCAATTTCTGGCTGGGCCCGGTATTGATCCTGATCTTTTCACTGTGGCTTGGCTGGTTGCCGGTCAGCGGCCGCAGTGGTCTTGCATCAGTGATTCTCCCGGCATTGACGCTGGCAACCGGGCTGATGGCCGTGCTTTCCCGCATGGTGCGCAGCAGCATGCTGGAAGTGCTCGGTGAGGATTACATGCGCACCGCAAAGGCAAAGGGCATGCTGCCGAAGCGGGTGATCCTGCATCATGGTTTGCGTAATGCCCTGTTACCTGTGATTACCATGCTCGGATTGCAGCTCGGTGCCTTGCTTGCCGGTGCCGTGATCACCGAAACCGTTTTTTCCTGGCCCGGCATCGGACTATTGACCATTGAATCGATTCAGTCTCGCGACTACCCGGTGGTGCAGGCCTGTGTACTGCTCATCAGCGTGACCTATGTGCTTGTGAACCTGCTGACAGACCTGGCGTATGCCTGGGTTGACCCGCGCGTCCGGCTCGGGGGCGGGCACTGATGCGACACGGCCTGGCCGGCACGGTACCCGTTGCCCTGCTGATGCTGTGGGCCGTGCTGGCAATAGGCGCACAGTATTTGCCGTTGCAACCGGATGTCATTCATCTGCAGCAGATACTTGAACCACCCGGTGATAATGCGGTACTCGGTTATGATGACCTCGGCCGGAATATCCTTGAGCGCATGATCGTGGGTGCGCGCACCTCCTTCCTGGTCGCCGTCTGGGTGGTCAGCCTGTCGTTACTGCTGGGCACACTGCTGGGGACAGCCAGCGCCTATCACGGGGGCTGGTGGGATCGCACGGCCGTCTTGCTCGTGGATGTGTTTCTTGCCTTTCCCGGTATCCTGCTGGCGATCGCGCTGGCCGGTTTACTGGGACCGGGAATCGACAACGTGGTGATTGCCCTCACGACCGTAGGCTGGGTCGGCTATGCACGCCTGTCACGGGCACAGGTGCTGTCACTGAAGCACCGTGAACATGTGCAGGCCGCAGAGGCACTGGGCAGCAGCAAATGGCGTATTATGCGCAGACATTTACTGCCCCTGATGGCGGCGCCACTGATTGTGGAGGCAACCTTCGGCATCGCGGCAGTGGTGATTGCAGAAGCCGGCCTGTCTTTTCTGGGTCTTGGCGTACAGCCACCGGAGGCCTCATGGGGCGCCATGATAAGAGACGGTACACGCTATATGCTGGTGGCCCCGCATATGGTGCTGGCACCGGGTGTGGCGCTCTTTACCGTGGTATTGTCGGTCAACCTGCTGGGTGACCGCTTGCGCGATAAACTGGATATAAGACTGGCAGGCGGGAACGGAACCTAACCAGTTCCCATCCACAAACAATAAACTCTCGCCAAGGCGCAAAGCACGCAAAG
>JBDLIH010000032.1:0-33328 GCA_039714975.1 Pseudomonadota bacterium
GCGCATTGCATGCGCGAATGGGTTAGCCGAATCAGGTGCGGATCCCGTGCCCCTTTCTGAGCAGATACAGGCTGAACGTGTACAACACCACGATAAAGGCGATGATGATAACGTAGGAAGTGCCCAGTTTGATGTCCGACACACCCAGAAATCCATAGCGAAAGGCATTGACCATGTACAGGATCGGGTTGGCCAGTGACATGGTTTGCCAGAACTCCGGCAACATGCTGATGGAATAGAATATGCCGCCGAGGTAGGTCAGCGGTGTCAGTACGAATGTCGGGATGATGGAGATGTCATCAAAGCTCTTTGCATAGACACCATTGATCAGTCCCGCCAGTGAAAACAGGATTGCGGTCAGCAGGATCATGGAAAGCATGATCCAGAGACTGTGAATGTTGAGTGGATGAAAGACCTGTGACACCAGTGTTACCGCGATACCCACCGCCAGGCCACGGGCAACACCGCCGATAACATAACCAATCAGGATAATGTAGTTGGGCGTCGGCGAGACAATCATTTCTTCTATGTGGCGCTGGAATTTTGATCCATAAAAAGAGGACACCACGTTGGAATATGAGTTGGTTATCACGGCCATCATGATGAGGCCCGGGATAATAAATTCCATGTAGTCAAAACCGTCCATCTGGCCGATTCGAGGCCCGATGAGGTTGCCGAATATGATGAAATACAGGGCCGTGGTGATGACCGGCGGAATAATGGTCTGTATCCAGATGCGTGAAAACCGGAGTATTTCCTTGGTGGCAATGGTCTTCAGCGAGACCAGTTTTTCATGCGGCATCATGATGCGGCCCTGTTGTTCTTGCCGGTTTCAACAAGGTTCATAAACAACTCTTCGAGGCGATTGGTTTTATTGCGCATGCTGAGTACTTTTATGTTGTGCTTCGAAAGTTCCTCAAAGAGCGTATTGATTGACTCGTCGCGGCAAATATCGGCTTCAATGGTCGTTTCATCCCGCTGGACCAGCTTCTGGTTGCCGATATCAGGCAACTCAGAGAGTGGTGACTCAAGATCCAGTACGAACGTTTCCATGTGCAGGGTATTCAGTAATTGTTTGGTTGTCGTGTTTTCCACTAGTTCGCCCTCATTAATAATGGCGATATTCCGGCACAGGCTTTCGGCTTCCTCCAGGTAATGCGTTGTCAGTATGATCGTGGTGCCCGCTGCGTTGATCTTGCGCAGAAACTGCCACATTGAGCGGCGAATCTCGATATCCACGCCGGCTGTCGGCTCATCGAGGATAAGCAATTTCGGCTCATGGACCAGTGCCCGGGCAATCATCAGGCGGCGCTTCATGCCGCCGGACAGGTTTCTTGCCATCACTTGTCGTTTATCCCACAGGTCCAGGTGTTGCAGATACTTTTCTGCGCGATCAAAGGATTCCTTTCGTTCAATGCCATAGTAGCCGGCCTGGTTGGCAACCACCTCGACGACCGGTTCGAACATGTTGAAGTTGAATTCCTGGGGTACAAGACCCAGACAGGCCTTGGCGGCGGCGGGGTTCTCGTCGAGGTCATGGCCAAAGATGGAGACACTGCCTGCGGTCTTGTTGACCAGTGAAGAGATGATACCAATGATGGTCGTCTTCCCTGCCCCGTTCGGACCCAGCAAGCCGAAGAAGTCACCCTGTTGCACATCAAGATCGATACCCTTGAGTGCAACCAGACCGCCCTGGTAGGTCTTTTTCAGGCCGGTGATGTTCAGGGCAGCAGTCATGTTTTCAGACCATTTTGATTAAAAAGAAAACAAAAATAACCACGATAATAATGGGTAGTAACACACCGGCCCAGTCCTTGTTCTCCGCCTGGCGGCTTTGCTCCAGCATGCCTTTTAATCCGGGTCCGACCCAGAACAGGACACCCAGCGCAACAGCGCCGACTATGATCATTTCAAACGTGGATAGTTGTTCCATGGGATGGGGTACCAGTTTTAATGTATGGGGCTTGCCATGCCGGATTTCAAGGCAAGAGCAGGGACTGTTTTACGTTATGATATGGCAATAGTCAAAAGCAGAAAGAAACCCGTTATGCTGGGTGATTACATATGAGTACCTGGATCGAAGGCAAGGTTGTTAATCTCAGGCGGTGGACCGATGAACTGTATTCGGTTCAGGTTGCGGCTGATATTGCACCGTTTACTGCAGGGCAGTTTACCCGTCTCGCGCTGGAGATTGACGGTGAAATGGTGGCACGGCCGTATTCGTTCGTAAATGGCCCGGATAACCCGGTACACGAATTCTATTTTATTCTCGTCAAGGGCGGTCCGCTGTCGCATGAATTGATCAAGCTTAAACCTGGCGATACGCTGTTTCTGGCTCCCCGGGGTGCCGGGTTCTTTATCCTCAGCGAGGTAGCGGAAGCGAATACCCTGTGGATGCTGTCAACCGGCACTGCACTGGGGCCCTTTCTGTCGATATTAACAACAGCCGATGTCTGGCAGCGTTACCCGAATATTGTACTGGTGCACGCCGTTCGTACGGCAGGCGAGCTGACCTACGGTGACGAGATCAGGGCATTGCTTGAACGGCACTCCGAACAATTGCAATTCATCCCGTTTGTCAGCCGTGAGGACGCCGATTCTGCTATCAGGGCACGCGTACCTGCAGCCATCGAGGACGGGCGGCTGGAGCAGCGGGCGGGAATCAGAATCACTGCCGGAGACAGTCAGGTGATGATCTGTGGCAACCCCGCGATGGTAAGCGATACCGTGGCTGTTCTGGAGGGCCGTGGCATGAAAAAGAACAAACGCCGTGACCCGGGACAGATTACGACGGAGCAGTACTGGAAGGAGTGAATGTATTCGTTATACGAACAGCGTCAACACACCCGTATAACCGTACAAGCGGTTATGGGATATCTCACCGTTGGCAAAGAATCCCACCAGCGGAAAATCACCGAGTTGTTCCTGAATCAGTTTTAATTCTTCCGAGTTCTCGCCAAACTGGTGTCTGCCACGACCCAGGCAGGTGTAGTAGACCCCGCCCTTGATCTGCCCTTTGGCGCGTTTTCGCAGGTCTGTCAGCATGCGTATCATGTCCTCGCGTGCCGTGTCACCGTCGCGACGGCAGAACATGATGGCGGCGTCGTCTTCAAGGTTGTCCCCGATCGCCAGGAGTTTTTCGGCGGGGTCAATACCCATGAGGTTACGAACCAGATAGTCACCGGTGTCCGACCCCGGTACCGGCAGACCGATATAAATATAGCCTGCCACGCGCGACAGGTCATTTGCCAGCGCCTCGCCAATATCCTCCTTGAAGACATCCAGTGCCGGGCGGCCATCAATCTCGGCCAGTATGTTGCCCTCGGATCGGGTGATGGTGTGTCGGGCGGCCAGGGGCGTACAGCCCTGTGTCAAACCGCTGATGACCGGGATTCGGGAAGACAGCAACACGCCCGAAAGCCCATCCTCATAGAGCGCTCCTGCTACCTGTTGCTGAAAACTGTCGTCACTGGCGGAAGTCAGGCCGCCAACGAGGAAACCGGGATCCAGCTCGGTCGACAGGGATTCTATGATCTGGGCAATGTGTGTATTTCGGGGGTCCCCGTGGACAATACCAAAATGCACGGCCTGTTCGGCAACCCAGTTCCTGTTTTCCGTCAGCACGGTCGACATGGCCTCCATGCCTGCCGGCAGCAGCCGGTAGCTGTCTTCGGGCAGGGTTGTCAACATAATGGCTGCCGCTGGCTCGTCATAGATTTCCAGACCGGTGTAGCAGATACCTGCTCCGACCGTGCCAATCCAGTCCTTAACACCTGTATGCGTACGGAGATCGTCAAGCAGATTATTGAGATACGGTGCCAGCGGGTCGGTGATATACAGGAAGCCGAAATTGGCACTGCTGGGCTCTGTGCCCAGGTTCTTCAGGCACTGATCGGCGACAGATTGCCAGTTTTCTCCGGATGCGCACGTTGCTTTGAATGATAAATTGACCATGCCTGAATTGTACGCAGCTACAAGCCGTGCTTGCAGGTTTTTTTATCATTCCACAATGAGTGTGAATGAGAGTAGTCTTTTACTACACTGAGTGTGAAGAGAGGTAGCCATGTCCGGAAAGAAACTGAAAAATGAAGCACAGCTGCTTAAGGAAGCCATCCGTGCCGGCGTGGAATACGGTGAAAAGCGCGGCGTGGTGGAATTCGAGGCGACTGATTCCCACAACGACAAGATTGAATATATCTACAAGCTGCTGGTCCATGACAAGGTCATAGTGCCGCTTGCCCGTGGCGAGACCTCACAGCCGAATATGCGCCACAAGCTGGCGCTCTGGATGGCGCGACAATTGCCAGCCGATCATCCGCTGCTGAAGTGAACGGGTTTATCGCGGATACGATTTGCTCCTGCAGATGTTTCAAAATGGAGGGACATGAAATGCTATATCACATAAACAGGTTTTCCACTGCCATTTTAATTATTTTAATGGCTATCCTGGCACCGCATACAGCCTTTGCAACTGACAGTCCGGATGACGTGGCAAAGGTGGTCTATCATGCGGACTTTCCTGATTCACGCCGCTTCAGCGCCATGTTAACCAGCATTAACAACATGGTGACCCATTATCAGAATGAACTGATCGATTATGACGTCAGGATTGTATTTGTTGCCCATGGCATCCGTTTCCTGACCGATGACGGCTTGACCGGTACTCCGTTTGCCAGTGATGATGCGCTGGAAGAGCGCCGCAGCAACCTGAAAGGACGGCTCAGCGCGTTGAACTCGGTACAGGGTGTCAAGCTGGAACTCTGTGATATCACACGCTCCCAGATCAACTTGTCCGAGAACAAGCTGTACGGGGGTGTGGAAGCCGTGCCTTCCGGCGTAGTGCGTCTTGCAGAACTGCAAAGCCAGGGGTTTGCCTATATCAAGATTGAATAAATGATCTGGCTACGGATCGTATCCCAGTACCGATGCAAGCCAGCGCTCGACTTCTTCGATAATCATCCCCTTTCTTGCTGCGTAGTCCTCGACCTGGTCACGCGCGATCTTGCCGGTACCGAAATAACGGGCTTCAGGGTGTGAGAAGTAAAATCCGGACACCGAGGCCGTTGGTAGCATGGCGAAACTCTCTGTGAGTGTCATGCTCGCATTGGTAACCGGGTCAATCAGGTCCCACAGGATGCCCTTCTCGGTGTGGTCCGGGCAGGCCGGATAACCGGGTGCCGGTCGGATGCCACGATATTCTTCCTTGATGAGTTCCTCGTTGCTGAGGTTTTCGGCGGCGGCATAAGCCCAGAATTCCTTGCGTACCCGTTCATGCATGCGTTCGGCAAAGGCTTCGGCGAGACGGTCGGCCAGCGCCTTTAGCAGGATACTGCTGTAGTCATCGTGGTCGGCCTCGAATTCGGCTACCTTTTCTTCTATGCCGATGCCGGCCGTGACCGCGAAGGTACCCAGATAATCATTGACGCCGCTATTGGCGGGTGCAATAAAGTCTGCCAGGCAATGGTTGGGTGCCTGGTTGCGGCGGTTCATCTGCTGGCGCAGGAAATGAAATACGGTTTGCCTCTCGGTACGTGTCTCATCGGTATACAGCTCAATGTCATCATCATTGATGGTATTGGCCGCAAAGAAGCCGATGACGGCACGCGCAGTCAGCCACTTCTCGCCGACGATCTTCTCAAGCATGGTCCGGGCATCGTCAAACAGACGGCGGGCCTCTTCACCAACCACTTCATCCTCGAGTATTCGCGGGAACTTGCCGGCCAGTTCCCAGGCCTTGAAGAACGGACTCCAGTCAATGTGCGTGACCAGTTCGGCCAGCGGGTAATCATCAAATACCCTGATACCCTGAAATGCGGGTTTTGCCGGCCGATAGTTTTTCCAGTCTGTCGGGAACCTGTTGGCACGGGCCTCGGCCAGGCTGGCGAGTTTACGTTCCTGCTGCTGACCGGCGCGTTGTTCGCGCAGTTGCCGGTATTTTTCCTTGGTCTCGGTAATGTAGGCCTTGCGCCTGTCACCGCTCAGCAGGGTGCTGGCGACACCGACGGCACGCGAGGCATCGGCCACATAGACGACAGCGCCGCGGTACTGCGGGTCGATCTTGACCGAGGTGTGGATCTGGGACGTGGTGGCACCACCAATCAGTAACGGTAAATCGAATCCCTGGCGTTCCATCTCCTTGCCAAGATGGACCATCTCATCAAGAGAAGGTGTGATCAGTCCTGACAGGCCAATGATATCGACATTCTTTTCACGGGCGGTCTTGAGGATGGTTTCTGCCGGGACCATGACACCCAGGTCTATGACTTCGTAACTGTTGCATTGCAGCACTACACCGACGATGTTCTTGCCGATGTCATGCACGTCACCCTTCACGGTCGCCATCAGGATGCGGCCATTGCTCTGTACGTCGTCACCCTTTTCTGCGTCCATGTAAGGCAGCAGATAGGCCACGGCCTTTTTCATGACACGCGCAGATTTCACCACCTGGGGCAGGAACATCTTGCCGGCCCCGAACAGGTCACCGACGACGTTCATGCCATCCATCAACGGGCCCTCGATTACCTGCAGGGATTTATCAGCTGCCTGCCGGGCGGCCTCGGTGTCTTCCTCGATGAAATCAGTAATGCCCTTCACCAGCGCATGTTCAAGACGCTTGTGGACGTCCCATTCCCGCCATTCCAGGTTGTCGGCCTGTCTGGCGGTCGTGCCGTCACCGCGGTAGTCGTCGGCAATCTCCAGCAGGCGCTCGGTGGCATCATCGCGCCGGTTCAGAACAACGTCTTCCACGCGCTCACGCAATTCCCCGGGGATCTCCTCGTAGATTGCCAGTTGTCCGGCGTTCACAATGCCCATGTCCATGCCGTTTTTAATGGCGTGATACAGGAATACCGCGTGGATGGCCTCGCGTACCGGGTTGTTGCCGCGAAACGAGAAGGACACGTTGGAAACACCGCCGGAGATCAGGGCATGTGGCAGCCGGGTCTTGATGTCGTGCGTTGCCTCGATGAAGTCGTGACCATAATTGTTGTGTTCCTCGATGCCGGTCGCAATCGCAAAGATATTCGGGTCGAAGATAATATCCTCAGGCGGGAACCCGACCTGCCCGGTCAGGATTTTGTAGGCACGTGCACAAATCTCGTATTTACGCTCACGGGTATCGGCCTGCCCTGCCTCGTCAAAGGCCATGACAATCGCCGCGGCGCCATAGCGCCTCACCAGCCGGGCGTGGCGGATAAATTCTTTCTCGCCTTCCTTGAGGCTGATGGAGTTCACTACCCCCTTGCCCTGGATGCATTTCAGTCCTGCCTCAATGATGTCCCACTTGGAGGAGTCAATCATGATGGGCACGCGCGAGATATCCGGTTCAGCCGAGATCAGGTTCAGAAAACGCACCATGGCATCACGGGATTCCAGCATGCCCTCGTCCATGTTGATGTCGATGATCTGGGCGCCATTCTCGACCTGCTGGCGGGCAACATCGAGCGCGGTTTCGTAGTCACCCTCCATGATGAGGCGCTTGAACCGTGCCGAGCCGGTGACATTGGTACGTTCACCGACGTTGACGAACAGCGAGTCCTTGCCGATGTTGCACGGCTCCAGGCCGGACAGGCGGCACTGTATTTCAATCTCGGGTACCTTCCGGGGCGGGTGCTTGCTGACGGCGGCGACAATGGCCCTGATGTGATCCGGTGTGGTACCGCAACAGCCACCGACAATATTCAGGAAACCATTGGCGGCCCAGTCGCCCAGCTCGGCAGCGATCTGCTCCGGCGTTTCATCGTATTCACCAAACTCGTTGGGAAGGCCGGCGTTCGGGTGTGCGGAGATGCGAATATCCGCGAGCTGCGACAGCTCTTCAACGTACTGACGTAACTGTTCGGCGCCCAGTGCACAGTTGAGTCCAATCGAAACCGGTCGTGCGTGCCGCAGTGAATTCAGGAAGGCCTCGGTGACCTGCCCCGTGAGGGTACGCCCTGACGCATCGGTGATGGTGCCGGATATCATAATGGGAAGCCGTTTGCCGGACTCCTCGAACAACTGGTCAACGGCAAAGACTGCGGCCTTGGCATTCAGTGTATCGAAGATGGTCTCGATCAGGATGATATCTGCGCCACCTTCAATCAGTGCGCGTGTGGATTCCGTATAGGCCTCGACCAGTTCGTCAAACCTGATATTGCGGAATGCGGGATCATTGACGTCCGGAGATATCGAGGCGGTGCGATTGGTGGGCCCCAGGATGCCGGCAACAAACCGCGGCTTCTCCGGTGTTTTTGCCGTGACGGCCGCTGCAGTCTCGCACGCAAGCCTTGCCGAGGCCACGTTGATTTCATAGGCCAGTTCTTCCATGCCGTAATCAGCCATGGCGACCCGGGTGGCATTGAAGGTATTGGTCTCAATGATGTCTGCGCCGGCTTCCAGGTACTGCGTATGAATATCCCGGATAATCTGTGGCTGGGTCAGGCTCAACAGATCGTTATTGCCCTTCACATCCGACGGCCAGTCCACGAACCGCTCACCCCGATAATCTGCCTCCTCCAGCTTGTGGCGCTGGATCATGGTGCCCATGGCACCATCCAGGAACAGGATGCGCTCGTTGAGTAATTCAGTGAAATTTTTCATGTGTTTCAGTGGAATAGGTAAAGCCCGCAAGTCTAACACGCACGCTTGATTTTGGGTTTTATGGCGTCATATCAATAGACACGGGTGTCTCATGCGGGAATGTTTCAAGGTCTGCCGTGAGACGGTTACCATCTATGGAATGTTTCTACATGTTGTATAATTTATGTTATAAATACACTAGATATAGTACCATTATCAAATGCCTGCATAATGATTTGGGTTATTTACTAAACTTCAGGACATCAGTTTATTGAAACGACAATGTTCTATTTGAAGAAAAAGCGCGCCATTCTGGTTCTGGTTTGTGCCCTCTGCCTGCCAATGTCCTCATCGGCGGAGTCGATGGACGACATGTTTGGTGTCATGTTCCGCATGATGCTGGTCATGATGAATGTCATGTCCGATGCCATGCTGGATAATTCCTCTGATTTCGGATCCGGTAGCTCCCTTGATTTCGGGATGGGCAGTTGGCCCGCGATGGATGGGCTGTCCGGCATGAACCCGATTACCAGCGTCAGTAGTTTCCCGGGAATGAGCCCCTGGTCCGGCATGAGCAGTGTTCCTGGCATGAGTCCCTGGTCCGGTATGAGCAGTGTTCCTGGCATGAGCCCCTGGTCCGGCATGAGCCCCTGGTCCGGCATGAGCAGTGTTCCTGGCATGAGTCCCTGGTCCGGCATGAGCAGTGTTCCTGGCATGAGCCCCTGGTCCGGCATGAGCAGTGTTCCTGGCATGAGTCCCTGGTCCGGCATGAGCAGTGTTCCTGGCATGAGCCCCTGGTCCGGCATGAGCAGTGTTCCTGGCATGAGCCCCTGGTCCGGCATGAGCGGTATTCCCGGCAACGTACCGGGTATGTCACCCTGGTCAAGCCCGATGTTGAACAATACCTGGGGCAATCCGTTTACATCGGGTTACCCGTCTTATTCGAACAGTCCCTATAACGCTGCCGGTTATGGTAGTCAGCAGAACAGGCCGGTGTCTCTGCTGGACGGTCGCTGGTTTGGCTATTCCGGTGAGATTCTTGAGGTCAGGGGTAACCGTTTTCAACTCAGGCAGGGTAAATACAGCATTAACGGTACGGTCAAAATTGAAAACAATATTGTCAATCTGTACAGCCCGAAAACAGGTACTGTTACGCAATACACTTTTGTCAGGAACCAGTCCGAGTTGATGTTGCAGGATGCCAGCGGACTGGTACTGAGTTTCAGCAAACGACCTGTTACGGGTGCGGTACACGTCTTTTAGAAAATATTACACCGCTCCTACAAAAAATATCCGTCATGCTGGCGAAAGCCGGCATCCAATGCATTGAAAACCCTGGATCCCGGCATGCGCCGGGATGACGATAAAGGGGTTGACCAGGTTCCCTAATCTTCTGAATTATCGTCTGTGTCCGCCGGGGCCTGATTGCCAGGTGTCTTTTTGCTGGCAACTGGCTGGTCAGTCGACAGTGATGCGGCGGCAGGCGGCGCTGCTGCGACATTGTAATGATGAACATCCTGCTGCGGATAGGGGATGGAGATGCCTTCCTTGTCGAAACGCTGTTTCACAGCACGCGTTATGTCCCAGTACACATTCCAGTAGTCTTCGGTCCTGACCCAGGGGCGGCACACAAAATTCACGGATGAGTCGGCAAGTTCATGGACCTGTATTACCGGCTCAGGGTCTTTGAGTACCCGTTCATGGTTGCTGACGATCTCTTCCATGATGTGCTGGGCCTTGTCGATGTCATCATCGTAGGAAATACCAAAGATCAGGTCGACACGACGTGTCGTGCTACCGGTGATGTTCGTAATACTGCTGCCCCAGACGCTGTTGTTTGGCACAATGACCATCTTGTTGTCGGGTGTGTAGATCTGAACGGACAGCAGGTTAACCGATTTCACTTTTCCCTGTATGCCGCCGATTTCAACCAGGTCTCCAACGTCAAACGGACGGAACAACAGGATCAGAATACCACTGGCAAAGTTACCCAGAGAGTCCTGCAATGCAAAGGCAACGACGAATCCGGCTGCACCAATAACAGCCAGCAAGGGACCGACATTGATTTCCAGTGTCGTCAGTGCGACCAGCACACCGATTGCGATGACCAGTCTGCGAACGGTTACAAGTGTAAAATCTTCCAGTAGCTGTGATGTGTTCGCTGCCCTTGCGAACAGTTTCCCTGTGCCCCGGACAGCCAGTCTGGACAGAAAGATGAAAACGATAATGGTTATAATAAAGACGCTGATATTCTTCAACCAGTGCAGGCCACCTTCATCGGAGGTTATCCAGCCGGTGATGGTATTCCAGGTCGCTTCGGCATCGGTGATATCTACCTGAATACCGGATATTGCCTTTATATACTGACGGGCTTCGGTTACCTCACCCCCCTTTGTTTCCCATGCAGTGATAACGATACTGGTCTTGTCTATCAGGACAGTCTGCTCTTCCCTGAGGTGATTGATATAGTCGAGCAGCTGTTCCCTGACCGCTGCTCTTGCTGTTGCCTCTTTTGTAACTACTTGTCTCGCCTCTGCCAGCTTTCTGTCCCCTTCATTCTGTTCAGCCGGGGGTTTACTGTCCGGTTCGGGTGCTTTGAGTGTGTCGCGCGCATCATTTTCACTGTCAGCCGCCTGCTCCTCCGCGTACTTCGCAGCGGTCTCTATGACCTGGTTGACTGCATCATTCTGTGCCGATTTCGCTGCAGTCGTTTCGGACTCTCTCTTAAGTGCCTTGGCCGTCGAGATGGCGGCTTCCAGCGCTTCGGCAGCCCTGGTGTCACCAGGATTGTCATCGGCTACCTGCCTGGCTTGTTCCACTTTATTGAGTGCTGCCTGTATATCATCCGCATACTTCAATTCCGAGCGCTTGTATTTGGCGCCAATCTCGGCCTCGCTGATTTCCGTGATTTTGTCCTTGAGTAATGCCAGCCAGCCATGTGTCTCTGTCTCGAGTTCGGCACGGGTAAGCGGGCGCAATAACAGGTCAAGTTCATCGACCGGGATGTCCGGATTAGCCGTGGTTGTCGCCCTGGTCGCATCAATTTCAGCGCCGGTTACAGCATTTAGCAGTCCCAGTGTGAGAAAAAGAACAACTGGCAGGTATCCTGTTTTCATAATGGTTCCCTCAGTTCCCGGCACCCGCTTCTTCCGGATTGACCGTTGCGGCACAGGCACTGTTCACAAGACACAGGCTGATGGCTACGTGAGTTATTCCGCTGACCATGTAACGGGATATAGTCTGCATCTTGTTTTCCTCCTGAAAGCACCCGGAAACTAGTTGCTGGTGATGTATCCAATACCACCCATATAGGGTTCCAGTGCATCGGGCACCCGGATTGAGCCGTCTGCCTGCTGGTAATTTTCCATAATGGCGACCAGTGTGCGTCCCACTGCCAGGCCTGACCCGTTGACCGTGTGCAACAGTTCCGGTTTGCCGGTCTCCGGGTTGCGCCAGCGTGCCTGCATACGGCGTGCCTGAAAGTCTTCGAAGTTGCTGCATGATGAAATCTCCCGATAGCGCTGTTGTCCCGGCAGCCAAACCTCGAGATCATAGGTCTTGGCGGCAGAAAAACCGATGTCTCCCGTACACAGGGTCACCACCTGGTATGGCAGGTCGAGTTTCTGCAGGATGGTCTCTGCATGGCCGGTCAGTTGTTCCAGGGCATCGTAGGACGCATCCGGTCGTACCAGTTGAACCATTTCGACTTTTTCAAACTGGTGCTGCCGGATCATGCCGCGGGTGTCCTTGCCGTAGGAACCCGCTTCCGAGCGAAAGCAGGGTGTGTGGGCAGCGTATCGCAACGGCAGTTGTTCCGCTTCAGTGATGGTATTGCGTGCAAGGTTGGTCACCGGTACTTCGGCCGTCGGTATGAGGTAGTAGTCCGATTCTCCGCTTGTCTTGAAAAGGTCTTCCTCGAATTTAGGTAACTGCCCGGTGCCACGCAGGCTGTCGGCATTGACCAGGTAGGGAACGTACACTTCTGTATAACCGTGTTTGCGGGTGTGTCTGTCCAGCATGAACTGGATGAGGGCGCGGTGCAGTCGTGCCAGCGGACCGTGAATGACGCTGAAACGTGAACCCGTCAGCTTGCTGGCCGTTTCAAAATCCAGCTGGCCCAGTTGATCACCCAGATCAACATGGTCTCTGGCTTCAAAGTCGAATACAGGGATCTCGCCCCACGTTCTGAGTACCGGGTTGTCCTCTTCACCCTGCCCGTCCGGTACAGATGCATGCGGCATATTCGGTATGCCCATCAGAATGTCATTCAGTTCATCCTGCAGCTGTGACAGTTGCTGTTCTTTTGCCTTGAGTTGTTCGCCCAGTCCCTCGACCTCTTTCAGCAGTGGCGCAATATCTTCACCGGCCGCCTTGGCCTTGCCTATTCCTTTGGAACGGCTGTTACGTTCGGCCTGCAGTTCCTGGGTTTCTACCTGGATGTTCTTGCGCCGGTTTTCCAGCGTTTGCAGGGTGTCGGTATCGAGTGTGAATCCACGGCGGGCAAGCTGTTGCCTGACCGTATCGAGTTCACTGCGTAAGAGTTTGGGGTCGAGCATGTTAATCCTTCAATGACGTGAAATGCGCAGCTTTAGGCAAAGCGTAGTGCGCTGTTTTATACCACCAGTGTCGCAGACCAGCTGACAATGTGACCGGGTTCTATATCCTTGCGGATGTGTTCGAGGATGTCTTTGACCTTTTGCGGTACATCAAAGAATTCGATGACCAGTGGCAAGTCCAGTGACATGTCGAGCAATGAGGATGAATGCATTTTTCCGGATTTTCCAAAGCCGCTAATGCCACGGAAGACCGTGACGCCCTGTACTTTTTCATCATCATGCAGGCGCTGCAGCAGCCCCTCCATGCGTCCCTCGCCTTCTGTCAGGTAGATGCGGACAAAGGTAACATCCAGTTTGTTCATAACTGCCTCGCTGTCAATACACCAAGTCCGGCGGCTGCGATACACACGCTGACACTCAGCAGCATGTTGGCGAGCGCCTTGCCGATATGGCCTGCTTCCATGAGATTCAGGGTCTCCAGGGAAAAGGTCGAGAAGGTGGTAAATGCACCCAGTACACCGACCAGCAAAAACGCGCGCAGCGCGGGACCGGCGGCAAAGCGTTCCAGCAGCCAGATATACAGGAAACCCATCAGCAGGCTGCCGAGTACATTGACTGTCAGTGTGCCGTACGGGAACCCCGTACCGAGTTTGTTGTGTACGGTGATGGCCGTCCAGTAACGCAGCAGGGCGCCAAGGGCACCACCGGCGGCAATGGCCAGAACCTGGGTCACGCTGTCAGCCCGGTTTCCATGGGCGCTTATGGTACACGCTTCTTGTCGAGTTCACGCAGGTGGGCGAGTTTTTCTGCGATTTTGATTTCCAGGCCCCGGGGTACCGGCTGATAGTAGCCGGGATCCGCCATGCCCTCCGGAAAATAGTGTTCGCCAGCAGCGTAACCTTCGGGCTCATCATGCGCATAGCGATAGGCCTTTCCATGGCCCAGTTCTTTCATCAGTCTGGTGGGGGCATTGCGCAGGTGTACCGGTACTTCCAGTGAGCCGGTTTTCCCGATCTCTGCACGGGCGGCATTCCAGGCTTTATAGACGGCATTACTCTTGGCGGCACAGGCCATGTAGATGACCGCCTGGGCGAGTGCCAGTTCGCCCTCCGGGCTGCCCAGGCGCTCCTGAACATCCCATGCATTCAGGCATAATGTCAGTGCCCGCGGGTCGGCGTTGCCAATATCCTCCGAGGCCATCCGCACGATGCGCCGTGCCACATATAACGGGTCACAGCCACCATCCAGCATGCGCACCAGCCAGTACAGGGCGGCGTCCGGTGAGGAACCGCGGACACTCTTGTGCAGCGCGGAAATCTGGTCGTAGAAGTCATCCCCGCCCTTGTCGAACCGGCGGCTGCCCCCGGCAATGACTTCGTTGAGGACGGTTTCACGAATGGTGCGTTTACCCTTTTCTTCTTCGGCCAGGTCCGAGGCAATTTCCAGCAGATTCAGGGCGCGCCGCGCATCACCATCGGCCGCCCGGGCCAGCCGGTCGCGCAGTTCGGGTGCAAATTCCAGCTCATTCTCACCAAGCCCGTTTTCACGATCGTCCAGGGTGGCATCTATGATGACACGCAGATCGGCGGGCTCAATACGTTTCAGGACATACGTCCGTGCGCGGGACAGCAGTGCACTGTTCAGTTCAAATGACGGGTTTTCCGTGGTTGCACCAATAAAGATAACCGTGCCGTCTTCGACATAGGGCAGGAATGCATCCTGCTGGGCCTTGTTGAAGCGGTGTGCCTCATCAATAAACAGAATCGTCAGGCGTGATTCCATTTCGCGAATCTGGCGGGCGGCTGCAACCGCATTGCGGATGTCCTTTACACCGGCGAGTACCGCCGACAGTGTAATGAACTCGGCATGGGTCTGTTCGGCCAGCATCCTGGCCAGCGTGGTCTTGCCGGTACCGGGCGGCCCCCACAGGATCATGGAGTGCAGGTTGCCCTCCTCGATGGCGCGACGTAACGGTTTGCCGGCACCGAGAATATGCGATTGCCCGACATAGGCATCCAGTGTCCGTGGCCGCATACGATCGGCAAGTGGACGATAGGCTGCGGATGATGTTGGCATGTGACCGGCTTGTCGTCGGTTTGTTAGCGGGTGTTGCCGATTACATCTGTCCCGGCGGGTGGCGTGAACAGGAAGATCTTTTCGTCAAGCTTCGGATTGCGTTCCAGACGGGTAAAGCTGAACAAGGTGGTATTGCCAAAGCTGTCTTCTGCATCTATGCGGGTGAGCAGCTTGCCGGAAAAATGCACATGCAGCCGGATGACGTTACTGTCATCCGATTTCGGGGTGAGCGTGACACGTTGCTGGTCCGGTGAGGCAGACGTTTCCTCGATAGTGAAGAGCAGTTCCAGCGGTTTGTCGCCACTGAGCAGCATGGCCGGAGTCGACGTCAGCAACTCGGAAGCCGCTTGTACCGTGACCTGCTCAAGATCCTCATCATAGGACCAGAGACGTTCGCCATCAGCGACCAGTTGTTGCCTGTAGGGTGTCTCATAGTCCCAGCGGAAACGTCCCGGGCGCATTATCCACATATGACCCTGTGAGGACTGCAACAATTGCCTGTTGTCATCCACGACCTGCTGGTCAAAGTCGGCCTGCAGTGTCTGCAGATCAGTGAAAAAATCAGTAAACCAGGCTGGCGATTGTTGTGCCTGGCTAACAGCCGGTATGAACAGCAACAGACCGCATAGTCGGAAAAGTCCGGGAATCCTCATGCGTCGGGTGGCGGTGGTGCCAGTACTACACGATTGCCGTTGCTCTCCATCGGCGACACAATGCCGGTCTCTTCCATGCATTCGATCATGCGTGCGGCACGGTTATAGCCGATTTTCAGTCGCCGCTGCACCCCGGAAATCGATGCCCGTCGTGATTCGGTCACAATGGCGACGGCCTGGTCATAGAGCGGATCTGATTCAGTATCATCCCCGCCGCTACCCCCGGCATTGGCGGCTGACAGGCCGGGAACGGGTTCTGACGGTATTTCAAGAATCTCGGCCATGTACTCGGGTGCAGTCTTGCCCTTGAGGTGCCCGGCCACCTTGTGAACCTCCTGGTCCGAAACAAAGGCACCATGGACACGCACGGCCACACTGGTGCCGGGTGCCATGTAGAGCATGTCACCGTGACCGAGCAACTGTTCCGCACCCATCTGGTCAAGAATGGTGCGCGAGTCGATCTTTGACGAGACCTGGAAGGCGATACGGGTCGGGATGTTGGCCTTGATGAGCCCGGTGATGACATCGACGGAGGGCCGCTGGGTTGCGAGTATCAGGTGGACGCCGGCAGCACGTGCCTTCTGTGCCAGCCGGGCAATCAATTCCTCTACTTTCTTGCCAACCACCATCATCATGTCCGCGAGTTCGTCGATGACGATGACGATGAAAGGCAGCGGTTGCAGCAGGGGATGCTCGGTACCTTCGAGGACCTCTTCAGGATTGAATAAAGGGTCCGGGATCGGTTCGCCGGCCTCCTCGGCATCTTTTACCTTGCGATTATAGCTGGCGATATTGCGCACGCCAAGCGCGGCCATCAGTTTGTAACGGCGTTCCATTTCACCGACACACCAGCGCAGGGCGTTGGCCGCTTCGTTCATATCGGTAACTACCGGTGTCAGCAGGTGCGGAATGCCTTCATACACGGACAATTCCAGCATCTTTGGGTCGATCATGATCAGGCGTACGTCTTTCGGCAGCGTTTTGTAGAGCAGGCTCAGGATCATGGCGTTGATGCCCACCGATTTACCGGATCCTGTGGTGCCGGCCACCAGCAGATGCGGCATACGGGCAAGATCGGCAACGATTGGCAGGCCGCTGATGTCCTTGCCCAGTGCCATGGTCAATGGCGAGGTGGATTCATCAAATTCGCGCGTATTGAGAATTTCCCCCAGGCTGATAATCGAGCGGTGTTCATTTGGAATTTCCAGGCCGATGACGGACTTGCCGGGTATGACTTCAACCACGCGCACGCTGATGGCGGACAAGGCACGCGCAATGTCCTTGGCCAGGTTGGTGACCTGGCTGACCTTGACGCCCGCGCCCAGGTCAAGTTCAAAGCGGGTAATCACCGGCCCCGGATTGACGGCAACCACTTCGACCTCGATATTGAAGTCCAGCAATTTCATTTCAACCAGCCGTGACATGGCCTCCAGTGCCGAGTCGGAATAACCCTCTTCCGTCGGTCGTGGCGCATCGAGCAGCGACAGCGGCGGCAGTTCTGAATTGGCCGGTGGATCAAACAGGGGAACCTGTCGTTCACGCTCAATGCGTTCACTCGGTTGGGGTTTTTGAATCACCGGTTCAATGCGTACCGGCTTGCGTTTGGCCACTTTTTCCTGACTGGCCTTGATGACCTCGACGCGTTTGTTGCGGGCACGGCGGGCAGCCAGCTGGTCCGGGATTTCGCTGGCAAATGCATACAGGTAATCGGCGTATACCAGGGTATGTTTGCCGATGAAGTCCATAACCACCAGCCATGAAATCCCTGTAAACAGCGTCACCCCGGTAAGGAACAGTGCCAGCAGGAACAGCGTGGCACCGACCGGGCTGACGACCTCGACGAGGCCGTTACCGATGACATTACCCAGCACCCCGCCGGCCCCGGCGGGTAAGCCCGCATTGTTGGAGCCCGCTTCCAGTGTGGCAAGTCCGCACCCGGCGCCGACGGTCAGCAGGAAACCTGACCAGCGGACAGCCAGTACATGCAGATCAATGCCGCCACTGGGTGTGTGGTCCCGGTAGACCAGCCAGCCGCTGTAGCCAATCATGACGGGCAACAGGTAGGCAAGATAGCCGAGTAAATACAGCAGCACGTCGGCCAGCCAGGCACCGACCAGCCCGCCGGCGTTGTATATCCGGGTGTAGGCGCCGCTGTTTGACCAGCCGGGGTCGGCCGGATTGTAGGTGGCCAGTGAAACCAGTAGAAAAATGGCAGTCGCACCCAGGATGAGCAAGGCGCCCTCGCGCAGGCCGCGGGATACCTGGTGTGTCAGTTGTGCCGGTTTTGTCGATTTACGCCGTGCTTGTGCCAAAATCACCCTCTTTCAGTAAGTAGTTTCCATCCATAAATGCAGTAATTTCTCTCGCAAAGGCGCAAAGACGCCAACAAAGAATTTTTTATGTTTTTTATAACAATAAGTTATAACTTTGCGATCTTTGCGTCTTGGCGAGCGTTATTCTTTCTGAATGGACACTAAGTAGTTACGCCAATCGCAAGATTCTATTCGATTTTATCAATCACGCAAGTGATTCTTTCAATGCCGGGTGGATGAGCTCGCCGGCGGCCACATTGATACCGCGGCCAAGGGGCGGGCTGTTTTTCCAGTCCGGACGGGTTAGTGAGTGTACATGGGCCAATAATGCGGCAGACAGGGCCTGTGAGGCGCTGCGCGGCACGGCGCCGGGCATGTTGGTGACCGCAAAATGCACAACTCCCTCATCCATATAGGTTGGATTTTCGTAACTCGTCGGGCGGGTCGTCTCGATGCAGCCTCCCTGGTCTACGGAGATATCCACAATGACGCTACCCGGCTGCATCTGCCGGACCATATCACGGCTGACGATATGCGGTGCCCGCTTGCCTGTGATCAGAATGGCGCCGATCAGCAGGTCCGCCGTAGCCACCGCCCGTTTAATGGCTTCCTTATAGGGATACAGTGCTGTGACATTACCGCCGAGCCTGCGCATTTCAGCCAGTTGCTCGCGCCGCAAACCGAAGACCACGACTTCCGCGCCCATCGCGGCGGCCATTGCGGCCGCATTTCCCCCGGCATTGCCGGCCCCGATAATGACAACCCGGCCGCGTTCTGCACCGGGCAGACCGCCAAGCAGCACCCCTTTGCCACCCTGCGGCTGATGCAGCAGGCTGGTACCGATCTGTGTTGCAAGTCGTCCGGCAATATCACTCATGGGCGCCAGTAACGGCAATGTCCCGTTATCGGCTTCAACCGTCTCGAAACCGACTGCGGTCAGCCCGATATCCTGCAGGCGACGCGTGAGTTCCGGGTTGGCCGCAAGGTGTAAAAAACAGAATAAAAGGTGGTCCCTGCGTAACAGTGCCAGATCGTCACTGACAGGTTCCTTGACCTTGATAATCAGCTCTGACTCGCCATAGGTCGTTTCTGCATCGGCAGCGATGGTTGCACCGAGGTCTTCATACTGTTTATCCAAAAACCCTGAAAGATTTCCGGCATTGTGTTCGACGGTAACGCGATGGCCTGCATGAACAAGATCGCCGCAGGCTTCAGGGCTGAGCGCAACACGGCCCTCCAGAGGTTTGATCTCACGCGGAATTCCGATATGCATGGTTGCTTTACCCTACCCCCCAAGTTCCGTAACATTCTGCGTTGTGCCAAGCAGGCTGGTTGGTGCGTTCGCAAATCCGTCCAGGCCAGTTAATTAACCGGAGTTATTATACATGAGCGATATCAAGCACTGCCGTCTTCTTATTCTGGGATCCGGCCCGGCCGGGTATACCGCAGCCGTGTACGCGGCCCGCGCTAACCTGGATCCGGTGCTGATAACAGGCATGGAGCAAGGCGGGCAGCTGATGACGACCACCGAGGTCGAAAACTGGCCCGGTGGTGAGGAAGGCATGCAGGGCCCGCCCTTGATGGAGAATATGCGCCTGCATGCTGAACGCTTCAATACTGAAATCATTTTTGACCATATCCACACGGTTGATTTCAAGACAAAGCCCTGGCGGCTGGAGGGTGATGCGGGCGTCTATACCTGCGATACCCTGATTATTGCCACCGGTGCTTCTGCCATGTATCTGGGGCTGCCATCCGAAGAGGCCTTCAAGGGTAAAGGGGTGTCCGCCTGTGCCACCTGTGACGGTTTTTTCTACAAGCAACAGCCGGTGGCCGTCATCGGGGGTGGAAACACTGCGGTTGAAGAAGCGCTTTACCTGTCAAATATTGCGTCTCATGTGACGCTGGTACATCGCCGTGATGAGTTGCGTAGCGAGAAAATCCTGCAGGACCGTTTGTTCAGGAAAGAAGCGGAAGGCGTGGTCACGATTGCGTGGGACAGTGTGCTTGATGAGGTGCTGGGTGATGACAGTGGCGTGACGGGTATGCGTATCAAGAACGTAAAAGACGGTTCAACGAAGGATATCGAGTTGCAGGGAGTCTTTGTTGCCATTGGTCACAAGCCCAACACCGCTATCTTTGATGGCCAACTGGAGATGCACAATGGCTATATCAGGATCAAGAGTGGTACTGAAGGCAATGCAACCGCGACCAGTGTCGAGGGCGTCTTTGCGGCCGGTGATGTCTGCGACCATGTCTATCGCCAGGCGGTGACATCTGCCGGAACCGGTTGTATGGCCGCGCTGGATGCCGAGGCCTACCTGGACCATCTGGCACATCATGCCGGGCGGATGGATTAAGGAATGCTCTGATTAATTAATACAGCCTCGTCATTGCGAGCGCAGCGTGGCAATCTCATGATTGGGAATCAGTCACTTGGAGATTGCCGCGTCACTTCGTTCCTCGCAATGACGGTTTAGTCTGGTCTTGGATAGTCATGCGTACCACCGTTGTTAATCAGATCAAGGATATCCCCGTAGACGACTGGAACCGCATCTCCGGTACCGGTCACCCGTTCCTGCGGCATGAATTTCTGTCAGCACTCGAGACACAGGGCTGTGTCGGTGAGATCCACGGCTGGTTGCCACAGCACATCGCTGCCTATGATGCTGACGACACACTGGTGGGCATCGCCCCGCTCTACCTGAAAAACAATTCCTATGGTGAGTTTGTTTTCGACTGGGCCTGGGCAGAGGCCTATCAGCGTGCCGGTATTCCCTGGTATCCCAAGCTGGTCTCATCCATCCCCTACACGCCGGTAACCGGTTCCCGCCTGCTGGTGCATCCGGACAGCGATCATGCGGCTGTAACCCGGGCGCTCATTGGCAAGGCCTTGTCGCTGACTACGGAGAAACAGGCCTCTTCACTGCACTGGTTGTTTACCAGTGAGGCAGATACGGCATTGTTGCATGCTGCAGGTTTATTGCGTCGTACCAGTTGCCACTTTCACTGGCACAATGATTTTTATGCCTCGTTTGATGATTTTCTGTCGTGCCTGAGGTCCCGTAAACGCAAGAAGATTCGCCGCGAACGGCGCCATGTACAGGAGGCCGGTATTAAAATGAGCATCGTGCATGGCAACAAGGCAACGGAGGAGCAGTGGCAGATCATGCATGCGCTTTATTGTTCAACCTTCCGGAAAAAATCAGGCGTACCCACCCTGTCGCTCGGTTTTTTTCACGAGATCAGCAGCACCATGGGTGAACAGGTCGTGCTGGTCTTCGCCACGCATGGCCGGCAGACGGTTGCCGGTGCCATTATGCTGCGTGGTGACGAGGCTCTGTACGGCAGGCACTGGGGTTGCCGGGAGGAGTTTAACAGCCTTCATTTTGAAGCCTGCTATTATCAGGGTATCGACTACTGTATTCGGAACAAGCTGGCCCTGTTCGAGCCCGGTGCACAGGGTGAACACAAGATCAGCCGCGGCTTTCTGCCCGCCTATACCTGGTCAGCTCACTGGATTGTTGATGAACAGTTTCGCATGGCCATCGAGCGCTACCTGTTGCAGGAGCATGAACTGACGGTCGATTATCACGATGACCTGCTGCAAACGTCGCCGTACAGGAATGCGAATGACACATAACCGCGAGGCTTCACCCCGCTGGCTGGATCCGGAGAGTCCAACGATTGATTTCCCGGATGTTGAACTGGCATTGCAGGAACCGGATGGTTTGCTGGCTGTGGGTGGTGCGCTCTCCGAAGAGTGGCTGCTGCATGCCTATCGACGGGGAATATTTCCCTGGTATGGCCCCGGTCAACCCATTCTCTGGTGGGCCCCCGATCCCCGCCTGGTGCTTCCTCCCGGGCAGCTGCATGTGTCACGCAGCCTCGCCAGGGTGATCAGGAAAGGCCGCTACTCGGTCACCCTGGACACGGCCTTCCCGGATGTCATCGCTGCCTGTGCCGAACCCCGGCCAGGACAGTCCGGGACGTGGATAACCCCCGATATGCGTGAAGCGTATGTCAAACTGCACCATCAGGGCTACGCGCACTCGGCAGAGTGCTGGTATGAGGGGCAGCTCGTCGGGGGGCTGTACGGTGTAGCCATCGGGCGCATTTTCTTTGGAGAATCAATGTTTGCACACAGGACCGATGCGTCAAAAGTGGCCTTTGTGGCCCTGGTGAGACAACTTGCCCGCTGGGGTTTCCGGCTGATTGATTGCCAGGTGCATACCGGCCATCTGGCCAGTCTGGGTGCGACGCCGATTGCCCGGCAGGCCTTCACCGCAATCCTGGACCAGGAATGTCACTCGCCGAGTGCCGTCCAAGGCTGGGTATTTGACGGGGATTTACCCCCATAGGACAGGCGTTCACCCCCATCAATTTTCAGGTATAATGCCGCGCTTTACGTTATACGGTGCAGCAGGTTTATGGCTAAGGAAGAACACATTGAAATGGAAGGGACGGTGACCGAGACCCTCCCGAATACCATGTTCAGGGTCGAACTCGAGAACGGGCACGTTGTAACCGCCCATATTTCCGGGAAGATGCGCAAGCACTACATCAGGATTCTGCGCGGAGATAAAGTAACGGTTGAACTGACGCCCTATGACCTGACCAAGGGTCGCATTACCTACCGGGCACGCTGACAGGCGTTCACATCGTGCCGGCGACCGGCCTTTAGTGAACTGTTTCCTTTTTCCCCTTGATTTCGAATGTTAACTCGTCACCTTCAAGGTGAATAATCAGGTGGCCACCGTGAGCAAGGTCACCGAACAATAGCTCATCAGCAATGGGTTTCTTGATGTACTGCTGGATGGTGCGTGCCATTGGTCGTGCGCCCATCCTGGGATCATAGCCATGCTCCGCCAGCCAGATGCGGGCTGCAGGATCCACCTCGATGGTGACGTTTTGCTCCTGTAACTGTGCCTCCAGTTCGAAAACAAACTTGTCCACCACTTTCGTAATTATCCTTTGATCCAGCGCTGTGAACTGAACCACTGCATCCAGGCGGTTCCTGAATTCCGGTGTAAACAGTCGCTTGATGGCTTCCATGGCATCGGTGGAGTGGTCCTGCTGTGTAAAACCAATGGATGCGCGACTCATTTCCTGGGCGCCGGCATTGGTGGTCATGACCAGCACCACGTTGCGAAAGTCGGCCTTGCGTCCATTGTTATCTGTCAGGGTGCCGTGGTCCATTACCTGCAGCAACAGGTTAAAGACATCCGGGTGTGCTTTTTCGACCTCATCCAGTAACAACACAACATGCGGGTTCCGGGTGATGGCTTCTGTCAGCAGGCCGCCCTGGTCATAACCGACATATCCGGGCGGTGCACCAATCAGGCGGGACACCGTATGGCGTTCCATGTACTCTGACATGTCAAAACGGACCAGTTCCAGGCCCATTATCCTCGCCAGCTGGCGGGTGACTTCAGTTTTACCGACACCGGTGGGACCTGAAAACAGGAATGATCCGATCGGTTTGGTTTCATTGCCGAGACCGGAGCGGGACATCTTGATGGCGGCTGTCAGTGTCTCGATGGCAGTATCCTGACCATAGACCACCATTTTCAGGTCACGCTCCAGGTTACGCAGTGATTCCTTGTCAGAGGCGGACACGGTTTTCGCCGGAATCCGGGCCATTTGGGCGATCACGCGTTCGATGTCCGAGACACTGATGGTTTTCTTGCGCTTTGACGGCGGTAGCAGGCGCTGTCCGGCACCTGCCTCATCTATTACATCGACGGCCTTGTCAGGCAGGTGACGGTCATTGATGTATCGATCGGATAATTCTGCGGCACTGCGCAGTGCGCGTGCGGAATACTTCACCTTGTGGTGCTCCTCGAAGCGGGATTTCAGGCCTTTCAGGATATCAATGGTTTCTTCAACGCTGGGCTCATTGATATCGACCTTTTGAAAACGGCGTGTGAGGGCGTGATCTTTTTCAAAGATACCGCGGTATTCCTGGAATGTTGTCGAGCCAATACATTTCAGTTCTCCCGAGGCCAGCATCGGTTTCATTAAATTCGAGGCATCCATAACGCCCCCGGAAGCCGCACCGGCACCTATCATGGTGTGGATTTCATCGATGAACAGGATGGCGCCCTTTTCGTTCTTGAGCTGGTTAAGCACAGCCTTGAGGCGTTTCTCGAAATCGCCCCGGTATTTGGTACCTGCCACCAGTGAACCGAGATCCAGGGAATAGATATTGCTGTTAAGCAGCACCTCGGGGACGTCACCGTCCACAATCATTTTTGCCAGACCTTCGGCAAGTGCGGTTTTCCCCACGCCGGCCTCGCCTACAAACAGCGGATTGTTTTTGCGGCGGCGGCAGAGAATCTGGATGGTGCGCTGAATTTCTTCGCGACGGCCAATGAGCGGGTCTATCCTGCCCAGTGCAGCCTGCTCATTAAGGTTGCTTGCAAATGTTTCCAGGGGTTGTCTGGTAGAGGAGTCGGCGGATTCGCCTTCTTCAGTGCTTTCGGTATTTTCTTCGGGCTGTTCGTGAATTTTCGAAATACCGTGTGAGATGTAATTGACAATATCAAGGCGTGTAATATTCAGCTTGTTGAGAAAGTACACAGCCTGGGATTCCTGTTCGCTGAAGATGGCAACAAGTACGTTGGCGCCGGTCACTTCCGTTTTGTCAGATGACTGTACGTGGAATACTGCACGTTGTAATACACGCTGGAAGCCCAGTGTTGGCTGGGTTTCGCGGTCGTCTTCATCAGACAGTTTCGGTGTGGTTTCATCCAGAAAGTTGCCGACATCCTGCTTGAGTTGCTCCAGATCCCCGCCACAGGCCCGCAAGACTTCGACTGCAGAGGGATTGCCCAGCAATGCATACAGCAAATGCTCAACTGTCATGAATTCATGGTTCTTCTCGCGTGCTTCCTTGAAAGCGAGGTTGAGCGTAAATTCCAGTTCTTTGCTTAACATGATCAGCTCCTCATGGGCAAGCTACACTTCTTCCATTTCGCATAGCAGTGGATGCTGGTGGCGCTGTGAATATTCGCTGACCTGGGCAACCTTGGTTTCGGCAATTTCATAGGTGTAGGTGCCACATACGCCTTTACCATGGGTATGAATCTGCAACATGATGCGCGTTGCTTTTTCACGGTCCAGGCCGAACAGCCTTTCCAGCAAAGTGACTACAAATTCCATGGGTGTGTAGTCGTCATTCAGGAGCACCACCTTGTACATGGATGGTTTCCTGAGCTCGGGTTTGGCCTCCTTGAGCGCAAGCCCCTCGTCGCCTCTGTGTTCCTGTTCGTTTGCCATAGCTGTAATTCTAGCCTATCAAGCCTCAGTCAAAAGTACCATAAAGGTATTTTATCATTGATATTGATGACTTACATGCCTGTGAGAGGCTGCGGGGGGTTGAGAATCCATGCCACTAGGTCGGCATTTACCGTACAAGCTTGACGGGGTTATTCGCGCCTGCAAGGCGCTCCTGCGCGATTAGATACACTTGTAGGAGCGCCTTGCAGGCGCGAAAAAAAGCCCCTGCGATTGCAGGGGCTCTTGTTTTACTACTGCCTTGTAAAATCAGGCGGTTGTGACCGCTACTACAGTTCTTCGCCGGAAGCCTGGATCAGTGCTTCTTCAATGGCGCCCGGTGAGCACATGATGCTCATGAAGGTCGCGCCGGTTTCGCTGGCCATCATTGGCAGGTGCGGCCAGTTGATAGCGATGCGGAAACGTGCAAACAGGGCATAGGCAGTGCCGTCAGAGACGACGATTTCATAAGGCAGGTGAGCGGTTGAACGCGGTGAAGCCTTGTCAATCTTGCTCATGATGAACTCGTCACCACTGCAATCATCAGCATCCTTACCCTTGAGGGCGACACCGATAATGGACTCGTCCTTGCCCGGGATATCGATCTGATAGACCTTTGCAGTACCACCCAGTCCGGCTGCCAGTGAATCATTGACGGCCTTCAGGGCTTCGGCCTGGCTGTCATATTCGGCCAGTTCACTGGGATCGTCAAAGTATTCCATCATGACGGTGTAGTGAAACTTTTTCAGATCCTTGGCGGTCAGGTTTTTCTCGGAACCAAAGTCTTTATCGGCTCCCAGAGCGCCTTCCAGTTGTGCGCGGATATCAGCCAGGTCGGATGCCATGCGGTAGGCAGCGGCCATGTAGACAGGGTTGGTGTAAACGACTTCAGTGGCATCACCATTTTTGGTGACAGACACACGTTGTGCGGCACCGTAGGCACCAAAATCAGATTTGGCAGCGGCCGCTTTCAGTGCGTCATTGGTGACAATGATAATATCGGCGCCGTCGTAAGGAGAATATTCGCCCACGACTTCAAAACCGGCACCGGTTAACTTGGATTTTACTTCGCCGGCAACGGTCTTGACGTCACCGGATGAAGTGCTCGCCAGAACAAATGGCATCAGTATGTCATCAGCAAGTGCACTACCAGCTGAAAAGAGAATCATGAATCCTGCAAATAGTGTTTTTCTTAGCAAGCCAGTCATTTTTTTGTTCCTCCAGAACGCTCGAAAATTTTGTATTTGTTTGTCTCGTTAGCATGATGCAATGAGATATTGCCTGAGATAGGCTATGTAAGCTCAGTGCCTGTAACGAGTTGCGAAGTATAGGGGAATCAACGCATTAGTGCGAGTGTCAATTATCTACCAACCAGTATTCAGACCAAGTGCCTGGTTGTTACCTGGATAGATCATGAGTTTTATTATTTTAATTTCTTAATCCTTTGTTTTAACTGGTTAATATGCATGAATCATGAGTAATGTCATTGTAGGCCTGTCCGGTGGGGTCGATTCGGCGGTGGCGGCGTTGCTGTTAAAACAACAAGGGCATGAAGTCGCAGCCGTCTTTATGAAAAACTGGGATGAAGACGATGAAGAAGACTACTGCCCTGCCGAACAGGACCTTGCCGATGCCCGCACGGTTGCCGGGCAACTCGGTATCGAGTTACACACGGTCAGTTTTTCGGCTGAATACTGGAACCGCGTATTTGCCAGTTTCCTTGCTGAATATGAAGCAGGTCGTACCCCGAGCCCGGACATTATTTGTAACCGCGAAATCAAGTTCAGGGCCTTTCTGGATTATGCAACAGGACTGGGTGCGGATTTTATTGCCACCGGTCACTATGCCCGGATTTATTCGTCATCCCGGCGCAGGCCGGGATCCAGTTCAGTGCAAACCCTGGATCCCGGCCTGCGCCGGGATGACGGTATTGTCCGGCTGCTGAAAGGTGTTGATGAAGACAAGGACCAGACCTATTTTCTACACACCCTGGATCAGGTGCAACTCGCCAGCAGTCTGTTCCCCCTGGGCGGCTTGAAAAAACAGGTGGTACGCGAGATGGCAAAAAAAGCGGGTTTCCCGGTGTATGCAAAAAAAGACAGTACCGGCATATGTTTTATTGGAGAGCGACGCTTCAGTGCCTTTCTGGCACAATATCTCAAAAAGAATCCAGGCGAAATTCGCACACTCGATGATGAGGTGGTCGGTCAACATGACGGCTTGATGTTCTACACCATCGGACAACGGCAGGGGCTGGGTATTGGCGGACGCCGGAATTCATCCGGTGATCCCTGGTACGTCACCGGCAAGGACATGGAGCATAATATCCTGCGCGTGGCTCAGGGCGTCAATCACCCGGCATTGTTCTCTCAGGGGCTGCAGGCTGGCAAGTGTCACTGGATTGCCGGTGTTATACCGGGAAAAACGTTTGAGAGTAGTGCAAGAATCCGTCACCAGCAGCCGGTACAGGACTGTACGGTGACTGTGTCCAGTGAACAGCAATGCAGTGTCCGTTTCCAGAAGCCGCAGCGGGCGATAACGCCGGGACAATCGGTGGTGTTTTACCAGGGTGATGAGTGTCTGGGTGGAGCCGTCATTGAGGCAGCAATTCACGACTGAACCGTATTATGAGAAATGCTATTCGAGATCGAAGCATTGCCCTTGCCGGGATGTTTCAGGCTGTCAAACTTGTTCAACAGACCGCTCAGGGGGCGCGACGGGATGCCGTTGCCACGGCGGTCAGTATCAGTAGTGTTCTGAATACAGACCCGGAGACAGCCATCGATGTTTATGGTGACAGCCGTGCACTCCTTCCAGGGCTGGAGATAGTGCTCAGCCAATTGGGCAACGATAATAAAGAACGTGACATGGAGCTGACCGGCTATGTCATTACACTCATGCACCTTGAGCGTAAACTGGCCCGTCAATCTGATTTAATGAAAAAACTCACCAGGGGTATTGACCGGGTTAAAGAGAATATAGAACGGGTTGATGAGGCTGATTCCGGCATCGTTACAGCTCTGGCAGCGCTGTACAAGGAAACGGTCAGTACCCTGCAGCCACGAATTATGGTGCAAGGTGAAGAGACTGTTTTGCGTAATACCGACAGTAAAAATATGATCCGTGCCCTGTTGCTTGCCGGTATGCGTGCCGCCGTATTGTGGAGACAATGTGGGGGCAGCCGCATAAGGCTGGTTTTTCAGCGCAGGCAACTGCTTGATAGCTGTAGAGAGCTGATTGCCGAGGCACGGCGATCAATGTAGTTGTAAATTCCATGTATAATTGCCGGCCAATCCGTCATTGCGAGGAACAAAGTGACGAAGCAATCTCCAGGTGACTTATTCCACATTATGAGATTGCCACGCTGCGCTCGCAATGACACCGTACAATCACGGTCAGGGAGAACCCATGAATAACAGCTTTAACACCCGCGATAGCCTCGCTGTTGGTGACGCTACTTATGAAATATTCAGTTTGCGGAAACTCGGCGAGACGCACGACATAAGCCGTCTGCCCTACTCTCTGAAAGTATTGCTGGAAAACCTGCTGCGTTACGAAGATGAACGCACGGTCACTGGCAGTGATATCGAGGCATTGATTAACTGGGATTCACAGGCACAGCCGGATACAGAAATTGCCTTCCGGCCCGCACGGGTACTCATGCAGGACTTTACCGGGGTCCCCGCTGTCGTGGATCTTGCCGCAATGCGTGATGCCATGACCGCTCTCGGCGGTGACCCTGACCGGATCAATCCGCTGCAACCGGCAGAGCTGGTGATCGATCACTCGGTACAGGTTGACAGCTTCGGATCCGATAGCGCCATGGATCTGAACAGTGAGCTTGAATACCAGCGTAACCAGGAACGCTACAGTTTCCTCAAGTGGGGCCAAAAGGCCTTTTCCAATTTCAAGGTGGTGCCTCCGGATACCGGCATCGTGCACCAGGTAAATCTCGAGTATCTGGCGAGAGTGGTCTTCGAAGTGGAGCATGAGGGTGTGACCCAGGCCTACCCGGATACCCTGGTAGGGACGGATTCACATACCACCATGATCAACGGGCTGGGTGTGCTGGGCTGGGGCGTCGGCGGCATCGAGGCCGAAGCGGCCATGCTGGGACAGCCGATATCGATGCTGATTCCCCAGGTGGTGGGCTTTAAATTGCATGGGAAACTGCCGGAAGGTGCAACCGCCACGGACCTTGTGTTAATGGTTGTTGAAGTCCTGCGCCAGGAAGGGGTGGTTGGCAAGTTCGTCGAGTTCTACGGTGATGGACTTGATCATCTTTCGCTTGCTGATCGGGCCACAATAGCCAATATGGCACCGGAATACGGTGCCACCTGCGGAATTTTTCCAGTGGATGAGGAGACGCTGACCTATCTTAAACTGACCGGTCGCAGTGAATCGCAAATCGCCCTGGCAGAGGCCTATGCGAAAGAGCAGTTGATGTTTCGTGATACCGATACCCCGGAAGCCAGCTATACCAGCAATATCACACTGGATCTGGCTAACGTGGTTCCCAGCCTTGCCGGCCCCAAGCGCCCGCAGGACCGTGTTGCACTGACCGAGAGCAAGCCGCGCTTTCTTGAAGCACTGTCTGCCATCAAGTCAGAAGGCAATATCAGCAGCCAACCGGTCTCGATGGTAATTAATGACCAGACCGTGGAACTGGATGATGGTGCCGTGGTGATCGCGGCCATCACCTCCTGTACCAATACCTCGAATCCTTCCGTTATGGTGGCTGCCGGACTGGTCGCAAAAAAAGCGGTTGCCCTTGGGCTGAACGTCAAGCCCTGGGTAAAAACCTCGCTTGCCCCCGGCTCACGTGTGGTGACAGCGTACCTGGAAGAGGCAAAGCTCACTGCTGCCCTGAAGTCACTTGGGTTCCACACGGTTGGCTATGGCTGCACAACGTGTATTGGCAATTCCGGCCCGCTACCCGAGCCGGTTTCAGGGGCCATTCATGAAGGCGACCTCTCCGTATGTTCGGTGCTCTCCGGTAATCGTAATTTCGAGGGCCGCGTCCACGCCGAAGTGCGCATGAACTATCTTGCATCACCGCCGCTGGTGGTGGCCTATGCACTGGCCGGTCGCATGGACATCGACCTGCAGACAGAACCTCTGGGCACAACGCCGGATGGCAAGCCGGTTTTCCTGAAAGATATCTGGCCCGAACATGACGAGATTCGCAAGGTGATTGCAGACAGTGTCAATGAAGAAGAATTTCGCAACACCTATGATGCCGTGTTCAGCGGAGAAACGCGCTGGAATACGCTGGCCTCACCCGAGGACAAGCGTTACGCATGGCAGGATGATTCAACCTATATTCGCAAGCCACCCTACTTTGAGGGTATGAGCAGCGAGCCGGATGAATTGGGTGATATCAGTGGTGCACGGGTACTTGCCCTGCTGGGCGATTCTGTCACCACTGATCATATCTCGCCTGCCGGTGCCATCAAGGCAGACAGCCCGGCCGGTGAATACCTTGCCGCACATGGCGTGGCGCCAGGTGATTTCAATTCACTGGGATCACGGCGTGGTAATCACGAGGTCATGATGCGGGGTACGTTTGGCAACATTCGTCTGCGTAACCGACTGGCTCCGGGCACCGAGGGCGGATTTACCGTGCATCAACCCAGCGGCGAACAGATGACTATCTTTGCGGCCTCTCAGCAGTATGCAGCTGAGCAGGTTCCGTTGGTCATCCTGGCCGGGAAGGAATACGGTTCCGGTTCATCCCGTGACTGGGCGGCAAAGGGACCGCGCTTGCTGGGTGTGCGTGCCGTGATTGCCGAGAGCTACGAGCGCATCCACCGTTCCAATCTTCTGGGCATGGGGATACTGCCTCTGCAGTACCAGGCCGGTGATACAGCAGAAAGTCTTGGACTGACGGGCAAGGAAAGTTTCGATATTGCCGGACTGCAGGAGGGGCTGACCGACCTTACCCGGGTTACGGCCACGGATCCGAACGGCACCAGGACGGTGTTCGCAGTTCAGGTCCGTATCGATACGCCACAGGAATTTGAATACTATTGCCACGGTGGCATTCTTCAGTACGTACTGCGGCAACTGGCTGCAAGTGTGGCGTAACGGCTTCTCGTCTCGCTGATACGTACATGTTATCCGTTACACCACACTAGAGAGGGCTCCATGGAACTGTCACAACTGACTGCGATTTCACCGATTGACGGGCGTTACGGTGCCAGGACCGATACCCTGCGTCCCATTTTCAGCGAATACGGTCTGATTCGACATCGCGTGATCGTGGAAATACGCTGGTTACAGGGACTGGCAGCGCATGAGAGCATTAAGGAAGTCCCTGCCCTGGGCGGACACGCCGGGCGGGTGCTCAACGATATTATTGAAAATTTCAGCGAGCAGGATGCACAACGCGTCAAAAATATTGAGCGTACAACCAATCATGACGTCAAGGCCGTTGAATACTTTCTCAAGGAAAAAATAGCCGGCAATACCGAGCTGGAGGCTGTCAGTGAGTTTATCCATTTTGCCTGCACCTCGGAAGACATCAACAATCTGGCTTATGCGCTGATGTTGCGTGAGGCACGCAGCCAGGCGCTGCTACCGTTAATGGATGATGTGATCAAAGTGCTCAGTGAGCTGGCGCACCGCTATGCAGACGAACCAATGCTGTCGCGTACCCACGGACAAACCGCGACACCGACAACGGTGGGCAAGGAAATAGCGAATGTCGTTGCCCGTCTCCATCGCCAGCGCGAACAGTTTGCGGCTATTCCCATGCTTGGCAAGATCAATGGTGCTGTGGGTAATTACAATGCCCACCAGGTTGCCTATCCGGACGTTGACTGGCCGGCTTTCTCAATGCAATTCATCAGTGATATGGGGCTTGAGTTCAATCCCTATACCACGCAAATCGAGCCGCATGACTATATGGCCGAGCAGTTTGATACGCTGGCTCGTTTTAATACGGTACTGATTGATTTTTGCCGTGATGTCTGGGCGTATATTTCCCTTGGCTACTTCAAGCAAAAGACCATTGCCGGAGAAGTGGGCTCCTCAACCATGCCGCATAAGGTCAATCCGATCGATTTCGAGAATGCTGAAGGTAACCTTGGTATTGCCAATGCCCTGTTTGCGCATTTTGCCGCCAAGCTGCCGGTTTCACGCTGGCAACGAGACCTCAGTGATTCTACCGTGCTGCGTAACCTTGGTGTCGCCATCGGTCATAGCGTGATTGCCTATGAGTCCTGCCTGAAGGGCGTCGGCAAGCTGGAACTTAATTCAGCACGTACAGCCGAGGATCTGGATAACAGCTGGGAGGTCCTGGCCGAAGCCCTGCAAACGGTCATGCGCCGGCACGGTATCGAGAAACCCTATGAGAAACTCAAGGATTTGACGCGGGACCAGGCCGTCAACCAGACCACTCTGCAGGCATTCATCGACACTCTCGACCTGCCGGACTCAATCAAGGACGAACTGGCCGGTCTGACGCCATCTACCTACATCGGTAATGCTGCGCAACAGGCGCGATCAATTTAAAGGATTTGTGGGTACTGTTAACAAAAAAATTATCTCTCGCAAAGACGCCAAGCACGCAAAGGATTATTCAATAAGGCAATTGACCGTACGATGAATACCATTCTTCATCAGGGATTCACTGAAATTTAGCAAGAAGCCCAGACGCATACCTGTCAGTCGCAGGTATGTAAGCAACTGCTTCTTATGCGCATTATTAAGTCTTTCAATGCACTTGAGTTCTACAATAACCTTGTTCTCAATAATGAGGTCAGCACGAAAACCTTCTTCAAACCTGAGTCCGTGGTATTCAATGGGGATGGCGACCTGTCGTATAACTTCAAGACCTTGTTGACGCAATTGGTGCGCCAAGATGATCTCATAAACTGTTTCCAGTAGCCCT
>JBDLIH010000033.1:0-33310 GCA_039714975.1 Pseudomonadota bacterium
CTAGGGTGCCCGTCGTCCGATCGCCCAGCCGCCCTCATTTTTCGTATACACAAAGCGGTCATGCAAGCGGCTATCGCGGGCCTGCCAGAACTCGATCTCAAAAGGTGTCACACGGTAGCCGCCCCAGAAGGCGGGCAGGGGTACATCACCTTTGGCGAACTTGCGTTTGATCTCGTCGACCTTGGCGTCCAGCAGCGAGCGGGATGAGATCACCTGGCTCTGTGGTGAGGCCCAGGCGCCAATCTGGCTGCCGCGCGGGCGCGAGGCAAAGTATTTCATTGATTCCATCGTCGGGATTTTCGCAGCTGTGCCGCTGATCTTCACCTGCCGGCCCAGTGCGACCCACGGGAACAGCAGGGCGACCCTGTTATTGACCTCGATCTGCTGTGCCTTGGTGCTCTCGTAGTTGGTGAAGAACACGAAGCCGGTCTCGTCGTATAGCTTCAGCAACACGGTACGTATCCACGGCTGTCCGTCTGCGTCGGAGGTGGCAAGACTCATGGCGTTGGGTTCGGGTATCCCCGAGTCAATGGCCTGGGTGTACCAGAGTTCAAACTGCCTGATCGGGTCCGGGTCCAGTGTGTCGCGCACCAGGCCATGCGACATCCATTGGCTGCGATATTCGTCGGTTTGAGTAGACATGGGGAAACAATATTTGGAAGGAGGTGGGGAATACCCGTTGCGCGCTCCTTTGATGACTAGAAGAACTTCTTTGCCAGCCCCAGCAGGTCGCCGGCACCGTCCAGTAAAGAACCACCACTGCTTGAATTGTCGATAATCTGCGGTAAAGCATCTTTCAAGCCATCCAGTAATGACCCTTCATCGGTGTTGAGTTGAGAAGCCATGGCGGTAATCCTGTCACTGCCGACTATTTCCCGGACTTCATCGGTAGATATGTCTGCATTATCCCCATCACCTAACCATGACTCGGCGATTGTGCCCAGGTCCTTGCCTTGCATGGCAGCGATAATACCGCCCAGGTTTGATTGCCCGTTGCTATCCGATAGCAGACTGCCCAGTACGGCGGCAACCGACTCCGAATTTGTGCCGCTACCCAGTTTGCTGGCTAACAATTGTGTGCCCAGTTGCATAAGATCCATGGTATTTCCTCTGGTATGTGTTACGTGTGAAGTAATCGGGAAGGGGGCATCATAATAACATTTGGTGTGGGGACAGGGATGAGGATTTTGCTGATGCCGGGTCCATGTATAATGTTTGTTGTCCGAGTCATGTTAACTTGCTGATCATTAATGGATATTCCAGCCGGCCTGTTGCCAGGCAGTTACTTGTTGAGTGCGGCAGCCATCTATGTCCTGTTTCTGTTGCTGGCCCTGGTGACTGCACCCTGGTCGAAGATCATCGACAACGAGGCGTCGCATGTCTATTTCGGAGCCGTTTTTGCGCTTACGATGCTCTGGCTCCTGCGCGGTGGTATCCAGCCTGGACTCGACTACCATTTGCTGGGGGTGACGCTGCTCTGTCTGCTGTTCGAATGGCAGTTCGCGCTGTTTGCCGCCACTATCGTGCTGCTTGCCACAACATGGCAGGGTCCGGCCGGATGGGAGGCGTTTGGTGTCAATGCACTTGTGATGGGTGTTGTGCCGATCCTGTTCACCCGCGCCACCCTGTATGTCTGCCAGCGCAGGCTGCCACATAATTTCTTTATCTATATCTTCGTGAACGCATTCCTGGCGGGTGCATTTTCTATTTTGATGGCAGGCCTCGCCAGCGCGTTCATTCAGCAACAGGCCGGTGTGCATCCAGCCGATACCATCGGCAGTAACTTTTTGCTGATTTTGCCGATGCTGATGTTTGGTGAAGGTTTTCTGAACGGCGCGGTGATTACACTGGCGGTGGCCTACAAACCGCAGTGGGTGGCGACGTTCCACGATCGCTGGTACCTGCAGGGGAGATAGCTGCTCACCCCTTCGGGAGAGAGGGCGTATGAGACGTAAGGACTCTAAGAACCGCTTTCAATCCACTTGCGAATCCGGTTGGAATCGCCGAAGGGAGTCAGCTTGCCAAAGGAGTTGAGCAGCACGATGGTGAGTGGCTGGTCTTCAATCTCGGTATGCATGACAAGGCAACGCCCGGATTCGTTAAGGTAACCGGTCTTGCTGAGCTGGATGTCCCAGGCTTTACTTTTCAGCAAGCGATTGGTGTTGTTGAACCTGAGTTCGCCGCGGCCCTTGTACGGGTAGACCTTGGCAGAGCGGGTGGTGGTGGCTTTACGGATGAACGGGTAGGTCATGGCGGCACGTACCATCAGGGCAGCATCATGGGCAGAGGCGACATTGCCTGGATCCAGACCGGCAGGATCGCTGAAGTGACTGGTCTGCATACCAAGCGAGGTTGCCTTTTTGTTCATGGCCTCGACAAATGCCGTTTGGCCCTGCGGCCAGGTACGGGCGAGGGCGTTGGCCGCCCGGTTTTCGGATGACATCAGCGCCAGCTGCAGCATTTGTTCACGTGTCAGTGTGGCGCTGTCCTTGCTGCCCTTCCCGTACATCAGACGCGAGCCGGTCAGCTGTATCAGATCCCGGTCATCCTTGATGATGGTGATTTTTTCCTTCATATCCAGGTCACCATCCAGAATCACCATGGCCGTCATTAGCTTGGTGATCGAGGCGATCGGTTGCGGTTCACTTTCCTGCTTGGAATAGACTTCGTCGCCGTGCTGGTCCAGCACCAGGGCAGCGGCCGATTTGAGCTTCAGTTTTTTCGGGTTTAGCGAATCCCAGTGCGAGGGTGAGGCGGTTTGCGGGTTTGTCGTCCCGGGTTCCAGTTTCGCCAGCTGCGTGGGGGTGTCCGCAGCAAGGCTGGTTCCGGTGGAGAGGATGAGTGACAGACAACAGGGAAGGAGAAAATTTTTCATAATCCATATCACTATCGGCCGATATGGGTGCGTACTTTGACTTAATCACGTTCAGATTGCAATAAACAGTTTATCGGGTGGTTGTTCGATTTCCAGAAATCCCCGTTCTCGACGAACGTGATAATATAAACAGTCGAACAAAAGTGTTGCGTGAGCCTGTGACGAGGTGGAAACCATGAACATCGGTGTGTTGGGTCAACTGACAGCCTTCAGCAAAAGTGCCTGGTACTGGCTGCTACTGGTGCTGGTTGGCCTGTCTTTCGAGGGCGTGGCACTTTATTACCAGTATGTGCTGGAAGAAATGCCGTGCGTGTTATGTATTCAGGTCCGTATCTGGGTGATGGCATTGATCCTTGTTGCACTGGCGGCCGGATGGATGCGGCAAAACGCGTTCATGAATCTGCTGGCGCATATGCTGACCGTGGTGATTGCAATCGGCTTGCTGGAACGTTCTTACCAGCTGCTGGGTACCGAGCGTGGTTTTACATTCAGTGATTGCGGTATGGATCTCGGCATGCCGGCATGGTTTGCCCTTGATGCCTGGTTTCCGGCACTGTTCCAGGTGCAGACCTCGTGTGGCTACACGCCGGAGCTGTTGTTCGGGATTACCATGGCAGAGGCACTGGTCGTGTTTTCAGCGGTCTTCCTGGTGTGGAGTGCAGGTATGATCGTGTTAACGCTGCTGGATTTCCAGTCCATTGTGCCTGGCCAGGACACGGACACCTTATCGTAAATATTTTTCCCCGCCTTGCTGAATCATTACCAGTGAACCCGGACGCACTCTACATTTGCTGTTAGTCGGTACTGCGCACTGCCTGGCGGAACTACAGGGTTAACACAATCTTTCCCTGTACATGACCCGCCTCAATTAACTCGTGTGCCCTGACGGCCTCTTTCAGAGGCAGGGCAGTGGACACTATGGGGCTCAATTTCCCGTCTGCAATCAATTCTGCGCAGTGATTCAGGATATCACCCTGGTGCTGGCGTGCTTCGGGCAGGTCTTGCAACATCGGTGTCAGCATCAGGGTGAAGTGGATGCCGAGATTTTTATTCCGGGCTGTGCTCCAGCTGACATCATTACCCGGGTCCAGCAGGGTAACAACCTGGCCATAGACGCATGCCAGTTCGAGGCTGTTGCGAAATGTGTCACCACCGATGGTATCCAGGACGACATCGACACCACGTCCTGACGTCCATTCCATTACGGACGTATTGACGTCTTCCCCGGTGTAGAGAATGGTCCTGTCGGCACCGAGTTGCCTGGTGAGGCTGGCCTTTTCAGGTGTGCTCACTGTGGTCGCAACCTTTGCGCCGACCGCTTTGGCCAGCTGGATCGCAACATGCCCAACGCCACCGGCGCCGGCATGAATCAGGGCGGTTTGTCCTTCAGCAAGCCCGGCGCGATCGAACAGTGCTTCCCATGCGGTAATCAGTACCAGCGGCAGGGCAGCGGCTTCCTCAAAATTGAGCGCGGCGGGTTTGACCTCTGCTTCGGACTGATCCAGTACGGTATATTCCGTGTAATTCCCGGGTGCACCGCCGAGCCCACCATGACAGAACCAGACGGCATCGCCCGGTTGTAAACGTGTTACCTTGTCACCGGTCTCTGTCACAATGCCGGCACCGTCGCAGCCAAGGATTGCCGGCAGTGCGTCGGAATAAAAGACACCACGGCTGCGCAGCTTGGTATCTATGGGGTTAACCCCCGCTGCTTTCAGCCGGACCTTGATCTGGCCGGGTTTAGTGATTTGGGGTTCAGGGACCTCGGCGAGCTCAAGTACTTCCGCTGCGGGTCCGGGTGCTGTCATGTGGATGGCTTTCATGGCGATTGTATAGTGTGAGAAATAATTTATGACATATTCCTTAGCTGTCTTGCAGGACATGATTATACCGGCTGCGCGGGAGGAGTTGTTGCCGCGTTTTGCCCGGGTGGAGCGTCAGCGCAAGCGTGATGGCAGCGTGCTGACAGAGGCGGATCTTGCAGTGCAGTCCCGTCTTGCCGCGCAGCTGCAACGGCAGTGGCCGGACACGCTGTTTCTGGGTGAGGAAATGACGGCTGCCGAGCAGGCCGAACGACTGGCTGGTGGACAACCGGTGTGGTGTCTGGACCCGCTGGACGGTACCGGTAACTTTGCAGCCGGCATTCCCTTTTTCAGCATATCGCTGGCCTTGCTACAGCAGGGTGAGGTGTTGCTCGGAATGGTCTATGATCCGGTTCGGGATGAATGTTTTTCTGCCAGCCGTGAGCAGGGTGCCCGGTTGAACGGTGAGCCGCTGCAGATAAAACAAACCGGGCTTGAACTCAAACAGACCACGGCCCTGATTGATTTCAAGCGCCTTGAAAAGGACCTTGCGACCCGTCTGGTGACGGCGATACCGTATGCCTCGCAGCGCAGCTTCGGTTCAGTGGCGCTGGACTGGTGCTGGCTGGCCGCAGGACGTTGTCATATTTATCTGCACGGCCGTTCCAATATCTGGGATTACGCGGCCGGGAACATGATTTTTCATACCGCCGGGGGGTATTCGTGCACCCTGGATGGTGAAGCTGTATTTACGCACGCTTTAACGCCGCGTTCTTCTGTTGCTGCCGTTGACCGGTTTTTGTTTGCCGCCTGGACGGGGTGGTTGGGGGTTACGGTCAGGTAGTGTGCGGCTGCGATCACGCCTGCAAGGCGCCCGGAGTTGAGCGGGTTATGCCGCGCAGCCTACCCAGAAGCTCATGTCCTTCTCGAGAAACTCCTGCCATGACATGTAGTGGGAACCGTCGCAGGAGAACGTCAGGCTGACCAGGCCGTTGAAAATATTGATTGATGAGGAACGCAGGTACAGGGTTTCATCGGCCAGGCGCAACTGCCGCATACCACATAGAATATCGCAAATCCTGTCTTGCGGTATCACTGCGTCATCCGGATAGGGGCGCCGCGGATATAACAGGCAGATATCCGGGTCACTGAGTGCTTCGTGGTCAAGAATGCGGTAGCGATACGGGTCGTCCATGAACCACACGGTGGCACGGCTGCTGGAAAAGTGAATCACGGCCTGGAACAGGCCGCGCTCGGTGATCAGGTCCTCAAGGATGGCGCAGGTTGTATTCATGTTCCGGTCCATCAGGCTCTCAACACGGTGTTGCTGGAACACCGTGCCACGGATCGACGGGTCACCCTTGATCTGGCGCCAGTCAACCGGTTCTTCAATACGCTCGGTGGTGGCGGGCAGATCGCGCAAGTCAAAGTCGGCGCCGATAAAACCCAGCACCTCATCGTCCCGGCGTACAATCTGCAGGGCCGTCAGCGATGGGCGGTTAACCCGCTGGCTCAGGTAGGCATCGGAGAGCAGAAAGCCCCACGGCGGGACGACCTCACGCATATACGGGCGATTTGAACGGTCACGTCCGTAGTGTTCCGGGAGTAGTCCACCGATACTGACATTGTCACTGATCTGTATACCGTCGGGGTCCAGTGCGTACAGGAACAGGCAATACGGCACGGAACGGAAACCGTCGCTCAGGATGCTATCCATGTCTTCGCGAGAGCCCCATACAGCTGCGCACCGGTCAGCCAGATCGGCAAGCGGGGCGGACAGCATCTCCGCCAGCGTGACGCGCTGGTGGTGAATGGCATCCTTCAGTATCTCGTTCATGCTCGAGAGTGTATACGTTGTCGTATTACGGGGCTATGACCTTAACGTTAAATCCGGTTAATACTTATTCAAGCATGACCTCGCGGCGTGTCATCCCTGGCAGTGGTGTAAACGGACCCAGTGCTTCGCGCTGCCACCAGTTGCCGGTGCGCTTGCGTTGCTCACTGTCGGTGAAGTGGTATTCCCAGGCCTCCACCCGGATAAAGCGTGGCGGTTCATCCGGGAAGGGGTTGTGTTGCAGCAGTGCCGTCACGGTGGGGGAGTTCTGCAGCAGGGCTTCGAGGAAATAGCCAAACCAGGGGACATGGCGCGGGTGCAGGGTGACGAACCACATTTGCCAGTCAATGCGCGGCTGGTGCGGAATAATGAACTGCGGTCGTTCATCCAGCCGGTCGGGCTTGTATTTGAATTGATAAGGTTGCCAGTCAAGGCCGTCACGTGAACCCAGCACCTCCAGTTCTATCCGGCGTGTCGTCATGGTCGGAAATACATGGTACTTGTTGGCGACACTCCAGGTAATCGCGTAGTTAAGGACTTCACCGGTCACGCCGGTAAATTTGTGCATCGTTGCCAGTTCATAGAGCTTCAGCGTGCTGATACTCAGGATGACAGCCGCAAGCATGCCGACGGCGTATTGTCTGGCGGGGTTAATGCGAATCGCTGCTGTGTCTTTCCAGCCCAGCATCGTTTGCAGGCGACCGGGCAGGACACGCCGCAGTGCCCGGTCATCGAACAGAAACAGACACAGGATAATGGTCAGGAAATTGATCCAGTTGTGGTTGCTGGTGATGATGATCAGGACTTGCCAGAAAATAGTGATCCAGGCCGCGGCAAAACGCCAGCGTCGTGGCAGGAACATCATGAAGGGCACCAGGATTTCAATGACGAGTGTGGCGACGGTGCCAAAACGAAGTATCCATTCCGGCAACTGGTGCACGTACCAGGCAATCATGTTGGGTAATGGCTGCACCTCGAAGTAGGTATCCAGTGCCGTAAAACCGGCCCACTGCGGATCACCCATGGAGAGTTTTGAAATGCCCGACATGAAACGCAGCCGGAACAGCAGCCAGCGGAATAACAGGATGACGACACGTGATTGCGGCGTCAGGAAAATGGCCAGGAATCCGGTCTCCATTAACAGGCTGTCCCACTGGAAGCTCAAAAACGGGTGGGTGGCGTGGAATATCGACAGGTAGAGGATGAATGCGGCAATGAGCGCCGGCCGTGAGAACCGCTGCAATATGATTAACAGGGACGCGATACAACCGGCGATGGCGGCGCCGTTTAATGCGGCATCACTGGCATTCAGCCAGAACAGTGTCGGCAGTTTGAAATAGCGTTCATAACCACTGTTGGCGGTGAACTCAATCAGCCGCTCACTGATGGGCATAATGCCTTCGCTTCCTGCCAGCCCCTCGATCTGCACGCCGATGGAGGTAAAGGCAATCAGGTAGATGATGCCCAGCAGTCGCAGGAACACTGCCGAGACCAGTCGATAGCCGTTGTCCGTATCAATCCCCATCAGTGCCAAGCATAGACGAGATGGTAATAATAATTAAGGTGGCTGATTGTAAATGATCATGGTTTAATGCCATTTTCTGATTCTGGCCGTACCATGTACGTAAACCCCATCGATCAGTCACAACAGTATCAGGTTGTGGCGGCTACGCGTGAAACTGTTCAGCAGGCAGGACGGCTGTTTGAACGTGAATTCTTGCTGCCGACTGTTCGTTTTGATTTGTCCGGTCAGGCAGCCGGCATGTACCGCGTACGTCGGCGGCAGCAGGAAATCCGCTACAACCCGTATATCTTTGGTAAATACTTCAATGACAACCTTGCCAATACTGTGCCGCACGAGGTTGCCCACTATCTGGTGGATGAGTTGTTCGGAGCGCGAAACGTTCGGCCACACGGCAGGGAATGGCAAGCCATCATGCACAGGCTGGGTGCCGAACCGGCGGTGACCTGCCAGTATGACCTGAGTGGCATACCCCTGAGGCGTCAGCGGCGGTTCGAATATTCATGCGGTTGCACCACCTATGCGATCAGTACCGTCAGGCATAACCGGGTACAGGATGGCAAGGGCAGTTATCTGTGCAGGCAATGCCGACAGCCACTGGTTTACACGGGATAGAGTCACACCGTTATCCCGGTATCCGGATATCATCCACCAGTTGCTGGATATGCGCCGGCGGCGGCGCCGTATTACGCGCAACAATGGTGGCGACGGTAAAATTGAGCGCCATGCCGATCACCCCGGCGCCTTCCGGCGAGATGCCGAGTATCCAGTTTTCCGGGATGTTTGCGGCAAACGGTGCGACGAATACGCCCTTGAAATAGATAATATATCCCAGTGTAAAGGACAGGCCGGTGAGCATGCCGGAGATAGCGCCCCATTTGTTCATGCGCTTGTTAAAGACCCCCATCAGGATGACCGGGAACAGTGAGGAAGCAGCCAGCCCAAAGGCAAAGGCCACCACCTGCGCCACAAACGCGGGTGGATGCAGGCCCAGGTAACCGGCAATGGAGATGGCGACACCGGCGGCAAGCCGTCCCGCCATCAGTTCCTGTTTTTCACTGATGTTGCGGGCAAAGGTGCTCTTCAGCAGGTCATGCGAGATGCTGGATGAAATGACCAGTAACAGCCCCGCGGCCGTGGACAGTGCCGCGGCAATGCCACCCGCCGCAATCAGGGCAATGACCCAGTTCGGCAGGCCGGCGATCTCGGGATTGGCCAGCACCATGATGTCGCGATCAACATAGAGTTCATTGGCAAAGGGTGCATTGCCAACGATGTCACCCTGGCCAGGGTTGGTGGTCAGGCGCTCACGGTTGATGCCACGTTGATCTTCGGCAAATTCGGGTTTGCCATTGCCGGCAAAGGCCTTGCCGGCCGCATACTGGACCTTGTTGTCATCATTGTGATCAAACCAGGCCAGCAGGCCGGAATTTTCCCAGGTCTTGAACCACTCGGGCATGACGGCATACGCTGTGCCACTACCATCTTCACCATTTACTGTGGATATTAGGTTCATGCGTGACAGTGCACCAACAGCCGGAGCGGTGGTGTACAGAAGGGTTATGAACAACAGCGCCCAGCCAGCTGAGATGCGGGCATCCCGTACCCTGGGCACGGTAAAGAAGCGCACGATCACATGCGGCAGGCCGGCAGTGCCGACCATCAGTGCCAGCGTAATGGCACAGACATCGATCATGGACTTGTCGTTAAACGCTGTGGTGTAGGCGTCAAAGCCAAGGTCGACCAGCGTATGGTCGAGCTTGTCGAGCAAATAACCGGAGCCATCGACCAGTTCACTACCCAGCGCAATCTGGGGGAGGGGGTTGCCGGTCACATTGATGGCGATAAATACCGCCGGCACGGTGTAGGCAAAGATCAGCACGCAATACTGGGCGACCTGGGTGTAGGTGACGCCTTTCATGCCACCCAGCACGGCATAGATGAACACGACCCCCATTCCCATATAGAGGCCGGTCTCGATGGGGACTTCCATGAAGCGCGAAAATACGATGCCGACACCGCGCATCTGCCCGGCGACGTAGGTAAAGGAGATAAAGATCAGACAAATGACGGCGACCACCCGGGCCAGCTGGGAGTAGTAACGGTCACCGATGAATTCCGGTACAGTGAATTTCCCGAATTTGCGCAGGTAGGGGGCCAGCAGCATGGCCAGCAGTACATAACCGCCGGTCCATCCCATCAGGTACATGCCGCCTTCATAGCCAAGAAAGCCGATGAGACCGGCCATGGAGATAAACGAGGCGGCGGACATCCAGTCAGCGGCCGTGGCCATGCCGTTGGCAACCGGGTGCACATGCTTGCCGGCGACGTAAAAATCACCGGTGCTGGATGCGCGTGAGAAAATTGCAATGCCAATATACAGGGCAAAGCTCAGGCCGATGGTGATGTAGGTCAGGGTCTGCAGGTCCATGAGCTTCCCGGCCTCAGTCTTCACTGACGCCGTAGCGGCGGTCCAGTGCATTCATGCGGATGGCATAGAAAAAGATCAGCACCAGGAAGGTGAAGATGGAACCCTGCTGTGCGAACCAGAAGCCCAGCTTGTAACCGCCAAGCTGGAACTGGTTGAAAAAATCCACCAGTAAAATACCGCAGCCGAATGAAACAATAAACCAGACCAGCAGGCACCCGGTGATCAGCCGTATATTGGCTCGCCAGTAAGCCGTTTGTTGATTTTTCATGTATCGCACCCCCTGTTACTGCCTTTATCCTCAAGACAACGGTGGCTTATGATTTCCGTTGTCCTCGACAATTGCAATGATAACAAGCGCAATGCAGGGTTGTTAGTCGTTGACAGGGCACTGCTTCACTTGCACACTGAAAAAAAACAGACTGCGATTGTAACGATCAGGTGGGGGCCGGTGATCATGCAGGATAACGTCGTTCAGAAAATCAAGGATCCAAGAAAGCTCGCCAATGAATTAATCCTTGTCAGCCTGGTGATGGTGGGCTTGCTACTTGTCTGGAATGCCACGACGCGGATCACGAACTTCAATGACAGCCAGCTGCAGCTGGCTGAACACAGTGTCAAGGCGGCGGCCAGCGAGGTCGAGCTGTATATCAGGGGCTACCAGCGTGCCGTAGATATTTTTGCCGAAGAAAACCGCTTCTACCTGAGTAATGTCGAGCTCTGGCCGCAGGACATGGAATTGTATTCCGAACTCAAGGAAAAGATTGACCGTTTTTTCCCGGATAACCTTACCTTTACCATTGCGGGCAGCCAGGGAAAAACACTGCTTGAGGGCTTCGAGGGCCTGGTTGGACAGGCATGCAAGCGTGATATTGAGGCATTTTCCGCCAGCCAGGGTGATCACAGTGTCCATAAGCATCAGGGCCTGGAGGGCGTGTGGCCACATATCGATATTATGACCCACTGGCAAACTACGGACTCGGGCACAGGCGTCTTCTTTATCAGCATTAAAACAGGCCGGCTTGAAGAGATACTGAAAAATGCCGAAGTCATCGGGCACCGTTTAATGCTGCTTAATCAGGAAATGCCCGGCAAGGTCGATGTGACGAGTTCGGAGAATCAGGAAATGCTGTTAGCGGGTAACCAACTCAGTCCGGTTGAAATGCAGCGTATCAGTCATTCATTGCCAGTTCCTGGTACAGTATGGGATGCTGTCATCCTGCCACACAATCACCTCTACAGCGATGCCCATCGTACAATCCTGGTGCAAACGTTCCTTGTCTTTCTGGGGTTTCTTATTGTCAGTGTCATTATGCGCATGATCCTGCTCGATGCAGACAGTTGACTGGAAATGCTGCAGGCGGAAAATCAACCGCAGCATTTTTTGTATTTCTTGCCACTGCCACAGGGGCAGGGGTCATTTCTGCCAACCTTGGGTGAATCACGCCGGACCTGACCGGGACTGACCATCTTGCCGTCGAAGAAATACCAGATGCCGCTGGTCTTGCGGAATTCGGCGAGTTCGTGGTGTTCGAGCCTTTCATTGTTGCGGCGATAATGGGCCCTGAATTCAACCGTACCGGACGTGTCTGTCTCCGGATTACCTGTAACGTTGAGGATTTCCAGTCCGGTCCAGTCGGATTCCTTTGCCCAGGTGGTGGCTCCTGCCGCGTCATAATCGCTGCGTTGACCGGGATGCAGGGTGTCATGCAGATAAGGCATTTCTGCCATGGCAAAGGCAGAATAGCGTGCGCGCATCAGGGCTTCCGGGCTTGCTGCGGGGCTGATACCCCTGATCAGGGGTTCGCAACACGCATCATAGTTCAGGCCTGACTGGCAGGGGCAGGGGATGGTTTCACTCATACGGCTTCCTGTCTGGGATATAGTCACTGCAGCGCTTGCATGTGGCCAGCAGGGATTTTAACTACGTTTTACAATTTGTCCAGACGCCCAGACATGAAAATCACTGACGAGGAACGGGACGCACTGATCCTGCAATGGCAGGAGAAGGCCCGTATTGCAGGGAAAAAGAAAAAGGTGCGCAACCTTTATGTGATCACCCTGGATCCGGAGGTGCTGTGGCGCAGGGAATTTCGCCAGGAGAATCCGGGTTACATCGAGGGCATGCCCTGTGTATACGTGGGCATGACCATTCATGAACCCGGTGACCGCTTTCTGCAACACAGGGTCGGTTATAAAAGCAGCAAGTATCCCCGGAAATACGGTATTGAACTGGCGCTGGAACTGATCGACGGTTTTGACGGCACCGGACTCAGCGCTGCAGCGCAGGAGTCTGCACTTGCGGACTGGTTGCGTGGCCAGGGATTTGCGGTATGGCAGAATTGATACACATCCCGCATGCAAAAGCTGCCAATTGACAAGCTGCTGCCCGAACTGAGGCAGACACTCGCACAACACCGTAATACCGTACTGCAGGCAGCACCCGGTGCCGGCAAGACCACGCGTGTGCCACTGGCCCTGCTGCATGCGCCATGGCTGGAAAACAGGAAAATCATCATGCTGGAACCACGCCGGCTGGCCACCCGGGCTGCGGCGCGTTATATGGCGAGCCTGCTTGGACAACGGGTCGGTGAGACGGTGGGTTATCGCGTGCGCCTTGAAAACAAGGTGGGACCGGCCACGCGCATCGAGGTTGTGACCGAGGGCATTCTTGTACGCATGCTGCAGCAGGATCCGGCACTGGAGGGCATCGGTCTGGTGATCTTCGATGAGTTTCATGAACGCAGTCTGGTAGCAGACCTGGGACTGGCCCTGTGTCTCGACAGCCAGTCGGCACTGTGTGAAGAGCTGCGGCTGCTGGTGATGTCGGCCACGCTGGATGGTGTTGCTGTGGCGCAGTTGCTGGGTGATGCACCGGTGTTGACCAGTGCCGGGCGCAGTTTTCCGGTTATTCATCAATACCGGCCAATAGCGGCACATTTTGCCCGCGAGCGGCGGGCATTCTGTCATCAGCTTGCTCAACAGATACTGGCCGCATTGCGTGAAGAGGCGGGCAGTATCCTGGTGTTCCTGCCGGGTGCCGGTGATATACGGCAGCTGGAATCCCTTTTACAGGCAGCACAGCTGGATAGCACTGTCTTGCTGGCGCCGCTTTATGGTCGACTGAGCGCACAGGCGCAGGACGCGGCCATTCAGCCGGCGCCTGCGGGCCGGCGCAAGGTGGTGCTGGCGACCGCGATTGCCGAGACCAGCCTGACCATCGATGGTATACGCGTGGTGATCGATGCCGGGCTGATGCGGCAGTTACGTTTTGATCCCAACACCGGACTGAGCCAGCTGGTGACCGTACCGGTGACACAGGCATCGGCAGACCAGCGCTGTGGTCGTGCCGGTCGCCTGCAGGCGGGTGTCTGTTACCGCTTGTGGTCACAGCACCAGCCGCTGCTGGCGCAAACGACAGCGGAAATTCTGCAGGCCGATCTGACGCCGCTGGTGCTGGAGCTGGCACAGTGGGGGGTGTCTGATGTGGCGCAGCTGCGCTGGCTGGACGAGCCGCCTGCCGCGCATCGTGCCCAGGCAACGGTCTTGCTGCAGCAACTCGGTGCACTGGATACCTTGGCCCGGATCACGCAACATGGTCGCGATATGTTGCAGTTCGGTACACATCCGCGACTGGCGCACATGATGCTAAAAGGTCACTCACGGGGTGCCGGTGCGCTGGCCTGTGAACTGGCGGCGCTGCTGGGTGAGCGTGATCCGCTGGCCTCTGTGCGTGGACGTGAAGCCGATATTACGCTGCGGGTTGAGCTGCTGCGCAATATCAGCAAGGCGCCAGCCGCCAGTACCGGGCTGCTCGGACAGATCCGTACCACGGCCAGGCAGTGGCAGCAGCAACTTCGCTGTGAACCGTTTCCTGCAGACCAGTCTGACCTGTCGATGGCCGGCGTGTTGCTGGCCTTTGCCTACCCGGACCGTATCGCACGGCGGCGCCCGGGTGGCAACAACCGTTTTATCATGAGTAATGGACGCGGTGCGCTGTTCGTCGAGGCGGAATCGCTGGCAGCTGAGGACATGATTGTAGCGGCACACCTCGATGGTAGCCGTGAGGCGCGGATTTTTCTGGCCGCATCCGTGTTGAGTGAACAGTTGCAGGATATGCAACCAGACCTGGTAACCGAGGTGACGGAAGTCAGCTGGGATGAACGCGAGCAATGCGTGCAGGCGCGGCGTCAGGTGCGTATTGGTGCCGTCGTGCTTGAGGACCAGCCCTGGCAGGAAGCTGATCCGCAGGCCGTGGCGCAGGCGTTGCTGGCCGGTATCCGTAAGCAGGGTCCAACGGTGCTGCCATGGAATGCGAAGGCGCGCGAGTTACAGTCACGCCTGTGTTTTATGCATCGCCTGACACCACGATCATGGCCGGATGTCAGTGACACCGCATTGATGGATACACTGGAAACGTGGTTGCTGCCTTTTATAACGGGTATGTCGCGGCTGGCGCATTTAAGGCGCCTGGATTTGCAGGCTGCATTGCTGGCGCAAATCGACTGGTCAATGCAACGGCAGCTGGATGAACAGGCACCGACGCACCTGGTGGTGCCGAGTGGCTCACGGGTGCGACTGGATTACAGTCAGGCGACACCGGTACTGGCGGTACGCTTGCAGGAAATGTTCGGTTTGACGGATACGCCCTGTATCGCCAATGGACGCGTTCCGGTATTGCTGCACCTGCTGTCACCGGCACGGCGACCGGTACAGATCACACAGGATCTCGCCGTGTTCTGGCAAGGCAGTTATCATGACGTCAGGAAGGAACTCAAGGGACGTTATCCGAAGCACCACTGGCCGGATGACCCGCTGGCGGCGCAGGCGACCAGGCGTACCCGGCGTAAATAACCGTATTCCGGTCTGCATGGTTCATGTTCAATGAGGGTAACAGGATGGAGATAATCAAGCGGTTCCAGCCGGAAGCAGAGACCTATGTCGAGGAGGGTTGTTATATCGTTGAGCTGCATAATACACAGGCGGATGCCGGTTGCTCGATTGCACGGGCGCGCCTGAAACCGGGCGGGACGACCCGCTTGCATTGCCTTGGCGGAACGATTGAACATTACGTCATTATCGAAGGCCAGGGTGATGTAATCGTGGGCGAGCCGCCTGTGCGGACAGTGCATGTGCTGGATGTTGTTAATATCCCTGCCGGCATGCCTCAAAGTATTTCCAATACGGGTCAGACAGACCTGATATTCTTGTGTGTCTGTACACCGCGTTTTGTCGCGGAGAATTATCAGGATATTGAATAATACAGCAGACTGAAGCACGCATGAATCTCCTTTAATAGACTGGAATACACAAGCACTTATGGAATATGACGTAATCGACGCACGCATCTCACCGGCAGGCGGCATGGAAGTACTGTCCAGGACGGAAGTGAATAAACTTCTCGACACCAGTCAGGGAGGCTTGTACAAGCTGTTCCGGAACTGTTCGCTGGCAGTGCTCAACAGTGGCAGCCAGCTGGATGATGGCAAGGAACTGCTGGAGCGCTACCAGTCATTCGATATTCGTGTTATCCAGAAGGAGCGTGGCATCAAGCTGGAAGTGACCGGTGCACCGGCACATGCCTTTGTCGATGGCAAAATGATCAAGGGGATTACCGAACACCTGTTCGCGGTGTTGCGCGATGTGATCTATGTCAGTGACGAGATCGACAACAACCCGCAGTTTAACCTTGACAGTTCAGGTGGTGTCACCAATGCGGTGTTTCATATCCTGCGCAATGCCAACATCCTGCGGCCGATGACCAACCCGAACCTGGTGGTCTGCTGGGGAGGGCACTCGATTTCGCGCAAGGAGTATGACTACACCAAGGAAGTGGGCTATCGACTGGGGCTGCGGGGTGAGGATATCTGCACCGGTTGTGGTCCGGGTGCCATGAAAGGGCCGATGAAGGGTGCCACCATCGGGCATGCAAAACAACGCATCACTGGCGGACAATACCTGGGTATCACCGAGCCCGGCATCATTGCGGCTGAATCACCCAACCCGATCGTGAATGACCTGGTGATTATGCCGGATATCGAGAAGCGGCTGGAGGCCTTTGTGCGCATCGGCCATGGCATTGTGGTTTTTCCCGGTGGTGCCGGTACCGCGGAAGAGATCCTGTATGTCCTGGGACTGCTGTTGCACCCCGAGAATACCGATATCCCGTTCCCGCTTATCCTCACGGGTCCCGAGTCTGCTGAAGATTACTTCAGGCAGATAAACCAGTTTATTATCGATACCCTGGGTCTGGAGGCGCAACAACGCTACAAGATTATTATCAATGACCCTGACCGGGTGTCACGGGAAATGCATACCGGCCTCCAGCAGGTGCGTGACTACCGCACCCGGCATGGTGATGCCTATTACTTTAACTGGCTGCTGACGATAGATCCGGAATTCCAGAAACCCTTTGAACCGACGCATGAAAACATGCGCAACCTCGAATTACACCGGGACCAGGAACCCCATGTGCTTGCCGCCAACCTGCGACGCGCGTTCTCGGGTGTGGTGGCTGGCAATGTGAAAGATGAGGGCATACGTGCGATTGAAAAATACGGCCACTTCGAGATCCGCGGTGATGCCAGCATCATGGAACCGATGGATGCCTTGCTGGCATCGTTTGTTGAGCAGCACCGCATGAAACTGCCCGGCAAGGAATACATTCCCTGTTACCGGATTATCAAGTAGCTGTCCGCAACATTCATTCCAGTCAAATGACAGTCAGTGTGACTCATCAGCCGGATAAACAGCGTTTTGTGTCAGTGCTGGAGGGACAGGAATCGGTACTGGAATACCGGCTATTACCGGATCATGTTATCGACTTCACCCGTACCTTCGTTCCGGAACCGTTACGCGGGCAGGGTATTGCCGAGAAACTGGTACGCACCGGTATCGGCTGGGCCCGGGGGCAGACGTTTGAGATGACAGCCAGTTGCTGGTATGTCAGCCGGTTTCTGAAGCGCGGCAAATGACATTATATTGACGCCCTCGCAAGGATGGTTGCGAGGGCGGGTGATTGAGGTCAGCGATCGAGTTCACTATCCCGGTAGTGGGCGTCTGTCCAGCAGCGGGGCAGTGGCTCTCCGGACATGAAACTCAAATCCGATTTGTTGAATTTTTCGGGGTCCTGTACTTCTTCGCCGTGCTGGTAGCGGCCAATCAAGTTTTTACAGAAAGGATCGAACAGGTCTTTCAGTGTTAAAACTTCAACCAGGTCATTGTTGCTTTTGTTTTTCAGAAACATTGTGGTCTCCTTATGTATACAAGCGGTTTGCCCGCGCGCAATTGAATAGTCATGTCCTGTTGTAAGTATAGTCTTAAAACAGGAAGCAGTTGAAGGCCGGAGTTTCTCTTTCTTGCAGATGTGGTCAGCTGCCTGGAGAAGGCTGAACATTTGCAGGTCACGTTGCGACAACCACGCGTAGCGCATCCAGCCGCAAGGTTGCCGCATCCAGTGCAGCCGCCAGCGCCTCACGTTGCAATTCCATAAATTCGATTTCCTCGACCCGGACATTCGGGTTGACCCGTGCCAGTGCCTTGAGACGATTGACTTCTTTGGTCAGCGCCCGGGTTGAATGATCATGGGCGGTGGTGATGATTTCCGGAGCCTGCCGGTTTGCAAAAGTTTCGCAGGTCTCCAGCAAATCACGCAGTTGCTGTGAATAAGTACGGATGATCCTGAGGGCCGTTTCCGGTGCGATGGCTTGGCGCGTTGTCATGATCTGTCCGTGGGTGAGCGCCTCGCTATGATCTTTCCCGTACTGGTCTGCAACAATCCGTATCGTGGTAGGGGGCAGGTAACGGCTGGTTTGCAACACATCGCTGGCAACCGTATCCAGCGTAAACAGACATTCCAGCAACAGTGTGCCGGCACTGACACCTTTGTATTTGATAGTCGTCATGGCGGTATTACCCGTTTCATTGACAAACACCATCTCCATTGCAGCTGTTACAAGTGGATGCTCCCAGCCTAAAAAATCACGGTCTTCGTTGGCCAGGGCGATGGCGCGATCGCAGGTAAAGGTTGTCCCGTCATCGCGCAGGCCGGGGAAATGGCTGTGCATGTGTTCACCCGGGCGGAGTATATGGCTGCCGTTCGAGTGTGGTTCCAGGTCAAGGTTGTAACAGTCAACCAGTTGTTCAAGGTAGCTGAACAATTGCGGGTCATGATCCTGTGTCTCGATCTGTTTTTTCAAGGCGTTGGCGATATGTGGCCGGCAGGAATTGTATTCCAGCAGCCGGTCGCGTCCGCGATGTAATGCCGCATTGAGCGCAGCGTGTTGTGTGCGGGTTGTCTCGATCAATGCGACTGGATTGGCCTGTCGGTATAATACATCCAGTAACTGGCTTTTCACGTCAGTAAACACCGTTTGCCCCGCGGGGCAAACGTGTTCAAAGGCATCAAGGCCCTCGTGGTACCACTGCAGCATCACGCCCTGGGCCGTGTCTTCCAGGTAGGGTACATGTATCTGAATGGTTTCAAGCTGGCCAATCCGGTCCAGCCGGCCAATACGCTGTTCCAGCAGGTCAGGGTTTAATGGCAGGTCAAACAGGACCAGGTGATGTGCAAACTGGAAGTTACGGCCTTCACTGCCGATCTCGGAGCAAATCAGCACCTGTGTTCCAAATTCGAGGTCGGCAAAATAGGCGGCGGCACGATCACGTTCAATAATATTCATGCCCTCGTGGAATACGGCCGCATGGAGTCCCTTTTTACTGTGCAGCCATTCCGCCAGATCCATGGCCGTATCCGCACTTGCGGCAATCACCAGAACCTTGTGAGGACGCAATGCCCTGAGTTGGTGGTATAGCCAGTCAACACGCGGATCAAGTTGTGTCCAGCGTGTGTGTTCGTTGCCGGCAATGGACGGGTACAGCAGTTCCGGGCAAAGCAGCAGTTGCGGATCTGTTGCTGTCCCGGATTGCATGCTGGCCCGTGCCTCGGAATAGGCCTGTGGCACGGGCAGGGGATAACTCTTTAAGGTTCTCCGGGGAAACCCTTTTACCGCACTGCGGGTATTGCGAAACAGAACACGGCCGGTGCCGTGACGGTCGAGTAGCTGATCAACCAGTTGGGTACGTGCCCCGGATTGTTGTTCCACGCCGGTCTCCGCATCCTGCACACATTCAAGCAGCCTTTGGTCTTCCACATCATTCATCAGAGTGCGCAAGGTCTCAACGGATCGTGTGTCCAGTGGCTGCTCGGCGAGTAATGCCTGTACCGCGCGGGCAACCGGTTCGTAGGCATCCTCTTCCTGTACAAAGGTATCGAAATCCGGGAACCGGTCCGGGTCCAGCAGGCGCAGGCGGGCGAAGTGACTTTCCTTGCCAAGTTGCTCGGGTGTTGCCGTCAGCAGCAGCACCCCGCGCGTTGCCCGGGCCAGTTGTTCGATCAGCTCGTATTCAGGGCTGACCCTGTCGGGTGACCACTGCAGGTGATGGGCCTCGTCCACGACCAGAAGATCCCAGTCGCCGGCAATGGCCTGTTGATGGTGTTCCGGGCGAGCAAGTAAAAACTCCAGTGTACATAACACCTGCTGCTCGGTATGAAAGGGATTATCCTGTCCGGTGCTCTCGATGATTGCGTCGCAGCGTTCTTCGTCAAATATACTGAACTTCAGGTTGAAGCGGCGCAGCATTTCGACCAGCCACTGGTGCAACAGACTCTCCGGAACCACGATCAATACGCGTTGCGCGCGTTCCGTCAAGAGTTGCTGATGCAGGATCAGGCCGGCTTCAATGGTCTTGCCGAGGCCCACTTCGTCGGCCAGTAACACCCGTGGTGCATGGCGGTTGGCCACTTCATGGGCAATGTAGAGCTGGTGCGGGATTAGACTGGTGCGTCCACCGGTGAGACCACGCAGCCCGGAATGTGCCAACCGGTTGAGGTGTTGCAGGGTCTGGTAGCGCAGTTCGAACCACCTGTCCTGGTCAACCTGCCCGGTAAACAGGCGTTCAGCCGGTCGATTCAGTTGCACATGGCTGTCCAGTTGGCCTTCGGGCAGATCGACCGTGTCGCCAGCATCATTGCTGCCAGTGTAGGTCAGCAAGCCATTCTGTTCAGTAACCTGCTCAACCTTGAGCGACCAGCCTTCATGAGTACGGATCCTGTCGCCCGCGGCAAAGTGTACACGGGTAAGCGGTGCCGTTTGTCTGGAGTAGGTCCGGGTCTCGCCGCTGGCGAGAAAGATCAGCGTAACGGTGCGGGGTTCGACAGACAGCACGGTGCCGAGCCCGAGCTGCAGTTCGGCATAATTTACCCAGCGTTGTCCCGGAATGAAATCGTCCATCCGTCAGTCTCGATGAAAGCAGGGGGCGACATGGTAGTGGATTCACCGGGAAAAATCCTGCCCGTAGAAAAACGCCGGCAAGTTCGTGAAATAATCGATATGCAGGTACAATCCTGCTGATGACGACGCAGAGTCCTGAAGAAGTTGTTGACGCCCTGTTTGATGCCTTTGAAGCAAGGGACTTCGAGCGTGTGCGCAGTTTTCTGTCAGATGATGCCTTTTCCTATCTGAGCCCTATCGAGTCATTCAGTAATGCAGATGATTATATTGCTAATATTTCACGCGTTGGCCCGATACTCGAGCGAATCGAGCGCTGCAAGACCTTCGTCAGCGGTAATGATGTCTGCAGTATCCTGAAAATACACACCACCATGGACATGCTGAATGCAATGCCGGTTGCTGAGTTGATAACGGTGGTTGACGGCAAGATTACCTCGATGCAGGCAATCTTCGATGCCACTGAATACAACAAGATGATCGTCCCCCCTGCGTAGAAGGAACGGTGACTGGCGTATTACCCGTGATGTTTACGGGTACCGATCAGGCATATCGGGTTTGCAGGTACTCGATAATATCGGATGACTCATATATCCAGGTGCTTTTGCCCTGTTCGTCGTCGATCCTCAGGCAGGGCACCTTTATCTGTCCGCCACCCTGCAGCAATTCTTCGCGGCTGGATTCTTCCCTGAGTGCATCACGGGTCTCTATATTGAGTGACAGGCGCTTGATGGCGCGCCTGGCCTTGACAGAGAAAGGGCACATTTTGAAATGATAGAGCACGAGGCTATCCGTGCTGGCATCAATCTGTTGCTGTGCCTCGGCTGTTCTTACCAGGCCCTCGGGCGAGGTGAGCCAGTCCCACAACAGGATAAAAGGGCCAATAATATAGTGAATGGTCCTGAAAAAGTATTTGAAGAAAAGTTTCATTGTCCTGCCCTGAAATTGATAAGCTTCATCCGCTAATATTACCAATCGCGAGCTGGAAAGTGTCGGCTTACCCCGGCCTGCAGGCGGGTAATGTTACCGTAATCTGATACTGCAATGCGACAGGTGACCGCTGGATGATGAAATGGCTGGACAATATCCCGTATAAAATGCTGGTGCCGCTGGCAATTATCCTGGCCCTGGCACCGTTTGCACCGGAACCGCATCTCTGGGAAAAACTCAAAATGCTTTTTGCCGGCACGCTGTCGAGGCCAATCGATATCTTTGATCTGTTTCTGCACGGCACACCGCTGGTGGTCCTGTTGCTGAAGTTGTCGCTCGATGTACGGCGTAAATAGTTTAATACTGGCAAGGTCCTTTGCCGGTGCGTGGCTGCTGCTTCCAGCAATTGTTTATAGTGCCAGCGTGGAGCGTGTCAGCCCGGACACCGGCTTGTCATCCTGGAAGTCAGAAGGTGATGCACTTGAGTTCAAACTGGTTCAGGTGCTGCCGGATTATGTGCGTGCGGTCTATGCTGCACGGGGGTTGCCAAAGGCCGTCGTCAACAAGGTCAGCAGTTACTGTGTGTTTGGCACTATTCTCCACAACCGCACTGACAGACCACTGTCCTATCGGGTCGCGGACTGGCGCTACATTACAGCAGATGGTGTATCACACCGGATCAGGACCAAGTCGGAATGGGTGAGCGAGTGGCGCGATATGGGCATTGCATTTCGCTGGTCCATGCTTCCGGATGACCAGACCTTTGAAGTGGGCGACTGGGGGCAGGGCTTTACGACCATCGCACTTGAACCCGGCAGCCGCTTTGCGCTGGAATATTCCTGGACACAGGATGGCAGGACCGTAACCAGAACGATAAAGGAGGTACGCTGTGCGCCAGCCGAAGTGCCGGAACATGAGTAAACAGCCTGTTCTGTATATGACATGGTTGCTGCTGCTTGTCGGTACGCATGCCCTGGCAGAAACGGAAGAATCCACCCTGGGTTACCGGTTTTCGCCTGTCACCCCGTTGCTGGCGGCTCCCGACTTTACACTGGAAGACATGGATGGTGAGACCTATAAGCTGCATGGCTACCGTGGCAAGGTGGTGCTGGTTAACTTCTGGGCAACCTGGTGCCCTCCATGCCGCAAGGAGATGCCGGCACTGGAAGCGCTGTACAGAAAACTGGGTGGCGATTCATTCACTGTACTGGCAGTAAACCAGTGGGAAGACCCCGATCATGTATTTGCCTATACCGGTGAGCTGAATGTCTTCCCGACATTCCCGATCCTGTTTGACCCGGAAAGCAGGATCTCTGCAGAGTACGGTGTCAAAGGACTGCCCACATCGTTCCTGATCGATAAAAAAGGCCGGCTGGCCTACCGTGCTGTCGGTGGTCGTGCCTTTGACCATCCGGAGGTCGAGCGACTTATCCGGACACTGTTGGCAGAGCCCTGACCTTTCGGTTTAGGGTGCACTCAGCAGCAGCTGCTGCAAGAGCAACAGGTCTGCAGCATTGATCTGGCCGTTGCCGTTGATGTCCGCCAGTACGGACTCCAGTGCGCTTGGTGAAATGACACCTGTGACCAGTTGTGTGAGTACGACCAGGTCGCCAGTGTCCAGCAGGTCGTTTGGCATGCCTCTGGGGGCGAGATCACCAATATTTGATGTGAGAGGGTCGGTGCCGAAATCCTGCTCACCGTCAACGAATCCGTCACCGTCCGTGTCAAACCCGCCGGGCAGGGCTGCCAGCGGAACGCTCCCGTCAGCACCGTCGGCAAGGCCGTCGCCATCCGTATCAACATTGTTGGGGTCCGTGCCAAGAGTGGTCTCTGTTGCATCACTTAATCCGTCGCCGTCGCTGTCGACGAAGGGCGGAGACACGATAATGCTGAACATCTCGCTGCCTTCAAGCACCGGCAGGCCATTATCAGTAACGGTGATAGTGACAGGATACGTGCCGAAGTCACCCGATGCCGGTGTGATATCCAGCGTGGCAGTCCCATCATTCAAGTCGACCAGACTGGCAAAGTCTGGCAGACCGGTACTGCTATATACAATATTGTCATTGTCAGCATCACTGGCGTTCAAAACAAGGTTGAGCGATTGTCCTTCTGTCAGAGTCTGGTCACCAATCATGGCCAGTACAGGTGCCTGATTGACAGTTTCATCGTTGAAAAACCAGTTAAAGCTGCCACCAAATTCTATTGTTGCGCTGGTGAGACGGAAATGCCTTTTTGGAGGGGCTCCAACCCTGGTCCCGCTAACACTGCAGAAGGCCAGGCCGGTTGTGGAGGTAATGCTCATGCTGATGTCACAGTTTGTACTGCTGATACCGCCGTATTCGAGTCTAATGGTGTAGTCATCACTGTTGCTCGCCTGTTCATCTACACCGCTGGATGCATATAACAGCGTGGCTACATCATCGTGTGTTAGCGTTCTTTGGGCTTCATCGAAGGATGTACCTTGCTGCATCACTGCTTCTGTATTGCTTCCATAACCTAACAATGCTGAAACATTACGTTCAGCATTGGCAGCAAAAAGATGGCCGGAAGGTAAAGCAGAGAGGTTTATGGAATAGGTGGTTTCATCTACAATAGAATCGATTGTGAACGGGTCGTTATTCGAGATTCTGAACCAGTGCAGGTTGACATCGTCGCCACGAATATCATCGCTGGAGCCAGTAACACCATCAGTGCCTGCATCGACATCAAATACATTGTTGTTGCCATCAGTAGATTTGGTGGACTCAATTTCCGGTGATGATAGAAAAGATTCTGACGCGGCATTTACGTGTGCCATTCCGAGGCAATGTCCAACCTCGTGGAGTGAAACTGACTCAAAATCCAATGTTCCACCCGGTATATTATTATTCGAGCCCCTTTTAAGATTATCTCTGGTTGGCTGCAAACGATTATAAATATTGATATTGTTTTGTATGGGTATTTCCATTGATGCTGCATTTATGCTGACAGGGTCTATGCATACCCGTACTGTGATACTGCCACCTGTGCCGGTGTAGGTGTTTGGATGTGTGATGACATCAATGCCATTTGATTCGCCTGCAAATATATAGGCACCGGCCATGCCCTGTGCTGGCAGCAGGCAGACACAGGTGCACACTAGCAACATGAGTGTGCGAGCTGTAAAGCAACCCGTATTCGATACGCTTTTCATCAGTGAGTTAGCAGGTTTGATGATTCCGTCGAATTGCTTTTTCCGAGATCGGGATGATCCAGGAGTCCATGCAACTTTTGCACACCTTCTTCAGCCCGTTGCAGTTCAGTCATATTCGGGAATCGCCTGGCATCCTGTTCCAGGTTCTTCCAGGTAAAGCGTTTTTCCAGGTTTGCTATGCGTTTTACCGATGTGCCGCGCTGATATTCATCCAGTCGGATTTCAATAACTGTCTCGGTGGTATCCGATATATAATAGAGTGTGCCGGTTGCTGCGAGTTGTTGTGCTTCAATCTGTTTTCGACGTTCGATGGCTGCGCCATGATCAAAATCGATAATTCCGTCATTTGCCAGTGAGCGTATGAGTGTGTTGAGCTCTGCTTTGCCGAGCTGGAGTTCATAGTCACCGGCTTTTTTCATATAGGCGGGGTAATGCACGTGTACTCGTCCATTACCATAGATCCGTAGCAGGGATTCTGAATCCGGTTCAGCCAGCATGTCATGTACCAGGTTATATTCGATGACCGGTTCAGCGGCCGTTTCTGAATACCTGAATGCGGGGTAGCTGGTGTCTGCGGGATTTCCATTGCCTCCGGCAGCTATAGCTGAAGCGCAGTGGATGATAAAAAATGCGGATATGGTAAGTAAGCGACTGAAAATACTTGAATGTATCATGCTCAGTTGACCAGTTTGTGGCGCGTTATTATTGGATGTTGGCAGGTAAACAGGTTACCCGAGCCATATTGCCAATTCTATACCAGCTGGATACTTTTTACCTCAATTGGCTGAATTATGAGATAATGCGCGGCTTTATCCGCCAGCGGCGACGGTTATTTCAATTAGCATCCCAGGAATACAAAAGTGATCACAACAGCCAATCTAACCATACAGTTCGGGGCCAGGCCCCTGTTTGAAAATGTCTCCGTGCGCTTTGGCCAGGGGCACCGCTATGGCCTGATCGGGGCCAATGGCTGCGGCAAGTCGACGCTGATGAAAATTCTGGGTGGTGACCTGGAAGCAACGTCCGGGAATGTCACCATCGATGCCAACGAACGGGTTGGCAAGCTGCGTCAGGATCAGTTCGCATTCGAGGAATTTACCGTGATCGATACAGTGATCATGGGACACACTGAGTTGTGGGAAATCAAGCAGGAACGTGATCGTATCTATTCGCTGCCCGAGATGACGGAAGAAGAGGGCATGCAGGTTGCCGAGTTGGAAGTCAGGTTTGCGGAGCTGGATGGCTACAGTGCGGAGTCGCGTGCCGGTGAATTATTGCTCGGTCTGGATATTCCGCTGGAACAGCACAACGGCCCGATGTCCGGGGTTGCCCCGGGCTGGAAGCTGCGCGTGTTGCTGGCACAGGCCCTGTTTGCAGATCCCGATATCATGCTGCTGGATGAGCCGACCAATAACCTTGATATCAACACCATTCGCTGGCTGGAAGGTGTGCTGAACGAACGTAACAGCACCATGATCATCATTTCGCATGATCGCCACTTTCTGAACAGTGTCTGCACGCACATGGCTGACCTGGACTACGGTGAGCTGCGCATCTATCCGGGTAATTATGACGAGTACATGACCGCCGCAACCCAGGTGCGTGAGCGTATGTATGCGGACAACGCAAAGAAGAAGGCACAGATCGCCGAACTGCAGACCTTTGTCAGTCGATTCTCGGCCAATGCATCCAAGGCGAAGCAGGCAACCTCGCGTGCGCGGCAACTGGATAAAATCAAACTGGAAGAGATCAAGCCGTCCAGTCGCGTTAATCCCTATATCCGCTTTGAAGTTGCAAAGAAACTGTATCGTATGGCGCTGGATGTCGAGGGGTTGTGCAAGGGCTATGATGAAGAGCCTGTTTTTCAGGGGCTGGATCTGAAAATCGAAGTCGGTGAGCGGGTCGCCATTATTGGTCCCAACGGTATTGGCAAGACCACCTTGCTGCGCACTCTGGCCGGTGATCTGGAGAAAGACAAGGGTCGGCTGAAATGGTCGGAGAATGCTGACATCGGGTACTTTGCACAGGATCACGCGGCTGATTTCGAGTCCGATACCAGTTTGTTCGACTGGATGAGCCGGTACGGGAAGGAGGGTGATGACGAGCAGGTTATCCGCGGTACGCTGGGTCGCCTGTTGTTTTCACAGGATGAAATCAAAAAGCCGGTCAAGGTTGTCTCCGGTGGTGAGCAGGGACGTTTGTTGTTCGGACGATTGATGCTGCAGAAAGCGAATATCATGTTAATGGATGAACCGACCAATCACCTGGATATGGAGTCTATCGAATCGTTGAACCTGGCACTGGAAAATTATTCCGGCACGCTGATATTTGTCAGTCATGACCGTGAATTCGTCTCATCCCTTGCAACACGTATTATTGAAATGAAGCCGGATGGTCTGGTCAATTTCAGTGGCACCTATGAAGACTATCTGCGCAGCCAGGAAATCGGGCTACAGAAAGCAGGTTGACTATGAATAACATCATGGCTGTGTTCTTAAACGGTATTGCGCAACTGGAATATGACCGGGACAGGTTGTTGCCGGACCATCAGGCCGCTTACCTGGACAAGATGGATACCAGGATGGATGCCGGGATCCTGATCGGGAATGAAACCATCAGGGACCCTGACCAGGATCAGCGCACACAGTTTGCGGCAGCAAACCTCGCTCATGCCCTGAATGCCCGGGATGAAGCCATGGCGGCTGCCATGTGCAGCTACCTGGCGATAAGACTGCCTGAGCTGAAACAGGTCATGATCGAGGATGAGGCGGGAGAAATTGCCATTAAGTTTATCTTTGACGAACCCTACCGCAAGCAGGTTGCCGTGGAGTTTACCGGTCTTCATTAGTATTGGCCGGGTTGGGTTAATGAAAAATTTGCCACGGAATCCACGGAATCCACGAAAAAATAAAAGCCTTACTGTAATATTTCCGTGTTCTTCCGTGTTCTTCCGTGGATTCCGTGGCTATTTAAATAAGATATAAAACAGTGTGATACATTAATAATCTACCTTTGTAGATTAACTAAAGACGTCAACTTAACTGATTTTAAACGGCTGATTCGCTAAAATACCGCTGCTATAACAGACAAGTCTTGCCCGGATTCGGGCGAATTTACAGTGTGGAGGAAGCGTATGGACTTTGCTCATGCCCTTGGGTTGAACAAGGTGCCCGAGACACCCGAAGAAGAGCAGGAGAAACTACAGCTCTATATCAATCTGAAGCTGGCTTCCTCCGGACAACCCACTTGTGTGCCTGAAGAATCGGCGCGTTTCTTCGGGATTTCCCATGACCTGCTAAAGAGCTACCGGGAGAAGAACCGCCTGCTCTCTAATTACCAGTGCCCCGTCGACGTGCGCATACAGGAATTTCTGAAGCGCTACCTTGCGGACCTGGGACTCGACAGCATCCCGAGACTGCCAACACAGACATTTGTTCTCGATCGCCATGGCGTGGCGCGCGAATTGTCGTTGCCCCTGGGCAAGGATAAATTCCACTCCGACATCGTGTCCAGTTACCGGGTGCTGCAGGGTGTATTGCACAATCCTGCCAGTGACCGGCGGACGACCGAGGGTTCGTTTCATGTTGCAGAAGGTGGCCTGCCGGTCGCGGGGGACAAAAAGGCCGTACCCAGGCAGACCTTTGCCAGCATGCTGGAGCAGGCGCTGAATCCACCGGATGATTTGCTGACTATCCCCTTTACCTCGAGTCTGCCCGAGCCGGCACGCATGTTCGTCTCACTGTTACTGCGGCCAACTGTTTGCCCTGAGATACCAGGCAGGGAGGCCGAGAAGACCATGGAGGTGCATTTCTTTGCGCCTGGCAATCTGGTCAGCAACCTGGATTTTGTGGAAAGCATTTTTGGCAATGGCGGTAATCCCAATCTTGCGGAATTTGATGCAGGACTTGATGTGGAACACTGGACCGGTACCACCGGTTGCGTGATTCTTGCCCCGCACCTGGTAGGTATGACCAAGAAACAGGTTGGTCTGCCACATTGGGGCAAGGCAAGCAGCCGTCAGCGCAAGGACGGCATGTGCTGGAAGGAAGCGGACGAACTGTATAACGATGGACAGGCCTTCAAACTGACGGCGCGTGATGAGTCCGGCGTGATTGTAACCCTGCTGGCCGATAATTATTTCGGTTATTGCAAAAAAGAAGTCAAAACCCAGATCAGTTATTCTGCCAATCTGTTCGGGCTTGCTGAAGAAGAGCATGCCGGTGGCGCGCTGGCCTTCCCGCGACGCAATCATGGTGAAGAGTTCGGTGCAGACAGCCGCACCTACAAGCCGGGTTATTCCTTCGATGAAATGGTGAACCGCTATGGCGAAATCATGGATCTGCAGCCAGAGGGGTATGCTATTGATAAAAATTATCCCGATGTCATTTACCTGAAGCAGAAAATTCGCATGGACCTGAATGCCCAGACGATTACCTGGGAACACGAGGGCGAAAAGCAAACGATACGCTTGCAACCCGGCAAGACCTATATGCAACCGAGTGGGTACAAGGTCGAGATGAAGAAACATCCGGGAGCCCCGTCCTGGCGCCTGGTTGGCATCGACCCGGAAGGGACCTTCTGCCACAAACCCAGCACGGTATCCGGTGGCGGAAAGTCCGAAATATCGAAATCCCTGAATGATGCGGTTATCTACCGCCCGCTGTTTGTTGATGACCTGCAAAAGGATCTGGACATGGTGCAGGCGATTTTTGACAAGGACTACAGCAGGCGCTTCAAGCCCGGTTTTGAACACGAGGACCGGGATCCGAGCCGCAAACCGCTTCATCCGGAACGCAGTCTCGGTTCCGTAATCAAGTTGTTGACACCGACATCCAACTATACCGATGAGTTTAATGACTGGCTGGCGGCGATTTCTCCACGCATCCTCGCACTGGTATTCCTTATCAAGCGTTTCTATCGGGCCGAATGGGGTGATCAATGGCGGAATCATTTATCTGTCGACGAGGTTGACGGTGCTCCGGCGCACGAACTGAAACTGTATGACCGGAATATTATCGCCTCCTATCTGCGCGTCGGATTTGATGGTGATTCCAAGTGGCGTACCTTTAAACTGCGGCAGGATTACATCGCAACCGAGAAGGTACAGATGGAGGATGACATTACCGCGTCCGTGGTCGTGCCTGCCCCATGCATTGCCGGTTGCGGCCCGGAGCAGGATGGCGACCACAGTGTGAAGCTGGTAAAAAACTGCGAGTATCGTCTGTTCCAGCGACCGGATGATGCGATTCACCCGGGTTTTGACAGTCAGACTGAAAAGGATATGTCAGAGCCGGGTAACTTCATCGCCAATTTCGAGCCGCTTGATCATGATAAGGTGGCTGCGCTGGTTGAGGATGTGCATACCTTCTACCAGTTTTCACAACCGATGCAAGATCTTTTGAAGACAGCCTATGAGAACAACGTGTCGTACGTTGTATCTTCTGCACATCCGCGCATTGTTGACGGGGCTCCCTCAAAGAATCCGCGCTACCTGCAGATACGTCCTGATCTGGTCAAGCCGGCGCGAACCTACATTGCCGAGATGAGTACCCGCTTCCACCGCAAGCTGGACCTGGATGCGACCGTGTGTCACCCGGTTGATGCCGTGCTAACGGGACGGCGCAATAATCCACCGGAACCGGGAATACGTTCACTGGCGGTGTATAACCCGATTCACTACCAGGACCTGCCGGAACTGTTCATGGACTTTGTCTGCAGTCTGACGGGCAAATCACCCTCGACAACAGGCGCTGGCAGTGAGGGCGCGTTAACCAAGAGCCCGTTCAATGCATTGCGCACCACGGCTGATCTGAACAATGCGCTGGTGTCCATCATCCTCACGGGCCACGGAGGTTTTTCCAGTTCAGCCGGATATGTCGGGCCAAATGTGCGTGTTGCTCACGATATCAGCCTGCTGGTGCCTGAAATCTGGGCGCGACTTCCGCATGAAGAGCGCCAGCCGGGCTATTTGATTGAACGTGGTTACCTGGAACCGCTGGAAGACTTTGAATTCAATGGCAGACAGGTGCTTGCCAGCCGTCTGGGTTACCGTATAACCGCTCATTTTGTACATGGCTTCCTGGGCAAGATATTCGACAACCCGAGTGCCGTGTTTACGGAAGCGATTCTCAAGCCGGAAAAACAGGATTTCGAATCCTTTGTTGATGGCATTGATAACATTGTCGAGGCACAGCAGCGTGTCGCCTTGCAGTACCTTGAAGATGGCAGCATCGAGGATGCCTGTCCACCGTTACAGGCACTGCTGTTGATCATGGCAACGGGTAAATACTCGGGGATGGATGTCCACCACCCGGATATCCGGGCCATGTTTACCCGCGAGAGTCTGCTGGCCTCGGACTGGTATCATGAACGACTCGAGATAAAGCAGCGACGTGATATCGAATTGTGGGAGCAGCATGTCAATAATCTGCAGCAGTTCCTGGATGACGCGGACTACGACGATGAGGCCCGGCGTCTGGGTATACCGCAGCGCCTGGAAGCCGCGAAGAAGAAACTTGCAGAGGTTCAGGATGAGGGCTATGTGATATCCCTGGTGGGCACGCTGGGTGCAGACCCATTATCCACTGCGCGTGCCCAGGCTGTGGAGCAGGTGGTGAACTGGGGCAAAGCCAACCTGTCTCCAGCGGCTAACAAGTATCTGGATGTACAGGGTTCTGCAGCCTTGCAATCATTCGAAGTACCTTCATTACTGGAACGGGTTAAATCAAAATTCAAAAAGGCTCGTTTGAACTAGTACACTTTCAGCAGGATCTCCTCAATAGCCACAGAATCCACGGACGGACACGAAAATATTTATAGTAAGGAATTTATTTTTCAGAGTCCTTCCGTGGATTCCGTGGCCATTTCATTTTTTCTTCATCATCCTGAACCAGCACCGGCAGTACCATGGCAGATATTATCCACTTCAAAAAACCCAAAGCTGCGGAAAAAGCCAGGGGGAAAACCCTGTGCAAGCGTGGCTTCCACAAGTGGATTCTCGACAGGGACAAACGCTTTGATACCCGGCAGGGCCGCCTGGTCACGGACTATCGTTGTGAACGATGCGGTGTTGTGAAAACGACGGCTCACTGATTTGAACCAGCATTACACACAGCTGGAAATTTCCCGGCAAGTCAGTATTCCCCTGAGCGATATAGACCTGACGGCCATTCGTGCGCAGGGTGCCGGCGGTCAAAATGTCAACAAGGTCGCTTCCGCAATACATCTGCGTTTCAACATCAAGGCATCAAGCCTGCCTGATTTTTATAAAATCCGCTTGCTGGCACTGAACGACCAGCGCATCACCCGCGAGGGTGTTATTGTCATCAAGGCCCAGACATATCGTACCCGCGATAAAAACCGTGAAGAGGCATTGAGCCGCTTGCAGGGACTCATAAGAAGTGTGGCGGTGACACGCAAGAAGCGTATACCCACACGGGCAAGCGCTGGATCGAAAAAACGACGTACGGACCAGAAAACCCGGCGGGGCAGGGACAAGCTGCTGCGTAAACGGGTTACTTCCGATGATTAATCATCGGGGGCTGTGTAGCAGACCTCGGTAACCGTGTATTCGCAGCACCCCTCGGGTGTGTCAACCCGCACCTCATCATCAACCGTTCTCTTCATCAGGGCCTTTGCCATGGGTGAATCCATACTGATCCTGCCTGTTGCCGGGTCATATTCATCGGCCCCTACGATGCGATATCGGCACTGTTCGCCTTCATTGTTTTCCAGCGTTACCCATGCACCGAAGAATATAACGCTGGGGTCTGATGGTTGCACGGCCACGACTTTCAGGTCGGGCAGACGTTTTTGCAGGTAACGGATACGGCGGTCTATCTCGCGGAGTTCTTTCTTTCGGTAGATGTATTCGGCGTTCTCGGAGCGGTCACCTTCTGCAGCGGCGGCCGTCAGGGCTTTGGTGACCCCTGCACGACGCTTCCAGAGGGCCTTCAGTTCCCCGGACAGTGACTGGTAACCCTCTCGGGTTATATAAGGGGATGATTTCGGAGCGGGAGGACGGTAGCGTCCCATTGGTACAGACTGCCAGTGAATGCTTGCTGATATAGGGAACCCCGCCGGGACGGGGTTCCCTGTTGGCAGGATATGCTGTCCTGTTATTGCCCTCGAACGTTGACTGCCTGCAGTCCTTTCGGACCTTGCTCGACATCAAAGTCTACTGTTTGGCCTTCAGCCAGAGTTTTGAATCCGTCACCGCTGATGGCTGAAAAATGTACGAATACATCTTCACCACCGTCGGCAGGTGCGATAAAACCGAAACCCTTGGATTCATTGAACCATTTAACAGTACCTGTAGCCATGTAACACCTCTATCAATAATTAAAACGGAAATAAGCTAATTGCAGATAAACAAGAAAATAACAGGAGAGTTGTTTTGACCTTCCGAGTTGCCTTTATGAATGTGCAATTATGTCTTGTTAAATCGAAATAGGCA
>JBDLIH010000034.1:0-32828 GCA_039714975.1 Pseudomonadota bacterium
TAACTACAATTGGACATCATTGGCACTATTGCCAATAATTGGCATTACTATATTTATAGTTGGCATATGTGGCAATTAAATTGGCATATCTGCCAACTATAAATTAATTTCCGGGTCGATGATGCGTGTTTCCAGGCCAAGCCTGATGGCACTGCGGTATTCAAGGTGCCAGGCCTTTTTGTCAGGACTCCAGTAGCCACCGGCCTGTTTGACCAGTTCGCGCAGTTCGGTTTCACCGTAACCGATCCTGATATACACACGCCGGGTTGCGGGGATGCACGTTCCCGGCAGCCAGTCTTTTTCGTCGATGATGAGTTCGACTGTCTTGTAGCGTTTCCGGCTGGCCTTGTCATAGCGGTAACGTACGCAGACAAGTTGTTCCCCGTATTGTTTCAGCAGTCCCTTGGTGCCGTTTTCGCCCGGCAGCAGCTTGGTCTTGACGAGCATGGCAACTCCTTTGCCTGTACCTGCAGACAGTATAACGGCATCAACGGGGTGAAATCATGTTGTTTCCGGGGATTGCAGCAAACCCGGAGAGGCACAGCCGAGCAGTTTGATGAATCAGTGCTTCTTCACGTGCCGCATCAGGCGCTTCTTACGCTTCTGCTGGCGCCCGGTCAGTTTGTTCTTGCGGCCCTTGTAGGGATTATCACCGGTCTTGAATTCGATTCTTATTGGCGTACCGGTCAGCTTTAATGCATCGCGGAAGGCATTGACCAGGTAACGTTTATAGGTTGCCGGTACGCGTTCTGTCTGGTTGCCGTGTATCACAATAACCGGTGGATTACGGCCGCCCTGGTGTGCATAGCGCAGCTTGATACGACGCCCCCGCACCAGCGGTGGCTGATGTTCCTGGACCGCCTGTTCCAGGATGTCGGTTAGCCTCGGCGTCGCCAACTCGCACATGGCCGAGGTGTAGGATTTTTGAATATGCGGGAACAGATCACCAACGCCGGAGCCATGCAGCGCCGATATAAAACACGTGCTTGCAAAACCCAGAAACGGCAGTCGCCGTTCCAGTTGACCTATAATCTGGCTGCGTTCGTGTGCATCCAGCCCGTCCCACTTATTGACCGCTACAATCAGCGCGCGGCCCTTTTCTGCAATATACCCGGCGAGACTGGCATCCTGTTCACTGATCTCCTGCCGGGCATCCAGTACCAGTATCACGACATGTGCAGCATCGATGGCCTGCAGTGTCTTGATGACACTGAACTTCTCAATCGCTTCCTTGACGCGTGCCCGGCGGCGCACACCGGCGGTATCGATCAGGGTATAGGCGACTTCGTCACGCTTGAACGGAATGAAGATACTGTCACGTGTAGTGCCCGGCATATCAAATGCCAGCACCCGCTCCTCGCCCATGATGCGGTTAATCAGGGTGGACTTGCCAACATTGGGCCGACCAACCACGGCCACACGGATGCTGTCGTCATCCACTGACTCACCGGGTTCATCATGTGATGATGGCAACTGTTCCATGGCGAGGTTCATGAGTGCAGCCACACCACGCCCGTGTGCAGCAGCGATCGGTCGCGTCTCACCCAGACCCAGCGCATGGAAGTCCGCCATGGCACTGTCCACGTCGATGCCATCAGTCTTGTTGACCACCAGCAACAGCGGCTTGCCGGTGCGTCGCAGCGCCGCGGCGATGGCCTCGTCGCCGGCAGTCAGACCATCACGCGCATCAACCAGAAAGAACAGCAGGTCCGCCTCCTCGATCGCCTGCCAGGCCTGTTGCGCCATCAAGCCATTGAGGTCATCGGTATCGCCGCTCAGACCACCGGTATCGACAACAATGAACGGCCGCTCTCCTACCCGGCCATCACCGTACTTGCGGTCACGCGTCAGCCCGGGCACGTCTGCAACCAGCGCATCCCGTGTCCGTGTCACGCGGTTGAACAGCGTTGACTTCCCGACATTCGGACGACCAACGAGGGCGATTACCGGTAACATGAGAATGCAGGGATATTCAGGATGAAGAGTTGCAATCAGAACGTCCGGACAAGCGACCCGACGCCATTATTCTATTCCGGGCCAGGCAGGGTGAAGGCCGACAGCTTGCCTGAATTACCGTACACATACAGGATATCGTCCTTGACCAGCGGCTTCTCCTGGATGCCTTTTTTATCAACCCGTGCACGCGCTGCGACATGTCCGTCATAGCGTGACAGCAGATGCACATAACCCTCCAGGTCCCCGACCGCGACGTAATCATCAAACGGTTCCGGGGCGGTAAGTTGCCTGTTGAGTAACTCACCCTGCTTCCACTCGGAGGCACCGGTCGAGCGCGACAGGGCCCAGACATTACTTTCATCATCGGTCACGTACACCTGCGAGAAATCCACACCGAGACCGGCGTGTGATGACATGTCCCGCTGCCAGCCCTGGTTGCCTGTTTGTGCCTCAATCACGGCAACACGACCCTGGTAGGTTGTCACGTACACGACACCACCGACAATGATCGGGTCACCGTCAATATCCACCAGTCGTTCTATTTCAGAACGCCCCTGTGGAATGGCAACACTGACTTCCCAGACAGGAAAACCCTTTTCCGCACTCAGGCCAACCAGCTTGCCATTGGCAAACCCGGCGACCACCAGGCCGTTCTCAATGGCCGGTGTACTGGTGCCGCGCAATGTCAGCACCGGTATCGAGCGATCATGCGTCCAGATCTGTTCCCCGCTGTCAACGTCCAGTGCAGAAACATTGCCATCGACCGTTTGTACGATCACCTTGTCAATATCGACCTGAGGAACAGAGAACACCTCACTGCTGACATCGGCCTTCCACAACAGGGTCCCGTCATCGTCACTCAAGGCCAGCACCTCGGCATCACTGGTACCCACGAGCACCAGGCCACTACCCGCGCCCGGTCCCGCAGAGATTGCTGCTTCTGTTTTTACCTGCCAGTTTTTCTTGCCGGTTTCAGCATTCAATGCCACCACCCGACCCTTGCGATCTGCAATGAACATCTGCTCGTCATGGATAATGGGTACCAGATTGACGAACTGCTTGTCGTAACCGACACCGACACTGGTCTTCCAGAGCGTCTTCAAGGGTAGAGGCTCGGCAATTTCAATCAATTCCGCGGGTGGTTCGGCATTATCCGATCCCCCGAGAAGACTGCTGGTCCAGTTGGACAGGGTGGAGCATCCGCTCAGCAACACCATCAGCAGCGCGGCTGTTATCGCTTGTTTCACTCGGATACCTCAGCGGATGTGGTCGACGCCACGACCGTACTGTCGTATTTCAGCTGCAGCAGATGGCGTCCCGGTGCATCACTGGCTGTGTTTGCCAGTGCCGCCTGGTAAGTCTTGTTGGCAGCAGCCAGGTCACCGCGGGCGACATCAACATCGCCCCTGACCTCGGTGTACAGCGGATCAAAGGCAGTACCCGGTACAGCCTGGTCCAGCAGGGCCAGCGCACCATCAAGCTTGTCCATGGCTATCATGACACGCGCCAGTCGCAGGCGTGCCGTTTCACGCGAGAGATCAGAGTTCGTGTTAGCAATCACCCATTGCAGATGTGACTGGGCTACGGCCAGTTCGCCTGCCTCGATATTCATTCTTGCCAGGGCCAGCGCCGCAAGTGTCGCATAGGGTGTGCCGGTATAGTCTGACACCAGCACACCGGCCTTCTCGGTGACTATCTGGCTCTCCCCCCTTTCGAGGGCTACCATCAGCATGGTGTAAATATCAGATGCAGCCTCTGCCTTGCGGTCCTGGTAGGCGAACCATGCCTTGCCGCCAAACAGCACGGCCAGACCCAGCACTACACCGGTTATGATTGATCCACCATTCTCGCCCCACCACTTTTTGAGTTCGGCGAGTTTTTCATCGTCTGTCAAGTTTGCGTCCATTGTTGCTCCTGCTTGTATATTTTAGAAATCTTTGGCAATACGTGCAGCCACATCCTGCTGCAATAATGTCTCCTGGTCAGCTTCACTGCGTAACGGTTTCAGGATCACGGTGCCCTGTGAGACTTCATCATCCCCCATCACCAGCGCATGACTTGCGCCACTCTTGTCAGCCCGCTTGAACTGGCTCTTGAAACTGCCGTTACCGCAGTTACTCTGCAATCGCAGGCCGGGCAAGGCAGTACGCAACTGTTCTGCATACACCATACCGTGAGATACCGCCTGTTGACCGTTCAGCACCAGATACACATGCGGGTGACAGGCCGGTATATCGGCATTGCCTGCTTCCAGCAGGGCCAGCAAGCGCTCCAGGCCAAGCGCAAACCCGAAGGCCGGTGTCGGCTTGCCACCAAGGTACTCAACCAGTCCGTCATAACGGCCACCGGCGCATATTGTACCCTGTGCACCCAATTGATCGCTGACCCACTCGAACACGGTTTTCGTATAGTAATCCAGCCCCCTTACCAGACGCGGATTGATCTCGTACTCAAGGCCGGCAGCATCCAGCAAGGCACATAATTCAGAGAAATGCACCCGGGAATCCTCATCAAGATAGTCCGGCAACTGCGGTGCCGCCTCGATCAACGACTGCATTTCCGTGTTCTTGCTGTCCAGGATGCGCAGCGGGTTGCTCTCCAGCCTGCGGCGGCTGTCTTCATCCAGCCCGGACTCATGCTCGCGCAAGTAAGCCACCAGCGCATTGCGATAGTCAGCCCTGGCCGCCACGGTGCCAAGTGAATTGATTTGCAACACGGCACCCTTCAGACCCAGCCGCTCCCACATCCGCGCCGACATGAAAATAATTTCGGCGTCGATATCCGGCCCGGCCATACCAAATGCCTCGATACCGACCTGGTGAAACTGGCGATAGCGGCCTTTTTGCGGACGTTCATGCCGGAACATGGGACCGGCATACCACAGGCGCTGTACCTGGTTGTGCAACAGGCCATGCTGCATGCAGGCACGTACGCAGCTCGCCGTGCCCTCGGGTCGCAATGTCAGACTGTCACCGTTGCGGTCATCAAAGGTATACATTTCCTTTTCAACGATATCGGTCACTTCGCCGATCGATCGCTTGAACAGCTCCGTCTTTTCCAGCAGCGGCAAACGAATTTCCCGGTAGCCATAGGCATGCACGACTTCACGCAGCGTATCCTCAAGATACTGCCAGCCGGATGACTCCCCGGGGAGAATGTCGTTCATGCCTCGAACGGCCTGTAGGGTCTTGGCCATGTTTTACACGCGTCTTCGTTTGATAGTATTAAAGGAGACTCATGCGAATAAAAAACACCTGTACAGCAACCCGCACTTCCATCCAGTTTATTCTGTTGTCTGCGGGTTCACCGGCAACTCCAGGCGGCCCGGTACCGGCTCCTGTGTCATCTGTCCGCGTGACTCGACAAGACGTTCAATAAACGGGTAAGCCAGCCAGATCAAGATGACAGCCAGTAATATCAGGATGACATTACGAAGCAGGCGGGCAGATGGCAGCTGGAAAAAAGGTGTTTTACCTTTTATGGCGACCACCGTCAACGGTGGCGGCTCACCCGTCTGTTCCGCATAGTCCCTGACCATCTCGTCCTCTGGCAATCCCACCAGCCGCGCATAGTTACGCAGGTAACCCTTCACGAATATAGCCGCAGGCAACGCCGTCCTGTCGTCACTTTCCAGCGCCTCAATAATACTGACATCAAGTTTCAACTCGTTCGCAACCACCCGTTTATCGAGTTCGCATGCCTGTCGTGCTGCAGCCAAGCGGGCACCTATCGAGTAACGATCATTGCCTGCTGCCGCGCCACTCCCATCAGTATCCCGAGCGTCGCTCATTCTCCCACTCCAGCAATAATGCGGTTTCGTCACTATCAGGAAAATTATTCTTGAGAATGATTGAGTATTCACCCCAGGCCTGGTGATCGTTCAAAGCAAATTCGGTGCGCACCGCCAGCCACAGGCTCTGCGGGTTGTGACGGGCCACCTGCTGGAGCCGCTGCAAATGGGCACGGGCACTCAAATAATTATCTTCCTCGAACTTTATAATCGCCATCTGCAACAGGGCCGGGGCAAACTCCGGGTTTTTCTTCAACGCCAGGCGGTAATAGTCCTCGGCCATAGCCAGATCCGGAATACCCGCCGCGCATAAACCGGCATTGGTTAGCGGCACTTCCGGTGACGTATAGAAGGCATCATCAGCTGCTTTCATGAATTCTGTCGTGGCTTCCTTGCGACGGTCCTGAAAGCACAAGAACTGGCCATAATTGTTATGGCTCCGTGCACTGTCCGGGTTAATTCGCAGGGATTTCCTGTAGTGTTTTTCCGCCTGACTGGTTTCACCGACCTTTGCATAGAGCACGGCGATCGCATCGTGTGCAGGCGCGTAGTTCGGCTCCAGTTCCAGGGCCTTATCGAGCTTTGTCTTCGACAGCTCGTAATTACCTTCACGCAGATACACCACGCCCAGCTCGGTATTCGCCTGGGCTGCCACTTCAGCGCTTTTCTTTTTATTCTCCCGATCAGGCGAACTGGCACAGGCCGTCAGCGAGACGACAACGACACAGATTATGAGTTTCCCGTATTTCATAGACTGGCCACCGGTGTATTTTTACAGGCCCGCTCACGCCGCCGGGTCCGGTCCTGGAACTGTCCTGCCAGTTGCCCGCAGGCGGCATCGATATCATCGCCGCGAGTGCGGCGGGTTATGGTCACAATCCCGGCCTTGTTCAGGATCTCGAAGAAAGAATGGATACGATTACCGGAACTGCGCTGATAGCGGGTCTCGGGAAAGGGATTAAACGGTATCAGATTGACCTTTGCCGGTACGCCTTCAAGGCAGCGTGCAAGCTGACGAGCGTGAGCATCGCTGTCATTGACACCGGCCAGCATCACATATTCAAAGGTCACGCGACGCCTGCCCTCGCCTACATAAGCCTTGCAGGCATCGAGTAGTTCCCGGATCGGATATTTTTTATTCAGGGGCACCAGCTGGTCACGCAGTAAATCATCGGGCGCATGCAACGATACCGCCAGACTGACGTCGCAATCTTCACGCAGCTGTTTGAGCGCCGGTATGACACCTGCCGTACTCAGGGTGATGCGGCGCCTGGACAGGCCATAGCCAAAATCGTCCAGCATGATACCCATGGCGCGCACCACATTGTCATAATTAAGCAAAGGCTCGCCCATGCCCATCATGACCACATTGGAGATTAGCCGGTCGCCAGCGGCCGTCTGCCCGAGCGCGCTGGCTGCCATCCATACCTGGGCAATAATTTCGCCAGTTGTGAGGTTACGATTGAAGCCCTGTTGAGCGGTCGAGCAAAAACTGCAATTCAGCGTGCAGCCCACTTGCGATGACACACACAGGGTGCCACGATCGGCCTCCGGGATATACACCGTCTCGATGCAGTTACCATCCGCCATCTGCAACAGCCACTTGCGTGAGCCATCGTCCGACAGATGGTCAGACTTCACTACCGGCAAGCGAACTTCTGCACAGACCTGCAGATCGGCGCGCAGTCCCTTGCTGATGTTGGTCATGGCCTCGAAGTCGGTCACACCCTGACCATAGATCCACTTCATGACCTGGGTGGCACGAAAACTCTTCTCGCCCCGAGAGGTGAAAAAATCCACCAGCCCGGCGCGATCCAGGTCCAGCAAGTTGGTTTTCACGGCCTCGGTCATGATCAGGGGTTGAGTCAGCGTGTGCGCGGGCACAGTTCCTCGTCAGAAAAGAAATATTTGATCTCCACGGCCGCCGTTTCCGGGGCATCGGAGCCGTGCACGGCATTTTCATCGACGGTCTTGGCGAAATCCGCACGGATGGTGCCGGGTGCCGCGTCTGCCGGGTTGGTCGCCCCCATCAGTTCACGATTCTTGCTGATGGCGTTCTCCCCCTCCAGCACCTGTACCACCACCGGGCCCGAGATCATAAAACTGACCAGATCATTGTAGAAAGGACGTTCGGCGTGCACGGCGTAGAAACCCTCGGCCTGTTCCTTGCTGAGATGCAGCATTTTTGAGGCAATGACCTGCAGGCCATTGTTTTCAAAACGACTCACGATCTCGCCAGTCACATTCTTGGCGACCGCATCCGGTTTAATTATGGAAAAGGTCCGTTCAATTGCCATGCAATACTCCATCAATAACGATAAAAACAAGAAACCCGCCAGAAAACGGGAGCTTAGTGAATAAATTCAAGCGGGTAGTTTAAGCGGATGGGGAGCGAGTGGCAATGGGGATCAATGGGGACCAATCGAGTCTGTCCCGAATGGCGCTTATTTATGAGGTGCCACCAATAAAAACACCCAATTGGCCACGGAAGCACACGGAAAAACACGGAAGAAAAATGCCCTAATAGAATTATTTCCGTGTTTTTCCGTGTGCTTCCGTGGCAATCTTTTTAAGATTTTCTCAGGAAAAAACGCGTTTGGCGGTCTCGCCAATCAGCGCCGGGTTGCGCACCACGTGTACACCCAGTTCTTCCATCAGATCCATTTTGGCGTTGGCGGTGTCGTCCTCACCCGAGATGATCGCACCGGCATGGCCCATACGGCGTCCGGGAGGTGCCGAGACACCGGCAACAAATCCCACCACCGGCTTGCTCATGTTCTCTTTTGCCCAGCGGGCGGCCTCGACTTCCTGCTGACCGCCAATCTCGCCAATCATGATGACGGCCTCCGTCTCTGGATCCGCTTCAAAGGCACGCAATACCGTAACAAAGTCGGTACCGTTGACCGGGTCACCGCCAATGCCCACCGAGGTCGTCTGCCCCATGTCGTATTCAGACATTTGCTGTACGGCCTCGTAGTTGAGGGTACCGGAACGCGACACCACACCGATACGGCCCGGGGTATAAATATGCGAGGGCATGATGCCGACCTTGCAGGCATCCGGGGTAATGATGCCCGGCGTGTTCGGGCCGATGATGATGGCGTTCTTGTCAGCGGCATAGCGCTTCACGCGCACCATGTCCTGAACCGGGATGCCATCGGCAATCACAACAATGACACCGATACCGGCTTCCAGCGACTCCATAATGGCATCGGCTGCAAACGGCGGTGGCACAAAGATGCCACTGACATCGGCGCCGGTTTCGGCAACGGCCTGGTGCACAGTGTCAAACACCGGCAGGCCAAGGTGTTCCTGCCCGCCCTTGCCCGGTGTAACTCCACCCACGACTGTCGTACCGTTTTGCATGGATTCTTCCGCATGAAAGGTCGCGTGCTGACCGGTGAAACCCTGGATTATGACACGGGAACTTTTGTGGACAAATACGCTCATGACGTGCCCTCCAGTGCTGCCACAACCTTGGTGGCTGCATCGTCGAGATTGTCGGCCATGATGAATGGAAAACCGGAGGCCTCAAGAATCGGTGCACCCTTTTCAACATTGGTCCCTGCGAGACGGACGACTATGGGCACCTTGATGTCCTGGTCGCGCATGGCCTGTACCAGTCCCTCTGCAATCCAGTCACAGCGATTGATACCGGCAAAGATATTCACCAGGATGGCTTTTACATTCGGGTCCTGCAATACGATGCGGAAGGCGTTACCCACCTTCTCCGGTGATGCGCCGCCACCGACATCGAGGAAGTTGGCCGGTTTACCATCGTGAAAGCTGATTGCATCCATGGTCGCCATGGCCAGTCCGGCACCGTTCACAATACAGCCGACACTGCCATCCAGTGCGATGTAGTTCAGTCCGTGCCCGGACGCCTCGACTTCCTTGGAATCCTCTTCGTCAAAATCACGCAGCTCGGTAATAGAAGGCCGACGGTACATGGCATTGCTGTCAAAGGACATCTTTGCATCCAGTGCCATCAATTTCCCGTCATCGATATCCGCCAGCGGATTGATTTCTGCCAACAAGGCGTCCTTATCACGGAAGCAGCGATACAGCGCCTGCATCATCTTGGCAGCTTCACCAATCTGCTTGCCTTTAAACCCCATCCTGGCAGCAATCTTGCGGCTCTGAAAACCGGCCAGGCCGATGGCAGGATCAACCGCCTCACGAATGACACGGTCCGGATCTGTTTTCGCGACTTCCTCGATATTCATCCCGCCTGATGCCGAGCCGATCATGGTGATCCGCTGTGTGGCACGGTCAATGACCATGCCAAGATAATATTCCCTGTTAATGTTGCAGGCCTGTTCCACCAGTACGCGTTGCACCATCCTGCCCGCTTCACCGGTTTGCGGTGTCACCAGGTGACTGCCAATCATTTCGTCGGTGAATTGCTTGACCTCATCGAGGGATGAGGCGACCTTGACACCACCGCCCTTGCCACGGCCGCCGGCATGAATCTGCGCCTTGACGACCCAGCGTTCGCCACCGAGTGCTTCCGCGATGGTGGCGGCATTGTCTACATTGTGTGCAACACGCCCCTCCGGGACCGGCACACCATAACCCCGCAGCAGTTCCTTGGTCTGGTACTCATGAATATTCAAATGAATTCTCCGGTTTTATTTTCTGAACAGGTTTTATTGTCGCGTCGCAAGTGCCTTTTCGATCTGTGCAGCCTTGGCCACCATCACCTCTGCCTGACGAATGGAGGCCGCGTCAATCAGACGGCCGTCCAGCGACACGGCACCCTTGCCCTCGGCCGCGGCTTCGTCCATGGCCACCAGGATGCGGCGCGCACGGTCCACTTCGGCCTCGGGTGGTGTAAACACCTCGTTGGCCAGCGCAATCTGTGACGGATGAATGGCCCACTTGCCCTCGACACCCAGCGCGGCAACACTGCGGGAGACCGCCGTGTAACCATCCGGATCCTTGAAATCGCCAAACGGACCATCAATCGGACGCAGTCCATAGGCACGGCAGGCAACCACCATGCGTGAAATGGCAAAATGCCACTGGTCACCCCAGTGCCGCTCGCGCGTGCCTTCAGTGTCCGGGTGCGTCAGCATGTAATAATCGGGATTTGCACCCCCCATGTTGGTGGTACGCGCCTGTGTCGAGGCCGCGTAATCGGCGACACCAAACACCATGGCTTCCATACGCTCCGGACAGGTCTGTGCAATACTTTCGACATTGGCCATGCCCAGCGCGGTTTCAATCAGCACATGCAGATTGATCTGCTCGATTCCCCTGGCCGCCTCGATCTGTTCCAGCATGGTTGAGACGAACAGGATATCCGAGGGCGAGCCTACCTTGGGTATCAGGATGGTATCGAGCTTGTCACCGGCCTGTTCAACAACATCGACGATATCGCGGTAACAGTAATGGGTATCCAGGCCATTGATCCGGATCGAGACACTGCAGTTCGACCAGTCGAGATCATTCAGCGCTTCAATCACGTTTTTCCGTGCCTGTTCCTTGTCGTCCGGCGCCACGGCGTCTTCCAGGTCCAGAAAGACCAAATCAGCACCGGCTGTGGGTGCCTTTTCAAGCATGCGGAGATTACTTCCGGGAACAGCCAGTTCACTGCGGTGCAGACGATTTCGTATTGCCATGATTTACCTCAAGTCAGAATGATCAAAAGCAGGCTACCCGGCCATTCTCAATGGCCCGGTCAGCACACCGGCAGAACATGGCCAGTGCAAACAAGGCCGCGTAATATACAAGGTTGGCGCGTTTATTGGAATGTGGATCACAGGGCCTGTCACCGTGCTGCCCACTGGCTAGCCACGACAGTCTGGTATGATCGCCCCATGGTTTACTGTATTTTCAGTAACTTATTCCTGCTTATTAGTGCTGAATCGATGCAAGACTGACGGCCGCAGGCGTTTGTACACATTTGTCTTTCATCACATCGGCCCTTCTATATAATCTGCATCCCCGGCATGACATTCATGACATTCCGGTGTAACCCTGATACCCGCCCATCCCAGGAGGCAGTAAATGAAGGTCTTGCATGGACTGTGTGCCGTAATACTGTTGCTGGCCACCCCGCTTTCACAGGGCAGCAGCCAGGACCCCGGAAAAGTCATTGCCGGCTGGATAGAGAAGATCAGCCTTGTCGAGCCACCGCTGATAATCAAAGCCAAGCTGGACACCGGCGCCAAGACATCATCCATCCATGCAATCAATGTTGAGCAATTCAAGCAGGATGGTGATCGCTGGGTGCGGTTCGACCTGGTACTTACAGATGTTAATGACAAACAACACACCCTTCACATGGAGAAACCCAAGGCACGACGTGTCCGCATCAAAAACACAGACGGTGATCATGACAGGCGTGCCGTGGTTGAACTGGAATTCTGTTTTGACGGGCGCAAACATGTGACAGAATTCACCCTCGCGGATCGCTCTGAATACATATACGATGTGCTGCTGGGTCGTAAGTTCCTGCAAGGTATTGCAGTCGTTGATCCTGAAGCTACCTTTCTTACACAGGCAGGCTGCCCGCAATAAAATCATAATGCATAGCAAGATATGAACAGTTTTACCGTAAAAGGCTGGGCGCTGGCGCTGTCACTCATTGGCCTGGTGCTCACGACCTACAAGGCCCATGAACTGGGCCTGCCACTGACACCCAGGCAAAACACCGATGTCTGGACCTTGCAGGCACAGGTCTCATTCGAGGGTACAGGCGCCCCGGCAAAACTGTCACTGTTCATTCCGGAAAACACCCCGGGCTTCATGTTGCTGGATGAGGATTTCATTTCCAGCCGCTACGGTCTCACCATTGCAAAGCTCCATGACAACCGCAGGGCGGACTGGGCCATACGCCGCGCGAAAGGTGACCAAACCCTGTACTACAGAATATCGGTGGCACGCTCAAACCTGAGGACTGACTGGGAATCAAAGCCTGATTTTCCTGCGGCACCGGATTATCCGGAGCCTTACGCCTCTGCGATCCAGGCAGTTATTGAAGATGTGCGTGAAGAGTCTGCTGACGTCAAGTCATATACCCAGGAACTACTCAAGCAACTCAACTCGAGTGCACCCAATGAAAATGTGGAACTGATCCGTGACAAGGCCACCAGCACCGGCCAGTGGACAAGGGAAATCATCAACGTATTAAAAGGCGTACGCATTCCCGCGCGCACAATATGGGGAATCGACACAAGCGATTCAGCGAATAATGCCCCGTTACGACCCTTGTTGCAGGTCCACAATGGCGATAACTGGCTGACCTTCAACCCGGAGACCGGCAAGCAGGGCATCCCTGCCAATTACCTTGTCTGGAAAGTCGGTGACAGGCACATCATGAAACTTGAAGGTGGTAATGACCCCGCCATTGCATTCTCGGTAACCCGCACCTATGCCGAGCTGATTGACGTTGCACGCCAGGGCGCTGCAACAAGGGATTCCTTCTTCTCGAAATTCTCCCTGCTTTCGTTGCCGATACAGAACCAGAATGTTTACCAGTTACTGCTGATGCTGCCGCTAGGCGCATTGCTGGTTGTCTTTCTGAGAACACTCATTGGCCTGCAGACGTTCGGCACCTTCATGCCCATCCTGATCGCCATGGCCTTCCGGGAGACGCAACTCTTCTGGGGCGTGATCATGTTCAGCATGATTGTCTCCATTGGTTTAATGATTCGCTTCTACCTTGAAAAACTGCTGCTGCTGCTGATTCCAAGACTGGCCTCGGTACTGGTCATTGTCGTCATCCTCATGCTGCTGATCAGCCTGATAACCAATCAACTCGGAATCGAACGCCTGTTGTCCATTTCCCTGTTCCCGATGGTCATCCTTGCCATGACTATTGAGCGGATGTCGATCATCTGGGAGGAAAACGGTGCACGGGAAGCCATTCTTCAGGGCATTGGCAGCCTCTTCGTCGCCTGCCTTGGCTACGTGGTCATGACCAACGAAAACCTGATGTATCTCATTTTTGTGTTCCCTGAATTATTGCTGGTAGTACTGGGCCTGTGCCTGTGGATGGGCAGTTATACCGGCTATCGACTGATGGAACTGGTCCGTTTCAAGGGAATGCAGGGCAAGGAAACAGAATGAGATTCTTTGCAACACCCCGGGAACTGCGGCAACAGGGTGTACTGGGCATGAACCAGCGCAACGTTGATTACATCATGCGCTACAACCCCCGCAAGCTCTATCCACTGGTAGACAACAAACTGGAGACCAAGCGTCTGGCACTGGAAAGCGGAATCGCCGTTCCAGAACTCTACGGCGTGGTGGAAATCGAGCATCAGATACAGCACATCGAAAAACTGCTTGCAGACCACAGGTCGCTGGTGATCAAGCCGGCACACGGCAGCGGTGGTAACGGCATTCTGGTTATCAACGGTCGCATGGGTAATTATTTTCGCAAGGCAAATGGGAGCCTGCTTGCCATAAAGACCATACAACACCATGCCTCGAATATTCTAAGCGGTATGTACAGCCTCGGCGGCGTTCCTGACAAGGCCATACTTGAATACCGGGTGGATTTTGACCCGATGTTCGAGCACATCAGCTACCAGGGTGTCCCCGATATCAGAATCATTGTCTTTAAAGGCATACCGACTGCCGCCATGATCCGCCTGCCAACACGTGACTCCGACGGGAAGGCCAACCTGCACCAGGGAGCAGTCGGACTCGGTGTTAATATCGCGACCGGTGAAACAAGCTACGCCGTGCACCGTAATAAAATCGTGGACCATCACCCCGACACCGGCTATAAAACCACCGGCATGGAAATTCCGCATTGGGACACCATCCTGAAACTTGCCACCCAATGTGCAGACAGGGTCGGTCTGGGTTACCTGGGAGTCGATATCGTCATCGACAGAAAGCTCGGGCCATTGATGCTGGAACTGAATGCCCGCCCCGGACTCAATATACAACTGGCCAGTGGCCAGGGCCTGCTCCGCAACCTTCAGATGATTGAAGCGCACCCGCATTTGCCCACAGAGATTGATGCACGACTGAAATTAGCTAAAGATCTGGGTAATATGAGGATACCAGAGAAGGAATAAACTAACCTGCATGTGTATTTATATATGACCTCATCCATACTTCGGCACGGACCAGCCAGCGCAGCTTGTCTTTCACTCATCCTGTCTACCACAACAACTGCCGTCGCCAGCGAACAAAATACGGCATCGTTCACTGGAGATACCGAACAACCGCAAGCAGATAGTCTGCTGGTAACAGAACTGGCCGAGCCGGTAATCGCGCCAAACCTTGACCTGAAGGAAGTGGCGCCCTTGCCTCAACCCGTCCCTGTGATTGAACCCACGCTGGACATAGATGATCCCGCTTTTAGTGAAGATCCACCCGAAACAGAAACGGCAACCGATGAACCCGGACACGAGGATAAACTGATTTTACTGGGCTCTGAGGTTGCACCGGGCACAGCCACACGTCTGGCATGGAAGACCGACGGCACCATGTCAGGACTGGCCACACCGACACCGGTCATGGTCATCAAGGGCAAGACACCGGGTAAAACGATGTGCATGACAGCGGCGGTGCACGGTGACGAACTGAATGGCATCGAAATCGTGCGTCGCGTGATGTATGACATCAACCCGGAAAAACTAACGGGCAACATTATCGGTATCCCCATTGTCAACCTGCAGGGTTTCCAGAGAGGCTCCCGCTACCTACCCGACCGACGCGACCTGAATCGTTATTTCCCGGGTGAGGCCAATGGCAGCCTCGCATCACGCATTGCCTTCTCCCTGTTTAATGAAGTCATTGCGCATTGTGATTTCCTGGTTGACATGCACACCGGCTCTTTACGACGCACCAACATGCCACAGATACGCGCCGACATACGGTATGAGAAAGTTGCGAAACTCACCGAAGGCTTCGGCAAGGTCCTTGTCATACACAGCACCGGAAGTCCCGGCATGCTGCGCTTTGCAGCCGTTGCGCAGGGCATCCCTGCCGTTACACTGGAGGTCGGGGAATCCTTGCGCATCCAGGAGGAACAGATAGAAACCGGCGTTAACAGTATTAACCGTTTACTTGAACACCAGAGCATGTACTCCCGCCTCTTCACATGGGGCGAACCGGAACCCATCTACTATAAATCCAGCTGGATAAGAGCAGAGCGCGGGGGAATCCTGTTCAGCAAGAAGGAACAGGGTGACATGGTCGAGGTCGACGAAGTGCTTGGCACTATTACCGATCCGATCACTAATGAAACCAGCAACATTCTGTCAACGACAAACGGCCGCATCATTGGCATGGCCGTCGATCAATTCGTAATGCCCGGCTACGGCTGTTATCACATCGGAATCGAGGCATCAGAAGAAGTACTGGCCGAACAGGATTCAGTTGAAAGCAATGACATCGATATTGAGTAGCCAATATCCCTGATCCTCCGTCTATACTGATTCAAACATGGGCCACTGGCCCCGAGATGTACAGCGTACTGAAGGACTCAGGCAGGCAAATGTTCATGAGCTACCTCCTCTCTGCAGTTGCAGCCCCGTCCTTATGGCGGGGTTTCTTTTGACAGGGCCCGGGGAACAGCATCGGAGGGAGTTGCCGCAAGCAGAGTACATGGCAGCAGCGACAGGGCCGGAAAATTCGAGAGGACTTTACGATGTTAGTCCCGCTCATCAATCCACGCCATCTGTATGGCCTCGAGGATACGTTCTCCACAATGTTCCGGATCATCGTCAAAGGCATCCAGCGCCATAACCCAGTTGCGCAGGTCGACAAAGTTCACATGAATGGGGTCTGCATCGGGATGTGACCCGTCAAGCTCAATGGCAATATCAAGGGTGTCGGTCCATTTCAGCGCCATGTTTTACTCCTGTTGATTCAGTGATTCTCGCTGACCATGTTAATAGTGTACTTCGGTATTTCGACAACCAGGTCCTGGTCCGCGACGGTAGCCTGGCAACTCAGACGCGAGTCCGGATCCAGGCCCCAGGCCTTGTCAAGCAGGTCATCCTCCTCTTCATCGGACTCATTCAGTGACTCGGCACCTTCCCGGATATACACGTGACAGGTGGTGCAGGCACAGGATTTCTCGCAGGCATGTTCAATCTCGATGCCGTTTTTCAACGCCGCATCACAGATAGTAGTGCCAGGATCGGCTTCGATAACCGCACCATCCGGGCAGATTTCTTCATGGGGCAGAAATATAATTTGTGGCATAACGCTTCTCAATTAAGATGATTTGAATTCATCGACCTTGTGCCCTGCCATGGCCTTGCGAATACTGCTGTTCATGCGCCGTTCGACATAGGTACTGCTGGCTTTTTCCACGGCTTCAATGGCCTGCTTGATGGCGCGATAATCATCGCCCTGCCGCTGTTCTTCAAGTGCTTTAGCAGCTGTCTCGATGGCACTGCGTTCCGCCTCATCCAGCAACTGCCCGCCATCAGCAGCCAATGCAGCATGCAGGGCCTCGAGCACCCGACCAGCCTCGACCTGTTCCTCTCGCAGGCGACGCGCATCCCGGTCAGCGGCGGCAAACTCCATGGAATCCCGGAGCATGGTCTCGACTTCACTGTCACTCAGACCGTATGACGGCTTGACCTCGATACTGCTGGTAATGCCCTGGGTCTGCTCTTCAGCGGTCACATTCAACAGGCCATCGGCATCAACCTGAAACGTTACCTTTATGCGTGCGGCACCGGCCACCATCGGCGGGATATCACGTAACTCAAACTTTGCCAGGGAGCGGCAATCATCAACCAGTTCACGTTCACCCTGTACCACGTGCAATGACATCGCCGTCTGCCCATCCTTGAAGGTAGTAAATTCCTGGGCACGCACTGATGGGATGGTGGTATTTCGCTGTATAATTTTCTCCGTCAGCCCACCCATGGTTTCAATCCCCAGTGACAGCGGAATCACATCCAGCAACAACATCTCATCATCAGGCTTGTTTCCTGCCAGGATATCCGCCTGAATGGCCGCACCGACAGCGACCACCTTGTCAGGATCAATATCGACCAGGGGCTCGTTGCCAAAATATTCAGCGACGCGTTCCCGTACCAGAGGCACACGGGTGGAACCGCCGACCATAACCACTGACTGCAGCTCACCGGCACGTATACCGGCGTCACGCAAGGCGCGACGACACGGACCCAGAGTCTTCTCAACCAGCGGTGCAATCAATGCATTCAATTGTTTGCGTGACAGCTCACCCGACCAGGTGGACCCGTCTTCACGGACAAGCTCAATCCCGGTTGCCGACTGTATTGACAGGTCTTCCTTGGCAGCCCGTGCAAGCTGCATCAGACGACGCATGTCGGCATGACCGGCATCAGTATCCATCCCGGCCTGCTGCATAATCCAGCCAGCGACCAGGTGATCCATGTCATCACCTCCCAGTGCGGTATCACCCGCTGTGGACAGCACTTCAAATACGCCCTTGTTCAGGCGCAGGATGGAAATATCAAAGGTACCGCCGCCCAGGTCATAAATCGCAATGACACCTTCCGAACCCTGGTCCAGTCCATAGGCAACCGCTGCGGCAGTCGGTTCGTTAAGCAAGCGCAGAATATTCAGGCCAGCCAGACGCCCGGCGTCCCTGGTGGCCTGCCGCTGTGCATCATCAAAATACGCGGGGACCGTTACGACGACACCACTCAGCTCACCACCCAGGGTTTCCTCTGCACGATTCCTGAGTGAACGCAGGATTTCCGCCGAGACCTCGACCGGGCTGACGTCACCACCGGCAGTATGCAAAAGCGGCATACCACTCGATCCTGGCACAAAGTCATACGGAAGATACTCACCAATACCCTTTACATCCTCAACACCCCTACCCATCAGGCGTTTAACCGACGCAATGGTGTTCAGCGGGTCATCGGTTGCCGCGGTCAGCGCAGCAAACCCGACAACCGGTGCAGCAGCGGCCTGATAGCGGACCACGGAGGGCAACAGGTGATGGCCCTGCACGTCCGGTAAGGTGTCAGCCACACCGCTGCGCACACTGGCAACCAGCGAGTTGGTGGTACCCAGGTCAATACCGGCCGCCAGCTGATGCTGGTGCGGGGCGGTGGACTCACCGGGTTCGGATATTTGTAACAGTGCCATGGTGTGTCTGCTCTAACTGCCTGCTAAAAGAATTCTCATACCAGTTCATCTTCCAACGCCACTTCCAGTTCCATGGCTTCGTCCTGCAGCTTCCGGAAAAACTGCATTTTTGTGAGGCTGTCGGCGGCCTGATCAAGGCTTGCCGGATCGCCCACACTGAACTGCTGTTGCAACTCTGAAGTCAAGCGCCCGATATCATCCGCAATCCGGTCCATGATCACGCCCAGTGCAGCAAAGACATCATCGGCACTGCGTACTTCACCCAGGGCCTCGCGCAGTTCCATCTGCTCCATCAGGAAGGCGACATCACCGGTGGTGTGGTGTTCTTCATCAAACCTGCGACCATCCAGTTCCAGCAGGTAGCGGCCAAGCTTCAGTGGATCCTTGAGCGTCTGGTAACCCTCGTTGATATCTGTCGCCTGCTGCATGGAAAGGCGGCGTTCCTGATCGGTGGCGTTCACGAAACGGTCGGGATGCACGGCCCGCTGGCTCTCGCGGTAGCGCTCATCCAGCAGCTCGCGGTCCACGTCAAAGCACTGCGGCAAACCGAAGCGTTCAAAGTGGGTTGTGGAATGATCCGCAGCCATGAAAACAATCAGCAGAGAATAAAACAGCTGTCAGCAATGCTGCCGACATCAGACGTTAAAACTTTCCCCGCAGCCACAGCTATCCTTGACATTGGGATTGTTGAACTGGAAGCCTTCGTTCAGCCCTTCTTTGGCGTAATCGAGCTCGGTTCCGTCGAGATACACAAGGCTCTTGGGGTTAATCAGCACCTTGACACCCTGGTCTTCAAATACCACATCATCATCTTCAATCCGGTCTGCATATTCCATGACATAGGCCATTCCGGAACACCCGGTTGTCTTCACACCCAGACGCAGGCCAACGCCTTTGCCACGCTTTTCCATAAAGCTCTTGACCCGGTCAGCAGCGGCTGTTGTTAATGTAATGGCCATGCTAGTGCGCAGCCCACTGGACGGAATCCAGATCAATGCCTTCCTTGTACATATCCCAGAGCGGCGACAGATCGCGCAACTTGTTGACCTTTTCTCTCAGCAATTTGGCCACGTAATCAATCTCCTCTTCCGTGGTGTACCGGCCAATGGTAAAGCGGATGGAACTGTGAGCCAGTTCATCGTTACGGCCCAGCGCCCGCAGCACATAAGAGGGTTCGAGGCTGGAACTGGTGCAGGCCGAGCCTGAAGACACCGCCATGTCCTTCAGGGCCATAATCAGACTTTCGCCCTCAACGAAATTAAAGCTGACATTCAGGTTGCCCGGCACGCGGTGGTCCAAATCACCATTGAGATAGACCTCTTCCATATCACTCAGGGCATTCCAGAGCCGGTCGCGCAGCACACGTATCCGCGCCTCCTCTTCTACCATTTCCTCACGGGCGATCCGGAAGGCCTCGCCCATACCGACAATCTGGTGAGTCGGCAGTGTTCCGGAGCGCAGGCCACGCTCATGGCCACCGCCGTGCATCTGGGCTTCCAGGCGTACGCGCGGTTTACGACGCACATACAAGGCACCAACCCCTTTCGGGCCATAGATCTTGTGTGCCGAGAATGACATCAGATCCACCTTGAGCTTCTCTGTGTCAATGGGAACCTTGCCGGCGCTTTGTGCAGCATCGACATGAAAAATAATCTTGTGTTTGCGACAGATCTCACCAATCGCCTCAATATCCTGGATGACACCGATTTCGTTATTAACATGCATAATGGACACCAGTACGGTGTCATCGCGCAATGTTGCTGCAAACTTTTTCAGATCGAGCAAACCGCTGGGCTCGGGGTCCATGTAGGTCACTTCATAGCCCTCACGTTCCAGCTGACGACAGGAGTCCAGCACGGCCTTGTGTTCGGTCTTCAGGGTAACTATGTGCCTGCCTTTTTTCCTGTAAAAATGCGCAGCGCCCTTGATTGCGAGGTTGTCTGATTCAGTTGCACCCGACGTCCAGATAATTTCTTTTGGATTGGCATTGATCAGCTGCGCCACATCCTTGCGTGCCTGCTCCACGGCCCCCTCTGCCTTCCAGCCAAATTCATGCGAACGCGAAGCCGGGTTACCAAACTGCCCCTGGCGCGTGAGATAGGTACACATTTTCTCGGCCACACGCTCGTCAACCGGTGTAGTGGCAGAATAATCCATGTAGATCGGTATACTGAGATTCATCGTAAATTACCTGTAAAGCGCCTGTTCAAAGTTAATAAACCGTGCCCTGTCCGGCAACCGACTTGTTTAATGCGGGATCAGCCACCGATACTTCATGACCAGTCTGCTGGCGTCGCACCACTGCACTGACCTTGTCACGCTTGAGAAAACCGGCCAGTGTAATGCCTTTCATAAAGCCATGGATTTCCTTACCCAGTTTTTCCCACAAGGCATGTGTCAGACAACGCTCACCGTCCTGGCAGTCCTCGCTGCCACCACACTGGGTGACATCGATATCTTCACCGATGGCATTAATAACCTCGGCAATGGAAATATCCTCAGGCGAATGCGCCAGTCGATAACCGCCACCGGGACCACGCATGCCTTCAACCAGACCGTGCTTTTTCAGACGGACAAACAGCTGCTCCAGGTAGGACAACGAGATTGCCTGCTTCCCGGAAATGTCCGCCAGCGTTACCGGCCCCTCGTCATAGTGGATTGCAAGATCCAGCATGGCGGTCACTGCATAACGCCCTTTGGTTGATAGCCGCATGATGTTTTACCGTCAACACACCCGCAGACTGTGGCAGCCGGGCGAGATAATAACCTACTAAATTGCTCAGGTACTAAGTATGCGGCAGTCCCTGATAACGAGCAAGGTTTTGGGCCTGCTCAGAAGAGATATATGACGCGGTGAATTACTCAGGATTCAACGCTTAGCAGCGACTTAACCGCTGACTCTGAGGCACGGCCATCCGGCAGCGTCACCCTGCCCGGAATAAAGCGGTGACCCTGCAAGAGGCAATAACCCAACCATTTCTGCAGGAATCGATTCATACGCCATTTTTCAGACAGGGTGTAGGTGTTGAACATGCGGTTATAGACGGCGTGACGAACACCACGACGCCGGCCACAGGAGATGACTTCGCCGACCTGTGCATCATGGTACATGCGTACCTGCATGTCCGGTGCCGGGAAGCTGCCTTCATCATCGTGAAAATAATAGGAGAGATTGAGTGTGGTAGTAAACTTGCAACGTTCGACGATTCTCAGATGCAGATCGAGCTTGCCGTCGATGCGTGAAACAACATGATCCTGTATGACATCGGGCCCGGGAACCAGATTACGCAGGCGGATGTAATTGCACTCATACAGTTCCATCAGCCCCGCGAAGTTACGTGCCGGTATGCCGTTGTGCGTAAAATGTCTCTCTGTGCAACGCATGTTTGAATCATATCATGTTAATGGTTATCTGCTTAAAGATAGCAGGTTATGTAAATGCTGCTATTTGAAGTGCTATCGGCGATAATCAACACATCTTAATTGAGTGTCTACGCTTGACACAGTCCTGTTTTCATGTCTGCCTGAGCTATGCCTGGTTAAAAAGCATGTCTGAAAAAAAGATTACTACCGAACTGCGCAAACACTTGCCGGAAAACTGCGTACTCACGGATGCAGAAGAATTGCGGCCGTATGAATGTGACGCACTCTCTGCCTATCGGCAGTTGCCCATGGTCGTTGTCATTCCGGACACCCTGGAACAGGTGCAGACAACATTGCGACTGTGCGCCGAACACCAGGTACCTGTGGTTGCACGCGGCTCGGGGACAGGGCTGTCCGGTGGCGCCCTGCCACTGGAAAACGGGGTATTATTAAGCTTGGCAAAGTTCAACCGCATCCTCGACATCGACGTACCGAATCGTGTTGCCCGGGTTCAGCCTGGCGTGACCAACCTGTCCATTTCAAATGCGGTTGAGCAATACGGTTTGTATTACGCACCCGATCCCTCTTCCCAGATTGCCTGCTCCATCGGTGGCAACGTGGCTGAAAATGCCGGCGGTGTACACTGTCTTAAATACGGTTTGACAACACACAATATCCAGGCACTCGAAGTCCTCACCATTGACGGCGATCGCTTGAGCATAGGTGGCCAGACACTGGACGCACCCGGCTATGATTTACTCGCACTGATGACGGGATCTGAAGGTCTGCTGGGCGTCATCACCGAGGTCACCGTCAAGCTGTTACCCCGACCCGAAATCGCACAGGTGGTGGTGGCTGCGTTCGACTCTGTCGATGCGGCCGGCGCGGGTGTCACGGCCGTCATTGCCTGCGGCATCATTCCGGCCGGCCTGGAACTGCTCGACAAGCCGGCCATCGATGCCGTTGAAAAATTTATTCATACCGGCTATCCGAAGGACGCGGCCGCCATCCTGTTGTGCGAACTCGACGGTACACCGGCCGATGTGACCGCTCAGGTCGAACGCGTCAACCGGGTATTTATGGAGGCCGGCGCCATTGATTTACAGGTGTCACATGACGAGGAAGAACGCCAGCGTTTCTGGGCCGGCCGCAAAGCGGCCTTCCCGGCCATGGGCAGATTGTCACCGGACTACTATTGCATGGACGGAACCATCCCGCGCAAGCACCTGGCCCATGTACTGAATCAAATCGGCAACTTGTCAGAAAAATACGGACTGCCTGTCTGTAATGTCTTTCATGCCGGTGACGGCAACCTGCATCCACTGATTCTTTATGATGCCAACAAAACGGGGGAACTGGAACGCACAGAAGAACTGGGTGGAAAGATTCTCGAAATTTGCGTGGCGGTTGGCGGCACGATTACCGGCGAGCACGGTGTTGGCCTGGAAAAGATCAACCAGATGTGCGTGCAGTTCAATGCCGCCGAGCTGCAGCAGTTTCATGCCATCAAGTCTGCCTTTGATGCTGACAATCTGCTGAATCCCGGCAAGGCCATCCCTACCCTGCACCGTTGCGCCGAGTTCGGTGCCATGCATGTGCATCACGGAGAATTACCACACCCCGGGCTGGAACGATTTTGATCATGTCACTGACTAGTGTCCGTCCATAAACACCAGTATTTTTCTCGCAAAGGCGCAAAGCACGCTAAAAGAAACTATTAATATGTTATTAAATCCATTTTTAATACTTTGCGTGCTCTGCGCCTTTGCGAGAGTAACTACAACGTTTATTGATGAAAACTGACTATGTCTTTTGAACAGACCCTGCAGGAGCGAGTCCAGGCCGCAGCTGCAGCAGGTACTGCCCTGTGCATACAAGGCGGCAACAGCAAGTCGTTCTATGGCCGTACTCCCCATGGTGAAATCCTGTCTGTCAAAGACCACCAGGGCATTATTGATTACACACCCTCGGAGCTGGTGATTTCCGTACGCGCAGGCACCCGGCTCACCGAACTGGAGTCTGTGCTCGAACAGGAAGGCCAGATGCTTGCCTTTGAACCGGCACATTTTGGTGAGAATGCCACCCTGGGCGGCACCCTTGCCTGCGCACTCTCCGGTCCACGCCGGCCATATGCAGGTGCCGCACGTGATTTTGTACTCGGGGTAAACTGCATCAACGGCACCGGTGAGTGGCTGCGTTTTGGTGGTCAGGTCATGAAAAACGTGGCCGGTTATGACGTCTCCAGGACGCTGACCGGATCACTGGGCACGCTGGCGATCCTGCTCGACATCCATTTGCGCGTTATGCCACGACCGGAATCCGGGATCACGCTGCAACAAACCTGCGATGCAGCGATGGCCATCGAACGCTGTAACGCCTGGGCGGCACAACCGTTACCGCTCTCCGCTGCCTGCCATATGGATGGGCAGCTTTACATTCGCCTCTCGGGCATGGAACAGGGCGTGCAGTCAGCGGCAGCCACAATAGGTGGAGAGCCACTGGCGAATGCAGCACAGTTCTGGCAACAACTCCGCGAACAACAGTTGGCATTTTTCTCCGGTAACCCGCCCCTGTGGCGCTTAATCGTTCCGGCAGCAACCGACCTGTTGCCACTTGAGGGCCACACCCTGCTGGACTGGGGCGGCGCACAACGCTGGCTCAGGAGCGAACAGCCTGCAGAAACCATCCGCGCTGTCACGGACGCAGCCGGGGGGCATGCCACCCTGTTTCGTGGCGGTAACCGCAGCAGTGATATATTTCATCCGCTGCAACCGGCACTGCTGTCACTGCACCAGCGCCTGAAGAAGACCTTTGATCCCGCCGGCATATTGAACCCGGGACGCATGTACCGCGAGTTGTAAACATGCAAACCTCATTAACACAGACGCTGTTGCACACCCGCGCCGGGCAGGAAGCCGACGAAATCCTGCGTAACTGTGTGCACTGCGGTTTCTGCAATGCGACCTGCCCGACCTACCAGTTGACCGGTGACGAACTCGATGGTCCGCGTGGCCGCATCTACCTCATCAAGCAGGTGCTCGAGGGGCAGCAGGCTACACGCAAGACCCAGCTTCACCTTGACCGCTGCCTGACCTGCCGCGCCTGTGAAACCACCTGCCCCTCCGGCGTGGATTACCACCGCCTGCTGGATACCGGACGTGAAATCGTTGAACAGGCGGTCGAACGTTCGCCCGGTGACCGCTTTATGCGCTACCTCCTGCGCAGGATATTGCCGTGGCCCTCCCGCTTCACACCAATGTTACGAATCGGACAGCTTCTCAGACCACTGCTGCCCCCGGCACTGAAGCAACACGTACCTGTCAAACAGGACACCAACCCAACACTCCCGACCGGGCAACAGGCGAGAGTCATGCTGTTACTGGATGGCTGCGTACAACCGTCACTGGCACCGCAGATTAATAACGCCACGATACGGGTACTGGATGCACTGGGCATCACTGCGGTGCGTGAAAAGAACAGCGGTTGCTGTGGCGCCGTCAGTCACCACCTGAGCGCAGCAACAGAGGCAAGAGCCTTCATGCGCAGCAACATCGATGCCTGGTGGCCCGCCATTGAACAGGGCGCTGAAGCCATTGTCGTGACCGCCAGTGGTTGTGCACCCATGATCAAGGACTATGGGCGTCTGCTGGCAACAGACAGCACCTATGCCAACAAGGCAAAACGTATCAGCGAACTGGCAAAAGATATCAGTGAAATCATCGCGACTGAATTTAACCGTGATGCCTTTGCAGTTACCGGTGGAGATACCCGCATTGCCTTTCATTCACCCTGTACCCTGCAGCATGGTCAGCGCATTACGGGCAAGGTAGAGAACATACTCACCCAGCTCGGGTTTCAATTAAACCCGGTCACCAACAGTCACCTCTGCTGCGGCTCGGCAGGCACCTACTCGATCCTGGAACCCGGCCTGTCATCCACACTGCGGGATAACAAGCTCGCTACCTTGCAGACCGGCCAGCCTGATATGATTGCGACGGCCAATATCGGTTGCCTGATGCACATGGCCACGCAGGCAGACGTGCCGGTCATACACTGGATAGAATTGCTTGAACCCTTGATACCCCAACTGCCCACGACATAAAGACACCATGAGCGACAATATTTTGCCCCTGGTTATAGAACCAGATATTTTAGAAGTATCATTAGCTTACGACAATCTCCTGGTTGTTGACCTTAGCAAGATAGAGAACTATCTGAAGATGCATGTTCCCGGTGCCGTGCATATTGACTACCCGCGGATCATCGTCACCCACAGGCCGGCCATGGGGCTGGTACCGGATGACGCCACCCTGGAGAGTGTGTTTTCAGCGCTGGGTATTGATGAACAAACCCACGTGGTTGCCTATGATGACGAGGGCGGTGGCCGTGCCGCGCGCCTGTTATGGACGCTTGAGGTTGCGGGGCATACCCGTTACTCACTACTTAACGGCGGCCTTCATGCCTGGGCCAATGAAGGCCACCCTCTGGAATCCTCAACCGTGCCCCCGACAGCAAAAACGTTTCACGTCCGGCGGAACAACGAGCCGTTTGCCGACAGCGCCTATATCAGCGAACGACTCGACAGTGATGACTGCCGTCTGCTGGATGCACGCAGTCCGGATGAATACAACGGCATTAAAAAGTTTGCCGAACGTGGCGGTCATATTCCCGGCGCCGTGAACCTTGAATGGACCCGGGCAATCGATCCCGAACACAACCTGCGACTCAGGAGCGATGAGGAATTAACCGCGTTGCTGGCGCCCCTTGGCATTACTGCCGACAAGGAAGTGATCACCTACTGCCAGACACACCATCGCTCCGCGCACACCTATATTATGCTCAAGCAGCTGGGTTTTGAAAAAGTGAAGGGTTATGCAGGGTCCTGGTCGGAATGGGGGAACAATCCCGACCTGCCGGTTGAATAATAGTCATCCCGGCGCATGCCGGACAAAAGCGCGTAGCGCGTTGAACGTCCAGAGGACGGCCCGCAGGGTGAGCGAAGTGAATAATCCAGAGTTTTCAATGCTATTGGATGCCGGCCTTCGCCGGCATGACGACACACCATAGGTCCCTTAATATTTAAAAAATCCCTCCCGGTAGAACCGCAATTCACGGATTGAATCACGGGTATCATCCATCGCCAGGTGTGAGCTGCTTTTCTTGAAACCGCTCATTGTAGTCGGCGGCGCCCAGCGCTTCATTAACTCCTTGATAGTACTGACATCCAGGTTTCTGTAATGAAAAAAGGCCTCCAGCCTGGGCATGCAGCGTGCCATAAAGCGACGGTCCTGGCAGATACTGTTACCACACATCGGTGATGTCCCCTCCGGTACATATTCACTCAGAAACTCGATTGTTTGACTTTCAGCATCGGCCTCGTCCAGGGTACTTTTTCGCACCCGTTCGACCAGACCGGACTGGCCATGCTGCCGGGTATTCCATGCATCCATACCGTTAAGCACCTCGTCGGACTGGTGTATGGCCAGCACCGGTCCCTCTGCCAGGATATTCAGTTGTGCATCGGTCATGATGGTGGCAATTTCGATAATCCTGTCATTCAAGGTGTCCAGACCGGTCATTTCCAGATCTATCCAGATCAGGTTGTTGGCGTCTTGCGTCATGTGCTGCGTCATCCTTTCAAAGATTAAGGTTGAGTCGCATTGTACCAGAGGCTAATCTGCAACAAGCTAATAAACGAGACCACGTTATCGTATGAACACATTCTCTTATTTATTTCTGTTTGCCCTCGCCGGCTCACTGGGTACACGCTTCTGGCTGGCCGCACGTCACATTGCCCATGTAAAGAAACACCGCGAAACCGTCCCCGATTCGTTTGCCGGCCGCGTACCGCTTGAAGACCACCATAAGGCAGCGGACTACACCTCGACGAACACCCGCATTGGCATGATTGCGCTGGTCTATGACAGCCTGCTGCTGCTCGGCTGGACACTCGGCGGCGGCCTTGAATGGCTGGACAGCAACTGGCGCGCCATGGAACTGCAACCGGTCGTCACCGGCACGGCCCTGATACTCAGCGCCATGGTGATCATGACACTGCTGGATCTGCCCTTTTCCCTTTACCACACCTTTGTCGTTGAGGAACGCTTCGGCTTTAACCGTTCCTCACTCGGCGTATTCTTTGGCGACCTGCTGAAAAACGCACTGTTGCTGGCTGTCATCGGCGGACCATTGATCGCGCTGGCGCTGTGGATCATGGAAGCCTCGGGCGGACTGTGGTGGTTATATGTCTGGGCCGTGTGGATGGTATTCACACTGGTGATGTTCTGGGCCTATCCGGCGGTCATTGCCCCCCTGTTCAATAAATTCTCCCCGCTGGACAACGAGGCGCTGAAACAGCGAATCCAGGCCCTGATGGATAAGTGCGGTTTCCGCAGCAAGGGCATCTTTGTCATGGACGGTTCCAAACGTTCCGGACATGGCAATGCCTACTTCACCGGTTTTGGCAGCAACAAGCGGATCGTGTTCTTTGACACCTTGCTGGAGTCACTGGAACCGGCCGAGATCGAGGCAGTGCTGGCACACGAACTCGGGCACTTCAAACTCAGGCACATTCAGAAACGGCTGCTCTCGACTTTCGGATTAAGTCTGGCGGCACTGGCGCTGCTTGGCTGGCTGGCAGGAGAAAACTGGTTTTACCTGGGACTGGGTGTCAGCCAGCCTTCGTCATGGATGGCACTGATGCTGTTCATGCTGGCAATGCCGGTGTTCACTTTCTTCCTGCAACCGCTGCTGTCGCTGCTGTCACGGAAACATGAATTTGAAGCCGATGCCTATGCAGTCCGGCAATCGAGCGGTGCCGACCTGATACATGCGCTGGTAAAAATGTACCGCGAGAACGCAAGCACATTGACACCCGACCCCCTGTATTCGGCGTTCCATGATTCGCACCCACCGGCACCAGTGCGCATTTCGCATATATCCGCTAATATGAGTACTACCTGATTCGGAGAACGGACATGAAGAAAACACTGATCACAATCTTAACTCTCTGCCTGCTGGCTGCCGGCAATTCGCTGCTGGCCGCTGACATCAAGAACGGCAAAAAACTGCAGCAAAAGAACTGCATGAGCTGCCACGATGACGGCATGTATACCCGTGAGAACCGCTTCATCAAGAAGGAATCCAGCCTGCGCACTCAGGTGCAGCGCTGCGAGTCCACGCTTGGACTGAAATGGTTTGAAGAAGAAATCGACGATGTGACGGCCTATCTCAATAAGACCTTTTACCACTTCAAGTAATCACCATGACTGTATGCAGCCTGACTGATAAACACTGCAAGCCCTGCGAGGGCGGCGTTGCCCCGCTGACCCGCGAACAGGCGGGAACCTTCATGAAAGACCTGCATGGCGACTGGTCAATCAATGACACCGGTGAGGAAATCAGCCGTACATACAGTTTCAGGAACTACTACCAGACCATGGCCTTCGTCAACGCACTCGCGTGGGTCGCACACGGCGAGGATCATCATCCGGACATTGAGGTTGGCTACAACCGCTGCCGCGTGCGCTACAGCACGCATGCCATTGGCGGGCTGTCCGAGAACGATTTTATTTGTGCCGCAAAAATTGATGCATTGTTGCCTGCCGCTGAATAAGCACCTCCCGGCATGAATCAATCCGGGCTTGTCATTATCAATTACGGCAAGAACCAGCTCGTCGAGGACATATCCGGAAATATCTACCGCTGCGTCGCACGCCGCGGGCTGCCACAAATCGTGTGCGGTGACGAGGTCGAGTGGCTGCAAACCGGTGACAGCAGTGGCGTCATCGAGACCATCCAGCCACGGCGCACAGTCCTCTATCGCGCAGACGGCAACGACAGCCAGCGGCCGCTGGTTGCCAATATCGACCAGCTCATCATCGAGGCTGCTCTGGAACCTGCCCTTGATTATTTCCTGATTGACAAATACTGCATCGCCGCCGAACTGGCACAGACCGAGCCCCTGATCATTATCAACAAGGCTGACCTGTTACAGGATAAAGATCGTGAGCGTATTTCGTTATTGATCAGAGAATACCGGCATATCGGTTACACCACGCTATTAACCAGCGCCCTGAAAAACACCGGCATCGATGTTTTCGCTAACAGCCTGGCCGGCAAGACCAGCATCCTGGTCGGTCAGTCCGGCGTTGGCAAGTCCTCCCTGATCAAGCGGCTGCTGCCGGATCGGGAGATCGCCGTTGGCAAGTTATCGGAGGCGTCGGGACTGGGCAAACATACCACCACCTCGACAACGCTGTATCACCTGCCACAGGGTGGTCACCTGATTGATTCACCGGGGGTGCGGGATTTTCACCCGGGTAAAGTGGCTGATAGTGAACTTGGCAACGGTTTTCGTGAATTTCGCCCGCACCTGGGCCAGTGCAGGTTCAATGATTGTCGTCACCTGTCTGAACCGGGATGTGCGATTCGAACTGCCGTTGCAGATGGCAAAATACTCGAACGGCGTTTTGAGAGTTATCGTCGCCTGCTATCGTAATGACCAATCGCGCCTGCAAGGCGCTCCTGCGGGGTTATTTCTATTTCACCATTAACCCGGCGGCCAGTTCAGCGGACGACCGCCCAGCAGATGCAGGTGGATATGGTAGACAGACTGCCCTGCCCCGGGATTACAGTTCATCACCATGCGGTAGCCCGGTTCGGCTACACCTTCATCAGCGGCGATCTGCCTGGCGGCCAGCACCATTTTACCCACCAGGCCGACCGACTCCGGCGTCAGATCATTGGTCGTTGCAATATGTGTTTTCGGGATCACCAGCACATGCAGCGGTGCCTGCGGATTGACATCACGGAACGCGAGCACATCATCATCTTCAAAGACAACATCCGGTTGAATTTCACCCGCCACCATCTTGCAGAATAAACAGTTATCCATATTTATATCTCCTGTCGCCCGGCAAACGCATGTGACAAGGTTCCACCGTCGATGTATTCCAGTTCGCCCCCCATCGGCACACCGTGCGCAATCCGTGTCGTGCGAATGCCCTGCACACGCGCCATCTCGCTGACAAAGTGTGCGGTCGCCTCGCCTTCAACTGTTGGATTGGTCGCCAGTATCAATTCCTGCACCTCACCCGAGGCCAGCCGCGTCTCGAGCAGGTCCAGCCCGAGGGCCTCGGGGCCAATACCGTCCAGCGGGGATAAATGTCCCATCAATACAAAATACAAACCCCGGTAGCCGGTTGACTGTTCCAGTGCCTGCACATCGGCCGGTGTTTCAACCACACACAACACATTGCGATCGCGCCGCTCATTGGCGCACAACCTGCACACGGACTCTTCACTCAAGGTACGGCACTCGCGGCAATTACCGACCTGCTCCATGGCCAGGGTGAGCGCTTCGGCCAGCTGCCGTCCGCCGTCACGATTATGTTCCAGCAGGTGAAACGCCATGCGTTGTGCCGACTTCGGACCCACGCCCGGGAGACAGCGCAGGGTTTCAATCAGACGCCCGATCAGGCGTGAGCCAGACATGTATCAGAACGGCAGTTTCATGCCGGGTGGCAGATTCAAACCACTGGTCAGACCGGCCATGCGTTCCTGTGTGGTTGCCTCCACCTTGTGAGTCGCATCGTTGATAGCCGCAGCGACCAGGTCCTCGAGCATGTCCTTGTCATCGGCCAGCAGGCTGTCATCGATGCTGACGCGCCGCACTTCATGCTTGCCGGTCATGGTGATTTTCACCATGCCACCACCGGACTCGCCGGTCACTTCCAGGCTGGCAATCTCGTCCTGGGCCTTCTGCATATTGGCCTGCATTTCCTGGGCCTGTTTCATTAAATTACCAAGTCCACCTTTCATAATGTTTTCCTCTCACTAAAAGTATTCGTCATTCCCGCGCAGGCGGGAATCCAGTAGCACCATGTAATAACATGGATTCCGGCATACGCCGGAATGACGGGAATAATTTAATCACGCGGCCGTATAGAGTTTTGCTTAACCGTGGCGCCAAACGCATCCTGCATTGCGCGTATATTGTCATCCTCTGCGATAGACTGCTCGGCACGTTGTTGCCGCTCATCCTGCTCGCGGATCTTTTTAGCTGCCGGCGTCTCGCTTTCCAGTTGTCCTTCCTTGTCAATGGTGACACGTACCGTGCGCTGATAATAATCACACAACGCATTTTCGAGCTGCTGGACACGCGTCTTACCCAATAAATGGGCATGAGCGGGATCCAGAGACAGTTTCACAACATCACCGTCAAGCCCGTGAAAGACACAGTTCAATGACATCTCTCGCGCCATTCCCTTGAGGGGCAGCGCTCCGACAATGGCAGACCAGTCGCTATTCTCAGCCGGGGTGGGTCTTGATTCCGCCCTGGCCGGAGTTTGTTTGGATGCCTTCCCGGGCACTGCCCGCACCCCGGGCACAGGAGCCGTTGTTGCCGGCATCCCGGCCCGGGCGACGGTGCCCGGGCGGAAGGCCAGCATGCGCAACATCACCATCTCAAAGCCGCCACGCGGTTCCGGTGACAGCGGCAAGTCGCGCCGGCCCAGCAGGGCAATCTGGTAATACAACTGTACATCTTCGGCAGACATCCCGGCAGCCAGGGTGATCACCGCATCACGGTCACCATAAGTATCGTCTATTGCCTCCGGCAGGGTCTGGGCAATGGCAATGCGCTGCA
>JBDLIH010000035.1:0-32818 GCA_039714975.1 Pseudomonadota bacterium
GCGCGATAAACTGGATATAAGACTGGCAGGCGGGAACGGAACCTAACCAGTTCCCATCCACAAACAATAAACTCTCGCCAAGGCGCAAAGCACGCAAAGCACGTAAAGCACGCAAAGAAAGTATTAACTGATTGTTTTAATAATATTCAAATTTCTGTCTTGGCGCTCTTTGCGTCTTTGCGAGAAAATAAACAGTGTTTATGAACAGGCACTAACTATGGAAACATCAAGCACATGACGCTGGGTCCCCTGATGGCCGATATCGAAGGCCTTGAGTTAAACGATGAGGACCGGGCATTGCTGCGACACCCGGCCATCGGCGGCGTCATCCTGTTTGCCCGCAATTACGCATCAACCGGGCAACTCACGGCCCTCATCGATGACATTCACCGGCTGCGCGACCCACACCTGCTGGTTGCCGTCGACCAGGAGGGCGGACGGGTACAGCGCTTCAAGGATGAGTTCACCCATCTTCCACCGCTGGCCTGTCTCGGGAAAATTCATGACACAGACGCCGGCCGTGCCCGGCACCTTGCCCGTGTCAGCGGCTGGCTAATGGCATCGGAGCTGCGCGCTGTCGGTATTGATCTCAGTTTTGCGCCGGTACTGGATCTCGATTTCGGTGTATCAACCATAATCGGCAATCGCGCCCTGCATAAACGCCCCGAGGTCGTGGCAGAACTTGCACAGGCTTATCAGGCAGGCATGCACGATGCAGGCATGGCAGCCACCGGCAAACACTTTCCCGGGCATGGCGCAGTCGCTGCTGATTCACACGTGGCATTACCGGTCGATGAACGCCGCTATGATGATATGGCACAGTGGGATATGGTGCCCTTCAGGCGCATGATTGACGCCGGCCTGGCCGCCATTATGATGGCACACGTTGTCTACCCCCGGGTTGACAAAACACCGGCCAGTTTTTCGGGCTACTGGATCAGGACCGTGTTGCGCGAACAACTCAACTTTAGCGGCCTGGTCTTCAGTGATGACCTGAGCATGGAGGGCGCGGCCTGTATGGGTGATCATGTGGCGCGTGCCCGGGTGGCACTGGAGGCAGGCTGTGACATGGTGCTGGTATGCAATAACCGTGAACAGGCAGGCTTTGTCGCCGAGTCACTTGGCGATCACCGGAACCCGATCGCCCATACGCGCATGATGCGGATGCACGGACGTCACCCCGTCAGCCTGCAGGCACTTCAGAGTGATGCCCGCTGGGCACAGGCGGTTGCCGCCGTTAAAGGTTACGAGGAAACGCCGGAGCTTGACCTTGATATGGATCCGTCATTCCGGGCGTAGCGCAGCGGAGACCCGGACAAAAGCGCATGGCGCGTTGAACGCCCGCAGGGCGACCCGAAGGGCGAGCGCAGCGAGTAATCCAGTAACACACTGAATAAAAACCTCTGGATTCCCGCCTTCGCGGGAATGACAAAGATGCTAAATTTTTTGCTTTATATATTTGGAAGCCTACAGTGGCCCTGACAAACAACGAAATCCAATCGATACAGGACAACGCGGAATGCCTGCATGATGCCGACAGCGTCCATCAGGCGCTGGATCAGATGGCGCTGGCAATCACCGACACCCTCGGCAAGACGCTGCCGGTTGTCCTGTGCGTCCTCAATGGCGGCATCATTCCGACAGGACACCTGTTGACACGCCTGGGCTTCCCGCTGGAAACCGGCTATCTGCACGCGACCCGTTACCGCGGCGAAACCAGCGGTGCAGAGATACAATGGCTGTGTGAACCCTCAATCGAGTTGCTGGACCGCACGGTACTGGTGGTTGACGATATCCTCGATGAAGGTCAGACACTGGCAGACATTGTCGATTACTGCGAGCAGTCAGGGGCCACACAGGTCTACAGTGCCGTATTGGTGCAAAAGCGGCATGACCGGCGCACCACCGGAATAGAGGCCGATTTTGTCGGACTGCAGGTGGACGATCGTTATGTCTTTGGCTTTGGCATGGATTACAAGGGCTACTTGCGCAATATGAACGGCGTGTTTGCCCTGAGTGAGCGGGGCAGCAAATGACCGGTTTAGCCATTATCGGTGGCAGCGGGCTTGACCGGCTGGATGACATCGAATACAGCCACTCTGAATCCGTGACAACCCCCTATGGTGATCCCTCTGATGCCCTCACGATGGGTTCGCTGCGGGGAGAAAGTATTATTTTTCTTGCCCGGCATGGCGCCGAACATACCATCCCGCCACACAGGATCAACTACCGGGCGAATCTCTGGGCACTGAAACACAGGGGTGTCAACACTGTCATTTCCGTATGCGCTGTTGGCGGTATCCGGGCAGACATCAAACCGGGCATGATTATTATCCCTGACCAGATAATTGACTACACCTGGTCCCGGGAACACACCCTCTATGATCAGGATCTGGAGTCAGTGACACATATCGACTTCACTGAACCGTACTGTGAAAAATTACGCCAGGCGTTGATCGACGCTGCCGGTGAAACAGGCATCGAAATCGTACCGACCGCCACCTACGGGGCAACCCAGGGCCCGCGGCTCGAAACAGCTGCGGAGATCAATCGAAAAGAAAAAAATGGCTGTGACATTGTCGGTATGACAGGCATGCCGGAGGCCTCGTTAGCCCGCGAACTGGGGCTGTGCTATGCCACGATTGCTGTCTCTGCCAATGATGCCGCCGGCCGGGGCGAAGGTCCTATTGAAATGGATGAGATAAGAACCAACCTGGATACCGGTATGCGTCATGTCAGGCTGATACTGCAGCAGGTCATTCAGGCCCGTGCTAACACTTAACGCGTCAGCTGGTCATCCTCTGGCAACGGTTCTTCTTCGACAACAGATTCCTCGGCAGCCGCGGCGGCTTCCATCGCGGCTTCTTCCTGTAGCTGCTGATCCAGCTCCGGGTCCCGGTAGGGCGTCACGATGGCAATCATTCCGAAGCGTGGATGATCAAAGTAATGTACCTTGCCACTCTTCTTGATGCGGCGCTTTTCGCTGAGCTGATACACCGGCGAACCACCGGCATCTTCTGAATATGACAACTCCGTCGCAGCACGTGCGGACCCCAGCAGCAGGTCCACATCAAGGTGCAGGTAGCGTTCACGGACCAGTTTAATTTGACCGGATAGCGACTTGCTGCCGCTGCGGATACTTGTATCGACGGGATAGGCGATGGCATTGCGACTGTCATAGGCAGGCTGTCGCCAGGCCTTGTGGAACAATACCGAATAGCCTTGGGACTGACGCAAGCTATAACTGATGCCACCCAGCTGGTGAGACGACTCGGGCAATTCGATAACCTCACCTGTACCCACAAATTCCTGCACGTTGATATCATTACGAACCATTGTCGGCCAGCGCTCACCACCATCACCCAAGTTCAGGTTGCTGAAAACAATCACTTCAACATCATAGATCGGTGCTTCTGCCAATGCCTTCGGACTGGCAGACAGGACCATGACAAGACAGCATAGTACCAGCAGATAAATCCCTTTATTGTCATCCCCGCGCATGCCGGGATCCAGAGTTCTCAATATACTGGATGCCGGCCTTCGCCGGCATGACGAACTAATCAGGGATTTTATATATAAATTCATTGTCAGCATAATGTCGGTCAATGTGTTTTTGGTGCCAGTATTTTCAGTAATTCGGAAACCCGGGTAAAACGTTTACTTTCATCGTCATAATCGCCATAGAGGCGCAGTTTGGCAGCACCCTCCAGACGGTATTGCTGTGGCTGTGTCTGTATAATTTCAATCAGGCTGTCGGTGTCGATCTCCGGGTCAGGGTCGAACAGTATACGTCCTTCTTCGTTGCCGATCTCGATTTTCCGGATTCCCATGGGCGTGGCGACAAGTTTGAGTGCAGCAATCCTGAACAGGTTTTTGACGGCGTCCGGTAACAGACCGAAGCGATCGATCATTTCGACCTGCAGGTCACGCAGTTCCTCGTCCGTCTCCATGCCGGCTATCCGCTTGTAGAGCACCAGACGGGTATGCACATCATGGATATAGTCATCCGGGATCAATGCCGGCACCGACAAATCGATCTCCGCCCCCTGGTGTAACGGTCGGTCCAGGTCAGGCGTACGCCCGTCTTTCAGTGCCTTGACAGCGCGCTCCAGCAAATCGGTATAAAGCGAGAAGCCGATTTCATGGATTTGTCCGCTCTGATCGTCGCCCAGCAGTTCACCGGCACCGCGAATCTCCAGATCATGGCTTGCAAGGGTAAAGCCGGCACCCAGTTCTTCCATGGATTCAACCGCCGCCAGGCGTTTTTGTGCATCGGCCGACATGGCGCGGCGCGGCGGGACCAACAGGTAGGCATAGGCGCGGTGATGTGATCGGCCGACACGTCCACGCAACTGGTGCAGTTGCGCGAGGCCCAGTTTGTCAGCCCGGTTCATTATGATGGTATTCGCTGTGGGTACATCAATACCGCTTTCGATAATGGTACTGCACAGCAACAGGTTGAAGCGTCGATGATAAAAATCCAGCATCACCTTTTCAAGATCGCGCTCGCGCATCTGCCCATGGGCGATTTCGATATGTGCTTCCGGAACAATATTCCCGAGCTCCTCTGCCATGCGCTCAATCGAGGCAACATCGTTGTGCAGGAAGTAAACCTGGCCACCGCGCTTGATTTCCCGAAGACAGGCCTCGCGTATCGTTTCCCTGTCCCACTCACAGACAAACGTCTTGACCGCAAGACGGTTTGGCGGCGGGGTACTGATAATAGACAGGTCACGCATACCCGACAGTGACATGTTGAGCGTGCGCGGAATCGGTGTCGCTGTAAGGTTCAGAATGTCTATTTCAGTACGCAGCCGCTTGATGGATTCTTTCTGTTTTACACCGAAGCGGTGCTCTTCATCAATGATCAACAGGCCGAGGCGCTTGAATTTCACCGCAGGCTGCAGCAGCTTGTGCGTGCCGATCACGATATCGACCGTGCCTGCCTGCAGCGCAGCCATTATTTCATCCTGCTGTTTACCGGAACGAAACCGTGACAGTACCTCAATACGTACCGGCCACTCGGAAAAACGGTCACAAAAGTTCTGGTAGTGCTGCTGGGCAAGCAAGGTGGTGGGCACCAGCAGCGCAACCTGTTTACCATCCTGAACCGCCAGGAAGGCCGCGCGCATGGCCACTTCGGTCTTGCCAAAACCGACATCGCCGCACACCAGTCGGTCCATGGGCATATCGGATTGCATGTTATTCAACACGACATTGATTGCTTCTTCCTGGTCCGGGGTCTCTTCAAACGGAAAGGCCGAGGCAAACATCGCATACTCTTCACCTGGACCGCTATAGGCATGGCCCTTGCGTGCGGCCCGGCGCGCATAGATATCAAGCAGTTCAACGGCAACATCGTGGATGCGTTTGGTAGCCTTGCGCCGTGCCCGCTCCCATTGGTCACTGCCCAGCTTGTGCAGTGGTGCATGTTCAGGTGAAGCACCGGTATAACGGCTCACCAGTGCCAGTGAGGCGACCGGCACGTACAGTTTGTCATTGCCGGCGTATTCAAGGGCCAGATACTCGGTTTCAATATCCCCGACCTTGAGCGTTTCCAGCCCCCGGTAACGCCCGACACCGTGTTCCTCGTGAACAACGGGCGCATTGATCTCCAGGTCGGTCAGGTTCCTGACAATACTCGCCGGGTCACGCGCAGGCTTGCGGCGTCGCGTCTGTCTTGCATGGTCGCCGAACAGTGCCGTCTCGGTAATGACAGCCAGGCGGGCAGTATCCAGGATCAGACCCTGCTCAAGGGGGGCGACTGTCATGCAGATGTCGCTGTCAGACTCCAGATACCCATCCCAGTCATTGACAGACGCGGGACGAATATCAAAGGCGCGCAATTGATCCAGCAAGGTCTCACGCCGACCGGTTGATTCTGCAGTAATGAGAATGCGGCCGTTAAATCCCGCAATGAATTCCTGCAATGAAGCAGCAGGATGTTCGCCACGCGGCCTTATTTTCAGGTCACCCGGCAGGCGCACGCCATAGTCAATTTTCCTGTGTTGTGTTTTCGTCCCCCGGAAAAGATCGACATCGATTCGCGCATAGTCGGCCAGGCGCTGCTGCAGTTCTGCATGATTTATAAACAGCGACTCCGGCGGCAATACCGGTCGTTCAATATTATGGCGCCGTGCCTCATAACGTTCCTGCAGCTGCCCCTGAAAATTCTCGCAGGCGGACTCTGTTGCATCCAGCTGCAACATGCAGGCGTTTGCCGGAAGATAGTCAAAAAGCGTACAGGTCTCGTCAATGAACAGCGGTAAATAATATTCGATCCCGGCAGGTGCAATGCCCGCGCTGACATCCCGATAGATTGAACAGTTCTGCGGATCACCTTCAAACCTTGCACGGAAGCGCTGTCGGAATGAGCGAATCGCCGTGTCATGCAGGGGGAATTCCCGGGCTGGCAGCATGCGAATCGATTCCAGGGTATCCAGTGAGCGTTGTGTCTCCGTGTCGAAAGTCTTGATTGACTCAATGTCTTCATCAAACAAATCAATCCTGAAGGGCAGGGGATTACCCATTGGATACAGGTCAAGCAATGAACCGCGTACCGCGAACTCACCGTGCTCCATCACCTGTGAAACACAACGATAGCCGGCACTCTCGAGACGTGTGCGCATCTCGTCCAGGTTCAGTGTGTTACCGGTCTTCAGTATCAGGCTGTTCTGGTAGACATAGTCACGTGGTGGCAGACGCTGCAGCAGGGTGGGTGCCGAGACAATCAGCAGGCCACGATGCTGTTCAGGCAGTGAGTACAGGGTCGCAAGGCGTTCGGAAACGATATCCGGGTGTGGTGAGAAATTGTCGTACGGCAAGGTTTCCCAGTCGGGAAAGGTCGTCACAGGCAGCGCCTGTTGCCCGAGAAAAAATGTAACCTGATCCTGCAGCAGTTCAGCGGACTGCATATCGGGGGTAATCGCAACCACCAGGCTGCTGTGTTGACGTGCCGCACCGGCGATCGCCAGCGGCAGGCTGTCACCACTCAGGCCTGTCCACGTCAGGTGATCGCGGGAACCCGGCAACCCGGGTATCAGGACCGAACTGTCCATGAAAAGTCTGTCGTCTGCCTGGGCCGTGCGTGACATATGATGTGGGGTAGCGGATATCCTTAGGGGAAATCAGATTAATTCTTTAGCGTCATCCCGGCGCATGCCGGGATCCAGCGTTTTCGATTCATTTGGATACCGGCCTTCGCCGGCATGACGAATTAATCAGGCCCTTCTTACAAATTGCTACCGATGCCTTGCCCTTTAAAACCCAGCTTCTGGAAAATCATGTATCCCGGACATATCCCCGTGATACCGGCAAAAATCAGCGCCGCAACCGGGATATAGAGTACCCAGTGGACCACATTGAAACCTGTCAGCCAGATCCCCAGCAGGATGAGACCGGCCATCATCAGAAACAGCATTCGAATTGCACTCATTGGCATAAACTCCTGTTTTATCTGTACTCGTTCTAGGTGTATGCTGCGTTGGCTAAAATAAAATTCGCGGCGACTATACTCCATCTCTCTCCTGTGGGACCGCAGACAGGGTGACGAGATGCGCCTATCTTATGCCGCCAGCGGTGGCGTGACAAATGTTACTGCCTGCAAAGGACAAAAAGAAAAGGAACTGTAACTGTAATGGTCAAATCTTACGCAGAATGGCTGATCCGCTGGCGCTACCTGGTCCTGATCGCAACGCTTATTCTGGTCGTGGCCGCGGCCGGTGGCTTGCGATTCATCACCTTTAAAACCGATTACCGGGTATTTTTCAGTGAGGATAACCCACAGCTGAAGGCCTTTGAAGAACTGCAGAATACCTATACCAAGACGGACAATGTCATGTTCGTACTGGCGCCAAAAGATGGTCAGGTATTCAACCGGGAGACACTGGCAACAGTCGCCGAATTGACCGATGCATCGTGGCAGATGCCCTATTCACTGCGTGTCGATTCCATCACCAATTACCAGCACACCTCCGCCGATGGCGATGATCTGATTGTTGCTGACCTGGCAGAAGACCTGCTGCAACTGGACACGGACGACTTCCAGGCAATCCACGACATTGCCGTGAATGAACCCTTGCTGGTCAACCGGTTGATCTCGGAGAACGGCCAGGTCACTGCCGTCAACGTCACCATTCAGCTGCCGGATGAAGGAACCGGCAAGGAAGTGCCCGAAATCACGGCCTTCGCCCGCGATCTGACCAGGAAAATCGAGGCCAGCAATCCCAGTCTGGATGTCTATCTCACCGGCATGGTGATCATGAACAACTCCTTCCCGGAGGTCAGCATTCATGATCAGCAAACCCTGATCCCGATGATGTTTGGTGTTGTCCTGCTCACTCTGGTATTCCTTTTGCGCTCTTTCAGCGCAATGCTGGCCACCTTCCTGGTCATCATTTTTTCAATAATCACGGCAATGGGACTGGCCGGCTGGATGGGAATTGCCCTGACGCCGCCTTCGGCATCATCTCCCACCATCATTCTGACACTTGCAGTGGCTGACTGCGTGCATGTCCTGGTTACCCTGCTGCATGGCATGCGGCACGGTCTTGAAAAGACCGCTGCCATCGTTGACAGCCTGCGTATCAACATGCAACCGATATTTCTCACCTCGCTGACAACCATTATTGGATTTACAAGCATGAACTTCAGCGATGCACCACCTTTCAGGGATCTTGGCAACATTGTTGCGATGGGTGTAGCCGCGGCATTCCTGTTCTCGGTCACCTTCCTGCCGGCACTGGTTTCGACCCTGCCAGTACGCGTGAAGCCCGGGGCCGAACGCAATACCCAGGCTGTAGACCGGTTTGCCAACTTTGTTGTCGCGCACCGGAATTACCTGTTCTGGGGAATGGGCATCATTGTACTCACACTGGTGTCCTTCCTGCCGCGCAACGAACTGAACGATGAGTTCATCAAGTACTTTGACGAGACCATTGCCTTCAGGACGGACACCGAATTTGCCACGGAGAACATCACCGGCATCTATACCATTGATTATTCACTGAGCAAGGGTGAGAGTGGCGGCATCAACGAGCCGGAGTTCCTGCAGGATGTCGAGCGTTTTGCGCAGTGGTTCAGGCAGCAACCAAACGTTTTGCACGTCAATTCGCTGACCGACATCATGAAACGCCTCAACAAGAACATGCACGCCGATGATCCCGACTATTACCGCTTACCCGGTGAACGGGAACTGGCGGCGCAGTACCTGCTGCTGTACGAGATGTCATTACCCTACGGTCTTGACCTTAATAACCAGATAGATATCAGCAAGTCCGCGACACGTCTTACTGTATCACTTGAAAGCGTTTCCAGTAACGAATTGCTGTCAATAGAGGCCCGTGCCCAGCAGTGGCTGCATGATAATGCGCCCTACATGAAGTCCAATGGTGCCAGCCCGTCGGTCATGTTTGCCTATATCGGACAACGCAATATTCGCAGCATGCTGATGGGTACCAGTGTGGCGCTGGTGCTGATTTCACTGATCCTGGTGTTCGCCTTGCGGTCGGTAAAAACCGGCCTGGTCAGCCTGGTCCCGAACATCGCACCGGCCGCCATGGGGTTTGGACTCTGGGGGCTGCTATATGGCCAGGTCGGGCTGGGGCTTTCGGTGGTCATGGGACTGACCCTCGGTATCGTGGTGGATGATACCGTGCATTTCCTCAGTAAATACCTGCGGGCACGACGGGAGCAGGGCCTGAATGCTGAAGACGCAGTCCGCTATGCCTTTCACACGGTTGGTATTGCACTGCTCGTGACCACGCTGGTACTGGTCGCCGGGTTCATGGTACTGACCCAGTCTGCATTCAAGCTGAATTCCGACATGGGACTGCTAACGGCAATAACCATCGCCCTGGCACTGCTTGCCGACTTTATCTTTCTGCCACCGCTGTTGATGAAAGTGGACAAGCAGGAGCGCCTTGCGGGCGCGAATCGCGGCTAAAAGCCGCTCCTGCAGCAAGATTGCAACGATTGGGTAAACTTGCCTAGCGAATCTCTTCTATGGAGAGCTTCTTCTCCATCACGTTCGGAGTAATCAGGGCATAACCCTCAAGTTGCCAGTGCGCCAGTTCAGTTATGGCAGAAGGTACAACCTCGATAAATTCGTGGAAATCATCGGTTTTATAACCGAAATCATGGGCCGCAAGTCCACAGACCTTGAACTTCACACCCAGGCTTGCGTAGTAGCGCATGCGTTCAACCGAATCCTTGTATTTCTCATAGTTCTTGCGCGCCACCGTTACAATCTCGGTACCGTGGATGACAACAACAATATCCAGAAACTCCGGTGCAATATTATAGGGATCATCCATAAGCGGATTCATCAGCGAGCGAATCCAGTAAAGCGCATTACCCATCTTGTCCGGATTATCAAAATAAAAGTCGTATACAACCTGCTGTTCAGAGTAGGGTGTTTGAACCACCCGGGATACCCTGTCGTCTGCCAGCGCCGTCAGGCTGGCGATCGCGATCACGGGCATAAAAACAGTGCACAGGCATCTCATAACAGCACCCTCGGCTTTTATCGTCATCCCGGCACATGCCGGGATCCAGAGTTTCCTTAAATATAGCCTATGGATCACGCTTTAATAGAAACCACAAAAAAGGGCGGCTATTAGCCGCCCTCAATTCCAGGCCTTATCTCAAGGTCTTATTTGCCTGGCACTGTGCTCAGTCCCAGATTTTCCCAGTTCTGCATACCACCGCGGTACCATTTGATCTTGTCAGCCGGATAACCAAACTTCAGCAGGTTCTTGATGTTGTTCGGAGACTGGCCACACCACATGCCGTTACAGAACATCACCAGGGTCCTGGCGCCGGAGTAGTCCCAAAGGCCTTCCATTTCCTTGACGCCAAATCTGTCGACCAGGATCTCGCCAATTGATAGAGGGTCGGCACCCTTGGCCGGATTCAGTGTAGTCCATGGGAGGTTTACGGCGCCCGGGATCGTGCCTTTCCTGACCCAGTCCGGTGTGCGTGAGTCAATCACAAGAATGGAAGTATCACCGGCATTCATCCTGCTCAGGTAATCAAGCACTTCAACCTCTGCAATCGTTTCCACACCGGGGGCGACCACAGCCGGCTGGATACAGAACGGCGGGCACTTGCGTGATGTTTTCGCAAAAGCAGGATTGACGGTATTTTTCTGATCCTGGTTACGCATAATGGTTGTTTTCTTGCCGTCATGCATAACGTCAACAGAAGCCAGCTCCGGTGTAATCTTTACAGCGATTTTGTCAGCGGCAAACACACTGGTTGATGCCAGTAAGGCTGTGGAGATTATTGATGTGGCAAGCAGGGATTTCATCGATTTCATTATGTTAATGCTCCTCAATTAACAGCTACTACGTATATATAATACAACCAAAACTAATCGCAATCGGGTTCTTCCTCTTCTTCACCCGGCTTTGGATCTTCATCGGCTGAAACCCGGTCACTGCAGAAAAACAGTTGGGCTTCGGCAAAAACCGGTGGCGTTAATAAACCGGCAATCGATAAAAGTATTACAAAAAGCCGCTTCATATTTCTCGATCCTCTCTAAACTCGGAATTTTGGTCGATTATCCGAACTCGGTCCAGCTTACTACATCGTCAATGATGAAGGAATCTGCAGGGTGATTGCCACAGAATGACATCATGGTGCCGGGTCCGTCTCCCGCTTATGTTGTCCGGCCAGTGCCACGCGCTGCTCATAGGCGTCCCGGGCAATGCGGATGTCTTCAAAAAAGTAGCCCAGCTCATCCATATGCAGGGCTTGCGGACCATCAACCAGTGCCTTGCTCGGCTGCGGATGAAAATCGACCAGCACCATGTTGGCACCGGCGATGACGCCCTGGGCCGTCACGTGAAAAACATCCATGATCCCCTCATGGGTCGCCTCACGTGAGCCGACCGAGTGCGACGGATCGATACACACCGGCATCCGCGTCAATCGGTGCACGACCGGCACATGGGCAAAATCAATAAAGTTGCGATGCGGATCGCCCATGTTCGTTTTCATCCCGCGGAGACCGAACACCACGCGGCGATTGCCCTCGCTCGCAAGATATTCCGCAGCATTAAGAGACTCTTCCAGGGTAATCCCGAAGCCGCGTTTCAGCAGCACCGGAAATTCCTTCTCGCGACCAATGGCCTTCAGGAGTTCGAAATTCTGGGTATTACGGGTACCGATCTGCAGCATGACCCCGGTGGGGTGCCCGGTCAGTTCCAGTGCCTCGTGTATTTCCCGGACATGGGTATCATGGGTGACCTCCATGGCGATGACCTTGATGTCATATTTGCCTGCCAGTTCGAACACCCAGGGCAGGCACTTTTTACCGTGTCCCTGGAATGAATAGGGGTTGGTCCGCGGCTTGTAGGCACCCATGCGCGTGCATTGCTGGCCATGTTCCTGCAAGGCCTTCATCATGATCTCGACGTGTTCGGGGATGTCCACTGCACACAGCCCGGCAAACACGTTCAGGTTGTCCTGCCCGAAACGCACACCATTGTAGTCAAACCAGGTGGCACGCTTGTCGTCATGATGCCGTCCCAGTATCCGGTATTCCTCGGACACCCGCACCACGCGCTCGACACAGGTGAAACTTTGCATTTCATCGATTGATAACGTCGCGGTATCACCCACCAGGTAAATTTCCGTTAATACCTGCTGCGTACCTTTTTCATCGTGCACACGTGACTGGATATTGCCCAGGTTCGACAGAAAATCCATCAGCTGCCGGTAGTCTTCACCGCTCTTGTCAGTATCGGCGTGTAATATAAGGATCATGCCAGTTGTCCTGCATACAGGTAAGTTGCCCCGCGAAGAGAATGGCACGTCATTATCCATGAAAGACTTGTCATTGGCCATGCCGACGCCCAACGACGGCGTTACCCGCATGTCTCACGGGGTGGCGAGATGATCGCGCAGGAATCTGGATTTACAAGGCATTTTTTGAAGGCGCGGAATAATCGTGCGTATTTCCGACTGAAGAAAATGTCTTGTGGATTCAGAGAACAAGCGAGGGCTCATCAATCCCGTGAGACATGCGGGTTAATCACGGAAGCGTTTGAGGAGATCCTGGTAGGCATCAATACGGCGATCCCGCAGAAAGGGCCATAGCTGACGTAATTCCCCGGTACGCGCAAAATCGATCTGGCTCACCAGCACATCATCATGGTCAGCACCTGTCTGTGCCAGCAACTCGCCCTGCGGGCCAATGCTGCAACTGCCGCCCCAGAACCGGATCCCCCCACTACAACCGGAAGGGTCTGCTTCATGTCCGGATCGATTGCAGACCAGTACCGGCAAGCAGTTGGCAATGGCATGACCACGTTGAACTGTCAGCCAGGCCTCCTGCTGACGAATCTGTTCCTGTTTATCGTCTCCGGGATCCCAACCAATGGCAGTGGGATATAGCAGCAGATCCGCCCCGGCAAGTGCCATCAAACGCGCGGCTTCCGGAAACCATTGGTCCCAGCAGACCATCACACCCAGTTTACCCACTGACGTGGCAACCGGTTCAAATCCCAGGTCACCGGGCGTGAAGTAGTATTTTTCATGGTAGCCGGGATCATCGGGGATATGCATCTTGCGATAGCATCCGGCAACAGAACCATCAGCATCAAGCACCACTGCGGTATTGTGATAGACACCACTGGAGCGAAACTCAAACAGCGATGAAACAATCACGACCCCGAGTTCAGCCGCAACCTGGCCGAGCAATTCAGTGGTGGGGCCGGGAATCGTCTCTGCGAGGTCAAAATTACGGGTTTCTTCCGTTTGACAAAAGTACTGGCTGCCATGCAATTCCTGCAAGAGTACCAACTGTGCACCTTGCTGCACCGCACGATGTATACCCTGAATGCTGGCATCAAGATTCGCCTCTCGACTGTTTCCGCACGCATGCTGCACCAGACCAACGCTCAATATCACAACAACACACCCTCCGGCAATTGCAGTGCAGCGCAGTGTAAACTGCCATACTGTTGCAGCAAAGGCAGGCAATTGATCGCCAGCACTTCACGATCAGAAAAACAGCGCCGTAACACATCCAATGCCTGCTTGTCTGCCGGGTCATTATAGACTGGCACCAGCACTGCATGATTGATGATCAGAAAGTTGGCATAGCTTGCAGGCAATCGCTCGCCCTTGTCTGAATAGACAGGCTGCGGCATCGGCAAGGGATGCAAGGTATAGGGATTTCCATCATACGAAGTAAAATCACGCAGCTGGCACTCCATGGCACCCAACTCATCGCAGTGCTCATCATCAGCATCCGTGCATTGCAGGTAAGCGATATCAGTCGGCGTACAAAAGCGGGCCAGCATATCCACATGACCATCGGTGTCATCTCCCGATAGCACACCGTGATCAAGCCACAGGGTTCGTTCAATACCGAGGCACCCGTGCAGGTATGTTTCCAGCGTGCCCTTGTCCATGCCCGGATTGCGTCCTGACTGCAGCAGGCAGCGCGTCGTTGTTAACAGGGTACCTAATCCATCGGTCTCGATGCTGCCGCCTTCGAGCACCAGTGAGGGCCGTATCAGCTCTGGCATCTTAAACACACCGGCGTCATACAGGACACGTGATACCTGATTGTCCCGTGTCGCCTCGTACTTTCCGCCCCAGCCATCAAAGGTGAAATCCAGCAACTGCGGCCTGTGATTGCCGGATACCGACAGGGGGCCATAGTCACGTACCCAGGTATCATCGGTACGCACGACGATGCAACGTATCGCATGCATTGCGGCACCAGCCAGATCGAGCAGGCTGGTTACACGGTGAACATGTTTTTCGTCATAACAAATAACCAGGACGGGTTCATAGCGGCTACTAAGGCATGCGATTTCCAGATAAACCGGCTCTATGTCATCCAGACGATCTCGCCAGTCGGAAGCAGCGTGCGGCCAGGTGATCATCATCCCTGACTGGGGTGCGAATTCGGGGATCAAGTGATTAAGGAAACTCTGAATTTATTTATTCTTGTCATTCCCGCGGAAGCGGGACAAAAGCGCGGCGCGCGTTGAACGCCTAAAGGGCGGCCCGAAGGGTGAGCGAAGCGAATAATCCAGAAACATTCTAAGCATAAATCTCTGGATTCCGGGTCTCCGCTACGCTTTGCCCGGAATGACGACTTTAAAAACCTTCTAGTTATTTAGCCGGGTGGTGAATCACAGAGTGCAGCGCCAGGTTATGTTCAAAGAACACGGAGTAACCATCATATTCCCAGCGTGTAATGGGGGGATCGCCAACGGCAGGCAACTCTGTCTTCGGGTTACCAAACTGCTGACGAATTTGTGACATGGTGAGACCATCTCGGGGTGTCTGGATCTGCGGCGCAGACTGGATACTGTCTACGAGCAGCACATCGGCAAGGGCAGGGCCTGAATTAACCAGGAGGAGAGTCAGTAACGATACCAGTATGCGGCGGCTTTTCATTTTTAACCCCTTGATTTGATTAATAATTTCATATATTTCTGAGAACCGGATAACTATATCACTGACAGGCAGCATACAAAAGTAATTATTAATATAATGTGATAAGAATCACTTGCCTGCAGTCAATATCTCCAATCACTATGTGGCTATCGGCCAACTGTGTGGCAGGCTGAAACCTGCACAACCGGAGAGAGATGAATTACAAAGCCTTTATTACATCGATTCTCCGTCGCCCCCATGAAGGTAACTCGCCGTTTGGCGGCCTGATGTGGATCGGCAGCCATCAACCCTAAATAGCATTAAGAAATTTGGAGGCTTAAGGTGCGCCAAAATATATGGCGAATAGTTATTTCTACCCCTGACGGGTGATCGGAAACTATCAGTCAGTCAAAACAGCCAGTAAACCATCAGGCCCAGCCCGGCCACTACAAGCGGATCAACCGCAAATATGAGCAGGGCTAATGATTAGTGCAGCGGTGCGTATATCATTTCATAGCCATCAGCGGCGGAAATCTCTCCCCTGGCTATGGCTCGCAGTATGTTCAAACCCCGCTCACCTTTGAATTCGGCAAGCTCATCAACCAGACGGGCTGCCGCTTTCCGATCTCCCGATGTAAGCACCTCGGCTTCAAACAGGATTTGTATGCCGTCAATCAATTCATCCATGTTTGTTATCTGCGATGTTTCGCCTGGATTTCTCATAACGACTCGCTTGATTGACGTTTGCGGCAACTCGGTTTGTCTGTGCACTTACACGCGTAACAAATATACTTCGTGGCATACCCGATTATTAATAATCCACTGAATGCTATAGCTGCCGTCAGCGCATGAGCATTCAGTAAGGAAACAATCCCATAGAATATATGAGCATCCTCTAAGGAAAGAATCCCGTAAAACATGTGAGTACCCTCTAAGGAAAAAATCCCTGAGAATTTAATCACCGCCATAAATACCATAATTATGATGAGGGTTTTCATATTGTGCATTATGCACATCCCGGCAGAATATCAAAGTAAATTAATGTAAATGAGGTGCTTTCCGCCAAAGGATTGGCGCCCAGCAGGGGTGGACTGTCAAAATCGACCATGAGTAATCAGTACTACACGGTCACCGGATGCCGGCATTTCAAGTAAATTTTCCGCGTTGCAAGGGAAGTCAGGATCGTCAGGATAGAAGCAGTCGTCAGATTGAGTAATCTTGGTCACGGTGTCAGTCCCTCGCTTTCAGATTTGTATAGCGGCGCAACATTCCCCAGTCTCTATGCCCCGTGAATATCGCCACTTCCGGTATCTGGTAACCGGCCTCAAATAACCGGCTTGTACCTTCATGCCGCAAGTCATGAAAGCGCAGGTCCTTGATGCCTAATCGCAGGCAGGCGCGGGTGAATGCCGTAGACACCGTGCGCGGGTTATACGGAAATATTCTGACGTCAGACTCGTCAGGAAGCAGGAAGTAAGCGACAGGCAATAGCGGCACCTCCATATTGTTGCCCGCTTTATCTGAGGGATGCAGCCTGTCCCGAATAATCACCGTCTTGTGCTTTCTGTCCAGGTCTTTCCACTGAATACGGACAATCTCGCCCAGACGCATAGCGGTGGCCATGGCAAATTCTGTCAGAGTCCACATGGGCACCGTTGCCTGGCGCAGGTACTTCGGGCTTTTCCAGTAGGCCTCAAGCTTGTGAAGTTCGTCATCAGTTGGCCGCCGGTTACGTTCTTTTGATTTTCCGGCTATGGACTCGGATGCCAATATTGCCCGCGCATTGGTCACAGCATCCGTGCTGGCAGGTAATCGCATGTGCGTGCGGGTGAATTTAATCAGCCCTTGCAGGTAGGACAGGTCCAGCATAACCGTGGCGGGTTTGGCTTCATCCCGTTTTGACCGTAGACGCCCGAATGCAGCGATTTCAGCAGCGTTCAGGCGGGAGAGGGTGACAGCACCTAAATCAGCGGACAAATTGTTATAGGCTGTCTGCATGGCCCTGGTGACAGTCTTCTGTTCGCCTATGGCAGCAATCACATCATCCAGTGTTCGGTCTTTCAACAGGGTAGGGTCTTCCCAGTCCTGCCGATCCATATCGGATTCCGTGATCCTTGCCCAGCGTTCGGCCTGTGCCTTATTGGGAAAGGTCTTAACCGCTGCCGGATGCCCGGATTTGCGTATAATGGCTTGCCAACGCTTACCACGCCTCCTGAATGTTGCCACCTTGTCACACCTCAAAGATATTTCGGCCTTTCTGTCACATTATTGTCACAGTATGGTTGCGAAATAGGGTGATTTAGTGTGACACAGTGTGACAGAGAATGATATACTTTATCCTGAAATACCAGATGTACTTATGAATACAGCGGGTCAGATTGTAGCGGTTGCCCCCATGATGGACTGGACCGATCGACATTGCCGCTTCCTGCTACGCCAGATCAGCAAACATACCCTGCTGTATACAGAAATGGTGACCACGGGTGCCATTCTGCATGGCAATCGCGACCGCTTCCTTCGTTATGACAACTGTGAACACCCGGTGGCACTGCAGTTAGGCGGCAGCGAACCGCAACAACTGGCCGAGTGCAGCCGTATTGGTGAGGATGCGGGATATGACGAAATAAATTTAAATGTTGGCTGTCCCAGCGACCGGGTCCAGTCCGGACGATTTGGCGCCTGTCTCATGGCAGAGCCCGCACTGGTCGCTGACTGCGTGGCGGCCATGAGCAAGGCCGTGTCAGTGCCCGTCACCGTAAAGACACGCATCGGCATTGATGACAGGGATTCCCATGAAGAACTTGCACACTTTATAAACTGCGTTCAACAGGCCGGTTGCGAGACGTTTATCATTCATGCACGCAAGGCATATCTGCAAGGCCTGAGCCCGAAGGAAAACCGAACGGTACCACCGCTCAACTACGAATATGCCTATCGCATCAAGCAACAGTACCCGGAACTGGCCATCATCATTAATGGCGGTATCACTGATCTGGATGCAGCCGAAAGACATTTACCGGCTGTCGATGGTGTTATGCTCGGACGCAGCGCCTACCATAATCCGTATTTACTTGCCGAGGTGGACAAGCGCCTGTTCCAGTCCCGGGAACCTGTCCCGACCCGCGAGGAAATCGTTCAGCGCATGCTGCCCTACATTGAAAGGGAACTGAATCAGGGGTCACCACTCAAACACATCACCCGGCATATGCTTGGATTGTTCCAGGGGATACCCGGTGCACGTCACTGGCGCAGGCATTTAAGCGAATATGGACCACGCACAGGGGCCGGGATCGAGGTGGTCACACAGGCACTGGAAAAACTCACTAAGGCCGGAATCAAACAATCAACATCAAGTGGTGACTATCAGAAACATGGATAATTCCAGACGCATCATCGTATTGTCGATACTGCTGGCCGGCATAACGGCAGCCATCGTCTGGCGTGATCACCTGTCAGTCGACGCACTGATTGAATGGGTAGGCCAACTGGGATGGATTGCACCCCTGGTATTCATTGCCTGCTATGCCGTGTCTGCGATCTTCTTTATGCCGGGGTTGCTGTTCACACTTGCCGGCGGTGTCCTGTTTGGGCCGGTATACGGCACATTCTATAATCTGACCGGCGCCACCATCGGTGCCACACTGGCCTTCCTGACCGCACGTTACGTTGCGTATGACTGGGTTGCCAAACGCACGGGAAACCGCTTGCGTCAGCTGGTTGCGGGTGTCGAGGAGGAGGGCTGGCACTTCGTTGCCTTTACACGTCTGGTACCGCTATTCCCGTTCAACCTGCTCAACTACGCATTGGGTCTGACCAATATACGGCTGTCTCACTACATCATCACCTCGTTTATCTTTATGGCACCGAGCGGGGCGGCCTATACCTATCTGGGTTATGCAGGGCGCGAAGCAGCTGCAGGCGGTGAAGGTGTAATCAGGAAAATCCTGCTGGCGATTGCCCTGATCGCAACCATTGCGTTCGCTTCAAGGGTCTGGATGCGCCTGCGTCGAAACAGGATTGACGTGCAATGACAGGGAAACAGGACCTGGTCGTCATTGGTGGCGGTCCCGGCGGCCTGGTCGTTGCCAGTGTTGCCGCACAAGTCGGTCTGCGTGTGACGCTCATTGAAAAATCAGACCGCCTGGGCGGGGACTGCCTGCATAGCGGTTGCGTGCCCAGCAAGACCCTTATACACATGGCGCGCACTGCTCACACTGTGCGCAGGGGAGTCCGCGAAGGGCTGCTCTCAGTCATGCCTGACATTGACTTCAGCAAGGCCATTGAGCAGGTTGAGCGTGTCATCGACAAAATACAGCAACATGATGACCCCGAACGCTTTCGCAGCTATGGCTGTGAGGTACGCTTTGGTGCGGCCCGTTTCATCAGCCCGCACGAGGTGACTGCGGGTGAAGAGATCATTCGCGGCAAACGTTTTGTCATTGCGACCGGCTCCATGCCGGCGATACCGCCGATACCGCTGCTGGAACAGACCGGGTTTGATACCAACGAGACTATCTTTAAAAGGCGTACACTGCCCGGTCAGCTGGCGGTGATCGGCGGTGGTCCGATTGGCGTGGAACTGGCACAGGCTTTTTCACGTTTGGGCAGCCAGGTGACGATTATCGAAGTGGCTGACAGGCTGCTGCCACAAGGAGACAGCCAGGCATCGCTATTGCTCCGGAATGCCCTGGAAGATGAAGGGATAACGATCATTACAGCCGCCCAGGTCGCCGGTGTACGCCGCGAGGGAGATGCCCGGCAGATTGCACTGGCCGATGGGCGCACCATTGAATGTGAACGCATCCTGATTGCGACAGGCAGGCGCCCTGTGGTCCACGGGTTGGGGCTCGAAGAAGCGGGTGTAGAGTTTGGCAGGCAGGGGATTCGTGTTGACCGGCGCTTGCGCACCTCGCAAAAGCACATATACGCCGTCGGAGATGTCTGCGGACCGTACCCTTTTACACATATGGCCGAGTATCAGGCAGGCATTGCCCTGGCCAATATTGTATTCCGCACTCCAAGGAAAACGGATTACAGGGTGGTGCCACGCGTAGTCTATACCGACCCCGAAGTGGCCTCGGTCGGGCTGACAGAAACCGAGGCGAACACGAAAGGTATCAAGTATCATATGGCTGAATTTCCCATGGCCGAGGTTGATCGTGCCATGACAGATGACATAAATCAGGGCTGTGCCAGACTACTGATCAGCAAGGGACGCATTGCGGGCGCGAGCCTTGTTGGCCCGCATGCAGGCGAACTGATACACGAACTTGCACTGGCCATGCAGGTCAAGGCGAAAGTGAAGGACATTGCAGCGATGGTGCACGCCTATCCGACCTATGCGCAGATTCATCGCCGAACAATCAACAAGAGTTACGCACACTTGCTGCAGTCGAAAAAAGTCCGTTTTCTTGTCTGGATACTGAATCGATTGCTGCCATAAAGAGTTTCACCCGGGCACACAACAATGCAAGCAACCCTGCCATTATTGATAGATAGCGATTTCCCGTCGATACAGCGTGCGGAGCTGGAAACACTGCAAGTGAACCTCGGTTACAAGTGCAACCAGTCCTGCCTGCACTGCCATGTCAATGCCGGTCCCGGACGAACGGAAGTGATGGACAGGAATACCATCAATCAGCTGATAACCTTTATTGAATCATCGTCACTGCAGACACTTGATCTCACCGGTGGCGCTCCGGAGCTCAATCCGCACTTCAGGGATTTCGTATCTGCCGCCCGGCAACGCGGACTGGACGTCATTGACCGCTGCAATCTTACCGTTTTATTTGAGCCCGGCCAGCAGGATACCGCCCGGTTTCTTGCTGATAACAAGGTCAGGATTGTTGCCTCGATGCCCTGTTACCTAAAGGACAATGTTGATAGACAAAGAGGTGGTGGAACGTTTGACAGCAGCCTGAAGGCATTGCGCCTGTTGAATACAATGGGCTACGGGCAGACCGGTTCGGGATTGGTGCTCGACCTGGTATTTAACCCGCAGGGACCGTACCTGCCACCGTCGCAGGATTCACTTGAGCACGATTACAAACAACACCTGGCAGAACAGTACGGCATTGAATTCAATCACCTGCGGACGCTGACCAATATGCCCATTAAACGTTTTGGCAGCACACTCGTCAGTCGTGGAGAATTTGCCAGCTACATGACGCTGCTGAAAACTGCACACCGGGATGACAATATCGACTCGGTCATGTGCCGCGCGTTAATCAGCATTGACTGGCAGGGCTATGTGTATGACTGCGACTTTAACCAGATGCTTGATATACCACTGCAGCTTGATCACAGGCCGCGACTGCATATCGCCGAACTGGCCGGCGTTGACTTAAGCAAGCAGCTCATCATGGTGGCAGATCATTGCTATGCCTGTACCGCCGGCCAGGGTTCAGGTTGTGGTGGCGCCCTGGAGAAGTGAATTTGTCCGGATGTATCTATTGGCGCAGGAGCGCCTTGCAGGCGCGATTCGCGGCTGAAAGCCGCTCCTGCAGGTTTTATTAAAATATCAGGAACCCATTATGTCCATGAATATTGAAAGCACTGTCCTTGAACGTTATTCCGAGGGCGCCAGGGAACGGCAGGAATCACTGTGCTGCCCGGTATCCTATGATAATGATCTACTGGCCATGCTGCCGGATGAAATCATTGAAAGGGATTATGGTTGCGGGGATCCCTCGCGCTACGTGCAGGAAGGTGACGTGGTACTGGATCTCGGGTCAGGCGGCGGCAAGATTTGCTACATGGCGGCCCAACTTGTTGGTAATACAGGGCAGGTCATTGGCGTTGACATGAATGATGACATGCTGGCACTGGCACGCAGCTACCAGGATGAAATGGCACAACGCCTGTGCGGTGACCGTGTCAGGTTTCTGAAAGGTAACATCCAGGACCTTGCCCTGAATGTTGAGACCCTGAACGGACACCTGGAAACCCACCCTGTTAACAGCCATGCAGACTATACGGCACTCCGAAACTGGGAATCACGGCAACGACGTAACAACCCGCTGATTGCAGACTGTTCAGTTGACCTGGTGATATCCAACTGTGTACTGAATCTGGTCGCTGACCATGAAAAGCAGCAGTTGCTCCAGGAAGTATTCCGGGTTCTGAAACCGGGTGGCCGGGTCGCCATATCGGATATCGTCAGTGATCGTGTCATACCCGCAGCAATGAAGGATGACCCGGAACTCTGGAGTGGCTGCATCTCGGGCGCTTTCCATGAAACAGAATTTCTCGACGCCTTTACAGCAACCGGATTCATGGCTGTAAAGTACGACAAGTGGGATGTGGATCCGTGGCAAACCATTAACGGCATAGAATTCCGCTCAGTCACACTGACTGCAATGAAGCCCGAATCAAGTAACAAGCTGAACAGTCAGCACAGCGTGATCTATCGCGGGCCGTTTGCAGCCGTGACGGATGATGCCGGAAACACCTATCAGCGCGGGCAACGCACCACGGTCTCTGATGCAACACATACGCTGCTCGCAAGCGCAGCTTACGAGAGTGCCTTTATTGATCCCTCTGATTGCGGCAGCGTCTCCACAGCCGGGTGCTGCAGCCCTGATCCGTCAAATGGCAACAGTTGCTGTTAATTCGTCATGCCGGCGAAAGCCGGCATCCAGTACATCGAAAACTCTGGATTATTCGCTTCGCTCACCCTGCGGGCCGTCCTCTGGACGTTCAACGCGCTACGCGCTTTTGTCCGGCATGCGCCGGGATGACGAGGTGCAAATCTCTGTCATCATCCCGACCCTGAATGAGGCGGACTGCATTCAGTCAACCCTGAAACAACTGCAACCGTTACGCACACGGGGGCATGAAATCATCCTGGTTGATGGCGGCAGCAGCGATGCCACGTGCGTTTTGAGTCAACCGCTCGTTGACCGGGTACTGCGGTCACCACCCGGGCGAGCAGAGCAGATGCGGGCAGGTGCAACAGTAGCCAGTGGTCAGATACTCTGGTTTCTGCATGCTGACAGCCACATACCACCCCATACGGATAGCCTGATCATGGCAGCTCTGGACAGGACACATGCAGATTGGGGACGGTTTGATGTCTCCCTTACTGATACCCACCCCTTACTGAAATGCGTGGCCTGGTCCATGAATTTACGCTCCCGCCTTACCGGGATTGCCACCGGCGACCAGGGCATCTTTGTGCGGCGTGCGCTGCATGACAGGGTCGGAGGCCTTCCCGCAATTCCGTTAATGGAAGATATCAGCTTCAGCCGCTCACTGAAGCGCTACAGTCGCCCCTGTCGTGTTGCACAGACACTTGGCACCTCTCCGCGACGCTGGCACACACATGGCATTCTGAGAACGATTGTGACCATGTGGGGATTACGCCTGGGCTACTTTGCCGGCATCAGCCCCGCATGGCTGGCAAAATTCTATTCGGTTACGAGTGGATGAAATACCCGCACGGGCGGTTACTGCTCCTGACCAAGGCACCCGATCCCGGCCGGGTAAAAACACGACTTATCCCGCTACTGGGAGAGAACGCGGCGGCTGAACTCTATACACAGCTGCTACACGACTGCCTGACAATGTGCAGTACCGCAGCACTGTGTCCGATTGACATATGGTGCAGCCCGTCGACCGAACATCCCTTTTTTCAGCAATGCAGCAAGCGTTACCAGACGACCCTGCACACGCAGTCAGCCGGTGACCTGGGACAACGCATGTCACAGGCCATTCAGGCAACACTGGTTCATGCTGATTACGTCGTACTGATTGGCGCAGACTGCCCGACGCTCACTGCAGAAGACATTGCAACCGCATTCGATGCCCTGGAGGCGGGCACCGATGTTGTCATCGGTCCCGCTGAAGACGGTGGTTACTACCTGATTGGCATGCGTGAGTATCACGCATCCATCTTTGTCGACATACCCTGGAGCACATCTGACGTACTCTCCCTCACCGAAAATCGGCTACAGAGACACAATCTGAGTCTGCTTGCATTATCGCTACGCAAAGACCTTGATACACCAGAGGATTATGCGGTATATAGAGAAGGGAATTAAATTAACTGCGCCCGGTCAAACCAGCAAGAGACTGGCATAATCCGGGAAAGTGTCCTAAACGTTACTTATAATCGCCGTGATACTTAACGCTGCGTATTATGATATTCAGCATCCGAACAAGGAGATAACATATGAGACGGCTCTATTTCTTGATCCCCAACATAGACAGCGCAAAAACCATTGTCGACGAGTTGCTGCTGGCCCGCATAGAACAGCGACATATCCATATCGCAGCCGCTGATCACCATGCTCTGACTGAGGCCAATTTACCTGAAGCCAATCTGTTGCAGGAAAGTGATTTTGTACCGGCAGTGGAGCGGGGGCTGGCCATCGGTGGCGCAACCGGAATTCTTGCCGGTGTCGCTGCTGTTGCAATACCGGGCGTCGGTCTGGCACTCGGTGGTGGCGCCATACTGGGTATAGGCCTGGCGGGTGCCGGCCTGGGTGCATGGGTATCCAGCATGATCGGAATATCCGCACCGAGTTCACGCCTGACCGAGTTTGAAGATGCAATCAAGCAGGGCGGTTTACTGATGATGGTGGATGTCCCGAAGACACAGGTTGATGAAATCACTGATTTGATCAAAAAACATCACCCGGAAGCAGAGATAGAGGGTACCGAACCGGTTATTCCTGCTTTTCCGTAACTGACATCGTCATGCCGGCCTTCGCCGGCATGACGAATAAATCAAGCATCCCTAAACATGCAGTAATCGCAGCTCGCTATCGGGCTCGCTTCGATCCCAGAGTTCCATGAAATATTTTTCCAGCCTCGCGACTTCACCCGCGTCATTGAAATTGGCGGTTCCCTCGTAGCGGCTTGCCAGCGGCCGGTAGAAATATCCGGCATCATCACAGATCAGGAAGGTCTTGCCGGTATCCTGATACTCGGGAGGAGGGCATCTGAACTGAATATTCGGGCTCAATCGGCGTGACAGCTCAATCAGGCGATGTCCATTCTGCGAGGCCCTGTGGCTGTCCAGTATCAGTATCCTGAACCAGGCATTCTGGTGCTGCCGGGCCAGTTTGCTGATGGCATTCAGGAACGGTTGCTGGTCGAAGATTGCGGGTTCCAGGTCCAGGGTAAGCAGCATCAAACCACGCTGCGCCTGTTCCGCCAGTGTCTGTGCGATGGCACGTACATCTTCACGGGTGTGCAGTGAAAATTCGAGACGGTCTATGCCAAGCTGCATGCTGGCGATATCCAGCTCATTGGCAGAGACCGAACCCTCAGTGACTGTATTCATCAGCTAACCCCTGGTTGCCAAACGAACACTCACACTCCCTGTCAGCTTTGATGCTGATTATAATCGCATCGGGAGCAATTGCACCACCCTCTCATAAGACCTTTGTCCAATAGCAGATCGGGCAGGGTTGGCCCATCATATGAGCAGGGGATAACAACAGAAGCAGGATCAAGGATGAATGACAGAAGACAAATGACCGAGAGACGCGGAAACGATCAAAGACAGGATCGTCTCTTCATGTGCAACAGGCGCGCACAGCCCGACCGACGCCTGAACAACATCAAGGTGGAATGGATACCGATCAACCACATCAGTATTCACCCGGCCACACGACTGGTGTTCAGCCGGGGTTAAAGACGACATCACCCGCATGCGGCGAGTCGTTCAGTATCCCAGCAACCGGGCTCCCTGGTAGAAACCGAAACTGACCACCCATGCAAAACCCAGTGACCAGCCAAGACTGACAGCAGTAAATTTCCAGCTACGGGATTCACTGAACTGGGTAGCCAGCGTGGACAAGCAGGGTGTATACAGCAGCACAAACAGCATAAAGCTGATCGCCTGAACACCATCCATCTGCGTGGCCAGGTAACCATTCAGTGCCGCACCCTCCAGACCGGTCATGGCGACAATCGCACCGATGACAATTTCCTTTGCTACAAAACCAAACAGCAGGACAACGGACATCACCGCACTGATGCCGATAGGTTCAAGCACCGGCTGTAACCACTGGCCCAGCATACTGGCATAGGTGCCTGCACCACCGAGCGTCGCGCCTTCAGGGTAGTGGGTCAACCACCACACCAGTATCACACCGGTAATAATGAAAGTACTGGCACGACGCAGAAAGTGGGAAATTTCATGCCAGCCGCGCATCAATACCTGGAACAGGATCGGTTTCCGGTAGGGTGGCAGTTCCAGTACAAACGGTTCATCACTTTTCAGCCGCCTGCCAAACAGCAACGCTGTCAGAAAAGCTGCGGCAAAACTGGCCAGATACATGAAAAACAGGATGAAGGGCGCCTGTTGCGGTGCAAACAATGCCGTGATGATAAAAATAAACACCTGCAACCGTGCAGAGCACAGGGAGAAGGGGATCACCAGCATGCTCAGCAGACGCAACGGACGGCTGCGCATGACACGGGTTCCCATCAAGGCCGGCACGTTGCAGCCAAAACCCATTAACAACATGACGAAACCACGACCATCCAGTCCCAGGCGTGCCATCAATGCATCGGTCAGGTAGGCGGCACGTGCCAGGTAACCGCTGTCTTCAACCACGGCCATCAGGAAGAAGAACAGAATAATGACCGGTACAAACGAAGCCACCGTACCAATGCCGTCATACAGGCCATCAATGAGAAAGCCAAACAGTGTTGCCGGCAATACACTGGCAAGGGGCTCAAGTGCCCAGCCGCGAAAAAGCCCCAGCAGGTACGCGACCGCTTCCTGCAAGGGCGCACCCAGCGTGTAGACTGTCTGAAAGACCAGAAACATGACCAGAAAAAACAGTGGTAACCCAAACACCGGGTGCAACAGGACACGATCAATTCGCTCCGTCATCTTGCGAACCAGCCTGCTCGGTGAGGATACATGCCGGCTAACGAGCATGTCGGCCTGTTTTACCAGTTCATCATCCGCATGCAGGAAGGCCTTGAGCTCATTCGGCTTCACCGGGTGTAGAGACTTGAGGCTGTCGGTCAGCACTTCAGTGGCCGCTTTTAAACCGGTGCCATTGCGTGCGCTTATCAGGATAACCGGACAATCAAGTGATTTCGACAATGCCAGTGCGTCTATACGGATACCCAACTGCTCTGCTTCGTCAATCATATTGACCAGCAGTACCGGATTCATTCCAAGCTTGTGGATTTGCAATGCCAGCGGCAACTGGTGATCCAGTTGTGCGGCATTCAGGATCATGACGACCTGGTCTACGGGATTGTTTTCAAGAAAGGAGCGAACAACCTGTTCATCTTCCGAGAACCCGTGTAAATCGTAGATACCGGGTAAATCGACTACCTCAACAGCGTCGCCCCCAAGAACAATATGGGCGCTGAGTAGTTCAACGGTGACACCGGGCCAGTTACCGACGCGGGAGGAGGAGCCGGTTAATCGATTAAAGTATGTCGACTTGCCCGTATTGGGCATGCCGACAATGGCGATTCGCTTCATTGGTACTCCGGCAAGGTTGTATTAATGAGTTCAGCGTTACTGTGGTGTTTCGCAACAAGGCACAGCACGCAGGCAATGGCCGTAGTCCTTGTCAAGTGCTGTAACGCCGTGGCGGAACACCACAGTAATGCCCGAAGGGTTGGCCTGTCAGCGCCCATGGCAGCGTTACGCCTCTTGCAAAGGACTACGGCCATTCACTTCGAGGCGTGCCTTGCCCTGAACGCTGACAGACCAACTGAATCCATCAATACAACCTTGCCGGAGTACTAGGTCGTGGCGATGGCAACACGGGCTGCATCGCGGCGACGCATAATAAGATCAACACTGCCTACACGAATCTGCATGGGGCCCAAACGGGTACAGCGAATGACCTGTGCTTCCCGTCCGGTTCGCAATCCCATCGCTTGCAAACGTTGCCGAATATCATCCGGCGCGTGGATACCTGTGATATGAGCGGTTTCACCGGTACCCAGCCTGGACAGATCCGTCATCTTTTTATGTGTATGTTTCATGTGCTTGATGTGGGCAGTCAATTGAGAATGGTTTTCATTATCACCCGCATATAAGAATCCGTCAATATATTTATGTATCCGTGACCAGATCCGCCAGTGAGATTCTGCATGCATCATATCACAAATGATAATGATTTGCATTTAGATTTATAATCATTAGAATAGTGACATATTCTCTATTGACCAGACCGGAGGAACACCACCATGAAAGCCTTGTTTTTACCTGCCATTGTCGTGGCTTGCCTGTTATCGTTTTCAGCATCGGCTGCAGACAAAACCTCACCGACCATTGAAGATCTCTGGGAAATCATTCAAAAGCAACAGGCTGAGATCGACGCCCTCAAGAGCCAGCAGCAGGATACAGCCAAACAGGCCGCTGATGCAGATGAAAAGGCCGAAGCCGCCGTGGTTGCCATCGAAGAATCGGGTTCTGCTACAAGCGCCAAGGCCAGTTGGGCAGACAAAACGACCATCGGCGGCTATGGCGAACTGCACTATAACAACTTTGATAACGACGACATCGATGATGAAATCGACTTCCATCGTTTCGTATTGTTCTTCGGACATGAATTCACGGACAGGCTGCGCCTTATCTCCGAGTTTGAACTGGAACACGCGCTTTCGGGAGACGGCAAGAACGGTGAAATCGAACTCGAACAGGCCTACATTGAATACGACATCTTCGATAACCTGCAGACAAAAGGTGGCCTGTTCCTGATGCCGGTCGGTATTTTGAACGAAACCCATGAACCCGTTACCTTTTACGGTGTAGAGCGCAACGATGTTGAAAACATCATCATTCCCGCTACCTGGTGGGAAGCCGGTGCAGGCCTGAATGGCTACTATGAGAATGGCATCAGCTGGGACCTGGCACTGACCTCCGGACTGGCCATCCCCACAAGCGAGGATAATGCCTTCCGTATTCGCAGCGGCCGGCAAAAAGTCTCCGAAGCCATTGCCAATGATTTAGCCTATACCGGTCGCCTGAAATACACCGGCATCCAGGGACTGGAACTCGCGGGCACCCTGAATTACCAGTCCGATGCATCACAGAAGTCCGGTGACGGACTGGATGACGGTCTGCTGTTCGAGACCCATGCCATCTATCAAACCGGTCCATTCCAGCTACGCGCCCTGTATGCCGGCTGGGACTTCGATGGGGATGCTGTAAAGGCGGCCGGTGAAGACCGGCAGAGCGGCTGGTACATCGAGCCCAGCATCAGGCCGTGGCAATCACTTGGCTTCTATGCCCGTTACGAAGACCTGGATGGTGCCCGCACCCGCGACAAATTCAAGCAGTGGGAAATCGGTGCCAACTACTGGCCCTATGAGGATGTCGTGCTGAAGGTGGACTACCGCGACCGCAACGTTGATACCGTTGACGTCGCCGCCAAGTCAGTAGACTTCAGCGCCTTCGACCTGGGCATCGGATACCAGTTCTAGATGGTACTTACTTAAAATTCTTGCCACGGAAGCACACGGAATGACACGGAAGAAAAATGCCTTAGAAGAATTATTTCCGTGTTTTTCCGTGTGCTTCCGTGGCCAATTGGGTATTTTTTATTGATCAGACCTCATAGGTAAGTGCCACTCGGGTACAAACTCACATATTCTGCGTAAGATTCAGTTATGACAATCAGGGCATACATAATAATTCTGGTCATGCTTGGTGCCGGCACCGCAGTTGCTGACGATGCTTACCAAAGCCCGGAGGAATTCCTGCACGAAGTATTCGACGACGCCACACCCGTTCCCGGCGTTATCTGGCTCAAAGGTGACCTAAAAGACACCGCCAGTGACATACTGGGACACCCTTATCCGGGGCTGCGCATCCGGTATTGGGGCGAGGGCGGTCGTACCGCCTGGATACTGGAGGAAATTGGCAAGGTTAAGCCCATCACCGTCGGCCTGGTAGTGACTGACGATGGACTTGAAACCATCCGGGTACTGGCATTCCGTGAAAGCCGTGGATGGGAAGTCCGTTATCCCTTCTTTACGGATCAATTTACCGGAGTCGGCCTGACTGAAAATCATGAGCTGGACCAGCCCATTGACGGTATCTCCGGTGCCACTCTGTCCGTTCGTGCCCTGAAAAAACTGGCCCGACTGGCCCTCTACCTGCATAGCCGGATACGCCTGACCGATGACACGACACCCTAAAAACAAGTCACGCGCAAAACTGCTGCGCTCACTGTATATCTGGCATCGCTATATTGGCCTGAGTGCAGCACTGTTTGTTGTTATTTTGTCCGTGTCCGGTCTGGCACTGAATCACACCGAATCTCTGGGCATGGATTCGACGCATGTACAGTCAGAATCGTTGCTCAACTGGTATGGCATACATGCACCTGACGATCTCAGCAGTTATTCGGCTGACTCGGTTTTTTATACCGGGATAAACGAACTCGTATTTCGGAATTCCAGACTCCTTCATGAGGTCAGGGCACCCCTGGTCGGTAGCATTGCCTATCAGGGTTTTATTGTGATCGCTTCCCGGGACCACCTGACTCTGCTAGGCCAGGACGGACAACTGATCGAAAACATCGGCAGTGCCGGTGGCGTACCGGCAGGTATGAAGGCCATTGGAACAACCGCGGACGGTGCGATCGCAATCAAGGCCGCTCACGGTTACTACCTGACTGACGAAAGTTTCCTGGAATGGACCGAGACAGACACGGTTGAAGCGACATGGTCCACGAAGGCTGACACACCGCCAGCGCTTGCACGGGCATTGCAGGCAGCCTATCGCGGGAATGGACTGCCACTGGAACGCGTCGTACTGGATCTTCACAGCGGGCGTATACTCGGTAATGCCGGTGTCTTGCTGGTCGACGCAGCCACTATCCTGTTTTTGCTACTGGCCCTGAGTGGTATCTGGTTATGGGGCAAGCGTCGTGCCAGCGCCAGGGCGCACAGACACAAGCTTGAACACCAGAAGTAGCCTCATGACATGTCAATTCATAATACCAGCCAGTCACTCTCTGGCCGTGGTATTGCTTGGCATGCACTGCACCATGGCATCGGCAGAAATATATGACATCACTGAGCTGCAACAACCGGATAACTCCAGCGCAGCCATGACAGGGTTCTTCACCGTCACGCCGGATGGGAAGACGACCCGTGAGGACCCGGTCAAATCCGGTTTTGCAATAAGCGCCGGCAGCGACTTCGACCCGGAACGTGCTTCAGAGAAAGCGCCTGACACCGACGCTTCAGGACAAAATCCTGAACAAGCATCACGCAGTGAAAAGAAAGCCCGGAAAAAACGGACTGTCCGGATAAGGGTCAAGCGCAAACCGCCTGAGCAAAACCTGGCCAACCAGTTTCAGTGTGAACGTCACGGGTTCTATTACACTGATGACGGCCGATGTATACTCCCGACCTATCAACACTACATACCGGCCATTCCACAACCACTGCCGAGGGGCGGCATGCGTCCTATGATGCTGGATTAATTTTTTGGGAGGCCCTGATTAAACCTTGTATCGTCATCCCGGCGCATGCCGGGATCCAGGGTTTCCAATGCATTGGATGCCGATATGACGAATTAATCAGAGTTACCTGAGTGTAAAAAACGACTACAATCTATACAGTGACGGCACTTATCATATCTTTGAATGATTAAAAAGAATACCATACAGCTCTTTGATATATAATGAGATATTCACTAAAGAAATACAGTGCATTCTTCTTGGGCCCGATAGCCGCCATGCTTTTTGTTATCGTTGTCTTTCAAGGGTCCTATATACTTCAAAGCATCGATTCCCTAACGAGTCTCAGCCAGGCATTTGTTTCATGTTCCGAGTGCCTGCTGACACTGGGGCCCGCCACTATTCTGGCGATCATTATCGGCTTCCCGGTTTTCTATTTGTTGCGCTGGATCATTCACTGGAAACTGTGGTCCTGTTTGCTGGGTGCATTACTGGTTGTCGGCTCAGTGTCACTGCTTATCATGAACAATGTTGCCAACGCAGGCATTAAGGAAATTCTCGCTGGTCAGTACCTGCTGGCCATAGCACTTGCTACCGTCAGTTACGGGACGGTTTTCTGGTTCCTGATGGACAGGTACTGGAAGGATGACCCGGATGAAGAATAGAGAACTTCCTATTCAGCAAATTTAATATTGGTTACCTTTGCAGCCACGGCACCTTCCTTCCATGCAGTGGGCACCCCATCTGCCTTATAGAAGTTACCTTCCTCCATTTGCCAGATGTAGTTTTTCTTCAGAATCACCTGGTCACCGCTGTAGGATTTTTTCATCGCCAGAACCGGCCGATACCTTTCCTCTGCGATTACCGTCCCGCTGGCATCCTTGAAAAACACTGTCACCTCCACTTCACGAAGCAGCCGGTTCCCATCATTTTTTAACTTGAATTTTACACCGGGCACTTTTGTATTCGAAAAGGTAGTGTAGAATTTTGCCTCCAGATCATAGAGCGAGACATTC
>JBDLIH010000036.1:0-32385 GCA_039714975.1 Pseudomonadota bacterium
AAACCTGCTTAACTGCGACTCCTGACGTGCTCCCGCGATGCGCTGCCGCACGTCGAATACCGCCGCATCTGACGGGCGCAGGATGCTTGCCTCCTTCAAAGCCGCTAAGGCAGCCTGTAACTGACCGCTATCCAGGGCCATTAATGTTCGTGTCATGGCATCCTGAAAAGCTTCTTCGTCAAGCATTTCAGAGACGCGATTGAATGCTGCGGCGGGTGGCTCATATTCCGGATCCAGCAGCGCAGCCTCCTGGTAGGCAACTTGAGCGGTCAGCAGGTCAGCGTCTGCCTCGGCATGTTCGCCTGCAGCCATGCTGTCCAGTACCGCCGGTCGCGTTTGTGCCCGGGACAGTCCAAAGTGCGCGTCAGCATTATCCGGCTGTATGGCCAGGGCCTGTTCAAACTGCTCGATGGCCTGCTCAAGCCGGTTGTTAACAAGCGCCTGTTCTGCCGTCGCCAGTGCTGTGACCAGGCGCGAAGAGCGTTCATTGTCGAGTTGCACCAGGCCCTGAAATGCCTGTTCGTAATAGTGAGCGGCTTCGCCAAACTGCCGTTGTGCCAGCATTCGTGCACCACTGTCTGCTGCCTGTTCCGACTGGCTCCAGTCGGGCTCACCCCAGTGTGCGGCCTGCTCAAGTTCCAGTCGGGCTCGTAACTGTAACCAGGCCTGCATTGACTGGTTTGCTGCATCGCGGGATTCAACACCTGCTGTGACAACCGTGTTTGCGGGCGCACTTGCCTGCTGTGGAGACTCTATCAGTGCAGGTAAGGCAAAAATAACAGCCAGCCCGATAACCAGAACGGCTGCCAGCGCCAGCCACAGCCAGCGGTAATTCCCAGGCTCACCCTGCTCTTGCGAACGGGCATGGCCCGGCGGTGTCAGAACAGGCGCAGCCGGTACGCCAGAGTGTGTTTTGTCAGTCATCAGGCAATCACCCGATTCAAGAGTCCGAAAACCCGGTTTCAGAAATATAGATGCGTTTTAGCAATGCCCGCCACCGGGTGTACTGCACTTCGGCTGAACCGGTCAATTCATGCGTCTCGCCCTCCACCTCGACGACCAGGGGATGAGCTTCAGTGGAGAAGGATTCATCCAGCTCGATAATGGCGTCACGGTGAATATCGGTTTCCGAGTCCTTGTCAAAACCGGTTTTAATGGCGTAGGCACCGCCAAGCACCATAGTATCGCGCAGTACGGATGAATTGTAGCTGCCGTTATTGGATGCCTCGAGCGCGATTGCCCCGAGAATGGCGGCGACACCGATTAATTTGCGTGTCATCGCAGCACTCTCAATTTCACGCAGGGCGGCTGCTTCTTCACTGCGCGCCTTGCGCCACTCGTTATAGGGCGTTTCCATTTCACGGCAAAAGTTGTCAATGTGGCCGTTCAGCGTATCTATCAGGAGAAAATCCCGATCGCGTATTGCGAGTACCCGTTGATACATGGGGGCATCGACCGCCGGCAAATGTATAACCGTGTAGCGGCCCTTTTCATCGACCTGCAGGTCGATGGCAAAGGCTTCGGGTGACAGGTCTGCTGCAAAACGCAGTTCTGCGACCTGGCGGATAGTGATGATATCCCTTGCAGACAGTGTGCGGCGGAACTCGGCCAGATCATTGGCGATGGTGTTGTAGAGTGACTGGAACACCTCTTGAGCGGGCGGGCTTCCGAGCAGGCTGCGGGCCTGGTAGCCCCCTTCCCTGATTGCTTCTTCATACGCGCGCCTAAACCATTCACGCCCGCTCGAATCCAGTGCATTAATCTGCAACACCAGCTGTTCACCGTCAGATGCGATAATTTTTCCTTGCACCAGCAATTCACCCCCCGTCGTGTTTTGCGGTACCACCCGTACCGCTCCCCAGTGACCGGTATTTTCCATGGTGCTCCGTAATTGCTCCGGCATGTAACGCGCCTCGGCCTCGCGTATATCCATGGACAACCCCATGGCCTCGTCTTCATCGTCCGGCAGCTCTCCCGGATCGAACAATTCGACCCAGACATCCAGTAGCTGGCTCTCGGGAATCTCGGCTATGGCTTTGTTTAGCGGCACAGGGCCTTTCACGTCATGTGTTGGCCCCAGCGTGCTACACCCGCCCAGCAGGGTGAACACCAGATAAAGGGGCAGCAGGTAACGTACGTTCATGGTATGCAATCCGGTCAGAAGGTGCCTTCCTTGTATTTACGGTATTCTTCCCAGAGCTTTTTCTGCAGTGCGGGGTCAGTCTCTTTTTCTGCGGCCTCCCGTAACTGGCGGGCCACCACGTCATCATCACTGCCATTCGGCGTGCCGGGTGGTGCGCTGGTCTTGCCGGGTGATCGGGGCGACCCCGGGCCGGCACCCTGACCGTCGCTTGTTTGAGCCCCTGTGGCGGAATCCATTTGTCCTGTACTACCAGGGTCCGCAGCACTGCTGCCTGCACCACCACCCGCCCCGGCAGCGGTGCGCGGCGCCGAAGCTCTTACACGTTCCTGCTCACGCAACAGCATTTCATCGAACTCACTCAAACCGGCAGCAAGCTCGGCATCAAGCGCTTGCGTTACTTCTGCACCAGTCTGTTCAGCTGCCTGGTCAATGGCCGCCGGTGTGATAAATCCCGGTGCAAAATCCGGGCAAGACAGGTCTGCAGGAACCGCCATGCTGATTTCCGCCAGCGCCACGCAGTCCTCTGCAACACGCCGGTGCAGACCAGCCACATAGGCCGCATAGTCTGCCGCTTCATTACCGTTGAGGATGCCACGCTCGCGGCGGCTGTGAAAATCCTGCTCGGCAGACACCATGGCTGCGTGATCGCTGCGTAACTGATCCAGCAATGGCTCTGTCGAGGCACAGATCACAGACGCAAACAGTAACGACAACACTGCAACCATACGCACCCTGAAGTGTATTGGATAATATATATTTGTCATATATGTTATATGTATACCACTACTTGTTACCTATTGACTTCAAGTATAGCCCTGTCTCTCGTCATTGCCGCAATAGCGGAAATAACGAAATCATTCACTATTCCTGGCAACGATATCAGCAACAGCAGCCGCTAACGTGCCAAGATCCTGCCTGTCTATAATATAGGGCGGCATGAGATAGACCAGCTTGCCAAAGGGCCGCACCCACACACCTGCGGCTACAAACTGCCCGGTAATCTCGCTCATATTCACCGGCTCGGTCAGTTCAACCACTCCGATAGCGCCCAACACTCTGACATCGGCGACCCCGGCCAAGGTCCTGCACGGTTCCAGCCCCTCGTGCAGGCCTTGCTCAATAGCGGCAATGCGCGCCTGCCACGGCGAGTCCAGCAGCAATCCGATACTGGCCAGTGCGACAGCACAGGCCAGTGGATTGGCCATAAAAGTTGGACCGTGCATAAAGACGCCCGGCTTGCCGCGACTGATGGTATCGCTGACATGTGTCGTCGTCAGTGTCGCTGCCAGTGTCAGATAACCCCCGGTCAGTGCCTTGCCCACGCACATGATATCGGGCACCACACCGGCATATTCACAGGCAAACAGCTTCCCGGTGCGCCCAAATCCGGTTGCGATTTCATCAAGGATCAGCAGTACACCGTGTTCATCACACAGGGTCCGCACTCGCTGCAGGTAATCAGCCGAATAAAAACGCATGCCGCCCGCTCCCTGTACGATCGGCTCCATGATGACCGCGGCGATACGGTGATGATTCCCGGCGAGTTGCTGTTTAAATGCTTCGATGTCCTGATCTCTGCAAGGTTCCCCGAAACGGCAGCCCGGGGAATCGACAAACAACTGCTGTGCCAGTACACCGTCGAACAGATTGTGCATACCGGTGACCGGGTCACACACCGACATGGCACCCAGTGTGTCGCCGTGATATCCGCTGCGGATGGTAAGAAACTGCTGCTTGCCCGCCTTGTGGCATGCCTGCCAGTACTGGATCGCCATCTTCATGGCTACTTCCACCGATACTGAACCGGAATCGCTAAAAAATACGGACTGCAAGGGTTCCGGTGTCAGCGCCACGAGCCTGTCGGCGAGCCTCACAGCGGCCGGATGGGTCAGCCCGCCGAACATGACATGGGCCATATCACCAAGCTGCGCTTCGATGGCAGCATTCAACACCGGGTGATTGTAACCATGGATGGCACACCACCAGGAAGACATCCCGTCTATCAGCTCCCGGCCATCAGCGAGTCTCAGACGCACGCCCTGTGCGGATACGACCGGATAGACCGGCTGCAATTCAGCACCCATTGCACTGTAGGGATGCCAGATATGCGCCCGGTCCTGCCGGAGCAGGTCATCGTACAGGGAACCGGTCCCGTTAAATGGATTCATTTTTATCATAATGGCAACAGTTTAAATCTTACCAAACAACCCGGGTAATGGTACGCTCCCGGTAACAATCATTCCCGGATCACCTGACTATGAAATCCCTGTTTTTCCTGCTGTGCTGTACCCTGCTGCTGTCCGCTTGTCAGACAACCGAGACCCTGAACACATGGAGTGACGATTCGCAAGCACATACCTTCAGCAAAGTGCTGGTCATGGCTGTACTCAAGGAACCTGTTTACCGCAATCTTCTTGAACAGAAACTGGTCGATGCACTCAAGGCAGAAGGTATAAATGCAGAAGCTGCCAGTAAGCTGTATCCGGATAACGATGTGCTGGATGAAGCAATGACCGATACCGCCATCAAGGAAGCCGGCGCCGACAGTGTCATGGTCATACGCCTGGTCGACACCCGCAAGGAGACCGTCTACACACCCGGTACAGTCTATGTGCCGGGCGGTTACGGTGGGCGTTATGGGCTGGGTTATTACGGTTATTACGGCGGTGGTTATTCAGCCATCAGCACCCCGGGTTATACCACCGAATACAATATTGCGACTGTCGAGACCACCGTGTTCGACGCAGCGACCAACAGCCGCGTCTGGTCCACGATTACTGAAACGACGGAAACATCCGTTAAAGCCGGAATCAACTCCTACATCAAGGTCATTGGCAAATCGGTTACAGCGAGTGGACTGTTCTAACAAATTTCACAAGAATACCGGGCACTTGACAGGGATCAATTCAACACAATACCGATTCATTCAAACTAGTTGGCCGTACCTTCACGGACGGACACAAAAACAGAGGTTTTACATGCAACGTTTACTGACAGTTATTACACTTGGACTGGCTGCAGTCAGCCTGGATAGTTACGCCGCTGACGATTATGCCGCAGAGATTGCTGCCAGCCGGGAAACAGCGAAGGAATTCATGCAAACCCTCAAGAAGGAGTTGCAGGCGGGTATGCAGGAAGGTGGTCCAATTAATGCTGTCAGCGTCTGCAACCTGACTGCCCCGGGTATCGCGAACACGTACAGTGCCCGCAAGGGATGGGAGGTTGGACGGACCAGTCTCAAGGCACGTAATCCGGACAATGCGCCCGATGTCTGGGAGCGCGCGGTGCTTGAATCTTTCGAGGAACGCAAGCGTGCCGGCGAAGATCCCGGGAAAATGGAGTTCTACGAGGTCGTTCGTCAGAATGGCAGCAGCAATCTGCGTTATATGAAGGCGATTCCGACCGCCGGGCTGTGTCTGGCCTGTCACGGCGAGCAAGTGGACTCGGTTACAAGGACACGCCTTGAAAAACTTTACCCGCATGACAAGGCGATGGGGTACAAGGAGGGTGATATTCGGGGCGCCTTCTCAATTACGCAGCCGCTTGCAGATAAATAAACACATTTTCGCGCCTGCAAGGGACTCCTGCGCACCAGCCAACACCTGTAGGAGCGCCTTGCAGGCGCGAAAGAATAACGCTCGGCCGATTAGCTATTGCACGGTACCGGAAACACCCACAGGGTCAACGCATACAAAACCAGTGCCACGGCAATGACCGTGGCAAACCCCAGATGTATCGCCAGCAGAGTGGCCAGAACGGCGCTGATCACTGACGCGCAACCGTTGATGGCCCATGCCCACGGGATAAGATCGGGTGCATAGTCCGCCAGTCGGGCAAGCCCCAGCGGGAACGGCATACCCATGCAGAATGCCAGCGGTGCGATGAGCGCAGCACTGATCAGGATGCGCATGATATCGGGCAAGGTTGCCAGCTGCTCCAGCAGGCTGCCAAGTGACAGCAGGTACACTGTCCCGAGCACCACAATAGCTGTAACAGCCTGGCTCAGCAGTCTGCCGCGATTATCCGAAGAGACACGTCCCAGCCAGGCACTGCCAAGCCCCGAGAACACCAGAAAGCTGCTGAGCACCACCGCAATCGCGTACAGCGGGTGATGCAGAAACAGCAAAAATTTCTGAATGAAGGCGATCTCGATAAAAAGGAAGGCCAGCCCCAGGATAAAGAAATAGCCCATCACCCTGGTACGACGCACGCCCTGTTTCACCGGGTTGATGCGCCGCTGGTAAATCCAGAGCGGCAACAGGATCAACAGCAGGCTGGCAATCACCGCCTGCGCCAGCGTGGCCACCAATACCAGGTAACCCGCATCGGTCAGTGGTGCCCCACCCCGCTTACGCAGTTGCATGACTTCCGGTAGTGTCCGCCACTTGAAGAAGTGGAAGAAATACGGCTGGTCATCACTGGACGGGCGCAAGTTGAATTTGTAGTCATCCAGAAAACGCTCACCACCGTCACCCAGCAGCGCCTCGGCAGCATCATGGAACCAGGCGTCACGCAGACGGTTGTAGCGGTTGCTTTCGTCACGCGTGATGCCGGGGTAGTAAGCCACGTCAAAGGAACGTGCCGCACAAAATGTGCGTATTTTTTCAAGGTCCTGCGCACTGACAGCACCGTTCTTGATCAGCAGGGTGCTGGTTTGCCAGCCACGGATCAGGATCAGTTGCTGTCCCGGTTCAGTGATGCCGCTGGCACGCAAGGCGGCGATGCCGGTGGCAAACAATTTCAACGTGTCCCGGGGCGGCAGTTTTATCCAGCGTGTAACGGAAAGGTAACCGTCCGGTGCAAGTTTTTGCAGGGACTCAGCCAGTGACTCGGTGGTGTAGAGGTGGTTTTCACTCAGTGCGAACTGACCCGAAGCAGAGGCACTGAAGGAGTCCAGCAACGAGATCTGGATGAGGTCATAGTTACCCGGACTGCCGGTGACAAAACTGCGTGCCTCGGCAATGTGCAATGCGACGCCCGGCGTCTGGTAGAGGTGACCGGCAAAGTCTGCGTAGTCCGAACTCACCAGGCGGGCGAACTGCGGATTCAGTTCAACCGCGTCAATGTTTGTTGCCTGGTGGTAGAGGGCCTGTAATACGTCGGCACCGCCACCGGCTCCCAGGACCAGTGCCCGGTTGACCGGTCGCAGGTGGTAAGGCAGCGCCGAGGTCAACTGGTCAAGATGTGCCAGTGTCTGCCTGTCACCATTGTAACGGCTAATAACGGACAGTCCGTCGCCATCGGTAAATACACCCAGTTGTGCCGGTGGTTCAGTGGTCGCATTCAGGCTCAGGCCAGGGGCATGCCGCAGCGGAATCGTCGGGCTTTCCACCACGCTGAGCAGACCGAGCGGGCTGGAGCGTTGCGCAATTATGCGGCTGTCCTTGACCAGTAACATCTGGCTGAGGCCCTTGTAGGGTGACATTTCCAGCATGCTCCAGCTGGCAGGCATCAGCAGCAGTGCGGCAGCCAGTGGCAGTAACAGCCAGGCAATAGTTAACTTTTGCTGCAGCTCCCGGACAGCTACCAGGGCAGCGCAGATTCCGAACAGGCCAAGCGCCGTCAGTGCCTGCGCCGGCAGGACTGCAAACAACAGCAGCAGGATACCGATACTGCCCAGGCCGGCACCCACCAGGTCGGCGGCATAGATGCGCGACAGGCGGTCACGGTAGTAAATCAGGGCCAGCCCGATAGCGTTGGCAGCAAAGAAAAAAGGTACCGCAAGCAGCAGGTAGTTACACAGTAGCCAGACAGTTTGCCAGGCGTCCCAGAGCACTTCCTCGGCATTGAAGGGAATGTGTTGCGCGAGCAGGAAGCAAGCGACCGAACTAATACCGAACAATACGAGGTTAATGATGTAGCTGGCGGAAAAATGCAGCAGCAGCGGGCGTTGCAGCAGCATGAGAAAGGCGCCACTGACACCGTAGCCGAGCAACGCCAGGCTGATCATCATGTAGGCAAAGTGATGCCACTGAACGATCGAGAACAGTCGCATAAGCAGCACTTCGTAGGCAAGCGCCGTCGCCGATACAAGGGCGATGGACAGCCAGGGTAACCGCTGCTGATTAATCGTGTTCCCCGGTAAGCGGTACAAACTTGACGGGCAAAATCTGCCGGGTGATGACTTGTCCGTCGGGATCTTTCTCGATCAGCACCAGTTGCTGGGTAAGGAAGCGACTGCCAACCGGGATGACCATGCGGCCACCGGGTTTGAGTTGTGCCACCAGTGGCGGTGGTACGTGACTGGCAGCAGCCGTAACCACGATGGCATCGAAGGGGGCATATTCTTCCCAGCCATAATAACCGTCACCAATGCGCAGCGTTACATTGTCATACCCCCGTTGTGACAGTCGTTCGGCCGCCTGCTTGCCCAGTGCCTCGATGATCTCGATGCTGTAGACCTGCCCGGTGAGTTCGGCGAGTATCGCGGCCTGGTAGCCGGAGCCGGTGCCGAGTTCCAGGACGCGGTCGTCTGCCTGCGGCTTGATCAGGTCAGTCATCAGGGCAACGATGTAGGGCTGTGAAATCGTTTGCCCGTAACCAATGGGCAGTGGCCGGTTGCGATAGGCATTTTTGCGCTGTTCAGCGGGGACAAATTCGTGCCGCGGGACCTTGCCAAGCGCCGACATTACGCGCGGGTCAAGTGCCTTCTTGTCAAGGTACAGGCTGGTGTCACGTACATCCTGCTCGATGATATCAACAAGATTCTGACGGGCATCTGCATACTCGTCACCCGATACTGCAGATGCCTGCAATAGCAGCAGCACAACACCAACCCGGAACAATGAATACCGTTGCAACATCTTCACTCCCTGCCGTAGTCCGATTGCTATTTTAAAGTACCTCTGATTAATTCCTTTATCGTCATCCCGGCGCATGCCGGGATCCAGAGTTTTCAATGAATTGGATACCGGCATGCGCCGGCATGACGAATTAATCAGCGCCTGTTATGGTAAGTGTAGACGATGCCCAGTAATTAGGCAGCGCAGCGCTGTTTTCATGGTCATGGCGTTGGCTTGTGCTAATGTAGAAGAATCATGCAAAAAAATATACAGTCCTGGTTACCATGGCGTGCCCTGCTGGTATTGCTGATGCTGGCACCGGCCTGGTACCCGCTGGCCAGCGAGCGGGTTGCCGTGGTGCTGGATATAGACGGTGCGATCGGTCCGGCGACCGCGGATTACATTCAACGCGGTCTGGAAGACGCGCGTAATCAGGGTGCCGGACTGGTTATCCTGCGGATGGATACACCGGGGGGACTGGATACGGCCATGCGTGACATCATCCAGGAAATCCTGGTGTCCCCCGTCCCGGTAGCCACCTACGTGACGCCAGGTGGTGCCCGCGCTGCCAGTGCCGGGACCTACATACTCTATGCCAGCCATATCTCGGCGATGGCACCCGGCACCAACCTGGGGGCAGCCACACCGGTGGAGATCGGTGGCATCCCGGATGCCGATGACCTGCTGAAAAAGAAACCGGGTGACGACGAGGATGACGCGCAACCGGCAGACAGCAAGGATGCCATGGAGAGCAAGCGTGTTAATGATGCCGTTGCCTATTTACGTAGCCTGGCGCAGATGCGTGGACGCAATGTCGAATGGGCCGAGCTTGCCGTGCGCGAGGCCGCCAGTCTGCCGGCCGCAGAGGCACTGGCACAGGGTGTCATTGATATCGTTGCGGTCGATATCCGCGACCTGCTGGAGCAGGCGCAGGGGCGCACAGTGACCGTTGCCGGGATCGAGCAGGTACTGGATGTGGTGGGTCTGCCGCTGCAGGTGGTCGAGCCGGACTGGCGCAATCGCCTGCTGGCCGTGATCACCGATCCGAATGTTGCCTATATATTGATGCTGATTGGCATCTACGGGCTGTTTTTCGAATTCGCCAACCCGGGTTTTGTGTTGCCGGGTGTGGCCGGGGCCATCAGCCTGTTGCTGGCCCTGTATGCCTTCCAGGTCCTGCCGGTGAATTACGCCGGTCTGGCGCTGTTGTCGCTCGGGATCATTTTCATGCTGGCCGAGGCCTTTGCACCCAGTTTCGGCGCGCTGGGTTTTGGTGGTGTGATTGCGTTTGTGATCGGGTCCATTATCCTGTTTGATCAGGAGAGTACCGGCTACGCAGTGTCACTGCCGCTGATCTTTGCCTTGTCCCTTATTACGGCCGGCTTTTTTCTGTTTATTATCGGTGCGGCCATCAAGGCACGTGAACGGCCGGTGGTCAGTGGTCAGGAAGAGATGCTGCATGCCCGCGGCGAGGTACTCGACGATTTTGAGGGCAAGGGGCGGATCCGAATTCATGGTGAAATCTGGCTGGCCGAGTCGGCAACACCGCTAAGGCGCGGTGACAGGGTGCGGGTGGTTGCCGTTGACGGGTTGGTATTGAAGGTTCAACCACACAATCAGGAGGCGTGACATGGCTATACCAAGCGTATTTGTCGGACTCATCATTTTTGTTGCACTGCTGTTGTATACGTTCCGCATCCTGCGGGAATACGAGCGCGGTGTCATTTTTACACTGGGACGCTTCTGGAAGGTCAAGGGACCCGGCCTGATTATCGTTATCCCGGTGATTCAGCAGATGGTCAAGGTGGATCTGCGCACGGTGGTCATGGATGTCCCGAGCCAGGACGTGATATCGCGTGACAACGTCTCTGTGCAGGTCAATGCCGTGATCTACTTTCGCGTCATCGATGCAGAGAAGGCCATTATCCAGGTGGAGGATTTTCTTGTCGCAACCAGCCAGCTGGCGCAGACCACGCTGCGCTCGGTGCTGGGTCAGCATGAGCTGGATGACATGCTGGCGGAACGGGAGAAACTCAATGCCGATATTCAGATCCTGCTGGACCAGCAGACCGATGCCTGGGGCATCAAGGTCGCGAACGTGGAAATCAAGCACGTCGATATTGACGAGAGCATGGTGCGTGCCATTGCCCGCCAGGCTGAGGCCGAACGGGAGCGGCGTGCCAAGGTGATCCACGCCGAGGGCGAGATGCAGGCGGCCACGAAGCTGGTCGAGGCGGCAAAGATACTGAACGAGCAGCCACAGTCGCTGCAGCTGCGCTACCTGCAGACCCTGACGGAGATTGCCGGTGAGAAGAGTTCCACGATTGTGTTCCCGTTGCCGCTGGACAGCATCGGCAAGATATTCGGCGACAAGTCGTGATAAAGGGGTTGCCTTGTTCGCGGCTACAAGCCGCTCCTGCACAATAGATACAACCGTTATAAATTCCGTGGTGGATCTAATTGCGTAGGAGCGCGTCGCATGCGCGAAAAACAATTATTCCGTAGCAGTCGCCTTGCCAGCCGCGTACCAACCCTTCGAACCGTTAACGATCCTGACAACGGATAACATCACGGGGACCTCCACCAGTACACCGACTACCGTTGCCAGTGCAGCACCGGAATTGAAACCGAACAGGCTGATGGCCGTGGCAACGGCCAACTCGAAGAAATTACTGGCACCGATCAATGCAGACGGCGCTGCCACGCTATGCGCTACACCCAACTGACGATTGAGCCAGTAGGCCAGACCGGAATTGAAGTACACCTGGATCAGGATCGGAATGGCAAGCAGCAGGATAATCATCGGCTGTGCCAGAATTTGTTCACCCTGAAAGGCGAACAGCAATACCAGCGTCAACAGCAATGCGCCAAGCGATACGGGATGCAGGTGCTTCAGTGTCGCGTCGAGTAACTGCCCCGGATTGGCCCTGGAAAAGATCCACCTGCGCCAGATCTGGGCCACGATGACGGGCAGTACGATATACAATGCAACCGATAACAGCAGTGTACCCCACGGCACACTGATCGCTGACAGACCCAGCAACAGGCCGACAATGGGCGCAAAGGCAAAAACCATGATGGTGTCATTCAGTGCCACCTGGGTCAGCGTGAAGTTTGGTTCCCCGTCGCAGAGATTGCTCCACACGAAAACCATCGCCGTACAGGGTGCGGCTGCAAGAATGATCAAGCCGGCAATATAGGAATTAATCTGGTCTGCCGGCAGCCAGTCGGCGAACAACAGGCGGATGAACAACCAGGCCAGCAAGGCCATGGAAAATGGTTTCACCGCCCAGTTGATGAACAGGGTCACACCCACCCCGCGCCAGTGCTCCCTGACATGGTGCAGCGTGGAAAAATCAATCTTCAGCAACATCGGGATGATCATTAACCAGATCAGTATGGCGACCGGCATATTGACCCGCGCGATCTCCATTTGGCCGATGGCCTGAAACGGTGCCGGGAAGTTGTGACCCAGTGCAATCCCGGCAACAATGCACAGGAACACCCACAGGGTCAGATAACGCTCGAAGAAATCCATCCGCTTGCCGGCGACCTTCTTTGCCGTCATTTCACACTGGGCACTCATGAAGCTGTCTCTGTTTTCAACTCACTGAGCAAGGCTTCGACACGGCGGCGGATGTCATCCCGGCTGTTACGGAAGGTCTGCATGACCGCCTCCTCTGATCCCTGCGCCCTGGCTGGATCATCCAGCGGCCAGTGGAGCTTGCGGGTGCCGCCGGGCAATACCGGACAGTGCTCGTCGGCATGCCCACAGACCGTGACGACCAGGTCTGTCTGTGCGAGCATGTCAGCAGTCACACGGGTGGATTCCTGGCCGGAGATATCGACACCGGCTTCCTGCATCACGGCAATGGCGCGTGGGTTCTTGCCATGTGCCTCGATGCCCGCAGATTGGACTGTCAGCCAGTTCTCACCATTACGCTCCCCCAGCTTGCGTGCCCAGCCCTCCGCCATTTGCGAACGGCAGGAGTTGCCCGTACACAGGAACATCAGGCGCAGCATGTGGCACCGGGACGGTTCGGCATGTCCTTCAAAACCCGCAGATCAGAGCGATACGGTTCCATTCTCTCTGTACCCGCCTGCATCCCCTGAATGATCAGGGCGGCCCACTCAGGCAGGTCTTCGTGAATACGATAGTGCACCCAGTGGCCCGCCCGGCGCGACTGCACAACGCCGGACTCACGCAACTGGGCAAGGTGCCGTGAAATTTTCGGTTGCGAGAGATCCAGCGCATGGGTCAACTCACAGACACAGAGTTCACCTTCACTGACCATCAACGCCAGGCAGCGCAGGCGTGTGGTATCGGATAACTGCTTGAAGAGTTCGAGTGGATCCATGGATATAATATACGGTATGTCATATATATGTTCAACCATATATCTCTAATTGGTTTTCGTCCATAAACACCATAATTTCTCTCGCCAAGACGCAAAGAAAAAATATGTCTTTAGAACAGTACGATTTTAACTTTGCGATCTTTGCGTCTTGGCGAGAATTATTCTTTCTGGATGGACGCCAAGTAGCAAAAATTCATCCCATTACGGTCAGCGCAGTACCAGCCGGGCACTTCCGGTGGCAGCCCCTTCCAGTCTGATACCCTGTTGTTCAATTTGAATTTGCAGGCTGTGTAATTGCAGGGCGGACATGTCCAGCAACACACCCGCCGGCATGCTGTTCTTCAATACCGTCTCAAGACGCTCGCTCAACAGATCGAGGTACTGTGTTAACGCCTGGTTGGCTGCACTTTCCAATGTCAGACGGATGTATTCATGAAAGGCTTCCACTAACAGGCCCATATTGGAGTCTTTGGCATCGTAGTCAAACGTCAGGTCCTGCAGCTCCAGCTTCCGGGTATCAGCTTTATAGGCAACACTCGCGCGTAACTCGACTGTGCCCGCGACCTCACCAAGCAACTCTACCTGTGCCCTGATTGCCTGGCCGCTGCCCGAGAGAACGAACTTTTTGACACCCGCGTTGCGGCCATTGATGTCAAAGGATTGTCCGGCCAGGGTGTCGGAAATCCCCTGGTTGAGACTTGTAAAATCCAGATTCACACCCAGGTGCAGATTCAGTCCGGTGGAACGTGGATAGTACCGTTCCAGTTGTGGCAGCGGAGTCGGCCTGGCCGCCGGCGCAGCTCCCGTCACCAGCGCCGGCTGCAATGCAATGGCAAGATGTGAATCAATGTCATTCCCCCTGCCTGTTATTCCGGACAGCGCAACACCCACCGGCCTGAACATTAACCAGTTGTCCTGTCCCAGCTCTACCGGTTCTTGCAGTAAAAACCAGGTTCGCTGTGCCTGTTTCCGGACTGCATTCATACCGGGAGCAAGCTTTCGGAGCGCCGCACGCAAGCTGTTCTGCATTTGCTTGCGGAATTCCTTCTCGACGAGGGGTGTGACATCGATATTCGCGATTGTCATTTCACAGCGGTCAAGAAACCGGGTCGGCAGGATGCGAAACTCAGGTCTCAAGGTCCAGTCCGGCCCCCAGCCCAGGCGGACCTGCATGCCAATCAGCGCCTGTCGAGGCGGTTCATCAATGCCGCAACTGCCTTTCAGGTTGATTGCACCCAGTACCTTTTTGCGTGCCCTGATCCAGTAACGGATATGCGCCTGCACCATTAACACGTCACCCGAAACAGTAATACTGAGTGGTCCACGCCAGGCACGATACTGGGACTTTACGCCGTGCCAGTCCTTCCAGGTGCGCCAGTTGCCTGCCTGCTGCGGGAGTGTCTTTTCAGCTGTCCGGGTGAGGGGGTCAAGCGACAGTCGAACCGGAATTTCAATGATTGAAACCGGTGAACCGGGTTGCTGAATCCCTGCCATTGACTGTGCGCCGGCAGCAGCCAGCCAGAGCAACAGTACCAGTGGCAGGTGCATTTTTCGAAAAAGGCGCAGACGCCGGAGATTTAGGTGCTGATCAGGATGCATAAAGGATGATTATACTGAAAAAAAGCGGCGACCCGAAGGCCGCCGCAGTTAATCATTGCAGGAAAATCCTGCGCGCTTACAGAAAGACTTTCCTCTTGATCTCACCATTCAGACGCCTGATCTTTTTGTAGATTTCGTCTGGCGTTGTGATAAGAGGATCAAATTCAATGATAACGATATCAGGGTATTCCTTGCTGAACTCAGCATAGATAACACCGTTTTTTCTGCGCAGCCTTGCCTCGATCCCGTTTTTGTGATCCGGGTGCCGGGCCTCGGGAGACGTCAGGTCCAGCTCAAGTCCAAATTTATGTGTTAATGCGCTCATTGGTTTACCCCTAAATAATTCATACAAACCTTATAGTTATGGTTCCTGCATGCTTGACTGCAAGGCCAACCATAACAGGTCAGACAGCGCAGAAGTATTGTGGAATATACGAATATAAGACAGACAGGGCCTGCATCAGACTCTGTAAGCAGGTAAGACCAGATCTAAAGTCTATATGTACTTTCCACAATACCCCGGCTCCACCTGATTCGTTATTATCGGCGTGTAGGCTCTCTATCCAGAACTAAAAACAGGGGGGGTGGATCATGGGAGACGTTGCATACGACCAGCACAGGAATCCGGGGCACAATGTGGAAATCATAGTGCATGTCGATGAAACAATCGGGGAGTCCAGGCGTGGTGACCTGGTTGAGGCGCTGGAGGGAATTGAGGGTATCAAGTCGGCGGAATTTTGTCCGCTGCGGTATCACTTGATGCTGGTCAATTATGACAGGGAAATGCTTAATTCACAGGATGTGCTGGTGGCTGTCGTAGCACAAAATATTCATGCGGAATTGATTGGTCCCGTGTGATGCCGCTGCACCTTGCCTTCAGGAGATTGCCTGTACGTAGATTCCCCAATAGTAACGAGGTGCTGTTTAGCCTATATTGAATTTGTAGGCAGTTGTTTTTTTCATTTCATTATGACTCCTCAACGGCAACCGCGAACCGGTTGCCGTTTTTTTTTGCCTACAGGGAGAAGGTGAGACCGGGAAGCGGTCGAGAGGCTGGCCTGGGCCATGCGCGGGAGCGATGCGCTGTTCCCATGGCGTCATTACTGACTGAATTCCTGGCACATGGCATATTTCCGGACCAGGTCGGGAAGCGACTCTGCCCCCATCTTTTTCATGCCCCTGGAGCGGTGGACTTCAACCGTCCGGTCACTGACGCCCAGCAGTTCCGCAAGGTGCCTGTTCGACATACCGGCAACAACATACTGCATAACTTCCTGTTCACGATCTGTCAGGCTGGTATATTTCTTTTTTAGCCCTGCAATCAGGTCGCGGTGCCTTTTACTGCTATCACTGCTGGAAAAGGCTTCACTGATACTTGCGAGCAGTTCTTCATTACTAAACGGTTTTTCGAGGAAGTTTATTGCGCCGGCCTTGATAGCCTTCACGGACATCTGCACGTCCCCGTGCCCGCTAATGAAAATAATAGGCAGGTCGATGCCACGACCTGCCAGTTTGGCCTGTAATTCCAGGCCGGACATTTCGCTTAAGCGCTGATCCAGCAGCATGACGCCCTCCGCCTCACTGTCTGCCTCCTTCAGGAAGGCTTCGGCAGAATGAAATGACCTCACACTGTACCCGGAGGCTTCAAGAAATACCGAAAGTGCATGGCATACCGCCACGTCATCATCGACCAGATATATGATTCTGTTTACTGTCATGGTATCAATCACATTCCGGTATGCTCATGGAAAACAATGCACCCTGCTGACGCTGTAAATCGGTCCACAGCTTGCCATGATGGGATTCGATGATTGAGCGGCTGATAGACAGTCCCATACCCATACCCTCCTCCTTGCTCGTCTGGTAGGGTTCAAACAGCGAACCGGCCAATGCCGGATCGATTCCAGGTCCGTTATCGGTAACAGTTACCTCAATCAATCCACCCGCTGCCGGGCGGGTTGTAATGTCCACCTGCCCACCGGAGATGCCAGCCTGTGTGATGGCCTCGATGCTGTTTCTTATCAGGTTGATCAGCACCTGTTCAATCTGGACTTTGCCTGCTAATACCTTTCGCCCTGGAGACCCCGGCAGGAAAGTAATCTGTATGTCACGGTCACGCACTTCCCAGCTAATGAAATCGATCACACCCTGTACCAGGTCATCCAGTACAGTCCTGGTCTTGTTATTACTGCCCTTGCTGAGAAATTCGCGCAAGTGCCGGATAACACCGCCAGCGCGGTGTGCCTGCCCGGAGGCACGTTCGAGTATGTCGATATACCCTTCCGGCAGTGACGGCATATCCCGTGCCATTTGCAGCGCCGTGCCACAGTAACTGACCAGCGCTGTCAGCGGTTGATTGAGTTCGTGGGCCATGCCGGATGCCATCTCACCCATGGTACTGATGCGCATCACGTGGGCGGATTCCTGCTGCATGCGTTGCGCCTCTTCCTCGGCCTGTTTGCGTTCGGTGATATCACGGCCTTCGGGGATAATCATCACGGTCTCGCCCTGCTCGTTCAAAACCGGCTTCAGTGAAAAATCGATAACGGCTGTCTCTCCTTTCTTGCTGATATGCTCGGCTTCAAACCGCACCAGCCTGCCACGCGCCGTCTCCATTACCCCTTCCTTGAGACGCTTCTGTAGTTGCGGCGAATGAGTCCACCAGGGTGTCTCCCAGAAGAGTTTGCCAAGGATGCCCGCATTGGTGCCCCCGACAAAATCAAGCGCCGTCTGGTTGACCTCGAGAACAGTGCCCTCCGGATCGAGCAGGCCGATGAACTGGTAGGTGGAATTGAAAATAGCACGAAAACGCCGCTCGCTTTCTTCAAGCTCCCGGGCCGCTTGCAGGCGTTCCGAAATATCACGCTGAATGACCAGGAACGTGGTATAAGCACCTTGCTCATCGGGGACGGCAGTGGCCGAACATTCCATATTAATAATACTGCCGTCCTTGCAGACGAAGTCAATATCTGAACGGTTATAACCGCGTTCCCGCAAATCGGGGAAATTGCTGTCACAGATGTGTTGGGAATCCGGGGTGAAAAATTCCTTGATATTCCTGCCGACGACTTCGTCACTGGAGTAACCGCTGTTTTTGAATACATTTTGATTGGCGCGCAGGATGGTCCCTTCAGTATCGATAAGAAAGATGAATTCGGCCGCCGAATTTAACAGCACTTCCAGGCGTGTCTCCGCCTTCTGTTCCCGTACGCTGATGGCCTGCTCGCGCCGCTGCAGCATGAAAGTGTAAATACCGAAGCCTGTGGAAAACACGAGGACACTCATCCGCATCCACAGCTCGTGCAACGTTGGGTGCAACAACTGGTCGAGCACTGTACCTTCGTTGAACAACACGACATCGAAAAAGACGTCTGTAATATAAAAGCCAACGCCAATCAGAACACCAACCCAGATGAGGGTATAACGCGGCACAGATTCAGTAGTTAGCGTTGAGTGATCCTTCTCTGTCATGGGCGGCGTCAATCGGAAAGCTGTTAATAACTGATTATAGTCATATAATAAGGACAAAACATCACATGAGCACAAGTTGCATGCGCTCTCCATGCACTATAGAGTCTTCGATACAGAGAACTTGCGTGAATATTTCAGGCAGTCACAACGCACGCCCATAATAATGCATCATTATAAAAACCTGATCTTTGCTTTAGCCTGTTTGCCATTATCCGGAATAACAAGCGCACAGGACGGCCTGCCGGACGATTACTGTCGCTGGGAAGTCGCGGATTACGCCATAGCGGAGCCCTTATGCGGCCTTGCAGGTGATGCACAACGTGGCAGCGAGATCGCATCTGACAGCGGCCGCGGCAATTGCCTCGCCTGTCATCAGTTGCCTATCCCCGACATCGAGGCCTACGGCACCATCGGGCCGCCACTGACAGGCATTGCTGCACGCCTGTCAGTGCCCATGATCCGCCTGCGTATTGTCGATACGCGCCATATCAATCCAATGTCGATCATGCCCGGTTTTTATCGCGATCCCCGCCTGATTAACCGTCCGGGGAAAGAGTATCGTGGCAGAACGTTCCTGACAGCCCAGCAGGTCGAGGACGTCATTGCCTACATGGCCACACTCAAGTGATTCCCTTTTACAAAACCACCTTGCTGCTCTGTGGCTTGCTGCTGGCGATTCCGGCATCAGCGGTCCTGGCCAGTGAAGCCAAATCCGGTTACGACTATATCAAGCCGGAATCACGCGCCATGCAGGATGATGACTTCGAGAATCCGGGCATGCTGGCTGTCGAGAAGGGGCAAGTCCTGTTTAACCGCAAACAGAATGGCGCTGGCAAGGCCTGCGCCGAGTGTCACGCCAGGGACGGTGCAAGCCTGGATAAGAAGAACCTTGCCCGTTACCCTGTGTATAACGAGGATGCTGCGGAAATCGTGACCCTGCAGCAGAGGATCAGCCGTTGCCGTGACAATAATGCCGGCAGCAGAACACTACCGACTGATCACCCGGATCTTGTTGCCCTGGAAACCTTCGTTCGTAACCGGGCAATCGGTGAAGCCGTTAATGTGCAAACAGACGGCCCAATGGTTGAAATACTGCAACAAGGTAAACAGCTATACAACACACGCTATGGTCTGATCGATATGGCCTGCTACCACTGCCATGACCTGTACCCCGGTCAAATGATACGCGGGCAGAAGATCAGCCAGGGACAGGGTAACGGCTTTCCCGCCTACCGGCTTGGAACCGGAGAAATCACCAATCTTCACCAGCGCATACAGCAATGCCTTACCCTGATGCGCGCCGAACCCTTTGCTGCGGACTCCGATGAAATCAAGTTACTGGGGCTGTATATCATGTCGCGCTCCAACGGTCTCGGAATTGAAACGCCTGCTGTTCGTTATTAGCCGAACGCTGTACCGGGATGGGTCGCTATTGATTCTGCGTCTGCAAAAACCGTTACGAAAACAACATTCACACGTCGTCATAAACAAACTTGATGGTCATTGCGAGCGTAGCGAAGCAATCTCCTGAATCCTGCACCGAACAGCTGGATATTATCTGCACATAAAGGACTATGCGATAAATAGACAACCCGCTGTCTACCTTCTAACCAACAGGTCAAACGGCACCTTGTATACAGGGGTCACCCGCGACTTGCCCAAGCGAATCTGGCAGCATAAGAATAAGGTAACAAAAGGATTTAGCGCAAAATACAACCTGACAATGCTGGTCTATTTTGAGATTTTTGAGGATATGTACCATGCCATTTCGAGAGAAAAACAGATAAAGGCAGGCTCCCGGAAATCGAAACTCAAACTCATCGAAACATTCAACCCAGGTTGGAGAGACCTTTACCCGGATATTTGTAACTGAACGAGATTGCCACGTCGCTGACGCGACTCGCAATGACGGGAGATGTCCAGGTGATTCGTTTCAGGACCCCGCACCGGTAAACGGACTTACTACCAGCACCAGTGCCAGTAGGCCGGCATGTGCAAGCACGGCCAGTATCGACAACTGAATCGCCGGCCCCAGGTTCTCCGGTCGGGTGGCATTGCGCAACAATATCCGTGCAGCCCTGGCACTCAGGACGGCCGGCAAGGCGGCAAGCAGCGCCAGCAGCGGCAGCACCCCGGTCCCGACTAACAGCAATAACAGCAGCCAGGCCAGTAGTGCGATCAGGACATAACCCCAACGCGCCGTTTGCGGTGACAGCCGTGCGACCCAGTGCAGTTTGTGCGCCCGAATATCAGCCTTGCGGTCAGGAAACTGGTTGATAAAAAGCAGGTTGGCGGTCAGCAGACCGACCGGCAGGGACATTACCAGCAATGTCAGGGACAACTCACCGGTCTGTACCAGGGCGGCTCCGAGTGGCAACAATCCGAAGCCGGTCAGCACGGAAATTTCTCCCAGCCCACGGCAGTTCAACGACAACGGCGGCGCGGAGTAACCCCAGCCCAGCAGAACACCCAAGAGTCCCAGCCAGAACAGTGCCATACCGGCGTGACTGATCAGGTACAGGCCGATGAGAACAGTCGCCAGCAGCAAACCCAGTCCATAGACCAGAGTTTGATGCCGCGTCAGTACACCATTCTGGATAAAGCGGCTGCCACCGGTGAAGGGAAATACCCGCTCCGTGTTCAGATCGTCCGTACCGTTGAGTGCGTCGTAGTAATCGTTCAATACATTCACAGCCGCATGCAGCAGTATGCCAGCAAGCAAGGTCAGTGCAGCAGCGAACCAGTGCAAGGTGTGATTCTGGTAAACACTGAATGCCAACCCCAGCAGGATGGGCATGACCGTGGCAAGAATAAAGGGCGGCCGGGTCGCGGCAATATAGGTAACGACCGGATTGGGAAACTGGTCTACTGTGGGTTCGGCTATATTCATGGTATGTACAATTTCAGTCTCTTTATTATCCAGCTTGCATCTGCAGTCTACGGCAGATCCCCGCGACGAAACACCTGGTAACCCAGCCAGGCACAGAACAGGCCCAGTGCGCCCGGATAAAACAGGGCCCAGGCGATGTAGCCTGTCGGACCAAAGTGGTCAAGTATGACGTACGCCGACGGCCCCAGCAGCACCAGTTGCGGATCGAACAGCAACATGGCCGCAGTACGGAACACCTGCAGCGGGTTGATCAGTGCCACCGCAATCACACCCTCTGACGGCAGGCCCTGCCTGATCAACAGGCCCAGCAGAATCAGGTCCATGAACAGCAACAGGCCCAGCCAGATGATGAAGGCGGTACCCGTTGCCACATCCGACGAACGCGCCAGCGTGGATATCAGCATACCGATACCCAGAAAACACAGGGCCAGCGAGAGCAGGAAACCGGTGTAATACACGACCTGTGACCAGGGCACTGCCACCCCTTTGGCCATGCCCCAGGCAACCGCACAGAGCATGGCAAGGAACACCGGCAGAAACACCACCAGGAAGCGTCCCAGCAGCTTGCCCCAGAACCAGGCCGCCAGACTGACGGGCAGTGACAGCATATACTCGAAGATGCCGGCTTCCCGGTCTCCCGCCACGGAACGCACCGTGGTGATCAGCACAAACACCGGCAGGATGGCCATGGTGATCTGCAAATAAGTCACCAGCATGCGCGACAGGCCGGTAAACCCCATCACCCGGGATTCAGTCAGGCCGGAGACAAACAGGGCAACCACCACACCTCCGAATACCAGGGTATAGACCAGGAACCAGCGCGATCGCAGGGACTCACTGATATCGGCTGTGGCTGTGAGTATCAGGTGCTTCATAGCTTAGTCCGGATCTGGATGTTGACGGCCAGCTCCGTGCAGGTGTTTGCGTTCATCTTCTGCATAAATATGTTTCCTCGCCCGGGTAAAATCCATACTCCCGGGTGATGCCTCCCGTTGCGCACCCAGGCCGTAATCCATGGGCGTTACCTTGCCCGTGACATAGCTGGCAAGACGCGCATCGATCCATTCACCGCTCAGCTGGTCCGTTACCCAGATCTCGGTGCGCGCATCATCCTTCCAGGTCTGTCCGTCCAGCCAGACCACGGCACAACCGATATCGTCAAACTTGTAAAGCCGGGTTTTTTGCCCGGCTGCGCCGCCCCTCACCTGGGCCGAATAGTGGCGATCACTGACCGCCATGGCACAACGGGTACAGCTCTCGCGGTCCCAGCGGACTTCGCCGGGTCCGGTCGCATCTTCCCCGGAACAGCCGGCCAGCAGGAATACGATCAGCAACCCAAAGAGCATCTGGTTAATGTAAAAAACCCTCGTCATTGCGAGCGCAGCGCGGCAATCTCCTGATGCGGACACTCTGCTTAGAGATTGCTTCGTCACTTTGTTCCTCGCAATGACAAAGTAATCAGACAAGCCGCGCATGAGCCTTCCCCTCGTCCGCTTCACGGGCTTCCTCCAGCTGGATTCCTTTTAACAGGGCTGCATAACGGGACAACACGCCAAGGAAGCGCAAGCGGTCCGGGCCCGAGACCTGGCCGGTCCAGACCACCCCTTCGCCTGAATCGGTAAATCCCCACTCACGCACCGTTTCGGCAAAGGCACTGCTGGCCCGTGTCAGTGTCAGGCGGCAGTTGAGCAAACTGCTCATGTCAACCTGGTCGGCCACGTGATCATTGAGCACGATCCTGCCCTGGTCCAGCTCCACCACACGGTTAACCAGGGCGGCGACCTCGTCAAGCCGGTGACTGGATATCATCATGGCCACATGTGCCTGCCGTGCAGCCAGCAACTGAAAGAAGGTATGCCGGGCCTCCGGGTCCAGGTTGGCCGCCGGCTCGTCAAGCACCAGCAGGTTACAGTCGCGACCCAGTGCAATACTGATCAGCAGCTTTTGTTTTTGCCCGCCGGAGAGTTTGTTGAACGGCTGCCGACGAATTCTGTGTGCATCCAGCCCCAGTTGTTCCGAGACCGCGAGCATCCTCGACGGATCACTGTCACTGACACCGGCCGCGAAGCGGATCAGCTGGCCAACCGGCATCTTCAGGGGCGGTGAAATCTGCGGCACGAAACCAACGTGCTTGAGGATTTCGGTCCGTTGCTGTCGCGGGTTCTGGTCATTGACGTGCACCTCACCCTGGCACTGATACTCACCCAGCAGGCAGCGGATCAGTGTGGTCTTGCCGGCACCATTGGAACCCACCAGCGCAACCCGGTCGCCCCGGTCGATCTCGAGATCAATCCCGGCCAGCACATCGGTACGCTGGAACCGTTTGAATACCTGCTGAAACCGTATCATCAGAGCAGGTCGCCCAGACCCTTGAACTTGAAGGTCAGCGAACTGGTGGGACAGGCATCGACGCAACGACCACAGCGGGTACAGTCGGCACCGATATCCACATCCAGGCCCCGGGCGCGCCCCTTGATGACGGTGTTCAGGACATGGGGCACCAGGCACACCTTGCGGCACTCGCCCTCGTGAAAACAGCTCTCCAGGTGGTACTGGACCTTGAACGGTGACAGGGCACCGACCACGCCATAGGTCAGACCAATCGGGCAGGCATAACGACACCAGGCACGGCGAGAGTAGAAAATCTCGAACAGCAGCAGCAACGCCACCCACAACAGGGCAAGCCCCGGGCCATAGATCAGCGCGCGACTGAGTATACCGGTCGGCGAAATGGTTTCGAAGACGGTATAACCACTCACTACAGCCAGCACGACAAAGATCAGCCAGAACCAGGTACGGGCACGGCGATCAAAGGGATAGTCCTTGACCAGTCGTTTCTTTGCCAGCTTCTCGTGCACAATCTCGGCCCACTCGGCCAGCAAATGATAGGGACAGACCCAGGAACAAAACGTCCGGCCACCCAGCAGCCACCAGCCGATGAACACCGTGACCGTGCCAATCAACAAATTGATAACCACATGCTTGTAGGCCAGCATGACCTGCAGGGCTGAATTCAGATCGGCCATGTGAAAACCGACAAAGCGGGAAGCAGTCAATGCCCCCTCCAGCATCTGGATGTCCAGCTGAAACGAAACCACGAACAACAGATTGACAAGTATCAGTACCGCCCAGCGTTTGCGGCGCAGCTTCTCGGGTGCAACATGCTGGGCCTTGTGCGCCATCTCGATCTTTATCTTTTCAATACGGGACTTGTCCTCGTGCTTGTCCTTATGGATGGCCACGATCTCCGGCCTGATTTCATCAGGCTGCGGTTTCTTGCGTGGCTCACGCCCCAGCAGTTCAGCGAGGGAATCAATCAACTGGCTCATGCACTCATCCCCCGGCTCTCACTGCCGTCGATGACAATCACAGTCGGTTCCACCGGACAGATCATTTCGCACACGCCGCAACCGACACAGCCGTCAAGAATCACTGGCAGCATTCGGGTCACACCACTTTCATCTGCCACGGCTTGCAGCTCAATGGCATGCTGTGGCGGACATTGCCGCTCGTCACCGGAGGGTGGTGTGCCGGCCTCGCATTGCGCAATACGGATTTCAATCGGACACTGGCGCACACACAGGTCACAGAGTTCCAGGTCATAGGGATGATCACGTACCGGGATCGGATTCCAGCGATCAACGGCGTCATAACGCAATGTACCGGTAAAATCAGCCCCGCGTGCCTGCCCCCTGAAACCCTTGCCCTGAACCGCCAGGCAGGTTCCTGGACTCACCACCTTCGCAATCCCCATGTCGGTCTCATGCGAATAATTGAGCTCGTGGGTCAAGGCCCCGGTCGGACACGCCAGCACGCATTGCAGGCCATCACAGGAGAAGTCACAGGCCTGGGCACGGGCATCGATATAGGGCACACCGACCCCGAAACCCTCATCCAGGTCGGCCAGCCTGATGGCCTCTACCGGACACACCTGCACACATTGCCCGCACTTGATGCAGGCGGCAAGAAACTGCTTTTCCTGCAGGGCACCGGGTGGCCTCAGGCGCCGCACCCAGCCGCCCAGTACCGGGATAAAACCCAGCAACGAGGTTCCGACCAGGCCGATGCCCAGCGCAATCGAGCGCAAAAACTTGCGCCGTTCCTGCGGCCTCATTGGCCGTATGCCTTTAGCTGCCATCTATCTGGTGTCCATCCATAAACAATTGACTCTCGCAAAGACGCAGAGCACGCAAAGAATTGAATATTTTTTTAATGACATATTAATAGCTTGTCTTAGCGTGCTTTGCGCCTTTGCGAGAGAAAGAATTTATGCTGTTCATAACCATAAGTTATAACTTTACGATCTTTGCGTCTTGGCGAGATTTATTCTTTCTGGGTGGACGCTATCTACCCAGACTCTCGCGTAACAGTTGCAGTGAATCTTTTTCCACGGGCCTGGTCTCGGCTACTCTGACGAGAGTATCCATTGACGGCCGCTCGTCTCTTACCAGCATGTCCGGCGTGGAGAACGGTGCCAGCCGCTCAAGGAAGTCCAGCACTTCCAGCATCGGTGAGCCCTTGAAGAACTGGGCATAGGGCTCGTCCTGCCAGAGGCGGTCTGCATAGGCATACAGTTCATAGGGTGCATCCCCGGTACCGTCATCATTCTGGTCAAATCCCTCGTAATCGCTCCAGTAATTGCCTTCCCAGACATTGCGGTTTGCCGTCTTGCCGCCAGTCACAGCGATCTGGGTCAGGTTGTCCACAAACTGGTTCTGCTGAAATACATTGCCGGTCCAGTCATTCAGGAAGCGTATCCCGATACCATTGTAGGCGATCAGATTGCCATTGAAACGGTTGGTTGTGTCCGGTTGAAATGGCGAGACATCAATATACAAGCCACTGGCACAGTATAGTATCTCATTGTCCTCCACGATCAGCTCGGAGGTTTCCTTGAGGCCGATGCCAACACCGGTGGGTCCCGCCGCATGCGCAATGTAGTTATTGCGTATCTCCACGCCGTCACTGTACATCAGGAAAATGCCCACTGTGTTGTTGTAATAACGGTTGCCCTCGACCAGGTTGCGCCGCGAGTACATGAAATGCAGGGAATAACGGCTGTCCGATGCAGTGTTGCGGGCAATGGTATTGTCTGCCGAATACCACACCACGGTATCCCGGACTTTGTTGATCTCGTTGTCGGTAATCTTGTTGTGGAAGCTGTACCACAGGCGGATGGCATCACCGCGCTGTCCCAACTCGAACGGCTTGGAGCTGATGCGGTTGCGCCGCACCACGTTGTGGTCGGACTGCTGCAGATCGATACCGAACAGGCAGTTATCGATGACGTTGTCCTTGATGACATTGAAGCGCCCGCGCACCTGCACGCCGGCATCAAGGTCATTGTGGGATTCGCCGGAGTTGGTGAGGTGCAGGTTGCGCACCGTGGCACCGTCGGTTTTCAGAATGATGACACTGCCCTTGCCGCCATTGTCGATGCTCACCTGGTGCTGCCCGTCCAGGTTGATCGGGCGTTCAACCACGACCGGACCGGCATAGATACCCGGTGGGGGTATCAGCGTTTCACCTTCCGCTGTCGCGTCGATCAACGGCTGTAACGGGGGATAGTCCTCCGCCAGCGTATTTAATGGCAGCAGACAGCAACAGACCAGCAACAGTCGTTCATACCACCTGTGCATGTAACATCAGCCGTTTCCCGACAGCTGTTTGCGCCGGATCAGGGCCGCAAGTCCCGTCAGTAAAGATGCCAGCAGCATCAGGCCAAAACCAATGGACGGATAGGAATGCGTGGTGAACTGTGCCACCTTGCCGTCCCCGAAAACGGTCGGCATGAACGGTTTCACGGTAAAGGCACCCATGGCGTTCAGGCGATGCCCGTACCACCACAGCCAGGCCGAGTAATCGATCAGAAACAGCAGCGGGAGAAACAGGACGGGCAGTACCAGCAGCCAGTACAACAATCCACCGGTCTTGCGACTGCCAAACAACAGCAACAGCATCGCGGCAAGAATGCCCCAGAACATCACATTGGCCGCCAGCGTCATTTTTGCGACCATCGGATTGATCTCCTCCGGTACATTGAAATAGCGGCCGAGGGTTTTTTCATAATGCCAGGCCAGCATTTGCGCCCCGCTGCCATCCCATTCACTGCGCTGCGCTGCTGGCTTACGCTGCTGGTCTTTCTCGAAGGTGACACGCAGGTGTCCGATGTTTCCCGCCTTGTCATTTTCCTCTACTGGTTCATCTATTGTAGTCTCGGCTTCACCCATGGAGGCCTTCAAACGGGCAATCAGCGCGGCACCCGGTGACAACTCTTCCTCGTCCTTCGAGGTGTCCTGGTCGATCGCGGTGACCAGTGCAGAAACGAAACCCTTGTTCTGGTACTGCAGGCCATCATCGCCGTAATAAGTGAGGTACATCCAGCCCGCAATCACGGCAAAACCGGCTCCCAGCACACCCATGCGCAGTGCTGGCCGGTTGATCGTAAAGCCCAGCAACATGACACCGAGCATGGAGATCAGGAATGGCGAAAAGGCGCGTTCGATGACGCCACCGGCCGCGATCGGGTACATGCCCACGTAATGGTTAATGGTGTCCATTTCGTGCACGCAGTCGAGGGCCTCGTCTTCCCTGATTTCGTCCTTCTCAACCTTCTTGCAACCGTTGAAGACACCGTTCATGTGGAAGTGTATGCGCACACCATCAGGGAAGGCCTCCTCCGGATAATTGGGAGCCGTCAGCGACACCCACCATATGGGCGAATAGTAAAGCGCAATCAGTACACCGATAGTTGCCAGTACCAGCAGCTTGGCAATGACTGAACGTTTGCTATCCATAATACTTACCGTGGATGAGAAAAGAACAATGCCGCCGGCAGGACACCGGCGGCACAGCGATTTTAATCGTAGTCAGGGTTGAGCCAGTCGGCAGACGGTGCAAGATCCTCCTTCGGCACCGGAGCACGAGACACATAGTTGATGACCATCTGCATGTCCTTGTTGCTGAATGCCTTGATCTGCTTGACCATGTCCGGGTTGGCATTGCGACGCTTGCCGTCACGAATCCACTCGAACTGACGCATCATGTAGGCATAATGCTGGCCCTGGATGCGCGGGTAAAACTTCTCCGCTATGCCTTCACCGGTTTCACCATGGCATTTCACGCAGTTGTCAGCGTAGAGCTTCTTGCCCTGGGTGAATTCCGGCGTACCCTCAGCCCACTCACCCTTGCCATTCACGGGATTCATGGGCAGCTTCGCGATGTAATCCGTAACATCCGCCACCAACTGTGCCGGCTCGATCTCTCCCTCTTTATACTCGGTGGCCCCCAGAATCTGATCGTCCAGGGCGAACGGATACATGGTCGGGTTGTCGCGGTTACCCTCACGGATATCCGCCAGCTGCTTGATCAGCACTTCTTTATGTTGTCCGGCCAGCTGCGGGAAGGTCCCGCTGGTCTCGCCCCAGCCCTCGAGCCGATGGCAGCCGGCACAGACTTCGTAGACCTCGATGCCCCTTTCCCTGTCGGGCGTCAGTGTCAGCGCCTCCTCACGTTCACCGCCAGCTTCCAGCCACGCCAGGGAGGCCGTGGAAAAACCCAAGCCGATAACGGCGGTCAGGGAAATCAGCAATTGCTTGTTCATAATCGATACTCCTGTGGCTCGTAAGCCGCTGTCCTACAAAATATAAGGGTATTTAATTAGTAACTATTCACCACCGAGGCGAATGGCACTTAATTTATGCGGTTCCATCAATAAAAACACTCAATTGGCCACGGAAGCACACGGAAAAACACGGAAATAATTCTATTAAGGCATTTTTCTTCCGTGTAATTCCGTGTGCTTCCGTGGCAAGATGTGATTCTATAGATCATCCCGACTTCTTGATTTGATCTATATCAATGCCTCGTAATATTAGCCATCATCCAGCGTCGCCAGGTAGGCCAGCATGGCGGCAATCTCGTCATCGCTGTATTCCCGGAAAATTTCGGCATCGTCCGCATCATCATGGAAACGTTCAGCCTTGCGAATATTCTCCACCTGTTTCAGCAGATACAGGCTGTACTGACCAGCCAGCTGCGGGATGTGCTTGCTGTTGTCCCCGTAACCGTCTCTCCCATGGCAACTCGCACACTCTTTTTTGTAAAACTTGCGACCGGCTTCCACGTCACCCGGATAAATCGCAATGTTCACCACTTTTTTGCTCGCCTGCAGGCGCGCGAGCGCATCGAACTCGGCCTCGTTGATCGGTGGCAACTTTGTCGGTAACTCGATGCTGGCCAGGTACGCCGCTATCGAAACCAGGTCCTCTTCTGGTAACTCGCGTTCATTGGTATAGGGCAGCATGGGAATGTTAATACGCTTGCGCTGCTTGAAATTGCGCAACTGTCTGGCAATGTACCCGGCCGTCAGCCCCGCCAGACGGGGATATTCACCGTCGATGCTGCCCTGCCCGTATTCACCATGACAACCGGCACAGGTTTCATTGATTTCTTCACCCAGTTCCAGGTCGATGGCAGGTGCCTCCCCCTCGGCCCTGGCGCCAGCACAGAAGACAAAAACACTCAACAGAGTGACCGTCCAAAAGGAAATACTCTCGCCAAGACGCAAAGACCTCATAGGAATCTCTGACTAATTCGTCATTGCGAGGAACAAAGTGACGAAGCAATCTCCAGGTAGCTGAGTTGCATCATGAGATTGCCACGCTTCGCTCGCAATGACGGGAACTTTTATAATGAATAGACACCAGGTACAACCCCGCAAAAAAATGGCCTGTGCCATTTTGCAGACACAGGCCATCTATTGTCTATCGCTTTATCCCGATGGAATCAGGGCGTCATAGTGGCAATATATTCGGACAGCGACTTCATTTCATCATCGCTGACCAGATGCATAACACCCTTCATGGCCGCGCTTTGACCGTTGCTGCGTGCACCGCTCTTGATATCTTTCAACTGCTGCAGTGTATAGGCCTGGTTCTGGCCTGCGATCTTCGGGTACAGGGGCATGATGGGTGTCTTGCCATCCTTGCCGTGACAGGTAAAACAGGTCTTTGTCTGGTACAGCTTCTCGCCGTCAGCCGACAGCACAGTTGCGGGCGACAGGGCCAGCAGTACGGCGGCCGCAGAGACTGCAGCCTTGATTACAGAATAAGTCATGGTAAATCCTCTCCAGTGTTTATCGAAAAAAAAGGGGGGCGGTACCGCCCCCCTTGTCAGAAGACTAAGCCCAGTATATCACTTGATCTTCTTGGCCCCGTTTTCTTCCAGGTAGGTCTTGGCACGCAGCCCCATGTCTGCAGTCTTGACCTGGTACTGCCACCACTGGTTGGCCCAGAGCATGGCGGCACTCCAGTCTTTCTTGGCCGCCGCCGCCTCAGACTTGGTCTTGGCCTCATCAGCGAAGCCCAGCTGGTCGGTCGCGTCTTCCACCAGGGCTACAACGGTCGGGAAATCCTTGTAGTTGTGACTGGTAATGAAACCGACCACTGAATCGATGACCGCCTGGGTCTCGATGTTGGTCTTCACCTGCTTGTTGTAATCCGCCTCGGTGTAAGTAGTACCTTCCACCAGCGCAGCCGTCGAGGCCTGGTAGCCCTTCGGCTGGACCAGCAGATAGCCCTGCATCTCCAGATGCAGCGCGGAGCAGAACTCGGTGCAGTAGTAAGGATAGACACCTGCCTTGTCGGCTACGAAAGTGGCCGATGCCGTCTTGCCCGGCTCGATGGAGAGCTGGATGTTCTGGCCATACATGGCGAAGCCGTGTGTCTCGTCCTCGGCACGTTCCAGGTTAGTGAAATGCAATGAGACGGTATCACCCTCCACGACCTCGATAATCTCCGGCGTAATGTGCGAACGGATAGTTGTGCCATAAACGTGTACCGTGCACTTGCCTGCTGCATCACAGCTGCGCTCTGTCTTTTCACGACCGGCGCGTGATTTCCACGGGGACTTCTCATCGGTACGGCTGTTCCAGCCTGACTTGTAGCGCACCACCGGCTTCAGCTTATCGGCCTTGATGGCGACCGCATAGTGGGGTTCACCCAGCGGCAGTGGCATGTCATACAGTAGCTCCATCTTGTCGCCACTGATGTCGATCAGCTGATGGTTCTGCGGATGCAGCGGACCAACCGGGTTGAAGCGGTCGATGGCCAGTTTGTTCAGCGCCACCAGGTACTTGCCATCCGGATCGACGGTATCGCCTTCCATGGTCATCAGGTGACCGACGTTGTAGTGAATCGGTAACTGGTCCAGTACCTTGCCTTCACAGTAGTCCCACTTGGTGATCATGGAATCCACATAGATGGAGGTGTAGGCCACGCACTTTTTGGAATCGAACTGGGTGTGCAATGGGCCAAGGCCAACATTGACCGACTTGTGCAGGGTGTCCTTCAGGGCAATGATCGGGACACCGTAAGGGTCCTTGCCTTCGAACTTCTTGTTCTTGATGGCATCCTGGATCTTCTTCCAGCTGTACACCCAGGTATGACTGTCCAGCTTGCCGGATATCACGATCTTGCTGCCGTCGGGAGTCACATCCACGCCGTGCGGACTCTTCGGCTCCGGAATCAGGTACAACAGCCCCTCTTTCACCGCCTGGTCCATGGAAATGAGGTACATACCCTTCTCTTTCTTCACCTTGCCGGCCGCGACCAGTTCGGCGGCCTTCTTCCAGTTGGTGATATGCAGGAAGTCTGTGTCCTTGGAGGAACAACCGGCCTCGAACGGCGGGCGACCGCGTTCGTTGCCACCGATGTAGCGTTCCGTACAGAAGGAGTTGGTAAAGCCCCAGCCTTCGGAAGGTCCCTTGCCGGCATCGGAAAGGTCCTGGCTGTAGGGTGGCAGTTCAAAGGTAAACGAGGCAGCCGGATCGAGACGGCCTTTTTCGTTGTTAAACCGCCAGTAGGTCAGACCACCACGGTATTTATCGTTGAATTCCTCCAGTGGGACGAAGTCGTCACCATAGGGCGCTGCGTACTGCACGGCCTCCATGACATAATCCGTGTTCGTGGTGACAAAGGCACCGCCATGGGCTGATTTAAACAAGGGATTGACGACGATCTGCTTGGTCTCGAAATCGTGCAAATCGACGACGGCGATACGCGGATTGGCCTTGTCATTGATAAATACAAAGCGGCCATCGTAATCACCGTTGGTCTCGGAAATCGCCGGATGGTGGGTATC
>JBDLIH010000037.1:0-32237 GCA_039714975.1 Pseudomonadota bacterium
GCGCAAATTCAAAACTGGCAACATTCCCCAGCGCTTCACGCATATCGGCAACCGGAATGTCATCCCCGTGCAAGGGGTATGACCAGTACTGGCAGACCATGTTCATGACATCCGGTTGCGCATCCGACTGCAAATACAGCGTCCGGTAGAAACGCATGGTATGGGGCCGGTTAATCCATTCCTGAGATACCTCTGCACGCCTGATGGTAAGGGTTTCCGCCGTCACCACACCCGGCCCCAGCTTGCGCACCTCCAGTTCGCAACCCACGGTCCAGTTATCCAGCCCATGAACAACCTCGCCATGCTGGATACTTATATGCGCTTTCCCGGAGGGAACATTCAGGTCCTGATGCAGTATTAGTTTCGAACCGGAAGGTATTGAGTAATAGCGTGAATTGATATCATGCGTCGATGCACATCCGGCAAGTGCGACTGCCAGTACAATATTCGCTGCAACCAGCCGAGACTTATTATATACATCGGGAAATTTCATTTGCTTTCTCCCGCAGAGACAACACGAATTATTCATGTCACTGCGCTACACTGACAGTAGTCACAAGTATAACGCACGCACCAGCCCGGAGAATCACCATGCCTCGCCATCAACTGTTTAACCGAACCCGCCGCCTCGCACTGCAATCCATTGGCATGCTGGGTGGTCTGGTCGCTGCACGACAGACTCACGCGCACCATACCGATTCGCACTTCGAAGACGCAGCGGAGCACCGCATTGTGTACCAGTGCAATCATGCAGATCCCGAGTACCTGCAACATATCCTGTTCTCGGTTGGCGAAATGCTGCGCAAGTACGGTGACAATATCGAGTTAGTGGTCGCCGCATTCGGGCCCGGCCTGCACCTTATAGCCAGACATCCTGAACGCCCGATTCCCATGGAGCTGCGGCAAAAGGCAGGTTCCCTGTCTGAATACGGTGTTGCCTTTCATGCCTGCGGCAACACCATGAAGGCGCTGGGCTGGACAGAAATTGATTTACGGCCGTATGCAAAGGTCGTCCCCATCGGAGTGGACGATATTATGCAGTTACAGGAGCAGGGATTTGCCTATATGAGCTGGTAAAGACTGTTGTCAAGCAGGGCCATTTTCATACAGCGTCCTGATCTCATCGGCAAACGCATCCAGCACCTGTGCGCGCTTGACCTTGAGCGTCGGTGTCAGCAAGCCGTTATCCACCGTCCAGGGTTCCAGGGACAGAATGAGACGCCGCACCTTGGCATAACCGGGAAAGTCTTTTAAATGGCCCTTGATTTCCCTGAGCAGGAACGACTGCAGCTTTTCATTGTTCAGGCTGTCCACAGCCTCGGCATCGAGTTCAAAACGCGCCGCCAGTGGCCGCCATTCTTCCTGACTCAATACCGCGATCGCGGCGAGAAAAGACTCACCCTCCCCTATCACCATGACCTGCTCAATGGCCGGCACCAGGCTGATGGCAAGTTCCATATCCATCGGTGGAACCTTCTCGCCATTGGACAGCACCAGGATGTCCTTGATACGCCCGGTGATATAGATATGACCCTTGTCTATGCGTGCCTGGTCACCGGTGTGCAGCCAGCCATCAGAATCAATAATCTCCGCCGTAGCAGCGTGGTTATTCCAGTAGCCCAGCATCATGCCCGGTGTCTTGACCAGCAATTCATCATCATCGCCGATGCGTGCCACGACACCGTTCAACGGGATACCCACACTGCCCGGTTCGTTATCATCCGGCACATTGACACTGATGACCGGACTGGTCTCGGTCAGTCCATAACCCTGCAGGATCGGCACCCCCAGGCCAATAAAGATCTTTGCCACCTGCTTCGACAGCGCCGCACCACCGCTCACCGACAGGCGCAAGCGGCCACCGAGTTTTGCAGTAACCCTGGAGGCAACCAGCTTGTTCAGCAGCGGCCATAGCAACAGGCGCGGACGCCAGCCGGCACGCTTCTGCTGGTATTCAAACCGGTGCCAGCCGATCCCGGTCGTCATGTTAAAAAGTGCACGATTGAACCCGGACTGCTTCTCCATCTGCCCCTGGATGCGGGCAAACACCCGTTCGAAGATACGCGGCACGGCAATCATGACGGTGGGTCGGATATGCTGCAGGTCGTCCGCCAGCTGCATAATGGAACGCGCATAGGCGACTGTTGAGCCGGACATCACTGGCAGGTAATAACCGGCCGTGCGTTCCAGCGTGTGTGACAGCGGCAGAAAGGACAGGAACAGATCTTCCTGGTAGGCATCGATCATGGTCAGCGCGGAATGTGCAATCGACAGCATGTTGTAATGGCTGAGCATGACTCCCTTGGGGCGCCCGGTGGTCCCGGAGGTATAGACAATCGATGCCAGGGCATGCGGGTCACCATCGCGCTGTCGTAACGGCGCTGCCGAAGCCGGCAACCAGTCTGACACCAGTCGCGCACGCTCATCCTGCAACACCCCGGCCGTCACTGGTTTCGATCCATCCAGTATCAGCACCCGCTGCAGGTCTTCCTGCCCGGCCAGGGCCGGACCCAGCCGTTTCCAGACGGCGGCATCCTGCACCAGCAACACCTTCACGGCCGAGTCGCTCATGATGTAGGCAATATTGTCGGGCCGGTCATCGGTATACAGCGGCACAATTACCAGACCACAGGCCAGCGCCGCCTGGTCAAAAAACACCCATTCCTTGCAGTTGCGCAGGTGTACGGCCACCCGCTCTCCCGGCAGCAGGCCTTCAGCCGCCAGGGCCGTCCGCCAGCGGGCAATGTGCTCACCGACCTCTTTCCAGCGGGTATCGCACCAGATTTTTCTGGCGGCATCAAAACTGCGATAGGCAATATTGTCTGGCGTGCGCCTGACGCGTTGCAGCATCAGGCCATCGAGTGTCCCTGCAATCTCGGTGGAAATAATATCTTCTGTCGGTTCCCTCATGACCCTGTTTTTCTCCTGAAAATGACCGCAGACCCCATGTTTACGGTAGAATAACCCGCCATTATGCAGCCCTGTAGTGAAAAAACATGCACATCATCCTGAACGGTAACCGCCGGGACTTTCCCGACAGGCTGAGTGCCAGGGAACTGCTGCACGCCCTTGGCCTGACGGGCAAACGACTGGCCCTGGAAGTTAACCGGGAAATCGTGCCCCGCAGCACGTTTGACAGTCATATCATACAGCCTGGTGACCAGGTTGAAATTGTGCACGCAATCGGCGGCGGATAACTGTCCGTCCCCTGCCTGAACCCTGTTTATTAAAGTATTAAAAGAGCTTACTGTCTATGTCTACTGTCATGCACGTACCCACCCCTGTTACTGACGACCCGTTACTGATCGCCGGTGTTGAATACCACTCGCGCCTGCTGGTCGGCACCGGCAAGTACAGGGACATGGACGAGACACGTGCTGCAACTGAAGCCAGCGGCGCCGAGATTGTCACCGTTGCCATTCGCCGCACCAATATCGGCCAGAATGCAAATGAACCCAGCCTGCTGGATGTGCTGCCACCCTCTGAATATACGCTGCTGCCCAACACCGCCGGCTGTTACACCGCCGAGGATGCAATACGCACCTGCCAACTGGCACGCGAACTGCTGGACGGACACGAACTGGTGAAACTCGAGGTGCTGGGTGATGAAAAGACACTGTTCCCTGACATCGTGCAGACCCTGGAGGCCACCGAAGTCCTGGTCAAGGACGGTTTCAGGGTTATGGTGTATACCAATGATGACCCCATTGTCGCAAAACGGTTTGAAGAGTTGGGCTGTGTCGCAGTGATGCCGCTGGCGGCCCCGATTGGCTCCGGTCTCGGTATCCGCAACCCGCACAACATCATGACCATTGTCGAGAATGCCACGGTACCGATACTCGTCGATGCCGGCGTCGGCACCGCATCGGATGCCGCACTGGCCATGGAGCTGGGCTGTGACGGTGTTTTGATGAATACCGCCATTGCCGGTGCACGGGACCCGGTACTGATGGCCTCGGCCATGAAGAAGGGCATCGAGGCCGGCCGCGAGGCCTGGTGCGCAGGGCGTATCCCGCGCAAACGCTTTGCCAGCGCTTCATCACCCATTGACGGAACGTTTTTCTAGCTGGTTCCAGGTGCTATCGCCGTGTGCAGGTGCACATCGCGTTGCGGGAACGGAATGGTGATTCCCGCTTCTTTAAAACCATGCCAGATCGCCAGGTTGATGTCCGAGCGGACAGTACCGACGCCCTCCTGCGGATCGGATAGCCAGATGCGCAACACATACACAATCAGGCGCACACCCGCCAGTGCCACCAGCAGCTTTGAGATAAGATTCAGTACCGGTGTCTGGTAAGCGAACTGGTTGAACAGCAGACTGCCGACCAGTACGGCAGACAAGGCACTCAAAGGAAAGGCAAGGCGTTGCCCGACCTTCAGCAGGGTACTGCGCAAGTCGGACAGTTGTTCCTGTTGCAGTTGCCTGTTCAGCGCCTTCAGGGTAACGCGGTGGATAAAAAAGGCCGCCACACCGGCAACCAGCAGGATCAGCAGCTGGACCAGTATTGCCGTCATGCTGCGGTTACTGAACGCTTCCAGAAGACCCGCCACTGTTGTCCCGACTAGTTCCATTGCATAATCCGCCCTGATTCCAAATCAAACGATGGCAGCCATCATGCCCAGAATGCCCCCTAAGCCACCAACCTGCCTCATGGACCAGCCCCGATGACAGTGCCTGCCGATGATTGTCCTGCCAGGAATATCCGCTCCTTCGTACGTCGCGAGGGGCGCATTACCGCCGGGCAGCAACGCGCCCTGCAGGACTTGTGGCCCCGTTACGGGCTGGCAGCTGATACACCGCTGGATCTGGCAACAATTTTCGGTCGCAACGCACCGTGCACACTCGAAATCGGCTTCGGTAATGGTGACGCGCTGGCCACCATGGCGGGGCAGCAACCGGATACCGATTATATCGGCATCGAGGTACACCGCCCCGGGGTCGGCCGGCTGTTACAGCAACTGGCCGAACGCAAACTGACCAATGTCCGTGTCATGCGTGAAGATGCGGTACAGATACTGCAGACCTGCTTCCCGGATAACAGCCTGGATCACCTGCTGCTCTTTTTCCCGGACCCGTGGCATAAAAAACGTCATCACAAACGCCGCATCGTACAGCCTGGCTTTATCGAGTTACTGGCCCGGAAAATAAAATCCGGCGGCATACTGCACATGGCGACCGACTGGGAAGACTATGCCGGACACATGCTGGAGGTCATGGAACAATCACCGACATTCCGCAACTGTGCCGGTAGCGGCAACTACTCGCCGCGGCCCGACTACCGGCCGGTCACGAAATTTGAACAGCGCGGCCAGCGCCTTGGGCACGGGGTATGGGATTTGCTGTTTAAAAGAATTTAGAAAACAATTTCGAGCCTGAAAGGCGTGAAACTTTTCTCAGGCCTCCGCCTCCATCGGACGGGGTACACGCAGCGGACAGGTCTCGGCATGGTTGTCTCCGAGCTGGTCCCAGGCATAGTTGAAGGCCTGGGTGCGTAGCGCATACATGTGATCACGCCCCAGTTTGTCTATCAGACCGGTGCGTTCAAAGGTATCCCACAACTGCTTCTTGGCACGCGCAAAGATCAATTCAACACCCGCCTCACGAAGTCGTTCAGTCAGCATGCCCAGCATCTCTTCGCCGGTTGAATCGATTGAGTTGATGCCTTCTGCATCAATAATGACATACTTCAGGTCCGGTTTGAGCGCGACCCGCTCCAGGATCTTGTCTTCAAAATAACCGGTGTTGGCAAAATACAGGGAACCGTCAAAACGGATCAGTGAAATATTGCGACAGGTCTCCAGCTTGCGCACTTCCGCATCACGTAACGAGCCGTCAGGATCACGTGACAGCACGGCAATACGGGGGGCCATGGAACGGTACAGAAACAAGGCCAGGGACAGCAGCACACCCACCATGATGCCTTTATCAAGGTGTGGTGCCCAGATGATCGTCAGAACAAAGGTAATGATCGCGACCGCAGCATCGTGCCGCTGCACCTTCCATGCGTGTTTGATCGGTTCAATCTTGACCAGGTTGATAACGGCCATAATGATGACCGCTGCCAGCGTGGCCTGTGGCAAGTGGTACAGCAGCGGTGTCAGCCACAGCAAGGTAATGCCGACAACCACACCGGTCACCACCGCCGAGAAACCGGTCCTGGCGCCGACACCGAAATTGACAGCCGAACGGGAAAAGGAACCGGATACGGCATAACCCTGCGACAAACTGGAAAAGATATTACCCAGTCCCTGGCCAACCAGTTCCTGGTTGGCATCAAGACGTTGACGTGTACTGGCGGCCATCGCCTTGGCAATCGATATGGCCTCCATAAAACCAATCAGGGCAATCGCCACCGTCACACTCAGCAGCTGACCCATGGTCTGGAAGTCCAGTGACGGCATTGCCAGGGGCGGCAATCCTTCCGGTATCTTGCCAACAACAGCCCCGCCTATTTGCTCAAAACCGACCAGCCAGGAGACCCCGGTAGTCACGACCACGGCCGCCAGCACATTGGGCGCCTTGGGTATCCAGCGCTTCATGGCAATCATGATACCGAGCGCAACAATTGCCATCAGCATGGTTTCCAGGTGGGTACTGTTAAACGCCTCGACCAGCGTATTGAAAACCGTTTCGTAGGTATGTTCGGCCTTTTCCACGCTGACCCCAAACAGCTTGCCCAGCTGCGAAGTACCGATAATGATGGCCGCCGCATTGGTAAAGCCGGTCACCACCGGATGTGACAGGAAGTTCACCAGCACGCCCAGGCGCAACAATCCCAGTGCTATCTGGAAGATGCCCACCATAAACGCCAGCATGATGGCGTAGGCAATATAGAGTTCCGGGTTGGCCCCGGCTATCGGCTCCAGCGCCGAGGCAGTCAACAGGGAGACTACCGCAACCGGACCGGTCGCCAGCTGGCGGGATGAACCGAACAGGGCCGCAACAATGCCAGGAAGAAATGCGGCGTATAAACCGTAATAGGGCGGCAGACCGGCAAGCTGCGCATACGCCATGGACTGCGGGACCAGTACCAGTGCGACGGTGATGCCGGCAATCAGGTCGGCACGCAGAATTTCAGGTTTCTTTAACTCTCCAATCCAGCAGCGAAAAGGGAACAGTCGACCCTTCCAGCCTTCACAATCTACATCCATGGCAACTTCCAGACTTTATGAAAAGAGTTCCGCCATTGCGGCAGAGGGAGCGAATATTATTATATACTAATCTCCCTTCTGAAAGGAATGCCTTCATCCTGTATAGCCCCATATACACAATGAATGTCAACCCGACACGGGCTCAGGGCATGCCAGGATTCTACCCCCTGTCACTTCACCGGCACACGCGGCATGAAATACATCAGCGCCCTGTATTTCAATAATCTTCGCGGCGATTTCTGCGGCGGCACTACGGCAGCGTTTGTGTCCCTGCCGCTGGCACTGGCCTTTGGTGTGCCGTCCGGTGCCGGCCCGGTTGCCGGTCTGTATGGCGCCATCTTCGTCGGCCTGTTTGCCGCTTTGCTGGATGTTGGCCTCGCAGGCATCAATAAATAACGGGCAATAAATTCTAACCTGTTGATCTGGTTATATTTGGCAATACATGCAGGAACCAGGGGCTGCTATCACTTGAGTCAGACACTGCAAAAATGGTTCAATACGCGGCCCTGGTTCAGCCTGAGAGTGCTGGCGATGCGTCTATGAACATGCCCGGAACAGGTCGATTGACCTGCCACGAATTTCAACCAATCCGAATCTAAACCCTAGGGTCGAGGAGCTTTCCATGTCCAAAAAACATCCAATAATTGCTGTTACCGGTTCATCCGGTGCGGGCACCACTACTGTGAAACAGGCATTTGAGCATATTTTCCTGCGCGAGGGTGTGAATCCCGTAGTGATTGAGGGCGACAGTTACCACAAATATGACCGCGCCGCCATGAAGGTTGCCATGAATGAAGCTGAAGCGACCGGCAACAACAGTTTCAGCCACTTTGGTCCCGAGGCCAATGTCTTTGACAGGCTCGAAGAGACATTCAAGACCTACGGTGATACCGGTACCTGCGAACGCCGTTACTATTTGCACAGTGAAGAGGAAGCAGAGCCCTATGGTCAGAAGCCGGGTGAATTCACCGCGTGGGAAACCATCGAGGCCGGGACGGATCTGCTGTTTTACGAGGGCCTGCACGGCGGTATCGCTACCGACACAGTTGATGTATCCAAATTTGTCGACCTGCTGATTGGTGTTGTACCGATTGTCAATCTTGAGTGGATTCAGAAGATCTTCCGTGATTGTGAACAGCGCGGCTATTCCACAGAGGCTGTCACTGACACGATCCTGCGACGCATGCCAGACTACGTACACTACATTACGCCACAGTTCTCACGTACCGACATCAATTTCCAGCGCGTGCCGACCGTCGATACCTCCAACCCGTTTATCGCCCGCGACATCCCGACACCGGACGAGAGCTTCGTAGTGATTCGCTTCCGGGATCCAAACAAGCTGGATATCGATTTTCCCTACCTGCTGAACATGCTGGATGATTCCTTCATGTCACGGCGTAACACCCTCGTCGTTCCCGCCGGTAAGATGGGCTTTGCAATGGAGATCATTCTGGCCCCGATTATCGAACGCGTCCTTGACGGCCGAAACAGCTGATTAATCGCCATTTCGTCATGCCGGCGCATGCCGGCATCCAAGGTATTGAAAACTCTGGATCCCGGCATGCGCCGGGATGACGCTGAAGGGACAAATCAGAGGTTCTCTTAGATCAGAAAGCCACATAGCCTTCCTGCATCAAGCGCTCGACTTCACCTGATCCTAACGGTACCTGCTCTATGAATGACGGGATGTCATCACGTTCAACACCCTGTACACCCATCATGGTTTGACATATTTTCACATCGACAACATCAAACGCATCCAGGCGTGCGGCCTGGTCGACTATATCCTTGTACTTTCCATAATTCCTGATGGAAAAGAACTCCACTTCGGGCCCGTGCAACACCAGCACCACGCTGGCCTCCTCACCCTGGGCTTGCGGCCTCATTGCCAGTTCCTCTGCACGATCAAACAGCACCCTGAGTCCTTCGATGGTGTGAACGCTGATATCAAGGACGGCCCTGACCGGTGCTTCACCCTCGGGCGAAGGTGCTTCAGACAGGATCACAGTGTCATCAACAACGGGGCCGATTTGCACAACAAGATCCTCCTGCACCCTGACAGGCTGCAGGTAAAAATAGGTCCCCAGCAAAAGCACTCCTGCCGCCAGTGCCAGTACGATCACCTGTTTCATATGGATGCACTCGCCACTTATTATCTTGAAGCATTCTAACCCGCATCAGGTAGTAACATAATAGCAGTTTCCCGACTGAACTTATGTAGAATACCGGACCCATGAGCCAGCATGACACACCGGAACAGAACCGTATCCATAATCGGCGTATTGCCGCCTGGCTGTTTGTTTGCTGCCTCATGGTGTACGCCATGGTCATACTTGGCGGTGTTACACGACTGACGGGTTCCGGTCTGTCGATGGTTGAATGGGATCCGGTCTTCGGCATCCTGCCCCCTCTCGACCAGGCCGGCTGGGAGGAAACCTTCGGTCTCTACCAGCAGTCACCGGAATATCAGAAGATCAACGTCGGCATGGACCTGGAGGGTTTCAAGCAGATTTACTGGTTTGAATATTCACACCGGGTGCTGGGACGTACCATCGGCACGGTCTTTCTGCTGCCGTTCCTGTTCTTCCTCGCAAAGGGCTGGATACAGCGCCCGCTCATTCCTAAACTGCTGACAATGTTTGTGCTCGGCGGCCTGCAGGGGCTGCTGGGGTGGTACATGGTAAAAAGCGGCCTGGTCGACAATCCACACGTCAGCCAGTACCGGCTGACTGCCCACCTTGGCCTGGCAATCCTGATTTATGCCTACATGTTTTATGTCGCACTGGGACTGTGGCTGGGTGACCGGCGTTCAGCACGTGTTCCCGTCGGACTGCGGCGAGCCGCCACACTGCTGACAGGCCTGGTGTTCATTGCCATTCTTTCCGGCGGCTTTGTTGCCGGTCTCAAGGCAGGTTTTGCCTACAACACCTTTCCACTCATGGACGGTCACTGGGTACCCGAGGTGATCTTCATGCAGACACCACTGTGGCGTAATTTCTTCGAGAACATTGCCACCGTCCAGTTCGATCACCGCTTACTGGCGACTCTGGTATTTTTCAGTGTCATTGTATTGTGGATTGCAGCACGTCGTTTCTTACTGCCCGCAACAGTAAAAACCGGCCTGCACCTGATGCTTGCCGCCGTATTGCTGCAGGTCGGTCTTGGCATATCAACACTGCTGCTGCATGTGCCTGTTTCTTTGGCAGCGACTCACCAGGCTGGTGCCCTGCTGTTATTGACCATCGCGCTGTACACGAACCACCGCATGGCCCGTGCAGCTTAAAGGCTGTTGTACCAGGCGGCGAGGTTGGCTATATCTTCATCACTCAGCGGCTTTGCCATTGGCGTCATCATGGGATCAGTGCGGCTGCCTTCACGAAAGGCCTTTAACTGCTTGACCAGATAGCCTTGCTGCTGCCCGGCAAGATTTGGCCACATGGGATTCTTGCTGATACCCGCCGCACCGTGGCAACCGGCACAGCTACCGGACTTCGCCTTGCCCGCCGCGGCATCACCGGCTTGCGCGACCCCGCCAGATGTAATAAAAACACCGAGCATTATTACAGGTAAAAACTGTTTCATTATCATGTCTCCGAATTGCGTCGCTCCCGGCATGGCCCAGGCCAGCCTCTCGACCGGTTCCCGGTCTCACCTTCTCCATGCCTCCCGCGACGTACCTACATGGCCCAGGCCAGCTTCTCGACCGGTTCCCGGTCTCACCTTCTCCCTGCAGGCAAAAAAATGGCGTGCCAGTGACACGCCATTCATCCGTACTCTGTTCTGACAGCAGGCCGGACAGCACCTGATCTCAGTTTTGCCAGGCTAAAACTACTGGCTCTGGCTGACCATGTATTCAATCGCCTCCTTCAGATCGGCATCTGAACATGTCATGCACGTACCCTTCGGTGGCATGGCGCCCTTGCCTTTAATCGCAGTCGCGAGCATGGCATCAATACCGGTGGCGATACGCGGCGCCCAGGCTGCCTTGTCACCCAGTTTTGGCACATTGGGTATAACCGAGGCCGGGTTATGGCATGCCTGGCAACTGGTCTGGTAAGTTTTCTGACCGTCTGCCAATACAGAACCGCTGACAGCCAGTAAAATGCTTGCAATAAATACACTGCTTACTTTTTTCATTATGCCTTCTCCACTTGCTAGATATAAAACAGGGAATAGTGCTGACACGGCCAGCCAAAATCCGAACACAAATTATATTCGCGCAGGTTAATATACTTCAACAGCAAATATTTTTATCTTTATTTATCAGGTAGTTATATATTCCCAATTATGCGCCTAACAGACGCTGCCACCACCGACGGCGGTTTCCGGCCAGGGGAACCGGAACTTCCAGGTCAACCGGGGGCAGTTTTGAGAGTATCCACCCGGGCAAGGGTGGATTGTCGCTGAAACCGCAGGACACGCCGAGGTTATTGGGATCGAATATCTTCACAAACCGTGGTGTTGCCATGGAATCAGCAAAGACCACGCCGCAGTAGTCTTCATTATGTTCCTTGCGTAACAACCGCTCAATTTCCGTCAGGAAGCTTTTCACCAGCACTGCATTGGCCGGCTGTCGCGGTGGCGGTTCACCCACCGCATAGATGTGCCAGCCGCCATCGGCATCCTGATGGAGCACCGTCCACAAGGCATCCAGCTGCTCCCAGCGCAGTACATTCTCAAAGCGACCCTTGAAGGCTGACCTGAAAGGGTCTGCTGACTGTTCCGTCATAACCACCTCGTTGCAGAACACGGCTGTTCAATTGTTATTATACTACCGGCTGGCAGATACCCGTGACTAATCAATAATATGGACCTGGACTTCTGGCATGAGCGCTGGCAGGCAAACCTGAATGGCTTCCAGCAGAGCAAAACAAACAACTACCTGGTGCGTTACTGGCCGCGACTGGATTTGGCAAAAGACGGCTGGATCCTTTTTCCCTGAGCTATGAGCAAAAAACATGGCGCCCATGGAACGCCAAACAGGGGGGGAATAAAAGGGGGTCTAATCCTCGAACTCAACCTCGTCGGCAATACCGTCGGCCGGCTGCTTGTCCGTGTACTCAACCAGGTCACCATTCTCTACGTCACCGAAGAAAACCGCACTACTGATGGGCACATCACTGGCATCTTCAAAGACGGTTGAACCATCCGTCGCTATACTGATACCAAGGATGGAAACGATACCTGCCGCAGTAGGTGGCACGTCCACCGGTCCACGCAATTCGATATCACCCGGTTCATCTCGCTCGATCTGCGAGGCGATAAAATTGCCGCTGCCATCCACGAAACCCTCGACATTGAGGAAGTCACCTGCATCAATCCCGCTGATAGCAAACGGTTCCACTTCCTCGCGCTCGTCCTCGATCTGGGTCTGACTGTCGGTCCTGACAGTAAGGAACTGCCCCGATACAACCTCCAGTGTAACTGTGCCTGCAACAGGCTCTGTAGTTTCAACAACTGCACTCACCCGGATATCACCACCGCGCTGCTCCACCTCTTTTGCCTTGAGGATGCCATTGACAATGGCGCCCTCGACCTCGACCTTGTCGCCGTCGGCGATACCTGTTTTCAGTGCGGCAGGTTCAAACGTCGCGTTTGCGGCATTCACACGCTGGCCGGCCACCTTGAAGTTACTGATGTCATTGAAGTCCGTGACAAGACCTTCAATGCTTATCTGGTCGACATCGTCATCAAAGCCTTCGTCCTCGAGTTCAATGCGATCAGCTGATATGGAAACCGCCGTATCCAGCGTGCCCTCGACCTCGACAAACTGGCCATTCTCTACCGTATCACCCGGCAGATCCTCAAACACGGTTATACCGTCAAAGGTAATCTTGATACCACCCAACTTAAATTCATTCGTGCCATTAAAAAATTCGCTGACCACACCTTTGATCTCTACTCCGCTGACGCCCAGGACCAGCACGTCCTCTTTCTCTACACGGGTCGCAAGTAGTTTGCCGTCCGCATCAAAATAGCCGCTGATTTCCAGCAGATCATTTTGTGTGAGGCTGTCATAGTCTGTTGCTACAAATACCGTGCTATCCCGGCCAACCACCACCGTGGTATTGAAGATAGCAAAGGTTTTTGTGACCCCATCCGGGTCTTCCACGGGAGCGGCTGCCACCGGACCCTCGACATCATCATCGTACTCAATGCTGTCTGCGGTGCCGCTCACACCGTCATCATTCACGGTACCGATAATGGTGACCACCATGCCGATACCCAGCACCTGGTCATCATCACTGCCATCACTGATATCGGTCTCATCGTCGACATCCCGGCTGGCACCATCGGTTTCAAATTCAATACCATTGACGAAGACACTGCCGAATCCGGACACGGTTCCCGAGGTCACGCCGGTACCGCCAATTCCGCCGCCGGCCACTGAACCACCGCCGCCTCCACCACCGCATGCAGCAATGAATACCACCAATACAAGCATGCAAATGGCAATGAACCCTTTATGACTCTGGTGCATCATGGCTATGACTCCTCGGATGAATCATGTTCGTAATAGTAAATCCCCAGGCTGATGGTTTTCCCCTGGTCACTGCTGTCCTCCAGTTCATTATCTGCGTATATCCTGTCCAGTTGCTCCAGAAGCGTCTGCGCCTTTTTTGCAGACATTTTTTTGAGCCGGGTCAGCGAATCCGGGTCTATGCCGTCGTATGAAACCTTGCGCTGGAACAGCAGGTCCCCGGGGCCGGCCGTCATGTTGTGGTCAATTGTCGAGATCAGCTCAAATACGTCACTTCCCAGTATCTTCAGTTTCTCTGTCGGGTCACCGCTGCTTACATAGGCATGCCGTACCAGGCGAACATTCCCGCTGACCTCTTTCACGCTACCGGCCTCGACCAGCATGGAGAGCATCGCCCTGGTCGGGATGTCACCGCTGTATTGCCTGACCAATTCATCAAATGAATAACGCTTCCCGCTCATCGGCAGATCTGCCGGTTTTCCTGCACCATCAAGATAGCGCTTGTCATTCCTCCAGCCACTGATCACACGCACAGCACGGTTATAGCGCGCCTGACTGGACGAATCATCGGTCTGCTGCAACTCGTGCAATCGCTTGACATCCTTGCGTGTCAGTCCTGTCAGTGCAGAAACACGGGACACTGTCTGTTTCTTGCCATCAGGTGAAAATTCATCAAAGGCAACGTCCACAAATACCTTCTTCGTCAGTTCCGCAAATGCCCCGTGGGCAACACCGTTGCGAATCAGAATGCGTACCAGCGGACGCAGTAACAGTCGTGTAGCAGCGAAAAGTGCATGTTGCTGTTTTTTGCTCATATCAAAACTAAAATCTCCAGCACTCGATAGACGCCTCACCACATGGACACGCTATCCCGCTGACCTGCAAACCGGCAACAGTGTGAACGTGCTCACATATCCGGAAAGAAGCCCACCGCCAAATTTATGACCATGATAGCATCAAACACAATATTTGGGAATTATTTCCCACTATATTGCTTGATGAAGCATCCAGCCAATCATTCATCAGGTGTAATTAAACAATATTTTTGCCTTCATTAACAGTACTTTATAGGAGTATATCATGAACAGAAAGTCTAAAATCACCGCCATATCACTCGCCATCGCCAGTATCATAGGACTTACTGCATGCGGCGGTGGCGGAAGCGACAGTACCGACAGCACGGGTACGTCCGGCAATACCATCACCTCCGGTGTTGTGACCGGTTTCGGCAGCATATTCGTCGATGGCGTGGAATTCGAAACCGATAGCAGCAGTTTTTCCCTGGATGACGGTGACGATGGCCAGGAGAACGAAGACGGCCTGGCTGTCGGCATGGTCGTCACTATTACGGGAACGGTGAATACAGATGGAGCGACAGGCACCGCGAAACACGTCGAGTTTGATGATGAAATCGAAGGCATTGTCAATGCCAACAACGTTGCTGTGGATGGCACCATGACCGTCATGGGGCAAACCGTCATTATCCAAAGCACCACCATTTTTGAAAGTGACGTTCCCGGCATCACCAGTGTGGACCTGGTTGCCGCCGGAAATGTTGTCGAGATCAGCGGCTTCTCCTCGGGCGACGGTACTGTCTATGCCACGCGTATAGAAGTAAAACTGGCCACGCACTCGGGTGAAGAAATCGAGCTTAAGGGGATTATCACCAACCTCTCTGACACCACCTTCGACATTGGCGGACTCAGGGTAGATTTCAGCAGCGCCATGTTTGATGACAACATACCCGGTGGCACCCTCAGTGAGGGCCTGTATGTTGAAGTAAAGAGCACAGCCGGTTTCATTGCTGGTGATCTTGTTGCCAGTGAAATCGAGCTGGAAGATGACGGCGACATGGGTCTGGAGGGTGATGAAGGTGATGAAGTCGAACTGAACGGTATCGTTACCGTCGTAAATTCAGATACGGCCTTCGAGATCGGTGGACGCCGGGTCGTCATTACGAAATCCACATCGATCAAGCACGGCAATGCCGGTGACATTGATATTGGCGTTTCCCTCGAGGTGGAAGGTGAGCTCAATGCTGATGGTGAACTGGTTGCTGATGAAATCGAGCTGGGTTTCGATGATAACATTGAAATGGAAGGCAGCCTGGAAGGGGTTAATGATCCATCCGGCACCGTCACCCTGTTTGGCAAGACCATCCATGTCAATGCCTCCACGCTGCTGATCGACAAGCAGGATGAAGAGGGACTGATAGCGGTACATTTTTTCGGCCTGAATGACCTGAATAGCGGTGATCACGTTGAAATAGATGCCTACGTTGATCCGGACAGCGGCAAACTGGTTGCCGTCAAGCTGGAACGTGAGGACGACCACGGCGATGAAGACGAGCTTGAGGGCCCCGTGGAGAGCATCCAGGAAGGCTCCAGCACACTGGTGATTGCCGGTGTCACGGTGGATGTCAGTGGCATCGCTCTGCCAGACATTCTGGTGAACGATGAAGTGGAGGTAACCGGAAGCTACAATACCGGCACGTCTGTCTTTACCGCTACAGCGCTTGGTATAGACGACTAGTCAGGTGTCGCCCCCCACAGGATTCACCCCGAAGTGGGTCCTGTGGGTGCCACACTACCGGGCACTGTTCACATCGTAAAATATTGAGCGCAAGTCACTTTCCCAGCGATCAAAAAAGACCGGATCAACTGCGTCACCGGCAATCGCGGCATACTCCTTTGGATTAATGGTCACCAGGATAGTCTGGTTCCCTTCGGCAAAGATCGAAATCTTTGGGGGAAGATACGGAGTCAGTTGCGGCGCCTTATCGGTAAGTTCCCTGATTTCGTCGATTTTACCGGCAAACACGACACGGTACTTGTCTGTCTTGTAACCCATACCGGTCAGTCCGATGTCGATGCGCTGCACCCGTGACACGGTGTAGCCATGGGCAGCAATGGACTCCTGCAACGCCAGCATGGCTTCCGGGAATGCCAGCACAGAACGCGTCATGATCATATCCTCGGCATCAGCCAGTCGCGACAACTGCATCAGCATCGCGGCAAACAGGAGAATGACGAATCGTCGTTTCATAGCGTCGCATCCTCCAGGATCGCGGCATACACTTCATGCATCCTCTCGCAATACCCGCTCAGTTCATCGTTGTTGAACAGGCGACTGAGATACATGGGATTGATGGCTGTCACCATAACCTTGCCATCGACTTCAGTCACGGTTACCCGGCACGGTAAAAACATACCAACCCGCGGATCGACGGCGAGTGCTTCAAAAAGAAACTTGAAGTTACAAAAGTGCAGGATAATTTCCGACGGGTCCTCCTTCCCCTCCTTGACGAGACCGTGTTCAAGGTGATCCTCCCTGATCAGGATAAAGTTCTGGCTGACAATCGCATCTTTCAGGTTTTCGACAGTTTCTTCCAGCGTGTAGGATGACTCGGCCGAGATCGTGGTCTCGGCCGCCGTCACTGACCGCTTTTCGGGTACAGCTTGCTGTTTTTCGAAGCTGCGTACAAAACTGACCAGGTCATCAATATCCTGTTCCGAGAGACCCTGCACAAGGAAAGATCGCATGGGTGTATTCTCACGGCCGAACTGCAGGGTATGCCGGATCATCTCATCGGACGCTGCAGCCAGAAAGCCGGCGTTATTCAGCGCCGGTGCAATAATCGGCAGATTCCGCTTGCGCGAGAAGGTCACCCCGGTACCCTTGCCGCCCTCACCAGCCGCTCCGTGGCAGGCGGCACAATAGCTGGCAAACAGCTGCTTGCCATGCTGCGTATCACCCCGGACCGGCTTGTCGGAAAATTCAGGTGCAGGCTTGCCGGACCAGCTGCGGACAAAAGACACAATGGCAGCAACCTGGGCATCACTGAGCCGTCTGAAGGCAGGCATCACCCGACCGGGACGGCCCATGCGGATGGTCTTGTGCAGGAAATTATCATCCACACTTTCCAGGAAAGACGGCAGCGCCAGTGGCACGCCCACGCCACCGTTACCAGTATCGCCATGACAGCCCGAACAGTGGGCGGCGTACAATTCCCCACCCCTGGGTTCACCCACAACCGCAGTGGTTAATCCCAGTAGCAACATGCCGATTATCAAACGCATTTTTTCACCCGATCGCCGTGTATCTTCCTATACTGACTACGTGTTGCAGCGAGTCTAGCGTGAATGACTGATATTCTCACCAAGGGGAAGAATATCTTCACATAACTGCCGCAATATTGACGCAGGTCAATTCTTTTCACTCTTGCTTCTTCCAGAATCGATGCCGTCTAAACTTGACGCAGTTTTTTTCCCACAGGAGGAAATATTTATGAAGACATTGAAACTGACACTGGCAGCCGCCGCACTCGGTGCGCTGGTCGCCCTTCCGGTCACATCCGCCCATGCCTGGGGCAACTGGGGTCCATGGGGCGGCAACCGTGGCTATGGTGGTAATGACTGGCTGGGTGATGGCTGGGGCGATGGCCTTGGCGATTTCTTCGGTGATGGCGATTTCGGCTTCAACATGCACGGTAGTGGCAGCGGCCGCGGACGCGGTTACGGCCGTGGTTATGGCCGTGGTTATGGCGATTACTATGGCCGTGGTTACGGCTATGGTGGTTATCCGGGTTATGGTTATGGTGGTTATCCCGGTTATGGCTATGGTGGCCCGGGCTATGGCTATGCACCCTATGGTGCTCCGCCAGCTGCACCGGCAGCACCCGCCGCACCGGCGGCAAGTCAGTAACACCTGGCCCTGTTGTCCAGCGCATGCGTTTTAATGCGCATGCGCTGGTAACTGGTGACCGTCTGTTGTATAAGACGGTAGCGGCAGGCCGGCAAACGCCGGCCTGTTTTCTTGCTAACAACCAGCACAACTGCAGAGGCCTCAATGAAAGCTAATCTTCTGGCTGTTTTATTCGTACTCGGTTCCACACTCGCACACACCGTCAACGCTGCACCCTACGCACCTTATCATCCACCTTACTATCCGACACCACAGGCTGAGTCATCCGCTCCGGCCACCATTGTCAAAGCCGGTATAACCAAACTAACCAAGTTTATCCGCAGTGGCGGAGCAAAGAATCCCGCACAGGCCAGGACCTTCCTGGAAACAGAAGTGGCCCCCTATTTTGACTTCAACTACATGGCCCGCTGGGCGGCCGGTCCCGCATGGCGAACCATGACTGCCAAGCAGCGCACCCGCTTGCAGGACAAGATTGCACAGGCCTTCATGAAAACGCTGGCACAGAAACTGTCCAGCTACACCAACCAGCAAATCCGCTATTTCACGCCACGCGGACAAGGCACCGACGATGTCCGGGTAAGGGCCTGGATCATGCAACCGAGTGGTATTCCCACCAAACTGGAGTTTCGTTTCTACAAAAGCAAGGACGGCTGGAAGATCTTCGATGTAAAAGCCGGGAGTAACAGTGCCGTTGTCCACTATCGCAATCAATTCAGGAAGTTATACCGACCCGGGGTTGCGACCCGCTACTGAGCAGAGACTGCCGGGGGCGGCAGCGGCCAGTTTAAATATACCTGCATTGCTGCCGTTAAATCGTTAGAGTTGCCCACCGACCCTGTTCGGGGGGCAACTCTATTGATCAGCCCAAAGGAAACCCGGCAATGACACCGTATACGAAAACATTGATAGGTCACGTTACCAAAGTAGAAACCGGCGCATTCGAAGCCACCCTGGCAGAGGCCAATGAAGGCCGGCTGCCCCGCATAACCACCCAGAGTGACAGTGACATGAGCGGCCAACCCGGCTCTTTTGTTGCGATCATCCAGGGTGACATCAAGCTTCTCGCAATCGTCAAATCCATCCAGGAAATCCCGGCGGCAAGCGCTAACGGTTCCCGCAAAGCCATCAAGCTGATTCCGCTCGGCGAAGTCTCATCCGGCGGTGTTTTCCAGAACGGTATTAAAAAGTTTCCTGTCACCGGGGCAGAAATCCATACGGTGAGCAAAGAGGAAGTCGAATCCATCTTCGTCAAGTTTCGCGCCCAGGGTTATTCCGTCGGTGTCGCGTCAGCCGACAATTCCATTGATGTCTGCCTGGATCCTGCCGCCCTGTTTGGCCGCCACTTTGCCATTCTCGGCCAGTCCGGTGCCGGTAAATCATGGACGGTTGCCAACCTGTTGCAACGTGCTGTCAAGTCGATGCCTAAAGCACATATCATTCTTCTTGACCTGCATGGTGAGTACAGCTGGGAAGACAATGACGGCAATCGCCAGCATGCGTTTGATGACAAGGTCACCCGTTATATTGATGCCCGGGAACTGGAGATTCCCTACTGGTTGATGACCTTCGCCGAACTGGTGGACCTGCTGATCGACCGTAGCGATGACTCTGCTTCTTCACAAATCGCCTTCCTGCGTGACAGTGTGCATGACCTGCGCAACAAGTCCAACAAGGAACTGGAGCTTGGCGATATCTCGATTGATTCACCGGTTTACTTCTCATTGGCCGATCTATACACCTACTTCGAAGAAGCCAACAAGATGACATCCAATTTTGGCAAGGAAAAGGGCGCACTTGCCGGACTCTTTGACCAGTTCCTGATGCGCCTGCAGAGCCGCATGAATGATACGCGCTACGATTTTCTGCTGCAGCCAAAGCATCGCACCTCATCCGCTACCATGTCCGGCCTGTTGCGCGATTTTGTCGGTCTCGGTGATCCCAGGGCACAGGTTACAATCATCGACCTGAGCTCTGTCCCGTTCGATGTACGGCCCGTGGTAACGGCACAGGTTGGTCGACTGGCATTCGAATTCAATTACTGGAACCCGAAGTTCAAGGAATTCCCGCTGTTGCTGGTGTGCGAGGAAGCGCATGCCTATATCCCGCGTGAAGGCGGTTCACAGTACGAAGGTACCCGTCGCTCCATGCAACGCATCGCAAAGGAAGGCCGTAAATACGGTGTCGGCCTCGCCGTGGTAACACAGCGGCCACACGAGTTATCCGAAACCGTGCTGGCACAATGCAGCACGTTTGTGTGTCTGCGCCTCACCAACCCGGATGACCAGGACTATGTCCGTGATCTGGTACCGGAAGCAGAAAGTGATTTCATTGATGTACTGTCATCGCTGAGCCAGGGTGAGGCCATGATCATGGGACTGGCCGTACCGTTGCCTACACGGGTACAGCTCTATAAACCTGACCCGCCTCCTAACAGTTCCAGTGTCGATTTCTTCCGTCACTGGGTCACCGGACCCAGTGACCTGGATATCGATGATATTGTCGACCGCTGGCGCCGCCAGGACCGCATGCACCGTTAGCCAGAGTCCATCCATAAACACTGAAATTTCTCTCGCAAAGACGCCAAGAAAGAATTTTTATTCTTTTCATAATATTAAGTTGTAACTTTGCGATCTTTGCGCCTTGGCGAGATTTATTCTTTCTGGATAGACACTAACTGGCGGCTTCGGTGTCCTCGGCCAGTTCTTCATAACCCAGCAGGTGCAGCACCTGCTTGCGGGCCGCCATGCCATCCTCGTAACCAAGCTCCATGAGTTCCTTGCAGTATGGCGCATCAAACATCAGGTAACTCATCAACGGGCGACCCTCACGTGCAAGCGCACCGATTCCCTTCAGAAGGGTCCGCACGGAGCGCGGAAAGTTGTCGACATAGCGTTCCACAATTTCGCGAATATCCATACTTGGTGAAATCTCGAGGTAGTCGATCTGGCGTAATGATGTGTCATGATATTCAACACGCTTGTCACGGGTCTCGGTAATAGTGTGATTGACCCGCCGCAGCCGTTCAATATCAGCATCCAGGCTGTCCATAAACAGGGTGTCAAAGATATAGCCGGTAATCTGGCCGAACGACGGGAAGGGAATACGCCTGTCATCTTCCGGCGGCTTGTCAGGGCGGGGATTCCTGACACCGATGATCAGCAGACGGTTTGCCCCGAGGTGCAATGCAGGACTGAGTGGTGCCGTTTGCCGCATGGAGCCGTCACCAAAATACTCATTGCGCAACTTCACCGCAGGAAACAGTACCGGTATTGCCGATGAGGCCATCAGGTGGTTCAGTGTCAGCTCGGTCGGCTGCCCGAAACGGCGCGTTCGTTTCCATGGCTTCAGCCCCTCCCTGCCCTGGTAAAAGGTGACCGACATACCACTGGTATAACCCGATGCTGTAATGGAGACGGCGTCCAGGGCACCGGTATCGATTGCATGCTGGATACGCGCGAAACGGATGTGACTTTCCAGCAAGCCGCGCAGCGGCGAATTGTCCAGCACCGATCTTGGCTGACGCCTCACCAGGCCAACACTCATGAAGGTTACTGCCCACCTGAAGCCGCTTTTGACCGCGGTCCATGTATCGGTTTTGAAAACCTTGCCGACATGAAAATTTGCCCAGACACCGTAGAGCCGATCAACACCTTCACGGAAACGAGTGGCACTACTGGCCAGTAATACCGCATTGAGCGCACCCGAGGAGGTCCCGCAGATTACCGGGAAAGGGTTTTCAGCATCTTCCGGCAGCATGTCGCCAATCGCCTTCAGCACGCCCGCCTGGTAGGCATTACGCGCACCACCACCCGGCAGGATCAGGCCAGTGACCGGTTTTTCTTGTTTCTTTTTGAATGAAAGCCAGTACATATTCCCGATATGTTAACAACATTCCTTTATTCCAGTCATATCGGCCAGAGAATGCCTGTTATGAATCTACCATATCCCCCGCACCCGGATGACCGCCTGCTGCAAGCGCAGATATCTGCTCGACGAGTTGGCGAGCCAGATTGTCGGATGACGAATCCATGGATAATTCCACGTCGATCACATCAGCCATTTCATCCGGTGTCAAATGCTCCTGTGAAACAAGCTGGGCTTCCAGTACCCCGATATCCGCTTCTGACGGGTCTCCACCGGCAGCCTGCCGGCCTCGTATGCGTGCGCGGAGTGTGTCCTTGTCTGCCGCAAAGTGCAGCAATACGAACGGTACTGTCAATGCACAGGACAATTGGCGGAACTGTTCACGCCATGTAAATTGCAGGAAGGTGGCATCAACAATGACCGGGTAGCCAGCCCCGATCACTGTACGCGCCAGCAGGGCAAGCTGCTCGTAAGTGCGTTCGCTGGCATCCGATGAATACATGCCTGCCTTGATGCCGGACTGTGTGTCCGCGCCTGCAGGGTAACCGTGCAAACGTTTACGTTCAAGATCAGAACGAATCTGGATCGCACCCAGACGCTCGGCCAGTCGAGAGGCATAAAATGACTTGCCCGAACCCGATACACCGTGCGTAATGATCAATACAGGTAACGGCGGTCTTACATAGCGTGAGGCCAGCTCCATATAGGACGCATACTCATACCAGGCGTCCTGCTTATCCAGTGTGGACGATGCCTGGGCCTGTCGCAGAATGGCCACCTTGGCGCGGACCAGTGCCCGGTAAACAAGGTAATAGCGCATCAGGGCCAACCCGGAATAATCACCCGTATGTTGCAGCCAGGCACTCAGCAGACGGCAAGACAGGCGCGGGTAACCGCGATCACGAATATCCATAACCAGAAAAGCGACTTCACTGATGACGTCAATCCAGCGCAGTTGTGGATTGAACTCAATACCGTCAAACGGTGTGATATCACCCTCAATAATCGTGAGGTTACCGAGGTGCAGGTCGCCATGACATTCCCGCACAAAACCTTCTCCACGGCGCTGTTCAAGTAAAACCCGTTTATTCTCGAATTCCTGCCGGCACCAGTGTTCAATAGTGTCCAGCTGTTGCCGCTGCTGTGGCTCGCGCAATGCCGGACGAATATGAGCAAAGTTCTCGGTTACCCAGTGATGGATATCGCCCGGCAGGCCGTATTCAGAGTGCTTGTCAGCAATGTTGACTGCCGCATGCATAGCGGGCACCAGTGCAGCAAGTGTATCGATGTGTTCCGCTGTCAGTTCGTGCTGTGCTGCCAGGGTACTGAGTAACCCTGATTGCGGGAACTGCTTCATCCTGACGGCATATTCGATCGGATCTCCGTTGGCCTGCAGCGATGGTTGTTCGAAAGTGCCCGTTATGGCAACGACATCAAGGTACACATGCGGTGCAAAACGCCGGTTCAGTCGCAGTTCTTCCTGGCAATTAAACCTGCGCTTCTCCAGGGTCGAATAATCCAGGAAACCGAAATTGACTGCCTTCTTGATCTTGTAGACATACACGCCCGTAAGGATGACCCATGAGCCATGTGTTTCAATCAGCCTGAGTTCAGTAACCGCATGTCCATAAACAGCCGGATTCTCCAGCGCCTGAACCAGACACTGCTGCGCTGCTATCTGGCTACTGTCATGTGACCTGTGTCCCACCTGTCGCACCTTCCTTCGCCTTCGAATGACTTGCACAGCTATAGGTAACAAATCTGCCGACACTGTACCAGCACTTCCTCAAGCACTCATTTTGACATGGATCAACTCCGGGATGAAAAACACGACCTATACTGACTATAAGGAAGTGATGTAACAACCATCACCACCGGGTTTCGTTTCCAGAATACAAAGGGGAAATCGCCATGAATGCAGGAGAACTCTGCAACCGGCAGGTCGTAACCGCAAGCCGTGAAACCAATGTCTCCGAGGCAGCACAGATAATGCGTGACAAACATGTCGGCAGCCTGATCATTACAGAGGAGCGGGACAGTCACATGGAGCCGGTTGGCATCCTGACCGACCGCGATATTGTCATTGAAGTGCTTGCCGAGAAAGTCGACCCGGAGGCAGTCACAGTCGGCGACATCATGACCAGTGCCGTGCTCAAGGTCTGTGAACAGGACAGCATTCTGGACACCGCTCAGCGCATGCGCGCCCGGGGCGTACGGCGGGTTCCGGTTATTTCAAACCAGTGCGAGCTCGTGGGTGTGCTGGCACAGGATGATATCCTTAAGCTACTGAGCGAGGAGCTCTCCCTGCTCGTAAAGGTGACGGCTCGCGAAGCCGAGCAAGAGGCCAGAAAGCGCAGTCAGCCTTGTAGCTGATGCCCCGGGCCATCATACACGCAGATCCAGTATCACCTGCGCAATCACAAAGGCACATGACGCGATAAAACCGGTGGCTGGTACCCACCGGGGCACACACAGAATGCCGGCAGGCTGTGTGACCGTGTGCTTCAATCGCCACAGGGACAGGTTTACGAGGCAGAATACCAGCAACAGAAAATAGCTGGTGGCCTTTGCCAGCGTTTCAATCGGGAACCACAGCGCCATGACAAGCACCATCATGGAGACGATAACCGTGGCCACAGCAGGTGTCCTTGTCAAGGCGTTCACCCTTGCAAACACGGCAGGCAGCAAGTGCTGGCGCCCCATGCCATAACAGACACGGGTAGCCATAATGATCTGAATCAGCGCACCATTGATAACGGCAAACAGGCTGATCAGGGTAATCATCACCGGTTTACGCCCGGTGACGAACTGGTACAGGTAAGCCAGAGGCGCATCCTTTCCGGCCAGAGTAGCCACTGGCACACTGGTCACCGCTATCAGCGCTATAAGAAAGTACAGCAAGGTGGATAGCGCCAGTGCCGCCAGGATCGCACGAGGTAAATTCACCTCCGGCCGGCGCACCTCCTCTGCCACATTCACCATGTCCTCGAAACCAATAAAGGCATAAAAGGCCAGAAAACCACCGGCGAACACCCCGTACCACACATCGTGCTCCAGCAGCGGCATAAAATCCGATACTGCTGGCTGTGTCTGCAGCAAACCGGGGGCTGCTACCCAGATAATGAGCAACAAACCTGCGATCTCGACCCCTGTGAACAGGGCAGCCACACCTACCGACTCAACAATGCCCCAGACTGACAGCCCGCCCAGCAGCAACACCAGCAGCGGGATCACCAGTACCTCGGGGGCCGGAACCAGCACCTGCAGATAACCCGTAAACCCCCTTAGAATAGTTGCCGCAGAGACAATGCCGGCCATGATAATAAGCAGCCCGACCAGCCTGGACAGCGGCCGAAAACCGATGCCTTTCTGTACATAAACGACCTCTCCGGCACTGAGCGGATAACGGGCTGCCAGTTCTGCGTATGTAAATGCGGTCAGGCAGGCCAGTAGCGATGCCAGCAGGAAGGAGAGCGGGGTAAAGATTCCGGCATGCAATACCACTTTGCCAAGCAACACATAAATGCCAGCCCCGATAATATTACCCAGCCCATAGAAGGTGACCAGCGTGAGTGACAGCGAACGCTTCAGTGTGGGCTGTTGTTTTTCTACTGCATGCCGAGTCCCTGCCATGCCGGCATTATGTCATACCGGGCAGCCGACCAAATCGATCGCCAGACGGCACACAAGTATATGCGATTTCTTTCCGTTTCAGTGCACGCTGTTTGACCGGCATCAAGGCAAAAATCGGAGACATCATCTACATATTCAGTACCAACAGAAAAAACTTCTGTGCCTCAGGAGAAAAAGGGAAAAGCCCGCCGCAAGGAAGACAGGGTTGAGTGACACAGGGATGTGGGTAACGCCCGGTGATGGATTAGCGGGCGTTACTTTATCGGGTGACCGGGTGTGTTTGAGGCGAATCCCGACGAGTCGGGACCCGGGCCTCTGCCGGTCAGGCTGGCGGATTTCACACTGCCAGCCTGACTCAGCAGTCCTTGCGGGTTAGTATCTTGGTGGAGCCGGTGGAACAGGCGGGCGCATGGGGCTCTGTGCCCACGCTGGCGGTGCGGGGCGGGTCGGTGGTTGCGGCGGGGTCATTTCAGCAAAGAGTTCTTCCCGGCGCTCTTCCATATAGGCCCTGCGTTCTTCAGGGGCCATATCCATCAGGGTGGTACGCATGGCAGCCATTTCCTTGCGACGGTCTTCCGCCTGCAGGCGCATTTCCTCGTGGCGGCTTGCAATATCAACCTGCTCGTCCAGCATCTTATTCATTATGTCATCCTGGTTTTCCACCAGATAATTGTGCCTGTCTTCAGCACGGTTACGATTTTCCTCCTGCTCCTTGACCATGCTGGACAGGCGTTCCTCACGCTGTTTCAGGTAAGCCTCCATACGCGCATCCATCTGCTTCTGCCTTGCCTCACGCCACTTGTCTGCCTGCGCCTGGCGCGCCTGCCGTTGTTGTTCGGAATAGGCACGCTGCTCTTCACTGTATTTTTGCATGGCCTGCTGGCGCCCCGTCATGGGACGCTGTCCCGGCATCGGGCGCTGTGCACGCATGCTCTCCATCTCTGCCTCGTGTTCCTTGCGTGTCTGTTCCATCTCTGCCTGGCGTTCCTCACGCGTTTGCTCCATTCCTGCCTGACGTTCCTTGCGCAGTTCTTCCATCTCTGCCTGATGCTGTTGACGCAATTTCTCGGCATCTTTGGCACGCTGATCAAATTTCTCACGATAGGCCCGAATACGCTCTTCCATCGGGTTCGGCGGCTCGGCAGCAGGTGCAGCCGCGGCTGGACTTTCCTCGGCCTGTACAGCTGGCAGCAACAGCATTGCAGCAAGGATGCAAAAAAAGACTGGTTTTAGTGACATAACTGTTCTCCTTTTGAAATTGTTCTGATGAACGACTGGAAACACACAGAGTATAGCCTACACAAAAGACAATACTGCTATTGTGGATATTATTATCAATAGCTTACAACGGATTAAATGACAAGGGGCCATGCACTGACGGTGCCGTGCCGGCTTACCACGGCATAATGCTGTTCATACGGCCCATGGGTCTCATGCTGTGGCTCATGTCACCCATGTCATAACGCATGGCATCGATGCTCATGTTCATGGTACTCATATTCTGGTTCATGGCGCCCATTGACGCGTTCATGCCCTGCATATTGTTCAGCATGGGCTCAAGGTGTTCCAGAGAAACCATCCTGTCCGCCATTGTCTCGACTGATTCAGACATGTGGTAAACGCGTCGGGTCATGGTGCGTACATTTTCAGACAGGTAAATAACACTTTCCGAGATATGGCTGAGATGCTTGCCCATCTCCGGATCCATGCCCTTTGCCAGCGTATTGATATCCTTGCTCAGGGTATAGATAAGAAAGAAACCGTAGCCAGCCAGAACCACGAAGGCCAGCATGGCCGGATAAATGATCAGTTCCCAACGTCGTGCACTGGTCTCGAACACGCGCACAAAGCGATCCATCGCATCGCCTTCAGGAAACATTTCCCGTGGAGAATCTTTCCCCGTAGAGTTTGGCTGGTCGATGTTTGTTATTTTATCACTCATTTTTCACCGTCAGTTGAGTTGAATCTTTAACGGGCACCTGACCCTTGTAGCGGCATTTCACTGACATTACTACTAGTAATAATCCTAATTTCCGCATCAGTCAAATAACAGGCCGGATCCTCGGCCCAGGGATCATCCGTCAATTGCAGTGCCCGCACCCGGGTATTGCCACCACAGATATCAAAGTATCGACATTCACCACAACGGCCTTTAATCAGGCGGGGCACGGCTTTCAGGCCCTTCATAATGGGATCCGAGGTATCCATCCAGATATCTGAAAACGGCCGTTGACGGATGTTTCCGAGACTGTAATGCCACCAGAAAGTATCCGGGTGGACATCACCGAGATTATCGATATTGGCGATATTGACGCCGGAGCTGTTACCGCCCCATTGCCGCAGTTTTGCCTCGATGTGGTCGGCTTTCTCCGGGTAATGCTGTTTGACCCACTGCAGCAGGTAAACACCATCGGCATCATTGTTGCCGGTGACGAACTCCATGTCGTTACCGCGTTGCGCATGTTCCAGGGCAGTTTCGAACAACAGGTCCATGGCATGACGGGTAATATTGAGATGCACATCGCTGTCACGGTTGCGGTTGCCGCGGCCGGCGTAATTCAGGTGGGAGAGATAGAACTTGTTGACGCCCTCATCAGTCATCAACTGCAACATGTCCGGCAGTTCAATGGCATTATCCTCGGTCATGGTGAAGCGCAGCCCGACCTTGATACCGCGATCACGACACAGACGGATACCCTGCATGGAGGCATCGAATGCGCCTTCCTTGCGCCGAAACAGGTCGTGTGTTTTTTTATTCCCGTCAATACTGATACCAACATAGTCATAACCAATGTCAGCAATGGCATCGATATTGCCGGCATCGATCAGCGTGCCGTTGCTTGACAGTCCGACATAGAAACCCATGTCTTTCGCACGCCTGGAAATATCGAATATATCCGGCCGCAGCAATGGCTCGCCGCCAGACAGTATCAGCACGGGAACGCCAAAAGACTTCAGATCATCCATCACCGTGAAGACTTCATCGGTTGACAGCTCACCCTTGAAATCGATATCCGCCGATATCGAGTAGCAGTGCTTGCAAGTCAGGTTGCAACGCCGGATCAGGTTCCAGATCACCACCGGTCCCGGTGGCGAACGTCTCTCGACCAGCGGTGTGGGATTCACCAGTTCCTGCATATATTGAGAGATGCGAAACATACGGTTTACCCCTTTATCCTGAGACCGGTCTTCTTCAGTATACGCTTGCTGTAGAGCACCTCGTGACCACGGCAATGATCGCCAAGCAGGGTTGCGATACCGGTTACTTTTGCCTCAACATCCTGGCTGTTGCGACCATGCACCATGGCAAACAGGTTATAGGGCCATAGCGGCAGGTGTCGTGGCCGGTGGTAACAGTGACTCACATAATCCAGCGCACCTACCTGCCTGCCCAGCTCACTGATGTGGTCATCGGTGACATTCCATACCGACATGCCATTGACCGTGTACCCCAGGGCGTAATGATTGGGGACCGCGGCAATACGGCGAATCATGCCGTTTTCCTGCATGGCGGCTACCCGCTGCAGCACTTCATCGGTTTCCAGTCCGAGTTGCCTGGCCAGTGCTGCATAGGGCTCTGCGACCAGCGGCAGACCGGCCTGCGTGGCCACAATGATCCGCCGGTCGGTATCATCCAGTATCCGGCTGGCGTGCTGCGCCGTGCTCAATGCTTGCGGGTAACCAGTCATCACATTCTCCTACACAGCCAGCTTAAGGCCGATATAAAACTCTTCCTGCTTCGGCATATCGTAGACCTGGCATCCGGTCGTCTGCTCGATCTGCCTGATGACGGCCCCAGCCTGTTCCGGATGCTCCGTGGCAATCACAAACCACATATTGAGCAGGTGGTCACGCTCATAGTTGTGCGCCACCTCGGGAAAGGCATTGACCTTGGCAGTCACTTGTTCATAACGGTTGGCGGGTACCTGCATGGCACACAGGCTCAGGGCACCGCCCATGTTTTCTGCGTTAAACATCGGTCCAAAGCGTGTCAGCACCTTGTCATCCAGCAATCGCTGCACCCGTGACAGCAATTCATTCACGGACAGTCCCAGCCTAACCGCGACATCATCAAAGGGCCGCGGACAGACTGGCAGACCTTCCTGCAAGCGGTTAACAATACTGGCATCAATGCTATCCATGAGACCTCCGCAAGCGCCTTTGCAGGTTGTCGGTTTCCACATAGTGCGCGCCACGCTGCTTGAAACTGCGGCCGCTGAACAATACGGTATGCTGGATCCTCTCCAGCCCATGGTAGGCAACAATCTGCTCAAGTCGACGCAGCACGCTGTCACGCTCGCGGCCATGAATCATACAAAACAGATTATAGCCCCATGCCGGCAATCGCCGCGGACGCTGGTAACACAGGGTCACGCAGGCCTCGCCGGCCAGCAGCGCGCCGATGCGCTCGACCTCGTCAGCCGGTATATCCCAGACCACCATGGCATTGGCGCGGTAACCGAGAGCCCGGTGTTTGACGACCACACCCATCCGTTTGATCAGTCCGGCTGTCTGCAGTGTTTCCAGCCGCGCCAGGACCTCATCCTCAGTCAAACCAAGCTGCGCAGCAATCGCCGCATACGGCTTTGCCACCAGCGGCAGGCCACCCTGTATCGCCGCAATCAGTTCACGGTCCTGTTCGTTCAACACCATAACGGGAATCCCAGATCGATATAGAATGACCGTTCCAGCGGCAGGTCGAGTACCGGCAAGCCGGTCTCCGCCTCAATCGCCTCCAGCACGCGTTGTACATGCGCCTGGTCCGGCGCCGTCACTACAAACCACAGATTGAAGGCATGTTCACGTTCATAGTTGTGATTCACTTCCTCATAGCGACTGACACAGTCGGCCACCCGTTGCAGTTCCCCGTCCGGCACCGAGAGCGCCGCCAGGGTACTGGCGCCGGCGCGCAGGGGTGCAAACACCGGTCCAACACGACTGACAAGACCGCGTTGCTGCAGTGAATCCAGAGTACTGATCACTTCCTTTTCTGTCACACCCTGTTGTTCCGCAATCAGCGCGAAGGGTGAAGCACACAGCGGGAAGCCGCGCTGGTACTCATTCAGCAGGCACTTTTCCAGCGCCGTCAGGCTGACCGGTGCATCCAGTATGGCAAGCGAGCTTGCCTGTCGTGATTCACCCGTCACCGGGGCGTCTTTCGCAGTCATTGTTACAGTCCTGTCCTGTGTGCCCTGGCGGTAAAGAAAATACCACTGGGTTTTTCAGCTTGTAGCTGTGCCACGCGTTCAAATGTCCCGGTGTCATAGACCTGTACCTGATCGGCATCGCGCACGGACAGCCAGACATTTTCACCCCGCGGTGCGAACTCCATATGCAGTACGCCCTTGCCGGGTTGCATGGAATGGATGATTTTCAGAGACCGGGTATCGATCACCTGTATGGTGTCATTCAACGGGTGTGCAAAGTTTACCCATACCTGACGCCCATCCGGGCGCGCCACGACGAAGATGGGCTGCCCGTGGACGGCTATGCGCCCCACTTCCTTCCAGGTCTGGCTGTCGACCACCAGTACCTCGTGCTGCCCCACCGCCGGGAGAAAGGCGTAATTACCGGCCATGGCCCAGCCTTCCAGGTGCGGCATCTTGTACACCGGCAACTTCTCTTTACCACGGCCGTAATTATTCAGTATGCGCCGCACACCCTCTTGTGGTTCCCAAAGGTCCAGCAGCGCCAGGCCATCTTCACCGAACAGGCCGGCGATATAAAAACGACCGTCCGGTGAAATCAGGGCGTCATAGGGAAGCCGGCCGATATCACGAAACACTTGCACATCCGGTTTGGCCGGATCAGACAGATCAGCAATGCGTATCTCTCCGGCATCATAGAGTGTGTAGACAAACTGCTGCCCCGGCGCATCCACCAGACCCACGACCTTTGATGACTCGCCATCACCGGCAATGGCCGGCAAATCAGCAACCAGCTCCAGGGAGTCCGCGTCAAATACCTTTACACCCCCTGGCGTGTAGTTGGAAACCGCTACCAGCGTACCGTCCTGTGAGATGGCACCGCCAATACTGTTACCCGCCTGTACAATCCGCTTGACCAGCTGGCCGCATAACAGGTCAATTTTCGAGAGCCCGCCATCGCGGCCAAAAATATAGGCGTAGCGTTCATCACGGGAGTAGACGGCCGAGGCATGTGAAAGATCACCCAGCCCCTCAATCCTGAACAGGCTGGTTTTCGCCGTAGTATCGAGAATTTGTACGCTGCCGGTGGCACGCTCAATCACCAGCCCCATATCGCCGGTACCGCGGGTCAGGCATTCGGCAAGCGCACTATTTGACATACCTGCCATTAACAGCGTCAGGAGAACCATTCCAGCAATTCGCGCCTGCAAGGCGCTCCTACGCCAGTTGAAACAACTGTAGGAGCGCCTTGC
>JBDLIH010000038.1:0-31744 GCA_039714975.1 Pseudomonadota bacterium
TTTCATCTGTCATTGTCTGCGGTGTACCCAGGTGGTCATTGTGGACATATGACACCGCTGTGGTAACGGTACCTGCACTACCCCCCACCCTTACAAACCTGACTGCGTCAGCGGATGCAGCACCACTGGAGTCACTGACTTCGACATACTCTTCGCCTGCACCATCGAATGAGTAGTTACCCACCAAGTGCCAGTTACCACCACCTGTTGTCTGATTCACGGTCACGATATCTGGCTGTGACTCGTGCATAATCGTGTACGGCACACTTTTACTGTTTTTTCTGTTTCGGACATACCAGATATAGACTTCATAATCACCAGCCTCAAGAACCGGTGTCCATCGAATACTGTTACCGCTATTCCCGGGAGAAAAGAGATAGTCCGTACCATAGTCCTTTTTACCGGTCTTACTGGTCCAGCCTGCCTGCGGGATGCCATTATCTACAATCACCGCTTCACCACCCGCGTTTTCTGTCGTGGTGTAATCAAGCACCGCAAGAATCTGATCATTGAGATAGACATAGTCCCTTGTCACCAATCCTGCTCCATCCTTTTCAGCCATCAACTTACCATCGGCACCATAAATAAACTGTGATACGGTACCGTTTACATCCTTGCTGACACGCTGACCCAGACCATTGTAGTAGTAGCTGCCCAGCAACGTATCAATAATGCGCGGCGGCCTGTTTTTCCCCTTCACCGGCATTACCGACCGCTCAACTGCAGTTACCAGCCTGTTGTGGCTGTTGTATGTATACAGCCTGCCAGCGCCATCTGCATCAAGACGTGAAATGGTATTACCATTGCCATCCATCATGTATTGCAAGTCGTTTATGGAAACAAGCCGGTTACTTTGTGGCGCATAATCATATGATGTTGTCACTCCATCATTCAGATTAAGTCTGTTGCCATTCAGATCATACCCGTAGTCTCTGCTACCGAAAGGACCGATCGCAGTCTCCAGCCTGTCCAGGGCATCGTAACTGTAATCGCTGTTCCCGGAAGTCCCATCGACCCGGGCCAACAGGTTGCCGTTACCATCGTATTGTGAATAGGCCAGATCCAGTACCCCGGGCACTGACTGACTTCCAGGACGATAAGCGGTATCCACCTGCTGGTTTAATGTGTTTCCATTCCCATAGAGCAGCGATTCGATGCCACCAAAAGGCTGATAGGAAACCTGCTCTGCCAGCACTGCATCCATCCCATTGCCTGTCAGAACCACCCGGTTCAGCTGACCGGCAGTGTCATAGCTGTAAGTCACTACCGAACCGGACGGATAGGCCATGGTGCGAATACGGTTTGCTGCATCATACTCATAAGCCATGGTCTGACTGGCCGTGGTATTGCCAAAAGCATCATATGAGTAAGTCACAATGCTTGTACCCAACGTAATGCTGCACAGCTTTCCGACGCCATGGGTACACTGGTCGTAACTGTATGCGATATCGTCTGCTGTTCCCGGCACATCCAGCACCGTCAGGCGGTTCAGGCTGTCATAGGTGTAGCTGAACAACCGCCCGCCTGAATCCAGCTTCGTAATCAGGTTTCCTGGTTCGTCATAACTATAGCGAGTCACGCCCGTGTCAGGGCTTGCCGTTTCCAGCAAGTTACCAAGGTCGTCATACACATAAGTTGTCATTCCGCCAATCGGATCGGTTACCGATGTCAATTGACCAGCCACATCATGCCTGTAGTCTGTATGTGCATTCAGCCCACCCGGGTCCTGAGTACGCCCCAGCAGCCGCCTCAATGCATCATAACTATACGTCGTTATACTCCCTGTGCCGTCGGTTTTCTGGTGCAGGAGCCCATCAGGCGCATAGTCTGTGTCCATCTGTTCATTTTCCTGACTGCGGGTATCGAGCCGGTTGTAGGCATCAAATGTCCGTGTCAGTGTCTTTCTGAGAACCCCGGCACTATCATGGATATTCTCGCCCGTACGGTTGCCCTCGCTATCCAGCAGATAATCAATATGATTCCCAAGGGCGTCACTGATCCTGACCAGACGGCGCGCGGCATCGTAACCAAATATGACCGAGACGGCATCCGGCGTTCCATCCGCACTGGTAATACGTTCCACCTCACCCGTTGCCAGATAGCTCCAGCGGGTCACCTGGATACCGGAAGGACCGGAACGGGTCATGGTCTCCAGACGGTCTGTACCCGGAAAATAGCTATAGGAGACCTGCAGATCGTTCGGCCTGTTTTCGGACAGGACTTTTCCGCTTGCGGTGTACTGGATATTACTGCGGACAAGTATGCCGGCAGCATTCTCGATCTCTCGCAACCGGGCACGGTTCCTGCCTTCGACAGGGTCATCGAGGTAATAACGATAGACAGTGATATCGTTAATATCAGTACGTGGACCATCGACCTGACTCAGTTGGTGCAATGGCCCATTGTATTGCCAGGATGTTGAACGGTTGATTACCACACCACCGGGTGTAAATCCTGCAATTGCCTCGGAGGTACGATTACCAAAGTCATCATAGGCATAGGTCGTCACCTTGCTTGCGTCGGAAAAGACCGACGGTTCAATCATAGTCTGAATTTTCCTGAAATAACGGGAATCGTAAGTGTAGTCAGTACGCCGCTCTTCGGGTGTGCCCTTGGCCTCAATCATGTAGCCCGGGTTGCCGTTGCCGTCGTAATTACCGTACTCTGTTGTGATGTTATTTTCAGTTTTCTGGAACAGATTCGTACTGGCAGGATGATATGTATAGGTGGTAACGCCACCGTTTGAGCAGGTAGAACAGCCAGGACCCGAAATACTTGTTGGCAAGGCTTTGCCATTAACATGGATGGTTTGATAAACCGTACTCTCACCCTTGCTGTTCGTAACCGTCCTTTGCGACAGATTGTCGCCAGCATGATTGTCATTATGGTAATTCACAGTAACCGCTTCTACAGGATTTACACTGCTCCCGTGAAAACTTTTTGTTGCATTACCATTTACATTCAGTCCATCCGAATATTCGAACGTTGCGTAACGGATGTTTCTCTCATCCTTTATGCCAGTCAATGCATGCTGGTAGGTAGTATTTTCATAGTAGTACTGCCTGACCGGATTATCGCTGTCCGTCGCCGGTGTACCGTCAGGTGAGATGACAGCCTCAAGATTACTATTACTGTCGTAGGTATATTTCCATACCCGACCCGGCTGCCCGACCCCTGTATCAATTGTTACCGAGTCAATTAGATTGTCCGTATCGCCAGGGTCTTCAAAATACGTCAGAAACTCACCCGAACTGCTGCGCACTTCTTCGAGCAGGCCTGTACTGTTGTAATTCAACGTGAGGATTGTCCCGTCTACATATTGGATAGACTGCAACTGACCGGCAACATCATAGGTCTCCTCCTCATCGTCAGTAGACGTATAGGTCCACCCGAATGCAGTCTCAACGAGTGTTTCTTTGGTGTCTGTATTGCTCTGCCAACTGCCGTCTGGCTGCCTGATGTATTGATATTCCAGGCCAGTCTCTCGTATCACTGTGACAAGACCGGATGCGAGAGCGTGATAGTTGATTCTTCTTTCGAATGAACTCGTCCAGTTTGCGCCAAACAATCCCGGGGTACCCCACTTGTAGTTATTGTAATGACGCTCCAGTCTCAGGTGACCCTTCCGCGTGTCTATAAAATCAATTTCGACCTGATGTTTGTTCCCGGTACCGATTGAAATCGGATTACCCGCACAAAGTTCATCTGAATCTTCAACCGGATTCTGTAATTGACAAAAGAACTGGCTTGGCGAATCGCTATTAATTCTTATTTCATAGCCTCTTGGGCAATACTCGTATGAGTCTCTGCTCATATTAAATGTTTCTGGAACCCAACTACCTCCCGGGCATGACTCTTCAGGGGGAACAATTTGAGTCAGAAAATGAAACACCGCACTCTGACGAATCAATGGAATGGCATTCTGCCTTGGTATATTGTAGTTGTCTTTCGGTGCACAATGAGGTGTTGTAACCAGTCTGAGCACCAGGGGATCCGAGGGAAAATCAGGATTGTTACCCACATATTGACCACCACAGACGAAGTATGCTTCAAGGCGCGTATTAATATATGCCTGGGCAAGTTCTTCCTGGGTGCTAAAGCAACCCCAGTAGTAGCCAGTGTAGTACCAGGGTGTTTTCAACGTCTCCGGCAAGTCCCCGGGACCAGGGGTGGCAGTAAGGTATGCAGCATTGACCGCCGAAGCAGTCAGTGCGCACGCAAATAATAATATGAGTGATTGATACCGCGCGCGCTTCATACTTACATCCATGTCTCGTCTCCCGGAGCTGGCTAGTTCCTTTAACCAGGTTCGCTTGTGTTAGTCGTGTGAAGGCGACTTTATCGCAGCGACGATTTTCTTCAAGCGGGGGGTATCACGAAAAATCAATGTCGGAAGCAGACATTGATCACAGTCACTGTTGCAGTAACAGAAACAGAAACGCCATGAATTCAACCAGATAAATATTTCTACTGTGTCAGCTTTCTGATTCATTGTAGGAGCCGTCCTACAGGTAATTAGTCCTGATCCCCCAGAATATTCATCCGAACACCCGGAGTAATACCACACTAAAAACTGATAGCACCCGTCACCTTGCGCAACAGCACCACATAATCACCCACATCATTCTGACCATCCGGTACCGGCACACCATTCACCAGGGGTGCCACATCCCAGCGTGACTGCTCTGCGACCGAGGGTATGTAATGGCCCGTCAGTATCCGCATGGCCAGCAGCAGGTCCGCTGCATCGACCTGCCCGTCATCATTCACATCACCGTCCGGCGAATTACCCGGGATTGAGGTGTCATCGAGCGGGTCCGAACCGGCAGCGATCTCGGCATCGTCGTTGAAACCATCTCCATCGGTATCAGCAAGCAGCGGGTTTGTGCCCAGCGCGACTTCCTCACCATCAGTCAACGTATCACCATCGGAATCAGGATTATTCGGATCGGTTCCCAACAGGATTTCAGCCGCATCATTCAGCCCGTCATTGTCGGTATCACAATCGCTGCCGGACAGGATCCCCCGGCCACAAAATTTCTGTCGAATGACTGCCTCGTTGGTACCGCCATACAAGTTGGACTCAGCGTCAATCATCTCAAGTGCAGCCGTGCCCATACTGGCACTACCCGGAAGTGCAAAGTGGTGCTCAAGGACCAGTTGGTCGGTCGTAAAGGCACCCAGGGTACTGCGTATATCCCAGAGGGCCGCCGACCAGATTTCACCATCGGCATGCACACTGCCGACAAGGTCCTCAGGGTAGTGTTTGTCGCCGTCAACACGGCGCAGGCACGGAGGATTGCCATTATCATACGAGGTCGCATCCCATTCCCCGACACACGCCGCATCGGAATCCTGGTATGTGTTATTCCCGTTAGTCGCAAAGAAACTTGCTGCGAGGTAATCACCAAAGCCCTCCCCCATGGCGCCCATTTCTCCACCACCCCAGGCACTGTTCTGATCATGCTGCACCGCATGCCCGTATTCATGCGCGACGATATCGGCATCCTCACCGTCGTCGACACCGCCGTCACCGAAGTGGATGGCATCATCCCCGGTTGAATAAAATGACTGATCCTGTTTGTACCAGTGCGCATTTGCCAGGGTAGGAAAGTCCCTGATGCCATTGGCAATACCAACATCATCATCAAATCCCAGGGCATGGAAATAGCGCTGGATGGAATCAACTGTGTAATACACCACCACCTGTTCGAAACGTTGATTATCACGGGTATAGTTATAGACACGAGTTGACTCATCGGCATCGGGCACAGGCTTCCCCTGTTTGGGGAGCGTCATATCGACAAACTCGCCTTTGAGCAAGCCGGTGCCGGTGTCAAGTCCCTGCAATATCACGTCTATTCGCGCATCTTCCAGCAAGGTACTGTTTGCATCACCGCTATCACTGATCAAGGTCCAGTTACCGTGATACTGGACAGGATTTGGTTCATAGACATAACCACTGCCATCAATAAACGCCATGCGATTTTCCATCAACAACAGTTCACCACTACTGGCATCAATGATAATCAGAAAGTCTCCCAGCGGTTCGGTTGAAAACACCATGAGTTTCCAGGCAAGCAGCAACTCGCCGCTGTCAGCCTGAAACCAGAGCAGCTCTGATTGTGTTGGCATGCGCAGTGGTGCTTTCACAGCCGCAGATTTATTTATCCCGGTCTGCGCAATCTTTTCTGCCTGGGCCGCATTGAGTCGAGTCGCACCTGAATGTGCTGATGTTTGTTTTGAAATATAGGCGCTGTGGACACTGCGTACCGTCCCGTCTCTTCCCTGGTGCACAGACACATAGGCCTGGAAGACCGGGTAACCCGCCACCTTCTGGCGAAAACGTGTATGTGCACTCGCCAGGCCCTGTTTAACCTCGATCAGTTCCAGGTCACGGCTGCCGGCAGCCAGACCAAGTGCCTTTCCATGGGCATCGAGGAATGCCCGGGCAGTACCCGGGGCATCGGCCTGTTTGCCGGGGAAGTGGCAACCACGAAACGTTACGCCATTAACCCGCTGGCGCTGTGTCTTGCAGCCCGTGGCTGCAGCTGCCGGCATCGCTTTTTCAAGAACCAGGCCAGAAGCCGGTAGCGGTTCTCCAGTCATGGTAACCGGTCTTTTCCCGGGGGCTGCCTGGACAGGAAATGCCAGCAAGCCATGTAAAACCGCTGCGGCAACAAGCAGGGAGAATCGGCGGTCAGAACACAAAACACCCATATTTTTATTATCTTCCTCGTCTCACGAACAGACGGCAGCCCCCATGCCTGTTTAATACTAGGCGGAAATAAAAATCATTTCCAATAAACCCGGCTGACGGGCACAAAAAAGGGGCCATGAGGCCCCTTTTTTACAACAGATGAGCGACTGCGATCAGGCCGAGGCCTCTTCTGCGCTTACGGCTTTCATGCTGAGCCGGATGCGACCCTGCTTGTCAACTTCGAGCACCTTCACCTTGACGATGTCGCCTTCCGACAGTTTGTCGCTGACGTTCTGTACGCGCTCTTCGCAAATCTGCGAGATGTGTACCAGGCCATCTTTACCCGGCAGGATGGTGACAAAGGCGCCAAAGTCCATCAACTTGGCAACCTTGCCGTCGTAGATAGTACCGACCTCAACGTCCGCAGTGATCTGTTCGATGCGGCGGCGGGCTTCGTTACCTGCATCCAGGTCAACAGATGCAATCTTGATAGTACCGGTATCATCGATATCGATATTGGCACCCGTTTCATCCTGTATGGAGCGGATCGTTGCACCACCCTTGCCGATTACATCGCGGATCTTGTCCGGATTGATCTTCATGGTGATATAACGCGGCGCAAACTCTGATACATCATCACGCGAGGCATCGATCGCCTTGTTCATTTCACCGAGGATGTGCATGCGTCCGTCATTGGCCTGTGCCAGCGCCTTCTCCATAATCTCCCTGGTGATACCCTGAATCTTGATATCCATCTGCAGCGCTGTTACACCCTTCGATGTACCCGCCACCTTGAAGTCCATATCACCGAGATGGTCTTCGTCACCCAGGATATCGGTCAGCACGGCATAATCATCGCCTTCCTTGATCAGTCCCATGGCGACACCGGCCACGGCACCACTGATTGGTACACCGGCATCCATCATCGACAGGCTGCTACCGCAGACACTTGCCATGGAGCTGGAGCCGTTGGACTCGGTAATCTCGGAGACAATACGAATGGTATAGGGGAAACCCTCGTTGTTTGGCATAACGGCACTGACACCGCGCTTGGCCAGTTTGCCATGTCCGACCTCACGGCGCTTGGTGCCACCGACACGGCCGGTTTCACCAACACAGTAAGGCGGGAAATTGTAGTGCAGCATGAACTGTTCTTTATAGTTGCCAGCCAGAGTATCGATCAGTTGTGCATCACGCTCGGTACCCAGCGTGGTCACGACCAGCGCCTGCGTCTCGCCACGGGTAAACAGTGCCGAGCCATGCGCGCGTGGCAATACGCCGGTACGAATAGTAATCGGGCGCACCGTGCTGGTGTCGCGGCCGTCAATACGTGCCTCACCGGCGAGGATACGGCTACGGACGGTTTTCTTCTCAAGCTTGCCAATGGCGCCCTTGACTGCGTCACTGGTGAAACCGTCTTCGGCCTCATCACCGGCCACCTTGTCGACGATTTCCTCGCGGACCTTGCTCAGCAAGGTGTAGCGGTCCTGCTTGTCGGCAACCTTGTAGGTAGCTGCAATGGCTTCCCCGCCTTCCTTCTCAACAGCATCCAGAAGCGCAGTATTTTCTTCCGGCGCGGTCCATTCCATAGCCGGCGTATTCACTTCGGCAGCCAGTTCCTTGATGACATTGATCACCACCTGCTGCTGCTCATGCCCAAAGACAACGGCACCGAGCATGACGTCTTCCGGGAGTTCTTTTGCCTCGGACTCGACCATTAACACGGCACTTTCAGTACCGGAGACAACCAGATCCAGTTGCGAGTCTTCCATCTGCTCGGTGGTCGGATTGAGCACATGGTTACCATCGATATAACCCACACGTGCCGCAGCAACAGGGCCGCTGAACGGCAGTCCGGAGATAGACATCGCGGCAGAAGCGCCAATCAGCGCCGGAATATCGGGACTGATTTGCGGGTCGTAGGAAATGACGGTGAGAATGACCTGTACTTCGTGGGTAAAGCCTTTCGGGAACAGCGGACGTAACGGGCGGTCGACCAGGCGGCACAACAGGGTTTCCGCTTCGCTGGGGCGTCCTTCACGACGAAAGAAGTTACCGGGTATCTGGCCGGCTGCATAACCCTTTTCCTGGTAATCAACTGTCATCGGAAAGAAGTCGCGTCCTTCCATCGGCTTCTTGTCACCGACAACTGTTGCAAGCACTTGAGTGTCACCCATGCTAACGATGACTGCACTGCACTGACGGGCGATTTCCCCGGTCTCTAGCGTGACCGTCTGGTCACCGTATTGAAAGGTTTTCTTGATAGCACTCACAGGCGTATTCCCTTGATTGAATAAGGTGGTTAATCAGGCAGGTAAAGACAGGATGATTCTAGCGACGCAGGCCAAGTTTACTGATGAGATCCTGATAGCGTTTGCTGTCCTTGCCCTTCAGGTAGTCCAGTAATTTGCGACGCTTGTTTACCATGCGCAGCAGGCCCTGACGTGAATGGTGATCACCCTTGTGTTGATTAAAGTGTTCGGTCAAACCTGTTATGTTGGCGGTTAACAAGGCAACCTGTACTTCCGGCGAACCGGTATCGGCATCACCTCTCTGGTGATCACTGACGATTTGCCCTTTTTGTTCGGCACTCAAAGCCATCTAAAAACTCCCGGAATTTACTTAAAATCTCTTCGAATTGAGCGAGCTGCGTATTCTAACCGCGGTATCCGCCGGCCACAAGCATCTCGTGGGGGTATCAGGAGGCAATCATCAGGCGTCGGGGCGCCACACGCCCGTCATCCAGGATCTCGCCCATACCCAGAAAGCGGGATTCACCCTCGTAGAGACGTACCCAGCCGGTTGTCGGGGCCTTCGGTACCAGCACCGGCTGGCCCTGGCGCAGGTAAAAAGCTGCATCGCCCGTCAGGCGGACGTCCGGCCACTGTGTCAGGCCGCTTTCCATGGGCAACAACAGCTGATCCAGTGCGTAATGGCCTTCGCTGGCAACGGATTCCAGCGTTTCCATATCAACCATGCGTGATTCGTCAAATGGACCGACACCGACCCGGCGCAGCCCGGCGACATGTGCACCACAACCCAGCCGTTCGCCGATATCCTCCACCAGGGTACGGACATAGGTGCCTTTCGAGCAATGCACCCGGATCTCTGCCAGCGGTGCCTTAAAGCTGACCAGTTCCAGCTCGAAAATCGTCACCTGGCGGGCCTTGCGCTCCACTTCAACGCCCGCGCGGGCGAGCTTGTAGAGACGCTCGCCCTTGTGCTTCAGGGCCGAATACATCGGTGGAATCTGTTCGATCTCCCCGACAAAGTCACCAAGCACCTCGCGCAGCTGTTTCTCGGAAACGCCATCGACTGGCCGTGTTTCAAGCACTTCACCTTCTGCATCACCAGTTGAAGTACGCTCCCCGAAGCGGCAGGTCACGTGGTAATCCTTGTCAGCATCCAGCAAAAAACCGGACACCTTGGTCGCCTCGCCAAAACACAGCGGCAATAAACCGGTTGCCAGCGGATCGAGACTGCCAGTGTGGCCGGCCTTGCGTGCCGCGTACAGTTTCTTCACGACTTGCAGCGCTGCGTTTGATGTCAGCCCGGCAGGCTTGTCCAGCAACAGGATACCGTTCACACGGCGCAGATTCGGATTATGTCGACGTCGACCCATGATTAACTGACCACTTTATAAAAATAGTTACGCTTTTTCGTCATCATCGGCATCGTGCCTGTCGCTGGCAATGGCCTCGTTGATCAGCGCCCCCAGACGTGCCCCCTCTTGCAGCGAACGATCAAGGTAAAAACGCAGTTCCGGTATCACCCTGATGTGCATCAGCTTGCCGAGTTTGTGTCGCAGAAAACCGGCTGCATGATTGAGTACAGCGACTGATTCACCGGACTGCTCTTCGTTACCCAGAACCGACACGTGCACTTTTGCATGACCGAGATCACGGGATACCTGTACCGCCGAGATACTGACCATCCCCAGGCGTGGATCCTTGATTTCTTCACGTATCAGCGCAGCCAGCTCACGCTGAATCTGCTCACCAACGCGGCGGGTTCTTGGAAATTCCCTTGGCATAAAGCAATAATGCAGGCTGTATTAGCGTAGCGTAATTCAACAAATTCAACTGCCTGTCGGGTTACGCTACGCTAACCCGACCTGGTAGAGTCCTTGAATCAGGATACGAAGACTATCGCTACAGCGAGCGGGCCACCTCGATACGTTCAAACACCTCGATCTGGTCACCAGACTTGACATCGTAGTTCTTCACGCCAATACCGCACTCGGTGCCTGCCTTGACCTCGGTGACGTCGTCCTTGAAGCGCCTTAATGATTCAAGCTCGCCTTCAAACACCACGACATTATCTCGCAGCACACGTATGGGTGAACTGCGACGCACGACACCCTCGGTAACAATACAGCCGGCGATATCACCAAGCTTGCGTGAACGAAACACTTCCTTGACACTTGCCAGGCCAATGATATTTTCACGTGTTTCAGGCGCCATCATGCCGCTGGCTGCCGCCTTGACGTCATCGATAGCATTGTAAATCACGCTGTAGTACTTGAGCTCGATGTTATTGTCTTCAATCAGCTGCTTTGAAGAACCATCGGCACGCACATTAAACCCGATAATAATGGCATTGGATGCAACCGCGAGGTTAACGTCAGACTCGTTAATGCCACCCACACCACTGGAGACAACCTTGACCTTCACATCCTCTTCTTCGGCTGTCAGTCGGGTCAGCGCATCACTCAAGGCTTCCGCACTACCCTGCACATCGGCCTTGAGTACGATATTAACCGTCGGCGTCAGGCCATCACGCACAGAGGAGAATACATCCTCCAGCCGTGCCTGTTGCTGTTGCGCCAGTCGCTGGTCACGGGATTTTTCCTGACGCAACTGCGCCAGTTCACGTGCCTTGCGCTCGTCAGCCACTGCGATAACATCATCGCCGGCATTCGGTACTGAAGACAGGCCCAGCACCTGTACCGGAATCGATGGACCTGCTTCAGCCACCTGCTTGCCATTTTCATCAAACATGGCACGCACACGACCATACTCGGATCCGGTGAGCAACAAATCGCCTTTCTTGAGAACACCATTCTGCACCAGCACGGTGGCAACAGGACCCCGCCCCTTGTCGAGACTGGACTCGACCACAATGCCGGTAGCGGGGCAATCCTGGACAGCAGTCAATTCCAGCAGTTCTGCCTGCAGCAGGATGGCATCCAGCAGTTCATCAACACCTTCACCGGTTTTTGCGGATACCGGCAGGAACATGGTATCACCGCCCCAGTCTTCCGGAATCACTTCCAGTGCAGCCATTTCATTCTTGACGCGTTCCGGATCAGCTTCCGGCCGGTCGATTTTATTGACTGCTATTATCAACGGCACTCCAGCAGCCCGGGCGTGCTGAACCGCCTCCTGTGTTTGCGGTTTCACACCATCGTCAGCCGCGACCACCAGGATGACGATATCCGTTACCCCGGCGCCACGTGCACGCATCGCGGTAAACGCGGCATGCCCCGGTGTATCCAGAAAACTGATCATGCCCTTGTCAGTTTCTACGTGATAGGCACCAATATGCTGGGTGATCCCTCCCGCCTCGCTGTCGGCCACTTGCGTACGGCGGATAAAGTCCAGCAAGGATGTCTTGCCATGGTCCACATGTCCCATAATGGTAACCACGGGCGGACGGGGCAGTTTTTCACCCTGAATTTCCTCGACCTGCTGCTTGAGTTCCTCTTCGAGCACATTGTCCTGTTCGGGCTTCGCGATATGGCCCATCTCTTCAACAACCAGTGTTGCCGTATCCTGATCGAGGACCTGGTTAATGGTTGCCATCACACCCATCTGCATCAGGACCTTGATGATTTCTGCCGCCTTGACGGACATTTTACGTGCCAGTTCGGAAACCAGGATATTTTCAGGCACGGAAACTTCATGTACAACCGATGCCGTTGGCCGTTCAAAACCGTGCTCACCTGCTGACTCAATGGTGACACGACGCTGGGTTTTTGCCTTCTTCTTGCGACGGCCGCCCTTGCCAGCGACTACATGTAACTGTTTACGCCCGTACTTGGTGTCCTTGCCAGCCGAGTCCTTGCGGGACTTGCGATCAGTATCGGGTTTCTTGCGACCTTCTTCTGATGCGGCAGCCTTCTCACGTGCCTCGGCAGCTGCCAGTGATTGCTGGCGCAGCTCTTCTTCAGCCTTTTTCCGGGCATCGCGTTCGGCCTGCAGGCGCGATTCCTCTGCGGCACGCTCTTCTTCAAGCTTTTGCCTGGCTTCCTCGCGTTTCTTGTTGGCGGCCTCATCTCGCGCAGCGGCCTCTGCCTTGACGCGCGCCTGTTCCGCGGCCTCCTGATCCAGCCGATCCTGTTCTTCGGCCATCAGGTCTGCGCGTTTGACATAGGTACGTTTCTTGCGCACCTCGACCGAGACAGTCTTGCCTTCCGGCCGTGACCGTGCGGCGCCCCTTCCAAGCGGGCCGCGCCCCGCCGGAACGGTGGCGCGCAGCTCGGTCTGGGTTTTTCTTTTCAGTGTAACCTTGCTGGCACCACCACCCGTGGACAAGGCACCACGCTTGCCATGACTCTGACGCAGAAAATCCAGTAACTGGGTTTTCTCACTGTCCGTAATGGTCGCGTTTTCATCGCTGACCGAAAGGCCTGCCTCGCCCAACTGCACCAGCAGCCTGTCGGTCGGAACGCCAACCACATCCGCGAATTGTTTTACCGTGACTTCAGTCATTACCTGTCTCGCACCTCTCGCAACTGTCAATCAGTTGCCTCTTCAGCAAACCAGGGGGCCCGTGCCGTCATAATCAGCGCACCCGCTCGTTCTCTTTCCATACCCTCAATATCCAGCAGCTCGTCAACGGCCTGCTCTGCAAGGTCTTCCATGGTAACAACACCACGACCGGCCAGTTCATAGGCCAGATCCTTGTCCATACCTTCCATCTTCAGCAAGTCTTCGGCGGGCTCTGCATCACCGATTTTTTCTTCCTTCATAATGGCCTGTGTCAGCAACACATCACGTGCACGGCCACGCAGTTCTTCAACAATGTCTTCATCGAATTCTTCAATGGCCAGCAACTCACTGTTCGGCACATAGACAACTTCCTCGATAGACGAGAAGCCCTCCTGCACCAGAATCGCGGCAATCTCTTCATCCACATCCAGCTGCTCGGTAAACAGCTTCTGCAGCACATGTGCCTCGGCCTCACTCTTTTCTTCCGCCTGCACTTCATCCATGACGTTCAGTGTCCAGCCGGTCAACTGGCTGGCAAGACGTATATTCTGACCACCGCGGCCAATTGCCTGTGACAACTGGTCTTCACCCACGGCGATGTCCATGGTGTGCGACTCTTCGTCCACTATGATGGAGGCCACTTCGGCGGGTGACATGGCGTTGATCACAAACTGTGCCGGGTTATCGTCCCAGAGAATAATATCAACGCGTTCACCGGACAGCTCGGTGGATACCGTCTGCACTCGCGAACCGCGCATACCGACACAGGCACCGACGGGATCAATGCGGGGGTCATTGCTTTTCACGGCAATCTTGGCACGCAGGCCCGGATCACGCGCCGCGGCCAGGATATCAATCAGGTCCTGTCCAACCTCGGGTACTTCCAGCTTGAACAACTCGAGCAAAAACTCCGGTGCCACCCGGGTGACGAATAACTGCGGTCCACGCTGCTCGGCACTCACCTCGCGCAGATAACCACGCAGCCGGTCACCCGGGCGCACGGCTTCCCGCGGAATCATTTCTTCGCGCAGTACAATGGCCTCGGCATTGCCACCCAGGTCAAGATAGACATTGCCACGCTCAACACGCTTGACGATACCGGTGACCAGTTCTCCAACACGGTCCTTGTACGCCTCAACCACCATGGCACGCTCGGCTTCACGTACCTTTTGCACAATGACCTGCTTGGCAGTCTGCGCACCAATGCGTCCGAAATCCACGGATTCCATCGGCTCCTCAATATAATCACCATGATTCAGATCAGGTTCCAGTTCACGGGCAGCCGCCAGGGTGTACTGGCGTTCCGGGAACTCAAAGGTCAGTACATCCTCATCGTCCTCGTCTGCCCCGGTAGCGAGCGATTCATCAATCACCTGCCAGCGACGAAACGTCTCGTACTCTCCGGATTCCCGGTCGATGGCAACACGCGCGTCGATATCGCCCAGCTGGCGCTTGCGCGTCGCCGTTGCGAGTGCAATCTCAATGGCCTCGAAAATAATTTCCTTATCGATGCCCTTTTCATTGGATACCGCGTCCACGACCATCAGTATCTCTTTACTGTCCATTCAAGCAACCTCCAGCAACATTCAGTATTCCGGCACCAGGCGCGCCTGTTCAATCTGGTCAAATGGAAGACTGATTTCCATATCGTCTTCTTCGATGACAACATTCTCTCCACGCATCCCGGCCAGGCGACCCTTGAATTTGCGCTGGCCCTCAATGGGATATACCAAACGCAGCTTCACCAACTGTCCGGCAAAACGATCAAAATCTTCTGCCCTGAACAACAACCGGTCCAGCCCGGGCGATGACACCTCCAGGGTGTAATGCCCCGGGATCGGGTCCTCGACATCCAGCACGCCGCTGACCTGGTAACTCACTTTCTGGCAATCATCCGCAGAGATGCCATCTTCACTGTCTATATAGACCCGCAACAGGCCACCGCCCTTGCCACCGGTCTGAAATTCCACACCCACAAGCTCATAACCCAGCGAGCGGATTCCCGGTTCCAGCATGTCACCAATATGTAACGGATCCTGCTTCATACTGTTCTCCGGAAACAAAAAATGGGCCATAGGCCCACTCCATGAACTCCGAAATTGTTCTTGTATATAGAGTATAGCAAGCTCTATATTCTGCCTCTCGGTCCGACCGTGGACGTCCTGTCCTGGCTACAAAAAAAACCCCGATTACGGGGTCCAGCCAGACTGGAATCCTATAAAGGCCTCAAGTACCTGGTCGCGCGTATTTTACACGCAAATCGGGCAAGGTCAATCCTCTAGCCAGCAGCTATGGTCGTGCTGGAGAACTGGAGTATCAGCAGCACAAAGGCCGGGGCTGACATTATTAGCAGCATAATTACCGGTCCCAGAATTCGAGCAGTCATGGTAACTTCTCCCTTAAAATTGCCTTCCCATGATGGCTACTCTATACACACAGCGATTTTCTCTCTGTGATATTTTCCCGGTAAATTTTGTCAATTATTGACGTATAGAACGCTACGGCATTCCACTGTATCCAGGAACCGGGCATGTCCCGCGATATTGGCCCGCCCCTGTGTCCGTGCGACTATTCCCTGACCGAGGATTCGCCGACGATGCTCATGATGCCCTCGTGGACTTCCGTGAGCCCGGTTGCACTCAGGAGCTCCGACAGCCTCAATGTCGTGGTGCGCTGCCGTTCCGCAAGCAGAATCGCCATCTGGTGGAGGAGTTTATAGGCAACCAGGTGACCATTATCCAGCAACTCACCAAAGGCCTCGCGTGGTACGCGAAACACCACGGCATCTTCGGTGGCACGGATGGTTGCGGAACGTGGCGAACCATCCAGGATCGAGATCTCGCCAAAGCAGGCCTGCGGCCCAAGCTCGGTTATCTTTTTCTCGCCTGTTGCACCATGCTTGAGGACTTCTACCGTACCCCTGTACAACACGAACCAGGCATCACCCGCGTCGCCCTCACTGAAGACGACATCCCCTGCCTGATACTTTTCCACCTCGACAATATGAATGATTTCCATGATTTCCGACGGATCGAGTTTCTCGAACATCGGGGTTTCAAGAAGAAAGGTAATCAGTCTTTCGCGTGTGACTTTTGTTTCCATGGTCTCCTCCGGACATATTATGCAGGCTGAACCAAAGTTCCCCATTGTCAGTCGGCTGGTTTTTTAAGACTAGGTATCTTTGTGTCGGGGAACCTTGATATGAGTCAATAAAGAACGGAAAAGGCGAGTCGGGGTGACTGCAGGAGGTTATCCTGCAAGCGTTTGCTGTCGTTATCGTGAGCAGCCGCTGAGCCTGGCCATTGTTTGTTCGGGAAGATCAAACGCCTGGAGCATAAGCGATTAATCGATAAAGAAATGATTGGTAGCGGGGGTAGGATTTGAACCTACGACCTTCGGGTTATGAGCCCGACGAGCTGCCAGACTGCTCCACCCCGCATCAACGGCCGAGGAGTGTAGCGAGTGCACCGCTGTTTTTCAACCCGGAAGCCGTGATAAAAAGAAAATAAACCGTGACTGGCTCACAGGGCAATGCCGCCTGGCAGGAAATACAACAGCAGCCATACCGCAAGTTGTGTGGTAACAGATCGTCAGGCGAGGACCCGGCTGCACAGCGCCAGCAGGCCACCCGGGAAGATGCCCAGTGCCAGCACCAGCAAGCCGTTCAGACTGATTGCAATCTGCATATCCGGATTGGCGGTCAACGGCTCATCACTTTCCGCCTTGTCAAAATACATCAGCTTGACGACACGGATGTAGTAAAACGCGCCAATAATGGAGAAGGCCACGGCAACAATGGCCAGCCAGACCATGTTGATATCAATCACGGCCTGCAGCACCGACAGCTTGGCATAGAAACCGACGGTGGGTGGTACGCCGGCCATGGAAAACATCAGGATCAGCATCATGAAGGCAAACCAGGGACTGCGGTCGTTCAGGCCCTTGAAGTCATCCAGCGTGTCTGCCTCATAACCGGCCCGGCTGAGCAGAATAATCATGGCGAAGCCGCCAATGGCCATGACGGCATAGGTAATGGCATAGAACATCGCGGCGGAATAGCCTGCCTCGGTGCCGGCCAGTATGCCCAGCAACAGGAAACCGACATGCGAGATGGTTGAATAGGCCAGCATGCGTTTCATGCTGGTCTGGGCAATGGCGATTACATTACCCAGCGCCAGTGACAATACGGAAAGGATGACCAGCATACCCTGCCAGTCGACCGACAGGCTGCCCAGGGACTCCACCAGCAGGCGCATGGTCATGGCAAACGCTGCAATCTTGGGTGCGCTGCCGATAAACAGCGTCACTGCCGTGGGGGCGCCGTCGTACACATCCGGTACCCACATATGAAAGGGTACGGCACCAAACTTGAACGCCAGCCCGACGACAATAAAACTCAGGCCGAAGATCAGCACCATGCTTTTCTCGTCCATAGCTGTCAGGGCCGCGGCAATTTCGGCAAGATCCAGTGACCCGGTGGCACCGTAGAGCATCGACATGCCATAGAGCAGCATGCCGGAGGCCAGCGCACCGAGGACAAAATATTTCATGGCGGCCTCGGAGCCCCGCGCAGAATCGCGGTCAGTCGCCACCATCGCATACAGCGACAGCGATAGCAGTTCCAGTCCCAGGTAGATGGTCAGCAGGCTGTGCGCCGATATCATCACCATCATCCCCAGCGTTGCAAACAGGCCCAGCACGTAATACTCGCCACGCAGACCACCCTTGGAGGTATGAAAACTGCGCGCATAAACAAACCCGCCCATGACCACCAGGAAAATACTGGCCTTCAGCAAGGCGGCCATCGGATCATGCACAAAGGTGCCGCCCAACACGACAGCCCGCTCGGTATCGAGCATATTCCAGCTGATGAGCGCCGCGACCACCAGTGTCAGCTGTGACAGCGTGTAACTGATATGGCGTTGCCGCTCGCCGACGAAGGCCTCGACCACCAGAATGATGCAGGCCATCGACAGCAGGAAGATTTCCGGGCTCAGCAACAGAAAATCGGACATCGGGATATTCATGGTAAGCGTCTCAGGGCCGCACTGCGTTCAGCAGGGCCACGCCGGTTTCCCCGGCGGGCAGTTTCGATACGGAGACATGCGCCAGCAGGTTATCCACGCTGGCATGCATGACGTCAATCAGCGGTGCCGGCCACAGGCCAAATAACAACACCACCACGGCAAGGCTGGCCAGGATGACAAATTCGCGGGCATTGACGTCTTCCAGCTGCCTGACGTTATCATTGGCAATATCACCGAACACCACGCGCTTCACCATCCACAGGCTGTAGGCGGCACCCAGGATCAGGGTCGTCGCCGCCAGGAAGGCAAACCAGAAATTGGCCTTGAAGCTTGCCAGGATCACCATGAACTCCCCGACAAAACCGGAGGTACCCGGCAGACCCGAGTTGGCCATGGCAAACAGCACCATGAAGGCAGCAAATACCGGCATGGTATTCACCACGCCACCGTAATCGTTGATCTGGCGACTGTGCATGCGGTCATAGAGCACACCGACACACAGGAACAGGGCACCGGAAATAAAGCCGTGCGAAATCATCTGTATGATGCCGCCTTCCATGCCCAGCGACGCACCCTGCATTGAGCCGCTGTTGTCCAGCAGTGTAAACACCAGGAAAATGCCCATGGTGACAAAACCCATGTGCGCGATGGATGAATAGGCAATCAGTTTCTTCATGTCCTGCTGCACCAGTGCCACAAAACCGATGTAGACAATGGCAATCAGCGACATGCCGATAATCAGCCAGTCGAGCGCATGGCTGGCATCCGGTGTAATCGGCAGGCTGAAGCGCAGGAAACCGTAGCCGCCGATCTTCAGCATAATGGCCGCCAGGATCACAGAACCGCCGGTAGGCGCTTCCACGTGCGCATCCGGCAGCCAGGTGTGCACCGGCCACATGGGTACCTTGACGGCAAACGCCATCAGGAAGGCAATGAAGATCAGCACCTGTTCGGTCATGGTAAGCGGCAGCAGATGGAAATCAAGAATGCTGAAACTGCCGGACTTCAGGTACATGTAGATCAGTGCGACCAGCATGAACACCGAGCCCAGGAAGGTATAGAGGAAGAACTTGATAGTGGCGTACACCCGGTTCGGACCGCCCCAGACACCGATAATCAGAAACATCGGTATCAGCATGGCTTCCCAGAAGACATAGAACAGCACACCGTCGAGCGCGGCAAACACGCCGTTCATCAATCCTTCCATGATCAGGAAGGCGGCCATGTACTGCGCGGTCTTGTTCCGGATCACCTGCCAGCCGGCCAGCACCACCAGTACCGTGGTAAAGGTGGTCAGGATAATCAGCGGCATGGAGATGCCATCAACGCCGAGGTGATAGTTGGCGCTGAAGGCCCCGATCCAGGGGATATTCTCCTGGAACTGCATCAGCGCCGTGGCGGCATCAAAATGTGTATACAGCAGGGTACTCAGGACAAAGGTGACAATGGATATCCCCAGCGCCGTCTGGCGACAGGCGGTATTGCCCAGGGTGTCCATCACCAGCAGGGCCACACCACCGCCAATCGGCAACCAGATCAACCAGCTGAGTATTGACATATCCATCATTGGCCTGCTCCCGGTGACAGAAACACAAACCAGGACAGGATGAACAACAGTCCGATGATCATCGTAAAGGCGTAGGTATAGAGATGGCCGGTCTGTATCTTTCTGACGACGGCTGCGGTCCAGCCAACCACTTTCGCTGAACCATTCACAATCAGGCCGTCGATAATCAGCACATCGCCGATCTTCCACAACAACTGCCCTATCCCGCGCGCACCGCCGGCGAACACCACTTCGTTGAAATCATCGGCGTAGTATTTGTTAACCAGTACCTGGTAGAGGGCATTGAAGCGTTGCCTTACGCTGTCGGCAAGATCCGGGTTCTTCATGTAGACATACCAGGCCGTGGCCACACCGGCGATGGCGAGGTAGATCGCCGGACCGCCAAAGGCATGTATCACAAAACCCGTCGCACCGTGAAAGTGCTCGGCCACGTGCGCCAGTCCCGTGTGTTCCGGGCTGACATAGATCACGCCGTTAAAGAAATCACCGAACACAATCGGATCAATCCAGAAACCGGCGATCACTGACGGGATGGCCAGCAGGATCAGTGGCACGGTCACCACCCAGGGTGATTCGTGCAGGTGCTCGCGGGTGTGGTCATCCATGCGCGGCTTGCCATGAAAGACCAGGAAGTACATGCGGAAGGAATAGAGTGCCGTGACGAACACACTCAGCAGCACCGCCCAGTAGGCGATCCCGGCGCCCGGTATATTGGCATGGTGCACGGCCTCGATAATGGTGTCCTTGGAAAAGAAGCCCGCGAAAAAGGGTGTGCCAATCAGCGCCAGCGAACCGATCAGCATGGTAAACCAGGTAATCGGCATGTACTTGCGCAGCCCGCCCATTTTGCGGATGTCCTGTTCGTGGTGCATGGCGATGATGGCGGAACCCGCCCCGAGGAACAGCAGTGCCTTGAAGAAGGCATGCGTCATCAGGTGGAAAATGCCGGCCGCGTAGGCCGAGGCGCCCAGTGCCACGGTCATATAACCGAGCTGCGACAGCGTCGAGTAGGCCACCACGCGCTTGATGTCATTCTGCACCACGCCCAGCAGACCCATGAAGAAAGCCGTGATGGCGCCAATCACAATGACAAAGGACAGCGCCGTCGTCGACAGCTCGAACATCGGTGACATGCGTGCCACCATGAAGATGCCTGCGGTCACCATGGTAGCGGCGTGGATGAGGGCCGAGATCGGTGTCGGGCCTTCCATGGAATCCGGCAGCCACACATGCAACGGCACCTGTGCCGACTTGCCCATGGCGCCGATAAACAGGCAGATACAGATCACCGACATCAGCGACCAGTCCACACCCGGGATGACCTGATAGCTGTCACTGGCATGACCGGGCGCTGCGGCAAAGACCGTCGCATAGTCCAGGCTGTTGAAGGTCATGTAGATGGCGGCAATACCCAGCAGGAAGCCGAAGTCACCGACACGGTTCACCAGGAATGCCTTGAGATTGGCATAGATAGCCGTCGGCCGCGTGTACCAGAAACCGATCAACAGGTAGGAGACCAGACCCACTGCCTCCCAGCCGAAGAACAGCTGCAGGAAGTTGTTCGACATCACCAGCATCAGCATGGAGAAGGTAAACAGCGCAATATAGCTGAAGAAACGCTGGTAGCCGGGGTCATCATGCATGTAACCAATGGTGTAGATGTGCACCATCAGCGAGACAAAGGTCACCACGGTCATCATCAGTGCGGTGAGGTTGTCGATCAGGAAGCCGACTTCGAAGCGCACGCCGTCGGACACCATCCAGGTGTACACACTATTGTTATAGGGTTCAGCACCGTCGATAGCGAAGTGCTTGAGCACCAGCACGGACAGCACAAAGGAGGTGGCGACTCCCAGGATCGTGACCGTGTGTGCACCAACACGCCCGATCTGTTTGCCGAACAGGCCGGCAATGATGGCGCCCAGTAACGGGGCAAGCGGTATGGCAAGGTACAGGTTTTCCATTGCGCTATCCCTTCAGACTATCCAGGTCATCAACGTTAATGGTTTGACGATTACGGAACAGGACCACCAGGATCGCCAGCCCGATCGCCGCCTCCGCCGCTGCGACCGTCAGAATAAAAAACACGAATATCTGGCCGGCGGTATCGTTCAGAAAGTAGGAAAAGGCGACGAAATTCATGTTAACCGCGAGCAGCATCAACTCAATCGCCATCAACAGGATGATGACGTTTTTCCGGTTCAGGAAAATACCGGCGACGCTCAATCCAAACAGGATGGCGCCAAGTATCAAATAGTCTGACAGGGCAATCATCGGTTTTTCTCTTCTGACTTCATCGCAACCACACGTACCCGGTCCTTGCTCCTGACCGCGACCTGCTCCTCCGGGTTCTGGTATTTGGTCTCCGGGCGCTTGCGCATGGTCAGTGCAATGGCCGCGATAATCGCCACCAGCAATATCACCGAGGCAATTTCAAAGGGGTACACATAATCGGTGTACAACACGTTGCCCAGTTCCCTGACGTTACTGTATCCCTCGGGATGCCGCTCAGGTATGGCAACCACCGCCTCGCCGAAGTTGCGCGCACGCACCACCAGGTACATTTCTATCACAATCAAGGCAGCCACACTGAGTCCGACCGGCAGGTAGCGGATGAAACCTTCACGTAACGGCGAGGTGTTGATATCGAGCATCATCACCACAAACAGGAACAGCACCATCACGGCACCGACATACACCAGCACCAGTGTAATCGCGAGGAACTCGGCCTCCAGCAACATCCACAGGCCGGCACAGGTAAAGAATGCCAGCACCAGGTGCAGGGCGGCGTGTACCGGGTTGCGCACTGTGATCACTCGCGCCGCTGCAAACACCAGAATGGCAGCGAACACATAGAATACGAATCGTTGGAAGTCCATACTTAATTTACTTACCTGTAGGCCGCGTCCGCCGTGCGGTCCGCTGCAATCTGTGCCTCGTGCCGGTCGCCAATCTCCAGCAACATGTCCTTGGTCATGACGTTCTCGCCACGGTTTTCAAACGCATACTCGAACACGCGGGTCTCGACAATGGAATCCACCGGGCAGGATTCCTCGCAGAAACCGCAGTAGATACACTTGAACAAATCGATGTCATAACGGGTGGTACGCCGTGTACCGTCTTCGCGCTCTTCCGCCTCGATGGTAATCGCCAGTGCCGGACACACGGCCTCGCACAACTTGCAGGCAATGCAGCGCTCCTCGCCGTTGGGATAGCGGCGCAACGCATGCAGGCCACGAAAGCGGTTCGACTGCGGGGTCTTTTCTTCCGGGTATTGAATCGTGATCTTGGGCGAGAAAAAATGCCGGCCGGTGACGCCCATCCCCTTCAGCAGTTCCAGCAGGGTCAGGCTCTTCAGGAAAGTGGTCAATTTATCCATTATTCATATCACCCTAGGCAAACCAGGGGCCAACGTGGGCCACAACGGCAGCACCTTCAATGACAATCCACACGATGGTAATCGGGATAAACACCTTCCAGCCGAGACGCATGATCTGGTCATAGCGGTAGCGCGGGAAGGTGGCACGGAACCAGAGAAAGAACAGCAGCATCAGGGATGTCTTGGCAAGCAGCCAGATAATGGCCGGCACCCAGGCAAACCAGGATTCAAACCAGGTCCCTTCAAACGGTGACAGCCAGCCGCCGAGGAACATCAACGAGGCCAGCGCTGCAATCAGGATCATGTTGGCGTATTCCGCCAGGAAGAATACGGCAAACGCCATGCCGGAATATTCGACATGAAACCCGGCCACGATTTCCGACTCGCCTTCCGAAACATCAAACGGTGCGCGGTTGGTCTCGGCAACACCGGAAATAAAGTAAATCAGGAACAGCGGCAACAACGGCAACCAGAACCAGTGCAACAGACTGCCCTGCTGTGCCTCGACGATCTCCACCAGGTTCAGGCTGCCCCCGGCAATCAGCACACCCACCAGCGCAAAGCCCATGGCGATTTCATAGGACACTATCTGCGCGGCCGAGCGCATGGCACCGAGAAAGGCATATTTCGAGTTGGATGCCCAACCGGCAATGATGACGCCATAGACACCCATGGAGGTCAACGCCAGGATATACAGCAGACTGGCATCGATATTGGCCAGCACCAGAGTATCGGTAAACGGAAACACCGCCCACGCGGCCAGTGCCGGGGCAATCGATAACATGGGTGCAATAATAAACAGAAAGCGGTTGGCATTGGTGGGAACAATAATTTCCTTCATCAACAGCTTCAGCGCATCCGCAATGGGCTGCAACCAGCCACGCGGCCCGACCCGGTTCGGTCCGATACGCACCTGCATATAACCGATGATCTTGCGCTCGGCAAAGGTCAGGTAGGCCACACCCAGCATCAGCGGCACCAGGATGAGCACAATTTTCAGCAGGATGAAAAGCACATTCAGGAGCATGTCGAGTGTTGCCGGATCGGTCATAGCGACACCTCGCCAAAACCGGCGCCCAGCGCAGCGGACGCATCCGTCCCTGCCTGCAGCCAGACACAACCGTCAGGTACCCGCTCGCTGATCTCTACCGTCATGGTGGTGCTGGCATCACCCTGTTTCACGGTGACCGTGCTGCCGTCCTGTACTCCGGACGACTTTGCCTGCTTCGCATTCATTCGCAACCGTGCCGAGGATTCTGCATCCGGCGTGGCCTGCAATGAAGCAGAACGACGCACCAGTGAATCCACCGACAGGAGGGCCACATCACCGATGCGTTGCAGCCCTGACACCGACATGGCGTCGGCAGCCGGTCCAGCCGCCTGGCTGTTATCCAGCCTGATGCTGCCCGTCTGCGCAAGCAGGGCATCACGGATTTCCTCACTGCTGTGTTGCTCAAAACCGTCCAGGCCAAACTGGTTACCGAGTACACGCAGCACCTTCCAGCCCGGTCGGCTGTCACCCACTGGGGATGCAACGCCGGTAAAACTCTGCCAGTGTCCCTCGGTGTTCACACAGGTACCGGAGGTTTCAGTAAACGGACCCATCGGCAGCAACACATCGGCACAGGCCTTCATGGCCTCACTGGCCCAGGGCGTGATTGCGACCACCACCTCTGCATCCTTCATGGCGGACCTTGCGGCAGCCGCATCGGCACAGTCATGTTCGGGTTCAACACCGAACAGCAGATAACCCTTGCGTGGCGAATCCAGCATGGCCTGTACATCCAGGCCGGCTGTCGACACGGCATTGCCGGCCGGCCCACGATGTGGCAATACACCGGCCAGCCAGGCGCCGGCGCTGTTGGCACCGTCGGTCAGCACGCCCAGTGTGGCACCACTGGCATCAGCAATAATTCCGGCCAGCGCCTTGAGCATTGAATACTGTGGATGTGCCATGGCGGCATTACCCAGTAACACCGTTGCGGCATCGGCATCCTTGAGTGCCTCTGCCATGCGCCGTTGTTCATCATCCGCGGTGGCATTGCCTATCGCCACCTTCACGGCATCCGGGGCCGCCTTGCCCGCTTCCGGGAAACACGCGGCAACACCCGCCAGTGCACTCACCATCTGTGAAGGTGGCACGATACTGCTGGCGTGTACGTCAAACAGGAATTCATAATCAACCGGATTAATAAAACAGACCTGCGCACCGGCAGTTGCCGCCTTGCGCAGTCGATGGCCGATGATTGGCTGGTCCTTGCGTGGATTGCCACCGATCACCAGTGCTGCATTGACTGTCTCCAGCGCGGCCACAGGCTGACCCAGTGTAGGACATAAGGGGGCATTATCCTGGTCGGTAAAATCCACCTGCCGCAGGCGATGATCAATATTGTTCACACCGATACCGCGGGCAAGTGCCTGCAACAGTGACATTTCTTCAAGCGTTGCCGAGGGCGACACCAGCGCACCCATGTGCCCGGCACCGTTGGCCTCGATGACCGCACGGATAGCGTCCACCGCGGCCTGCAGCCCGGTTTCCCAGTCCACGGCCTGCCACTCACCATCGGCCTTCACCATGGGTACTTCAAGACGGTCATCGCTGTACAGCCCTTCATAACTGAAGCGGTCACGGTCGGACAGCCATACTTCATTAATGTCTTCGTTCTCGCGCGGCACCATGCGCATCACCTGTCCGCGCCGGGTATGGGCATACAGGTTGGAACCAACGCAATCATGCGGCGCAACAGTCGGGTGCTGCTGCAATTCCCAGGCACGCGCCTTGAAGCGGAACGGCTTGGAGGTCAGCGCACCCACCGGGCAGACATCGATGACGTTGCCGGACAACTCGGACTCCAGCGATTTTTCGATATAGGTCCCGATTTCCACGTTCTCGCCGCGACCGGTCGCGCCCAGCTCCATCTTGCCGGCCACCTCGCGCAACATGCGAATACACCGCGTGCAATGGATACAACGCGTCATATCGGTCGCAATCAGTGGACCAATATATTTATCTTTGACCACGCGCTTGCTCTCGGCAAAACGCGAAACATCACGGCCATATCCCAGCGCCAGATCCTGCAGCTCACACTCACCCCCCTGGTCACAAATCGGGCAATCCAGCGGGTGGTTGATCAGCAGAAATTCCATCACCGCCTTCTGGCCACCGGTGGCAATCTCCGATTGGGTAAAGATTTTCATACCCTCGGCCACCGGTGTTGCACAGGCAGGCAGCGGCTTCGGCACTTTCTCTACCTCGACCATGCACATGCGGCAGTTGGCCGCGATCGAGAGTTTCTTGTGGTAACAGAAACGCGGCACAGTGACCCCGAGTTCGTCGGTCACCTCGATAATCATGGCGCCCTTGCGTGCCTGGCAGGGCTGACCATTGATTTCGATATTGACGGCTTCGTCAGCCGGGATTTCGGGACGCGCACTCATGCCGCTGCTCCCTTCGAGTCCGCACCTTCACCGACCATGCAGCACTTGTGCTCGATGTGGTATTCAAATTCTTCGCGGAAATGTCGCAGGAAGCCCTGCACCGGCCAGGCCGCGGCCTCACCAAAGGCACAGATGGTCTTGCCCTCGATCTGCCCCGCGGCGCTGAGCAACAGGTCAAGGTCCTCGGGCCGGCCCTGCCCTTCTTCAATACGTTTGATAATGCGGTACATCCAGCCAGTACCTTCACGGCACGGTGTGCACTGTCCGCAGGATTCCGCATAATAAAAACGCGACACCCGCATCAGTGCCTTCACCATGCAGGTGGAGTCATCCATCACCATCACGGCACCGGACCCCATCGCGGAACCGGCGTGGGACAGGGAGTCATAATCCATGTCGGTTTCCATAATGATGTCAGCCGGCAATACCGGCATGGAGGAACCACCGGGAATAACCGCCTTCAGTTGATGTCCGTCACGCACACCGCCGGCCATCTCCAGCAGTTCACGGAAGGGAGTACCCATCGGTACTTCAAAGTTGCCCGGGTTATTCACGTGCCCCGAAACGGAAAATATTTTCACACCGCCGTTGTTCGGCTTGCCCAGTTCCATGAACCAGTTACCACCATTGCGTATGATGGCCGGCACCGAGGCCAGTGTTTCAGTGTTGTTGATCGTCGTCGGCTTGCCATAGAGACCGAAGTTGGCCGGGAACGGCGGCTTGAAACGCGGCTGACCCTTCTTGCCTTCCAGTGATTCCAGCAGCGCGGTTTCCTCACCGCAGATATAGGCACCGGCACCGAGGTGGCCGTGACATTCGAAGTCGACCCCGGAGTCCAGGATGTTCTCGCCCAGGAAGCCGGCATCGCGCGCCTCTTTCAATGCGTGTTCAAAACGCTCGAACGGCTCGTGGTGAAATTCACCACGCATGTAGTTGTAACCCACGGTGGCGCCCATGGCATAACCGGCGATCGCCATACCCTCGATCAGCGCATGCGGATTGAAGCGCAGAATGTCCCGGTCCTTGCAGGTACCCGGTTCGGATTCATCCGAGTTACACACCACGTATTTCTGTACCGGTGCGTTGCGCGGCATGAAGCTCCACTTCAGTCCGGTCGGAAAACCTGCGCCGCCACGGCCGCGCAGGCCGGATTCCTTGACTTCCTCAATAACGACTTCGGGCGCAATCTTTTCCTGCAGGATTTTTTTCCACGCCTGGTAACCGCCGACCTTGAGGTAGTTCTCAAGTGTCCACGGCTCATCAAACTGCAAGGTATCAAAACAGACTTGTACGGTCATACGCTACTCCAGTCCGTCCAGGATCTCGTCCACCTTCTCGGGGGTGAGATTTTCATGGTAGTGGCCATTCACCGTCATCATCGGGCCACCGGCACAGGCGGCCAGGCATTCTTCCTCGAGCTTCAGGGTGATACGGCCGTCTGCTGTGGTCTCACCGAGCTTGATGCCGAGTTTCTTTTCAACATGCTCAACAATGGTCTCCGAACCGCACAACATACAGGACAGGTTGGTGCATACGGCCACCATGTTGCGCCCGACCGGTTCCAGTTCAATCATGGAATAGAAGGAACCGACCTCGTACACGCGCACCTTCGGCATATCGAGATAGTCCGCCACGGCATCCATCAGTTCACGCGTGACCCAGCCACCGTTCTGTTCCTGTGCGGCCTGCAGCGCTGCCAGCACGGCCGATTGTTTCTGCTCTGCCGGAAATCGGGTAAGCCAGGCATCAATTGTGGCGCGGGACTCTGCACTTAACAGGTCGGCACCGCGTATTTGTGTTGCGCTATTCATCAGCGATCGATCTCCCCGAACACAATATCCTGCGTGCCGATGATCGCAACCACGTCCGCGAGCATGTGGCCACGTGCCATTTCATCCATGGCGGACAAATGTGCAAACCCCGGGGCACGCACCTTCAAACGGTAGGGCTTGTTGGCGCCATCGGAGACCAGGTACACACCGAACTCACCTTTCGGATGCTCTATTGCGGCATAGGCTTCGCCGGCCGGCACACTGAAACCTTCCGTAAATAACTTAAAGTGATGAATCAAGGCCTCCATGTCGGCCTTCATCTCTTCGCGGCGCGGCGGCGTTAGCTTGGCATCGTCCAGCATCACCGGACCGGGGTTCTTGCGCAGCCAGTCCACACACTGCCTGATTATGCGGTTCGACTGCCGGAATTCCTCGATGCGCACCAGGTAACGGTCATAACAGTCACCGGTCACACCCACCGGAATATCAAACTGCATGCGGTCATAGACTTCGTAGGGCTGCTTCTTGCGCAGGTCCCATTCAATACCGGAACCGCGCAGCATGGGGCCGGAAAAACCCAGCTGCATGGCACGTTCCGGTGAGACCACACCAATACCCACGGTGCGCTGTTTCCAGATGCGATTATCCGTCAGCAGGGTTTCGTATTCATCGACACAAGCCGGGAAACGATCGGTAAACGACTCGATGAAATCCAGCATGGAGCCCTGGCGGTTTTCATTCTTGCGGTCCACTTCCTTCTGACTGTGCCACTTGGATGCCTCGTACTGCGGCATGCTCTCCGGCAGGTCGCGGTAGACGCCACCGGGACGGTAATAAGTGGCATGCATACGCGTACCGGATACGGCCTCGTAAAGGTCCATCAGGTCCTCGCGCTCGCGGAAGGCATACAAAAAGACCGTCATGGCTCCGATGTCCAGACCGTGCGCGCCCAGCCACAACAGGTGGTTGAGGATGCGGGTAATCTCGTCAAACATGACACGAATATACTGCGCGCGTATCGGCGCCTCGATGCCAAGCAGTTTTTCCATCGCCAGCACATAACCGTGCTCGTTACACATCATGGACACATAGTCCAGCCGGTCCATATAGCCGATGCTCTGATTGAACGGCTTGCTCTCGGCGAGCTTCTCGGTACCGCGATGCAACAGACCGATATGCGGATCGGCGCGTTCGATAACCTCGCCGTCCATTTCCAGAATCATGCGCAGCACGCCGTGTGCGGCTGGATGCTGTGGCCCGAAGTTCAGGGTAAAGTTGCGAATCTCAGGCATGCGCTATTCCGCCTCTTCCCCGGCCACGGGTTCATCCGTTTCCTCGACCGCCTGCATGAGGTCAACAGACCCAACACTGCCGGAACGTATGACTTTCGGCACCAGCACGCGTGGCTCGATACTGACCGGCTGATAAACCACGCGCCGCTTTTCGGCATCGTAGATCACTTCGACGTTACCGCTCAGTGGAAAATCCTTGCGGAACGGGTGGCCGACGAAACCGTAATCCGTCAACAGGCGTCGCAGGTCCGGATGCCCGTCAAACAGAATACCGTACAGATCAAAGGCCTCACGTTCATACCAGTCGGCACTGGCCCAGATGGCAATCACGGAAGGAATAACCGGCAGGTCATCATCCGGCGCAAACACCTTCAGACGCAAGCGCCGGTTTTTGCTGATGGATAATAACTGGTACACCGCTGCAAAGCGTTTTGGCTGACGTGATTTCTCAACCACCAGATCCTCGTTGACGGCTTGCAGACGCCCGGCCGTTGCCGCCTCAACACCGCGGCTGAATCCGGTCGAGCTGGTTTCCTCGGTTGCCCACTCGTCCTTGCCATAGTTGGCATAATCAATGCCGCTCACATCCATCAGCATTTCAAAGGAAAATTTCGGCTCATCGCGCAATGCGGTAGCCACTTCGATCAGTGATTCAGGGGCCACTTCAATGGTGACCTCGCCCACAGCATCAATAATCGCCTGCAGGCTTTCACCGAAGCGGTTTTGACATTGTTCTGCAAGCTGTCGGGATAAGTCAGTCACGATGAGTTCTTAGCGGGCAATGGTGTTGGTACGCTTGATTTTGTTTTGCAGCTGGATAATCCCGTACAGCAGGGCTTCTGCCGTTGGCGGGCAACCCGGCACATAGATGTCGACGGGCACGACCCGGTCGCATCCACGCACTACCGAGTAGGAATAGTGATAGTAGCCACCGCCGTTGGCACAGGAACCCATGGAGATTACCCAGCGCGGCTCTGCCATCTGGTCATAGACTTTGCGCAGTGCCGGGGCCATCTTGTTACACAAGGTACCCGCCACAATCATGACATCCGATTGACGGGGACTGCCGCGAAAGATAATGCCGAAACGGTCCAGATCGTAGCGTGACGCGCCGGCCTGCATCATTTCTACGGCACAACAGGCCAGGCCAAAGGTCATCGGCCACATCGAACCGGTGCGCGCCCAGTTAATCAGGGCATCAGCCGAGGTGGTGATGTAACCCTCTTTGAGCAGCCCTTCTATTCCCATTCCAGCGCCCCTTTCTGCCACTCGTAGATAAAACCGATCACCAGGATGCCCAGAAATATCATCATGGCAACAAAGCCGAACATGCCAATAGAGTCGAGCACCACGGCCCAGGGAAACAGGAAGGCAATCTCAAGATCAAAAATGATGAATAAAATAGCAACCAGATAATAGCGCACATCAAAGCGCATGCGCGTGTCTTCGAAGGCCTCGAAGCCGCATTCAAAAGGGGAATTCTTCTCGCTGTCAGGCTTGTGGGGGGCCAGCAGGAAACCCAGAATTATCGGACCAACGCCAATCGCGATACCGATGGCAATAAAAATCAGGATGGGCAGATAGTTATCCAGCATCGTTTTTATCTCTTCTGACCGGTGTATCTAACATCCGGACTTCGTTCGATTTTTCAGGATCAGACAGGCGATGAAAAGAGGAAGCAGTCTAGGGCAGAGCATGATAACTGTCAAGTTGGGGGACCGTCATATTTATTATATATATCAGTCAGTTATATACATTTTTAGGGGTATAAAAAGTAACTGTTCTAGACCCGACATACGGTCATTTAGTACACAAAATCCTGCAACTTGTTGAAAAATCTGGTGCCGATGGCCGGA
>JBDLIH010000039.1:0-31584 GCA_039714975.1 Pseudomonadota bacterium
TTCATCGATCTCCCGGACCGGATATTCCGGCAGCTGAACCTCGAAGCGGCCATGTGCAAACCGCTCGGCACCATGGCGTATTTCAAGTAGCGGCGGATCGATCTTGCGGTACAGGTAGAAGCTGAGCAGGAAGACCGCCACCACCAGGGCCAGCAATACCCCAAGGAGCTTGCGGAACACTTCTCCCAGCAACTGCTCGATCGAGGACAGCGGCAATGCAGTACGCACGACCCACGGCTTGCTATCGGGCTGGTTCTGCAACACGGCCACGTACAGCAGTTGCGCACGCACAGTATGACTGAATCGGATGACCGAGCCGGTATGGCCCTTGAAGGCCGCCATGATTTCCGGTCGCTGGCGATGGTTTTCCATCTGCGCTGGATCAGCCTCGGAATCACACAGCACGACACCTGCGAAATCGATAACAGTAACCCGGATATCGGGATCCGTCGGCTTGAGCACCAGGCAATAGCTTTCCAGATTATCCGGCAGTGGCCGTTCGGCCTGAATATTGAGGGCGACACTGCGTGCGCGGGACTCGAGCACGGTCTCGAGATGATCGATAAAAAAATCCCTGAACCTGTCGGCTGCATACAGCGTCACCAGCAGCAGCGCAACCAGGATGATCGCAACGGAGGCCCCGTAATACAGCCAGATCGAGTGTTTTCGCTTACGGCGAATGGCCATCATTCCTTGAAGCGATAGCCAATCCCGCGAACGGTTTCAATGTAGTCCGCATACTTGCCGAGCTTCTTGCGCATGCCTGCGATCTGTACGTCAATGGCACGTTCGGTCACAATGTAATCTTCACCGCGCACAGCATTGACTATCTGGTAACGGGTGAACACCCTTCCATTATGTCTGGCCAAAAAATGCAGCATATGGAATTCATTGCTCGTCAGTTCGAGTTTTTCTCCCGCCAGCGTAGTCTTGAACCTGACCGGATCGAGTTCGAGTTCGTGGATCCTGATGACATCACCCTGGTCAGCTGGTCCTTGCCCGGTACGGCGCAGCAGGGCATGGACGCGGGCAATGAGCACTTTCGGGCTGAAGGGTTTTGCCACGTAGTCATCGGCACCCATTTCAAGACCGGTAATAATATCGGCCTCCTCGCCCTTTGCAGAGGCAATGATTATCGGAATACCCCGGGTCCTGTCACTCTTCTTCAATGCCCGACAGACGGAAAGACCGTCCATTCCCGGCAGCATCAGGTCGAGAATAATCAGATCGGGATGGTTCGCAATTGCATGCTGCAAACCCTGTTCACCGGACTCGACAGCTGTTACAGAAAAACCTTCTTTGCCGAGATTGTAGACCAGTAATGTCCGGATATCTTCTTCGTCTTCTACGATCAGAATAGTATTTTTTTGCATGGCGCAATGGTGCCACATTTTTTTGGCATCAGGATAGCACCTTAACAAAAACTTAATACTTAACAGCAAAATACTGCCAGTTCAATAACATGCAACAGCTGCGCGACAGGTAACCTCTAATAGCCCCCGAATCCGAAACTCACATTAGACTAACAATGCCGGTGTAAGGTTAGATTTCATCAACCAAATCCAGCAGACTTATGCTTCAGCAACAGACACACAAGATAAACGACCAGATCCGCAACCTGCCAGTCGCACCCTCTCCCCCCGTCTGTGCCATTGAAATAGGTTCCAGGTACACCACGCTGACTTCCGGAATGCGCATGGACAACCGTATCTCGACCAGCCATGAGTACTCTGCAGGCGTCGAACTGGGTGGCGATATCATGCACAACGAAAAGGTCATCAGTAACGCGACTCTCGCAAAACTGGAGCACGTCCTGTCACAAATGCGCAAATACTGTGCTGAAAAGGGAATAGGCGATATACCCGGTGTTGCCTCGGCCACGGTGAGCAGGGCCACCAACAGCGCAGACATCCAGGTCCTTGCCGGGAAATACAACTTTGAGATAGAACTCATTAGCAGACAGCGCGAGTGCGAACTCGATTACCATACTGCCACACACGGGCTTCCGAAACGGCTGGTATGTACCCTGCGCAGCCACAGTTGCAATACGGCCTGGCTTCCTGACAGTGGAACAGCCTGGCTGACTGAAGGTGAAATTGAGACAAACTATGTTGAAGCAGGATATGAAGAGGCCTTCGAACGATTCATCCATAATACGTCGAGCATAAAAGAGGCCTGTGAAACGTACGGCCTGCACCTTAAGAATCACCTCTATTTTCTGCCAATCGCCATGGACCAGTTGATTGTGACAGCAGCCCTTCCTTGCGCCAGGTATATCAGCGGCCTGAAAAATAAAACAACCGGCGGCACAATCCTGCCGCGCACCACTGTCACGAGAAAGCTGCGGGAGCTGCAGTGTATTTCCAAGCCGGAATTTGACTACCTCAAGAAGCACACTGACAACATCAGTGAACTGCTTTCGGGACTGATCTTCATGAATTACCTGCTGCACCGTACAGACATGGCTCAACTGCTGGTTACTGACTCAAGTCTCTCCACTGCACAGATTCACCAGTACTTTGACAACAGTGACGGGGCATCCGCTTGAATCCCACTGCTCAGACGACAGAGGAGCAGCGATTTGACAACTGTTCGTTCCCGGAATGTGATCTTGATATCCTGCAGGAAAAGCACACCGTCTAACCCAGCCCTGCACTGACCCGGGAAGGTTCCGCTCCGTCAGCCCGGTGTCCGTCATTTCCACCGTATTCCAGGACCGCCCCGTTCGAATGTATGATGGTGACAGGAACAGGACTTTGCCGAATAACCTTTTCAGACACGGACCCCCCTATCAGTTTTGACAGTCTGGACCGATCGTTACCCCCCATAACGATAAGGCCCGCCTCTATCCGGCATGCGATTTCAGGTATCCGGGTTGCAGGTAACCCACTGACCACTATCATCCTTGCATTTGCCAGTACCGCACTATCAGGATGCTGCTCACGCACTTTACCCATGAAATCATGCAACATTATCTCAGCGATATCTACGATCGGAAGCATTTGTTCCTGTTCGTTCCTTCGTAGATAAATATTTGACCGACATGCATTATCGTGGGCAACGTGCAGAACAACCAATGGTTGTGACGAACATTCTGCCTGTTGCACTGCAAACAGAAGCGACTCGTTCGTTGCAGCAGAAAAATCAACCGGCACCAATACCGGTAATGTCTCTTCTATAGTCGTCATTTGTTGCATGCAATAATCTCCAATAACTTAGTATCTCCAAATATTCTTGCTTATTAGTATTTCGCTATTATTAGATTTACATTACGAAATCATTACAGATTTGTGACGGAATGTTTTCCCGCGTCCCACTATCAAGAATAATCGGCAATTCAATGCTCTACTGTGCCCATACAGTAGACTCACATTAAAAGTGACCACATCCAGGTCCTCTCGGGCTGACAGAAAACAGGGAGATAACAAGGAGCAACTGACGTGGATTTGTTGATTGCAATCCGGCCCTGGTGCGTAATGTAAATATCATATCGCCGTCATATTATTGAAATAATCAGGTCCCATCATAATGCCCGAGCCCACACATCTACGGGAGTGACCACCATGATGGATCATCTATTGAAGACTGCGCACACCTTTGAGCGCACACATGGCACAGCACCGGATGTCATCTACATCAACCCGTCCCACTACGAAAGCCTGTACAGGCATCATCCCGAATTATTCCAGCCGAACCAGGATATTCACCTGGGGTTTCGTCTTGTGATCGTACCCAGCAGCATGCTCACCCATCCTGAAGCCGCCCTGCTTGATATCACCCGGCATTTGAATCGGGTTGCCTGACGACAAGACAGCATTACAGGTCCGAACAGGAGATAATCCATGAACATTTTGCGCGCCGTTTCAGAACGCCTTCGGAAGAAACAGGAATTCCACTATGCCCGCATATCCAGTTACGGTATATGCGTTGCGGTTATCAGGGTGGACTACCCGGTAGAGTGGGCGAACACTATCCCGGTCAACGGACTGGATACTTCGCTTATCGGGAAACGCTGGATAGGCAACCGGTGGACTGGCTAACCGCGAACACCACTTGTCCGCCAAAATGATCCGCAAACGCAGCTGCACTAATCCGAGCGCCCTGCCTTGACCGAGGCCGGGTTATAAAAAATGTTGTTTCATTGTATAGGCACCTTGTCCGGGCTTGCTTTGCGTCAGCACCTTAACCTGGTAAACACAACCTAATAATTCTCTAACAACACTGTCATATAGAAACGCTAGACTCTGTTGAATGAAAAACAACAGCTGGAAGATGCAGCGGGATCATGGACGGGTTTTTGAGTTATGGACCTGGTTGACATTGCTTGCTGTGGTTGGCGCCTATCTGGGCACATGGTTGTTTCTGCTCATCCTTAAAGCACTGCAAGCCTAGCGGCCATATTTTCCTGAGTCCTCGCCACCTTTCCTGGATGCCCGGCCATTACCGGCCCTAGAGGACATTTAGCAAACTGAATAAATACCGCCATGTAATACAAACATAATACAACTGTAATACTCATATCATGCATGTGTAATCAATCTGCAATATTACTTGTCCATCCTCTCGCCGCGAATTCAATTTACTTGTATACATAAAATATCAGGAGAATCATGTGAAATTTAATCCGGGATATACACTGCGATGTGCTGTACTTTGTTGCGCCAGCGGGCTCTCATTCCCCGTCATTTCTGCAGACGATGCCATGATGGATCTGCTCAAGATCCTGCGGGACAAGGGCACCATCAGTGAACAGGACTACCAGATGCTGGAGAATGCTGCCATTCAAGAGACAGCAGCTGCGGTAGAGAAAGTGGATGGCGGGCTTGTACTCGACAGTGGCAGTTCGGCGCTCAAGCTCAAATCAGCGGATGGAAACTTCAATTTCCAGGTAGGGGGCCGGGTGATGGTTGACGGGGCTTACTACGACGAAGACAAGACCGAATTGGGTAGCGGCGCCGAAATCCGCCGTGCAAGACTGTTTGCCAAGGGTACGGTGTTCCATGACTGGTTCTACAAGGCACAGGTAGATTTCGCAGGTAACGAAGTTACACTCAAGGACTTTTACATGGGCTACTCGGGCTTTGATGCACTCAAAATCACTCTCGGCAATCATAAGGAACCGTTCAGTCTGGAAGAACTAACCAGCTCAAAATACATCACTTTCATGGAGAGGGGGTTACCGAATGCATTCTCGCCGAGTCGTAATACAGGTATCTCGGTCAGTACTAAGGCCGACAGATGGGGACTGCAGGCAGGTTACTACCTTGATGGAATCAATAACGAGAACTCACCCGACAAGAACAGCTGGGGTACGACAGGCCGACTGCACTTTGCACCGCTATTGAGTAAAAACAGTGTTGTGCATATTGGTGGTGCCGCCAGTTACCGTGGATCCGGAGGCAGTAATGAGATCCGCTTCCGTGAACGACCAGAGTCACATGTAACCAGCACCCGTCTGGTTAACACAGGCACCATCACCGGTTATGATAACCAGACGTTGTTCGGTGCTGAAGCTGCGGCTGTATTCGGTCCGTTCTCGCTACAGGGTGAATATATGCAGACCAACGTGGATAACGGTGGTACAGACCCAAGTTTCAATGGCTGGTATGTATATGGCAGCTATTTTCTTACTGGCGAACAACGTCCCTACAAGGCCAGCAACGGCACATTTGGCCGCGTCAAGCCGAAGAGTGTTGTTGGCAGGGGTGGTCATGGCGCCTGGGAACTGGCTGCACGCTACAGCAGTATTGACCTCACAGACAGCGGCATTGAAGGCGGCAAGGATGATAACCTGACACTGGGCGTGAACTGGTATGCCACACCGAATATTCGCTTCATGGGTAACTATATCCATGCCTCAACTGACCCGACGTCGGTTGTTGAATACCCGACAGCGGGTGACGAGAAGGTTAATATCTTCCAGGTGCGTGGCCAGATTGATTTCTAGCCTGGTCTGGAAGTACCTGTCTGTTCAAATGCCCCACTCCATTAGTGGGGCATTTTTTGTTGCGTGATGCCCTGCAAACCTCTGCCCTGCCCCTAACCCATAAGCTTTACGGACATCACTGGCAACGAGGCATTGCGCGACCATTCATTCCACGAACCGTAATAGTTGCGCAAATGCTTGAATCCGGCAAGCTTGAGGGCAATATAGGTGTTGGCAGCCCTGGCGCCTTTAAAGCAGTAAATAATAATATCATCATCAGGGTACAAGCCGGCCTGGGCACAGATCGCGATGATTTGCCCGGGGGATTTAAAATGTTTTATACCATTGGTACTCTCCATAAAGTGGTGCCACTCGATCCACCGTGCACCCGGTATACGCCCCTTGCGAGGAAGAAAATCCGGGGGATAGAAATCTGCAGGTGAAGAGGAAATACCCAGCCATTCCTCCTTGTCACGGTTGTCGAGCAGCTTGATATCGGGGTGATCCAGCGCCTTCATAATGTCGTCTACAGTAGCCAGACAACCGCGTTGCAGGGATGCTGTAAATTCTGAAGGTGTTGACGCTACCGGCTCGCTGTCGACAGGATAACCGTCAGCCTTCCACTGGTCGAGCCCGCCATCCAGTACACCTGCGTTGGGATGACCAAACAACGTGAGTTGAAAATATCCCCTGCAGGAGCCACCGTAGCGGGATCCCAGGTTGTCTTCGTAAATAATTGCAGTTTTATAGCGACTAATGCCTGCCTTGCGGAACAGGGGCCCCAGCCTGTCCTCCATTTCCTGCAAACCCTCCGGGGTTGTCATGGACAGAGTGGTAAACATTTCAGGGATATTAACAGCCCCGGGAATATGGCCTTGTGCATAGTCCTCCGCATCACGCACGTCGATTAATACCGCTGCGTTGTTATTGCGCAGCTGGTTTACTTCCAGCGGACTGTGCAATATTTTGGTTGAATTCACGCTGCCACTGCTGACCGATACCCTGCCGGCCATTTCATTGACCGGCTCCCGCCGACGAACAGCCCTTGGGCTGACACCGAATTCCTTGCGAAACGCTTTACCGAAAGACTCCTCACTCTGGTAGCCACAATTTTGGGCGATATCGCCAATCGACTCGGTACTTTCAGTCAGCTTGCTATGGGCGTACTGCATTCTCCAGCGGGTTACATAGTTCATGGGAGAAGTACCTAGCAGCTTTTGAAACCGTTCTGCAAAAACAGAGCGGGAAACGCAGGCGATTGCGGCCAGGTTTTCCACACCCCAGTTCTTGCCGGGATCTGCGTGAAACTCTTCCAGCGCCCGGCTGATTTTCGGGTCAGTGACCGCAACCAGACCCGGGTTGCAGCTTTCCTTCTTGATATAGGCCCGCAACACTTCGATGAATAAAATATCGGCCAGGCGATCAATGATTGCCTCACTGCCTATTTCGCTCTTCTCGCATTCATTTATCAACGCCGCGATTACCTTTCCCAGCGTCGTCTCGCGCGAATCCAGCGTGGGCAGGATAATGTATTCCGGCAGTGCTTCGAAGAGCGGATTCCAGTAGTTCTGGTTGAAAGTGACGGTTCCGCAGATCAATGTTACCGAGGGTCCGCATATTACATCTGACGGGGTATTGCGGGGTGTATCCGCCGTGGGCGCTTCAGGACTGCTCGCTATCAGGTGCGGGGCATTGTGCGGCAGCACAACCAGATCTCTTTCGTGAAGCGCAACGGGTTTTTTGTGCGGAAGATGAAGCCAGCAATCCCCGTGAGAGACCAGGTGAAAGGTGGCGATATTGAACTCACCAATATCAATTACCCATTCATTGCAGAAGGTGGAATGCAAAAAAATACTTGCATTCAGCCGCAGCGTGGAAAGCATGTTACTTATCAGGTCCAAAACAAATCCCCTATACCGGTGTTTCAGTCTTATTTTCCGGATTATCAGTACCTATACCCCCTGATTTCCCGGAAATCCAGTGTTTGAGTCTCTTTTTATGGCGCATTGGACTCATCAGAATGACTTTTAGTCGCTACATTTTATAGCGTGTCTCGCAAGATAATACACAACACATCATAGTACAAAGGAGGAAGACAATGATCAGGAAACTTGAAAAGTTAACCATTAATCTCGTCACCATCATGTTCGTCAGCGCCATCAGCCCCGCATTGCTTGCCGGGCTACCCAATCCCGGCGTTCAGTTTGAAGCGGGGAAAACCGCCTTGCTGGTCACTGATCCGCAAAATGACTTCCTGAGCCCCAAGGGGGTGACCTGGGGGGTCGTTGGAAAAAGCGTAACCGAAAACAACACTGTCGCCAATATCGGCAGTTTGCTTGAAACCGCCAAAAAAGAGGGTGTGCCGGTGTTTGTTTCACCGCATTACTACTATGCAACAGATTACGGTTGGCAGTTTGAGGGCGCGCTCGAGAAGCTGATGCATCACATCAAGATGTTTGACCGTTCAACGGCACTGAGTACGGAGGGGTTTGAGAAATCGGGTGCCGACTGGCTCGAACAATACAAGCCATACATTGAAGACGGAAAAACTGTCATCACCAGTCCGCACAAGGTTTATGGTCCGGAAACCAATGATCTGGTCCTGCAGCTGCGCAAACGCGGCATATCCAGGGTAATCGTCGCCGGCATGTCAGCCAACCTCTGTGTAGAGGCACACCTTCGGGAACTGCTGGAGCAGGGATTCGAGGTTGCTGTCGTAAAAGATGCAACCGCTGGGGCGCAAGTGCCTGAAGGAGACGGTTATCAGGCTGCGCTGGTTAACTTCCGGTATCTGGCGAATGCCGTTGTTACGACTGATGAAGCAATTGCCGCAATCAAATCAGGTGGCCTGATTAAATCACCTGAACCACCTGAAAAATAGGTAATGTCGGGAACCTTTATACCGGAAAAACCAAAACTGATTCACAGGAGAAAAAAATGACGAACAAAATAATCTATACACCCGGCGAAGCAAGTGAAAAACTTGGCCATGGGGAAGCAATTCTGGTTGACGTGCGGGATGCCGAAGATTATGCACAGGGCCATATTCCAGGCGCCGTTAATATACCGGAAATGTTTACTACCCTGTCCATGACCACGACGGAAGGCCTGAAGGAAATGCAGGACATCTTTGTCCCGCTGTTCAGAAACGCCGGCATTCGCAACGATCAGACCGTGATTGTTTACGAAGAAAGCCTCAATACCCGTTACGGAGGCTCATGCCGGGGATATTTTCAGCTTTCCCTGATGGGTCACAGGGATGTCGGCATAATCGGCGGCGGATTCGCCCAATGGAAACACGATGGCCTGCCGGTTACGACAGAAACGACTGCAACAACCCCTTCGGATTTTGAGTCAAGCATTCAATATGACATGCTGGCGACAATGGACAAAGTGGTCGCTGCACTTGATAACCCCAGAGTGAAGTTGCTGGATAATCGCGATGAGGATGAATGGCTGGGTTACAGCTCTTCGCCTTACGGCATTGATTTTGCGCCACGCAAAGGCCGCATCCCGGGTGCGTGCTGGGTGGAATGGTACCGGTTTATGGATCCCGCTACGGAGATACAGCACTTTAAATCTCCGGACGAAATCCGTGCCATTTGCGCCCAGGTTGGTTTGTACCCTGACGATGACATCATTATCTACTGCTTCAAGGGTGCCAGGGCGTCCAATTCCTACATCGCACTTAAAATGGCAGGCTTCAAGCATATCCGCAACTACTATGGATCCTGGAATGAGTGGTCAAGGCATCCAGAGCTGCCTATTCATGAGGGATTGCTTGCTGCCTGAACAAGCCATAAAAATAAAAACCTGACCCTGCCAACCCCGCCACCGTGCGGGGTTTTTTTATGAAGAATAAGATGCCTGGCACAGTAGCGCCTGCACTTGCTGCCAACAGCTACGAGTTATTATGCACAGCGGGCTTTCCGATGGTGTATACCCGGATACTGACTATCAACGAGTTTGTGCCCGGATTGACTTGCCGTGCAGAGAAAGAGGAAAAGGGCGATTATTACCGCTCTGAAATCTCCCGTGGCGAATACGCTCGCACACTGGCATTGCCGGCAGAGATCGACGAGGAAAAGGTCAAGGCAACATTCAGTAATGGCATCCTGGAACTCAAGCTGCCGAAGCTGAAACAGTCAAAGCGCAAGTCGATTTCAGTCGATTGAGGTGCAGTGAACCGTACAGGGTCGGTGACAAACTGTGATGGTGCGCAGTTGTTACCGACTGCTACAACCGGGATCGCTTGCGAACCCCGGCTGCAGCTAGCGGATTACGATATACAGAGCACCATTCCCCCGGCGGATGTTAAGCAGCAGCGTATCGGGATTGTGCCTGACTGCCACCACCACATCGTCCATCGATGACACCCGCAGCTGGTTGACCGACACGATAATATCGTCAACACGCAAACCGGCAGACCAGGCAGAGCTGCCGCGCTTGACCTCCAGCACCTCCACTCCCTCAACCCGCCCGACCAGGGGATGATTGTCGCTGATGGCGCCCAGCACCGCACCGGAAAGGTGCTTGCTCATTATTCCGGCAGAGGTGCTGCTGACCTGCGGATCGGCAATCACGGCGCGTAGCGTCAGGGGGCTGCCATTGCGCAGGATACCGATTTTGATACGGGTACCCACGCGCAGCAGCCCGATGGCATTGCGCAGGTCGCTGGAACTGGCTACAGCACGGCCGTCGAGACTGACAATCACATCACCACTACGCAGCCCCGCCTGTTCTGCGGCAGACCCTGGAGTGACCTGTGCAACCACTGCACCGCCTCGCCGCTGCAGGCCAAAGGCCTGCGCCAGCTCGGGGGTCAGATCCTGGACCACAAGCCCCAGCTGACCACGCCTGACTTCACCGTGTTCCGACAGGTGCTCCATGATGATGCTGGCCATGTTGCCTGGAATTGCAAAGCCGATCCCAATATTTCCGCCGGACGGTCCGACAATGGCAGTGTTCACACCGACCAGTTCACCGTTCATGTTCACCAGTGGACCGCCGGAGTTGCCGGGGTTGATCGAGGCATCGGTCTGGATGAAGTCTTCATAGCCTTCGATCCCCAGCCCGGACCGCCCGAGTGCACTGACAATGCCATAGGTGACCGTCTGACCCAACCCGAATGGACTCCCGACGGCAACCACAAAATCGCCCACACGCACTTTGTCAGAGTCTGCAACAGGTAATGCCATCAGCTCCTTTGCCTTGATGCGGATAAGCGCGAGATCAACCTCCGAATCACTGCCAACCACTTCGGCCGTGAACTGGCGCTGGTCACGCAGTGTGGCCGTAATCTCGTCGGCTCCCTCTATGACATGGTGATTGGTCAGGATGTAACCCTTGGCGGCATCGATAATCACCCCGGACCCAAGGCTCTGCTTCTGACGTTCACGGCCCCGCGAATCCGGGACATCGAAAAAGCGGCGGAAGAACGGATCATCCAGCAAAGGATGACGCATAACTTTTGTCCGCGTCCTTGCAGAGATGTTAACCACCGCCGGCAACACTTTTTCCAGCATCGGAGCAATGGTGGAGCCCGGTGGCGGGGATTTTGCAACCGCAATACACGGGCTTCCGAAAACGAGGGCCAGCAGCAGCAAGCGCAGCTGCCCTGATCCAGGTATGACGCCGGGTAATGCCATGCTTCCGCTCCTCCGGGTGACCGAAATTCTATCCAAGTGCAGGCTGTGACTGAAAAATACAATTGTCAGGCCCATGAGTTGGACATCAATCCACATCAACCTTGATTCTTTTCCTGTTCCGGCGCGTCGATTTTGGTAATTCCACCCTGAGAATGCCTCGCCTGTAGCTCGCGGAAACCTTGTCGGTTTCTACCTCATCCGGTAGTGGTATTGCCCGCTCAAAGCTGCCATATGCACATTCCACGACGTGGTAGCGCCCCTCGGTGCGCTCGTGTTCAATCTGCTTTCGACCGCTAACCACAAGGTAGTCCTTCATAATATGCAGGTCAAAGTCATCCTTCTGCATGCCCGGGGCTTCGAGTCGCACCACGATTCGGTCATCATCATCAAATACCTCGGACACCAGAACGCCCCAACCTGTACTGCGCAATGCAATCGCGCGCGCCTCCTGTGCGCCCGAGTCTGAACTAACCTGATTATCCGGCGTAAAGCGTGTAATGGCGCCCGCAGCATGCCGGTACAACTTCTGCCAGCCTTCAAGCAGAGTGCCCCAGGCCTCGCTGAGGCCCTCACGAAATTGCTGTAGTGTTGACATCATCTCTCCTCCTCTTAAAGATCAAACAGATACAGGCCACAATCCATAGCCTTTTGTACTATATACGAATTGGGGACAACCCCTTCAAATCTCAAGTGGGAGGATTGAAAGCCCGGAATTCTGTGTGGGTTTTCATCCTGCCAACCAACTTGAAATCTTCGATTTTGATTTGAGTCAAAAAAACAAATTAATAAATTTGCTAGATTTTCAGAATCTGGTCCTGACTAACATGGAGAAGAGGTCGGTTATGCCTCATATCAACCAGTAGCGAGGTTGTAAATGTATATAAAGAACGTTTTATTCACATTTATTATCGTTGCAGGATTTTTCGGTGCCAGTGAACTCATCCTGGCATCAATAGGCGTCAGCCCTGCTCTGCTGACCGAAGATCCTTTTGTCGGATTCGCCGAAAATGTCCCTCAGTTCGTTGAAGCCACCGGGGCGGATGGTTCGGTTATCCTCAAAACAGCCAACAACAAGCGAGGGCTGTTCAACTATCAGGAGTTCCCCAAAGAAAAAAACGGAAACACTTACCGCATATTTTGCATGGGGGGATCAACCACATACGGTCGTCCTTATGGAGACAAGGTATCGTTTTGCGGATGGCTGCGTGAGTATCTGAATGCTGCCGATGCAACGCGCAACTGGGATGTCATAAATGCCGGCGGCATCAGTTTTGCCAGCTACCGTGTTGCCAGGTTAATGAATGAACTCAAGCACTATCAGCCGGATCTGTTTATTGTTTACTCGGGACAGAACGAGTTTCTTGAGGAGCGTTCCTACGGCATGCTTGCCAGGCTTCCTCCATGGCTGATTAACCTGAATTCGACACTCAGCGGCACGCGAATCTATACGGTAATGAAGGACATGATTGATGCCGTGCAGTCCGCTTCGCTCAAGCAGGCACAGGCACGTAACAGACTGGATGGCGAAGTTAATGAAATCCTGAATCATACAATTGGCCCGCAGAGCTATCACCGCGATGATGATCTGAAACGGCAGGTCACTACACATTATCGTCTGAACCTCATACGCATGATCAAGATTGCACGTAGTGCAGGCGCAGGCATGATCCTTGTGCAGCCAGCAGTTAATCTCAAGGACATGTCCCCGTTCAAGAGTGAGCACAGGGAGGATTTGGGTGAGCAGGCACAAAGAGACTGGGATGTATTTTTTCAGCGCGCAACAGATCAATACGAGGCAGGTAATTTCAGTGAAGCCCTGAACGCATATCGCCAGGCACTCGAGATAGATGATCGCTATGCAGATCTCCATTACAGGATTGGCAAGAGCCATTTCGAGCTGCAGCAGTATGACAAAGCGGAGCAGTCGTTCAGACGTGCCGTCGAGGAGGACATTGCACCTCTGCGCATACTGGCTTCCATGCAGCAAATCGTCGCAGAGGTGGCTGCGTCGGAAAATGTTCCATTGATCGATTTCCCGGACATTATCCGGAAAGCCTATTTAACAAATCATGATCACGCTATTTTTGGCAAGGAGTATTTTCCGGATCATGTGCATACAAACATGGAGGGCTATCGTCTCCTTGGTCTGTCGCTGTTTGACGAACTGGTCGATCGAGGTGTTGCCACACACGATGATACCTGGAACGTGGCGCGCATTGAGGCCATCAGTAAAGAGGTGATTGCACGTATTGATCCCCAGGCAGAAGGCCACACGATGCTGAACCTGGGGAAGGTACTTGATTGGGCCGGAAAGTTTGATGAAGCCTACGACTCATTCAAGCGGGCACTCGACATACTGGGTCCGAATCCGGTTATCTATGACCGGCTTGCCAGGACTTCGTACGTTCTGGGAAAGTATGACGAGGCAGCCCATTGTCTCAATGAGATACTGGTCCTCGCACCGGAATTTCCCGGCGTGCATTCAAGATTGGCACTAATTTATGAGAAGCAGGGAAGAACGGATGATGCCATTATGCAGTGCCGAGCAGAACTTGAGCGTGATCCTGATAATTATTATGTGCATGGAGGGCTTGCGAAACTACTCGAAAAGAAGGGAGATAATGATGCTGCACTCCAGCATTATAATAATGCGCTACAATTCAAGCCCGATTATCAACATGCTCATATAGAGTTAGCCTATCTTCTGGTCAACCTTCATCGCTACGACGATGCGCTGGAGCATGCCGAAGCGGCTCTGCGTATTAACCCGCAACAACATCGGGCGCATAACGTACTTGGTCTCATAAAGAAAAATCACGGCAAACCCGAACAGGCCATTCAACACTTCATAGAGGCATTGCGGTTACAGCCAGACTACACCATTGCGAAGGAAAACCTTCAGCAGGTACAAATAGTGCACAGCAGGAAGGATGTCGATGACGACCGATTATAAGGGCAGAATGATGAATGCAGCTTGCTGTCCATGTAGCAATATTCTGTCTGAACCTGCCGTTAGTGGACACTTGGTAAATAGCCAGTGTCAGTCCATAAGGACCCGAATTGTCGGGTTCACTGGGCTAACCAACCTGGCAACAACGCACCTCCATCTGATAAGGCGGTAGCTCGGAGTACCGACGCTTCTATTCCGGTATTATTCAGAAACCTGATCCAGGCAGTATCCCAGCGCCACCATTTCAGAAGAACGATCAAACTCCGAAGTTCCACATGCGTTCCTGGCAATTTCTACGATGTGGTCGGGTGGGTAAGCAGCAAGTTTTTGTCGCGCTATGGTACTTTGCATGGCATCAAAGGCCTGATTGGCAACTCATTCTTTGTCGGCATGATTTCGCTAATCACCTTCCCTGTCATGAGCAGGATGCTGTCATCGGGCAGTTGTCCGGCAACACCAGCTTGATAGCACCAGGTAACACTTCAAAACGGATATTCTTTCCGGATGGGCAAGTCAGTCTCTGTTACCCAAGGCCGGTGATGCAGGGAAGCTATTTGAGAAACTGCAGATTGAGCGCGAAAAAGATCTGCCACTCCGGCTGGCCCGCACCGCGATCGGCAACCGAGAACTGCGGCTCGACAAAGAAGTTGTATACCGTGTTGCCCTTCTTGACGACCTGCCCGATACCAACACCCAGCGGCACACTGTAGTTGTCGTTTTCCAGGTTGTAGGCCCAGATGGGTGCGGCACGCAGGTAGGTGCCACCACCGAGCTGGTAGAAGGCAAACGGCTGCAGGGCCGCCACGTTCACATCGGCGCGGTCATCCTCGCCGGCAAAGCTGTGCTGCCAGGACAGCAGATAGCCGTACTGGAATTTTGGTGAATTGGCATTGAACAGCACGTTAACCAGACCTGCAGACCACTTTTCGCTGCCCAGTTCATCCTCGGTGGCTGTGGGTACCGTCAGTTGTGGACCGATGCCAAAACTCACCGCCGGATTGCCGGTATCCAGTAACCAGGCTGTAAACAGATTCAGGTCACCCAGCCCGGTCTCCTTGTCGCCGTCCGGTGGTATGGGAAAACTGTTGACGGGTAGCGAGGCACGCAACAACCAGTCGGTGTCACGGACCGAAAAGGGCTGCGCATATCGAAACCAGAACTGGTTGGCATCTTCATTACTGTCGGTAAGTTCACCGATGTAATAGTTCTGCATATTGAAGGCCGTCATATTGGCCAGTGGATTGTTGGCGTTGGCCGCGGCACCGGCTGCTGACTGTTCCTCTGCCAGTACCTCTCCAGCGAACAAGACACTGCCAAGTGTGGCTATTGCGGCCATTATGCGCATCATTCCTTGCATCACCGTAACCTCCATTGTTAGATGTGTAATAAATCGCTGTAGTCAGCGGTAAATTATGACCATTCTCAAACACTGCTCTCTTTAATTGACTCGTGAAATCAATTTGCAAGTGCAACTCTACGTGACATAGCAGTCCGACACAATCCATGCAGACAGTTGTTGCAAAACCACCCTCTGGTGCTGATTCCCTACGTCACTCAATAAGTTACATGCCGGGATAACCCGATCGCTGCCACTTTTGGCGACAGTTGTTAGATACCAGAAGTATTTCTACTCAGTTGGTTACCAGTAAATTTTCCCCCTTCACTCCCTGCTCTTCAAATAAATAATGCTGATGTCAGTTTCATCTTTTAAGAGATGCAGAGTAAGTCGACAAACGGCAGGAGTCGACGCAAAAGCAGACATCCCCGAGAACAGAAAATCCCGCTATTGCGGTTCAACCTACCATGACCGCGATGCTTCGTTAACGGTCTCTGGCTTCTCTATACACCAACCGGTACAACGCCGGCAGCACCAGCAGGGTAAGCAGTGTCGAGGAAATGATCCCGCCGATCACTACCGTGGCCAGCGGACGCTGCACCTCGGCGCCGGTACCAACATTCAACGCCATGGGTACGAAACCCAGACTCGCCACAAGGGCTGTCATCAGTACAGGACGCAGGCGCCGTAACGCACCCTGGATAATGGCCGGCTCCAGCGCCGTGCCTTTTTCGCGCAGATCACGGATGAACGACAGCATGACCACACCGTTGAGCACTGCCACGCCGGAGAGCGCAATGAACCCTACACCCGCCGAGATCGACAGTGGCAGGTCGCGCATGGCCAGGGCTGCCACACCTCCGGTGAGTGCGAGTGGAACGCCAGTGAAAACCAACGCCGCATCCCTGGTTGAGTTGAAGACCATAAACAGCAGCCCAAAGATGATCAGCAGCGTCAGGGGCACAACCACCGCGAGCCGCTTGCTTGCCGATATGAGCTGCTCAAAGGTGCCGCCGTAACCCACCCAGTAGCCAGCCGGTATCACAACCTGCTCACTTACCGCAGTCTGCACGTCGGCGACAAAACTGCCCAGATCGCGTTCACGCACATTGGCCGCAACCACCACGCGGCGCTTGCCATTCTCGCGGCTGATCTGATTGGGGCCTTCGGTAAAACTGATTTCCGCAACCTCGTTCAGAGGAATAGTATGCGGCTGGCTGGAGGCGATGCCTAGTGCGTCGGCATCGCTTTCAACCTCACGATTTGCATCTCGCGGCAAAGTGATTGGCAGGCCTTTGAGGGTTTCCAGGTCGACACGCAAATCCTCGGGCAGCCGCACCACCAGATCAAATCGGCGGTCACCTTCAAAGACCTGGCCAACCGTTATGCCTCCCATGGCGATGCGCAGGGTTTCCTGTACTGCAGCCACATCCAGGCCATAGTCGGACAAGCGCTCCCGATCGGGTATAACGCTGAGCATCGGCAGCCCGGTGACCTGTTCAGTGCCGACATCTGCTGCGCCCGGTATTTTCGATACGACGGTTTCCACTTGTTCGGCCAGGGTCACCAGCGTATCGAAGTCGTCACCGTAGACCTTCACCGCGAGATCGGCACGCACACCGGCAATGAGTTCATTGAAGCGCATCTGAATCGGTTGCGTGAACTCGTAGTTGTTGCCGGGAATGGCGCGCGCAACAGCCTCAATTTCCGCCACCAGATCCGCCTTTGGCTTGGCGGTATCCGGCCACTGCTCACGCGATTTCATAATGACGAAGGTATCGGCCACGTTTGGCGGCATGGGATCGGTAGCCACCTCGGCCGTGCCAAGCTTGGCGAACACATGCGATACTTCCGGAAATTCACTGAGCCGCGTCTCCAGCGCTGCCTGCATGCCGACCGCCTGGGTCAGACTCGTGCCCGGAATACGCAGCGCATGCACGGCCATATCACCCTCGTCCAGATTGGGGACGAACTCGGTGCCCATGCGCGTGGCATAGATGCCTGATAACAACACCAGCACGACAGCAAACGCGACCACCGGCCAGCGGTAAGTCAGGACACCACGCAACACCGGCTCGTATAACCGGCGCAGGCCGCCCATGACAAAGTTGTCCTTATCCTTCACCCGGCCGCTGACAAACAACGCCACCGCCGCCGGCACGGCGGTCACCGACAGCACCAGCGCCGCCAGCAGCGCGGTGACCACAGTAAAGGCCATGGGATGGAACATCTTGCCTTCCACACCCGTGAGCGCAAAAATCGGAATATAGACAATCAGAATGATCAACACGCCGAACACACTCGGCCGGATGACTTCGACCGTGGCCTCGCGCACGATGCGCAGCCGTTCCTTCAGATCCGGCAATGAGCCGTGCATGCGCTGATAGACTCCCAGCTGATGCAGGCAGTTCTCGACGATGATGACGGCACCGTCGACAATCAGTCCAAAATCCAGCGCGCCCAGGCTCATCAGATTGCCGGAAACCTGCGCTTCGACCATGCCGGTAACGGTCATCAGCATCGCCACCGGAATCACCGCCGCCGTCACCAGGGCCGCGCGCCAGTTGCCAAGCAGCAGCAACAGCACGGCAATCACCAGCAACGCACCCTCGGCAAGGTTCTTCTGCACCGTGGCGATGGTCTTGTCAACCAAAGTCGTGCGGTCGTAGAGCGGATTCAATTCCACGCCTTCCGGCAGTGAGGGTTTGATGGCCTCCAGCCGTTCGGCAGTGGCGCGTGCGACGATCCGGCTATTCTCGCCCACCAGCATAAACACCGTACCCAGCACCACCTCTTTGCCATCCTGCGTCGCTGCGCCGGTGCGCAGTTCATGACCCAGCGTGACTTCTGCCACGTCGTGCAAATGGATGGGCACGCCATCACGCTTGGCGACGGTGATGTCACGGATATCATCCAGATTGGCGAGTTGTCCCGGCGAATGGATCAGGTACTGCGCACCGAATCGTTCGATGTAGCCGGCGCCGGTGTTGAGGTTGTTACGCGCCAGTGCGACCATCAGATTCTGCAAGGTCAGATCAAAGGCCAACAAACGATCCGGATCGGGCAGCACATGGAACTGTTTGGTGTAGCCACCAATGGTGTTGACCTCCACCACGCCGGGGGTCTGGCGCAACTGCGGGCGCACGATCCAGTCCTGCACGGTGCGCAGGTCCATTGCTGAGATCGCGGGATCTGCGGCCGTCACCGTGTACATGAAGATCTCACCGAGGCCTGTGGCAATCGGCCCCATGGCCGGCTCGATACCCTCCGGCAGGCGATCCTTGACTTCCACCAGGCGCTCACTGATGAGCTGGCGCGCCCAGTAGATGTCGGTTCCGTCCTCAAACACCACCGTGACCTGCGACAATCCGTAGCGTGAGACCGAGCGCGTCTCGGCCAGGCGCGGCAGACCTGCCATGGCAGTCTCGACGGAAAATGTGATGCGCTGCTCGGCTTCCAGTGGAGAATAGCCCGGGGCCTCGGTATTGATCTGCACCTGAACATTGGTGATGTCGGGCACGGCATCAATGGGCAACCGATCGAAGTTATAGGCGCCCAGCGCCACCACACCCAGTGTAATGATCAGCACCAGCCAGCGATGTGCCAGCGAGGCGGCAATGATACGGTTCAGCATGACGGCTCTCCCTAGTGATCGTGGCTGGCGCCGGATTTCTCGATATCGGCCTTGATCAGATAGCTGTTGCCGGTGACGTATTCACTACCGGGTTTTAGACCGCCAAGCACCTCGACCCATTCGCTGTTCTGCCTGCCGAGCTCCAGCATGCGCACTTCATAGATTTCGCCGAAGCACGCAAACACCACCTGGAAATCGCGGAAGTGCTGGATGGCCGACTGATGCACGGCCAGTTCCACCGGGTGTTCTGCGACCGTCACCCGAGCGCGCACGAACTGCCCTGGCCGCAGTCCCCCTGCGGCGTTATCCAGGATCACTCGCGCCTGCACGCTCTGGCTTGCATGCAGGGTGAGCGGCGCCACCCAATCGATGCGACCCATGAAGCGTGTGCCGTCCAGTGTCTCAACCGTGACGGACTGACCGGATTTCACCTGGCCGATATGGCGCGCAAAGACATCCAGTTCCACCCAGACCTGCGACAGATCGGCAATCACGAACAGCGGTTCAGTGCCGGTCGCCATACCCGGCTGTACCTCGCGGCGCAGGATCACACCCTCAATGGGCGCCTGCAATTTATAGGTCTGCAAACTCTCATTGCTCTGGATCCGCGCCAGTACGGCGCCCTTGTCCACCCGTTCGCCCAGGCGTGCATCGATACCCTGCACGACGCCCGGGAAACGCGCCCTTACCTGTGCCAGTCGCGCCGGATCGGCCTGCACCCGACCGGTAAGGCGCACGGTCTCCATGATAGTGACGGGCCCGGCGATTTCGGTTTCGATGCCGGACTCCTGTGCCAGCGCGGCAGGAATCTCCGTGCGGCCTTCGTAGCTGGAAAAACTCCACTGGTATGCCTGGCCGGCATGACGGGCGTTGATAACCACGTCAAAGGAGTGAGGCTCGGCGACCACGCCCTGCCCACGCAGATAGTCTTTGAGTGGTTTGAAACTGAAATGGTCCACCTGACCATCGACGCGGGTCAGTTCGACTTCCAGTTCCACGGCATCGGGCACAAGTGATTTGCCTTGCTGATAGGCATAGACATGAAATTCAGGCGGCACGCCGGTTTCATACAGCGCCAACTCAATGGCGAAGCCATCTTGCTCGAACAGCTTGCCACCGTGCGGACCTTTAGGGATTTCGGCACTGGCGGATGCGTCAGCTGATTTACTTTCTTCAGCTGCATGGCTTTCGATGATCGGCGATCCACTCAGGATCACGCCGGCAGCTACTAAACTCAAGAGGATATTGCGGGTCATGGGGATACTCCATAGATAGGGGCAACGCCGATGAGGCGATCGATCTCGATACGCACAGCGTGATGTTCGGCGGCGGATGACAAAACTTCGATGCGCGCCTCAAGCAGGGTGTCCTGGGCCGCACTCAGCTCCAGCAATGAATAGCGACCGGCGGCATAGCCCTGGCTGTAATCAGCCAGCGCCTTGTCAGCAGCAGGAATAATGCGGCTCTGGTAAGTCTCGAACCGGTCGCGCGTATGCAGCAGTTCCTGATGCAAACCTGACAGCGTGGCGCGTAGCGCAAGCCGCTGGTCCTGTGCCAGCAGCGGTTCGCGTGCGGCAAGTGCCTCGGCCTCATTCACGTAGGCTCTGGAACGACCGGCACTGCCGAGCGGCATGCGTAGCGACGCCACCAGACCGACATCATCGCTGTCATTGAAGTAACGCACACCTACGCGCAAATCCAGGTCCGGCCGTGCCAGCGTGCGCGCGAGCAACCGCCGCGCCTCACTCAGGCGCTCGGTTGTCGCCAGGCGTGCGATTGCCGGATTACCGTTGATCGCCTGATCGAGGACCGCGAAATCCGGCTCCGCATCCAGGCGGAAGATATCGGCCTGTACCGTCTCGAAATCCGGCTCAAAGGTGCCCCACATCACGGCCAACTGACGCCGGCCGTTGTGCAGCAGATGATCGGTCTCCTCCAGTTCAAGTTCCGCGCGCGCCAGATTGATTTGCACGCGACTGCGCTCCGCTGCCGGTGCCTTGCCAACGCGATGGCGTTGCTCCACCGACTGCAGGGTGCGCTGTATCAATGCAACCCGCTTTTCTGCAAGTTCGCGTTCGGCCTGCACGCGCACCATAGTCAGGAAGCGCCGGGCGGTCTCGGCCAACAGGTCCAGCCGTTGCGCATCCTGGTCATGGCGCAACAGACCGGCTTCGAGTTGAGCCACTTCGCCGCGATGGTGAGACTTGTCACCGAGTTCGAGGACCCGGCCAAGGCTGAGCGTAGTCTCCAGTCCGCTCACACCACTGACCGTGCCGGATCCGGCGAAATTTTCCAGCTCTATCCCGAACTCGTAAGGTGTGGACTGGCTCTGCTGGCGAATGCGCTCAGCCGCCGCGCGAGAATCAAAATCCGCCACCTGCAACTGCGGATTGTTTTCGAGCACCAGCGCAATGGCCTGACTCAATGTAAGGGATGTGTCCGGCAGTGCCGCATAGGCGACAGGGGTGGACAACATCCAGATAAAGGTGCAAACCCGGATACAGAAGTGCATGCTGGGTATTCCTCGGACCGGCAAGCGGTCTCGTTAAAGATCAATCGAACATCGCACCGGCGTGACCATAGCCCGATGGCTATCACGCAGGGCACGATTACGTGCGTAAATGGACTTCAGGTGCGCGGCGGTGCGCGCAATGGAGGGATTTTATGTCGGTTAAAACGGGGAAGCCGGTGCAGTAACGGCGGCGGATGCTGACGACCTGTCTGCGCAAGGAATGGCAATAGCAGCAAAATGGTCACCAGGATGGCGGCCCAGGGTAGCTGGAAACCCGGCGTTTTCAGAGAAATATCTGTAGCGGTGTTGACGGTATGACCGTCTTTTTTATGACTAATGTCATTGATCTCCGCGTGGCTATGGATATCAATGACATGTTTCTGAATACCGGATTCATGCATCACCGGATCATCCACATGATGCATATGGTAGTACTGTGGAAACAGTATCGTCGACACCAGAGCCACTATCAGCATCCAGCTGGTGGCCTCTTGACGGGCGGCAGTTCTGTAGAAACTAAGGAGCATCGTTGCCTTTGGGTTGGTGCGACAGTGTTATACCAGCATGGACGATAGCCAGTTAAGGTGGTTAAAGTCAACTCAGAATGAATGAATTGGCAATTGCAGTATGCCTGTCTCGCACCGGAGCATTTGGTCGATGCCGCTTCCCGCATCGAGAAACCGCTGGTCGAAGTCGATAACCGCACCACGATTATTCCACGCTTGAAATGCAAAAGGCTCACACTCGCATACAAACCCTTGAGCTAAATGGTCGCGAAGTACTTCATGAAACCGTACAGCGAAGGCATTTGAGTATTGGCGTTATCGCATCACCCAACTGGTTTTTAACCAGACAGCCGAGTCGACACATAACCCGTTGTTTTCGGGAGATCTGGAGCATGGTCACGCCAGCTACGTTGTAAATGATCATGTGCTCTACTGGCGCCCAGGGTGTGCATTGGGCCAGTAGCTACGCAGCACGATCAAAACTTCCCCAAAGGCGCGTGCAACGTTCCACTTCAGCGCTGATGACATCTTTAACACATTTCATCAGGCCAGTGTGGCCCTCTTTGTGTTTGAATATGACGTTGTCTCGTATGCGTGCACCGGCCATGTCGGCCAGTGCGGTATAACAGTTGGTTTTTGTCACGCCAGTGGCGATGGGGCGTTTGAACTGATCGTCGTTCAGTCCGGTGCCACCGTGAATGACCAACGGAATACCCAGGGCTTCGTTAATTTATTCCAGTCGTTGGTAGTCCAGTTTGGGCTCGCCTTTCATGCGGCCGCGCACTGTGCCGATAGAAACGGCCAGGAAGTCCACGCCCGTGTGTTCCACATAGTCCCTGGCCTCACTACCGTGGTAAAGGCAATCCCGCCGGGATGACGTTCTGCATCTTCTCCCTCGACTCCCGGCACATACCCAAGTTCACCTTCCACCGGGACACCGCTGGCATGTGCCATGTCGACAATGGTGCGCGTCATCCGCATGTTATCGGATAGCGCATGGTGTGATGCATCTACCATAATGCCATTACAGCCAAGATTTAAACCTTTACAGCGGAATCAAGACTCGCCCCATGGTCCAAATGTATTGCCGCTGGTACCGTGGCACGTCGGGCGGCGGCTTCCACTGCTGGCATGATCAACTCGAAATCAAAATAGTTGAAATGGGACTCCGCCAGACTCAGAATCACTGGTGAGCAGGCACGCTCGGCCGCAGCCATGATGCCTTCCAGAAACTCAAGACTGACCAGGTCAAAGGCACCTACGGCATAACCGTTGCGGTAGGATTGATGTATTCATTGTGGATTGCCTCCAATCAGGTCGATTAATTCGATTTATGAAATTCGCGTATCGATTCCATGTGGCGCAGGCTGGAGGTACGGCCCTTGATGCGTTTCCGTACCAGCCGGCGCCCTACCGTACGACCCGCGCGACCGGCTGCACGGTCGATGGCGGCGTATAGATCAGCTTCGGTATCTTCGATAACCACATCCGGCAGGTGGGCAAGCGCCACCTGGATATGACAGCATTTGTCTGCCCCGCCGCGCGGGCCATTGATATCTGACAACCGCACGATCACACGCTGGATGTGGTCGTCTCTGGCGCTTAGTGCAAAGCCCAGGCGGCGTTCAGTGTGGCTGCGCAGGGCATCGGTCAGTGAAAAATTCCGTGCTTGGATATTAATTTGCATCGTTATCTCCGGTGTTTCTCTCGGGTAATGATCAAGGATCAGGGTAGGCTGGTTTTAAACTAAGGAAAAGTCGATTATTATAGCTATAATGTTCGTATTAACCGAAGTGTTCTCGGGGCAATGATTAACTATAAACACCTTCACTATTTCTGGGCGGTGGCAAAGGAGGGGGGCATCGCTCGTGCCAGCGAGCGCCTCAACCTGACACCCCAGACCATTAGCGGGCAACTCAGCTTGCTGGAAGAGCACCTGGGCGAAGCCCTGTTTACCCGCGCTGGGCGCAACCTGGAACTGACGGAGACCGGGCGGCTGGTGTTGAGCTATGCTGACGAGATATTTTCACTGGGGGGGGAACTGGAAGAAATGGTGCACAATCTCCCGGGTGGGAGACCGCTGCTATTTAAAGTGGGAGTCGCGGATGTGGTACCGAAGTCCATTGCCTATCGTTTGCTGGCTCCGGCGCTGCAGTTGCCGGAGCCTGTCCGTATTGTCTGCCGCGAGGGCCCCATCGACGCACTGCTGGCCGAGCTGGCTGTACACCGTGTCGATCTGGTGATCGCAGATGGCCCCATTCCGCCGGGCGTGAATGTGCGCGGCTTCAATCACCAGCTCGGTGATTGCGGTATTACTTTTTTCGCGACTCCCCGACTGGCACGCAAGCTCGGTAAAAACTTTCCGCACAGCCTCAATGGTGCCCCGTTATTGATGCCGGGAGACATGACGGTGGTACGGAGCCGTCTCATGCGATGGCTCGACGGGCTGCATATCCACCCGAGAATCGTTGGTGAATTCGACGACAGCGCATTGATGAAGACTTTCGGTCGGTCAGGGTCCGGGGTGTTTATCGCACCCACGCCTATTGCAGAGGAGGTGGAAAAGCAGTACGGGGTGGTCAGTATCGGACAGACGGATGAGGTGCGCGAACAATTTTATGCCATTTCCGTGGAGCGCAAGATCTCCCATCCGGCAGTAGCCGCGATCACAGAGACAGCTCGGGAATGGCTGTTTCTGGATGTCCCGCAACGGCGTGGACGAAGAAAATAATTGATGGAAACACACGACTTTTTTCTCTACCTGCTGATCATCCTCCTCACGGCACGGGTGTTCGCAGAATTGGCGACGCGCTTGCAGGCTCCATCGGTGATCGGCGAGTTGTTCGCCGGTGTGGTCTTGGGGCCAAGCCTGCTGGGCTGGATCGAGCCGGTAGAGACCATCAAGCTGATGGCGGAGATCGGTATTATCCTGCTGCTATTCGAAGTCGGCCTGGAAACCGACGTCAAACGCCTTGTACGCACCGGGATGAAATCTTTTGTGGTGGCAATGGCGGGATATGTGTTGCCGCTGATATTGGGTTTCGCGCTGGGCTACTGGGTATTCGGACTGTCGCTGTTGGTGTCGCTGTTCATCGGCGGCACGCTCACCGCCACCAGTATCGGTATCACGGTGCGTGTATTGTCTGATCTTAAACGCCAGCAGGCACCTGAAGGGCAGATAGTACTGGGTGCGGCCGTACTGGACGATGTCATGGGCGTGGTACTGTTAGCGCTTCTCTACGAATTCTCCATCGGTGGTGGAGTGAGCTTGATCAACGCGGGCAAAGTGCTGATGTTTGTGGGCGCGTTTTTCGTGCTGGCACCTGTAGCCGCCAAGTTGATCTCATTGATCATCAGGCGGTTCGATGCAGTCAGCGAGATCCCCGGTCTGCTGCCAACCTCCATCGTGTCGCTGGTGCTGTTCTTCGCCTGGTTGGCCCATGCCCTGGGTGCACCGGAGCTGCTTGGCGGGTTTGCCGCCGGCCTGGCTCTCTCAAGACGTTTCTTTCTGCCATTGGGTATCGCCCTGCACACCGATGAGCGTTTCGCACACCGCATCGAGGATCAGATGAAGCCCATTGTCCATCTGTTTACACCCATATTTTTCGTGTACGTGGGACTATCACTCAACCTGCGCGAGATCGATTGGGGTTCGACCTTTATCTGGGTATTTTCGCTGTCGCTGCTGGTAGCGGCTATTGCAGGCAAACTCGCGGGTGCATTTCTTATCAGGGAATCATGGGCTGCACGGTGGGTTATCGGCATGGCCATGATACCTCGCGGTGAAGTGGGTCTCATATTCGCCGAGTTAGGAAGAGTAAGCGGCATATTCAGCAATGAGATCTACGCGGGCATGGTGATCGTGATCGCACTCACCACGCTCTTGCCACCCTTTATCATGAAGTGGTTCTACGCTCGCTACGGTGATCGCCTGCAGGCAGCTGCCAATGTCTAGTGGCAATCGATCAGGCATTGAAATACTGTTAGATAATAGATATGTTTTTGTGGATTAACGAATATCTCGTAGAGCCACAAGTGTTGTTTGATTACTAGCACTCCTTAAACAACAAAAACTGAAATCCCTCGATTGCAAGAATAGTAAAGGGGCGACCAGCCATTAGGTGACGTATTACAACGAAAGTGATGTCTGCGGGAATCGCCGTGGTACGGAACCGTATGCCTGGTGGTGTGTGAGGACGGCTGGGAAGGGGCGAACCCGCCTCCCACCCGGGCCGATTGGAGATAACGGACAAAATCTGCTTATATTACATACAACATACACAGAAGCACCCCGGAGGTGATCATTATGACCGATGCTCTCGACCCCATTATTATGAATTTCATCTACGCGGCGCTTGGTGGCGTGATGACACTGGCATTCATGTGGCTTGGCTGTGTCCTCTTCAACAGGATCGTATGCAATTTTGATATCGGCGAGGAACTCGGTAAGGGTAACCAGGCCGTCGGCATGATGGTCATGGGCATGTTTATCGGGATTGGCATCGGGATCGGTCTGGTGATTGGCATGGGGCTAAACTAACGATGCGTACTGTTGTACTCACACTGGTGTTGCTTGCAGTGACCACTGTAGACGCAGCAGAAAAATCAAAGGTCAGCGACTGGACAGACAAGCACGACTCGCATTTCAGAAAATACTCGAAGCACTATTTTGGCCCCAACCTTGACTGGCACTGGTTCAAGGCACAGGCCATTGCTGAATCTGGTTTGGAAACCGATGCCAGAAACAAGTCAGGCGCGCGCGGCATTATGCAGATCCTGCCAAGCACCTACCGCGAGATCCAGGACGAAAACCCTCATATGAAGGACATCGATTCTCCACGCTGGAATATCGCGGCAGGTATCTACTACGACCGCCAGCTCTACAAACGATGGCAATCAGCACCACCTGGTGAAGAACGCCTGTATTTTGCTTTCGGCAGCTACAATGCCGGGTACACGCGAATAAAAAACACCCTTAAGAAAATCGACACACCAGCGGTCACATGGGAAAATGTCGAATATCATGTGCCAGGACAGACACGTCATTATATCAGGCGGATTCGTGGATTGATGTACGAATCGTATGGGAAGCATTAACCATGCAACCCGGTACAACCCACCCGAAGACGAAGGGCGCCGCAATCCTCATTTAGCAAGAATCAGTTTTAACTGGTAGGGTTTTGTGTAGACATTCGTGTCTATGAGCGGAACTGCCGAGTAAACATCAATAGGGGGTGAGGTAGTAAAATAATCACAATCGGTTTTTCCATCAAACTCTTCCCACACCGATACGATAGTGACTGCTTGCGGGACTTCACTATCCGTTATATAGAATATGCCGTCACGTAACGCTTCCAGGGGTTCAACACTACTTCCAACTTGTGGTTTTCGAACATAAGCATTGCCGGTACAACCAGGTTCATCATAATACAAATAAAAACCATAGAACCACTCGTCCTCTAACTGTGCATAGTAGTGCTTCTCATTAAATCCAAAGTAAACTCGGGCGGATTCTGCGCTTACATTGGTTTGCGCCACTCCTATCATCGTCCCGTCAGCATCAGCAAGGACTACATGCCCAGGTTGCAGTGTTTGCTCTGCACCGCCTGACTTCATTGCGAATGATGTGCCAGGAAGAAGCGCAATTGATAACAAGACCAGAAATAATTTGTGCTTCACAAATCTCTCCGTAAGTTAATAGCAAATCCTTTACGGGGGTGAACTACAGAGCACCGATAGAAGTGCGCCAGTCACTTGCCACCAATCTTTTATCTCCAAACGGCAAAGATCACCCCTGCGGATGGCCAATGCCGCACCCTCTCACGGCATAGCCAGATTGCATACCCTATCGCTCATATGCAGTATTGCTTAATGCGGGATGGGTGTTTGCAGGACTATCGTGACTCCCTTGTCAGCATATGGATGTTTTCCCAGCCATTCTCTGGCGAGCCTCTCTGCCTCGGTAATCTGGGTGGGTGTCATTTCACGGGCAACAAAATCACGATAACTGACTGCCACTGCCACATCAGCGATGTCGTACCACATATGCGCCTGTACATAGTCCTGTGGGACACCGTAGCCACCGTCGTACATGAGGCCGAGGTTGTATTGCGCACGGTCATTACCCTGTTCAGCCGCTCTGCGATACCACTTCACCGCCTTCCTGTAATCCTGCGGGACACCGTAGCCATTGTCGTACATGTAGCCCAGGTTAAGTTGCGCCCCGGCATTGCCCTGTTCGGCCAGCGGTCGCCACTCCCGCAGTGCCGTGCCATAATCGCCCCGATTGTAGGCAGCAGCCCCCTCATCGATTCCGCCCAGCGTCAGCCCATGGGCTGCCAGCAACAGCGACAAGACCATTATCCTGATTACCTTCATATGTACTCCCCCCAGTAAAGATCGTATCAAGTCTGAAACCACTGAATTACCCTGCAACGGTTGGAGTAACACAGACCAGCCAGTAGCAGTGGTTCCCTCGAGTGAGTGACTAAATCGGACCGATCAATTTGGCATCCAGATTTAATGAATTGAAGCTTTTCAATACATCCTGTGACGACATCATATCCCTGTCATACTTCGCCAGTACAAGATGGTTACGCATCAGGCAGAATTCTGCCCCCATGATTCCATTCGTCTTTTTCAGCGTGGAAACCACAAGATCCTGTTGTTCTTCCCCAAGGTCTTTTCTTATATAGACAACAATTTCAACAGCACACTTTTCCTCAGTCAGTAACTGTTGTGCTACTTGATTCATAGAAGGCCCCCTCTGTGTGAATGTATTAGCTTCATCTGTCAGCCAGATGACTCTCAACCGTCGACATTAATCATTAATCGACGGCGCAAACATACACTCAAAAGGCATATATCACAATATGTAGCCGCTTTAAAAGACATATATCACAATATATAGGAATACTTACTTACTCATATTGGATCAGAGCTGGTTTCGTACAAGTCTTAAAAAGGATCCAGGTTGTGTGAAAACAAAAAGCGTAATATTCGAAATCGAACACACACCGCCGTTTGCAGGACCCCACACCACTGCCCATAGAGTTGAATACCGTGTTCGGGTGAAGGGAACGGTGAAAAGTACACCGAGGAAGAAATCTGGCAGGGAACAGATGGCATTACTGCGTCAGTTAGCTGCCCAAGGTAAAAACTAGTAACAAGATTTCCCTTATCCCCACTATCCTGTATCTGGGGAACAGAGATCACATCTATAACCGAGTATCTATACAGATCGAAAGTATCCAATGATGATTTCATCCCCATGACCAACCGTCTTCGCACTACCCTTTTGAATCGTCAGAAGTCCGTTGAAGGTGAGTATGTGTTCCCAGGTAGATATGGTGGACACAAAACGATTCAGAATAATCGGGCATTGGAGGCCGCATTTAAGAGAGCTGGACTCACTGATGTTTCCTCGCACAACATGAGAAAGACATTTGCTACTCGCTTATTGAGTCGGGGTGCTGCAATTACCGATGTTCAGCATCTGCCAGGCCATGCGTCAGTGAAAGCCACTGAGAGGGCATATGCGGCATTTGTGAAGAATGAAAGGTTTAAGCAGACTATTGATTTATTGGATACGCCTGTGGTGCCGAAGTTGAAGATTGTTAAATAATGTGTCGTGTAACCGAAAGTGAGATGCCACTGTCTGTAGTTCCCGTTACCCTTGCGCAACGGATTTAATATCTGCGTCTTCGGGGCTAGTATAGCGGCTCGCACAGGAAGAAATAAGTGGATCCCTAAGGTATTTCTGTACCTTTCTGCGCAGTTTTTTAGATTCTGTTCTCGTATTAATGAAAACCATATCTAAAGCCCCACTTGATGCCACCCTGATGATGGTCGCACCGATTCCTCTACGTCTCACCATTGTATCGTTTCCTATCATTCTGACCTTTGGGATCCACTTGCCAAACTCATAGTCTACCTGTACGCCGGAACGCTGTGGCCTGTGTCCGTGTACAACAATATCGATCTTCAACTGCCGAAGAACAGCGCTAACCAATCGTCCTTGTTTCTTATAGTAGCGGCTCGCATCCGCCACATCATAAAGCAAATAGTTTGTTCGCCGATTTTCTCTTACATAAGCATATTGCCTCATGGCGCTAACGGATCTGAATGCTTTTTTATAATGATCAGCATTAAAACAATTCAGATCTTTTCCCGTTACCTCATCAAAGTGCAGCAATGCCTGCAAGAATTCGAGTGTCGGATAGCCATGTATGAAAAGGACAGGACCGGCGACGTAGAATAAATCCAGACTCTCAATGAATTTGTTTAGCCAATGGGCTTGTTTCGTCCTCATTCCGCATTTTCCACCTGACCTGATCTTTTGCCAGACTTCTTGCTCATGGTTACCCACTATGAGCTTGACATGACATCCCCTGGTAAGGGCGCCTTGCTGAAGAAGTTGCCAATATTCCACAACAGAAGGATCAGGATTCTTCTTGTCTATCAGGTCACCCGTATGAAAGATGGTTATCCCTTCCAAATTGTCCGTGAGCTCGCCTTTCTCGTTGAGGATTCCGGCGAAACGCAACGTATTCCTGACTGAGTTCACGTCGTTATCGGTATCGGAGAACACGATACATCGCGCAGGAAAAGGCGGCCGCTCTGCAAGAGCGTCAGGTTCATTCGCTGGAACAAATTCACACGGTTTTCCAGATCTCTTCGGCGGGACAACTACACGCAGTTTTTCGGATAAGGAGAATATTCTGTCGATTTTCTTAAGTAGCCCAATAGGCCAGGATAAAAGGTCTGCCGCTGTGTTTTCAGATATGCGCAATTGCTTACTCTGAATATCCTTTCTATTTCGACGCAACATTTTCTCTTTTTTTCAGGCCACAAATAGCGTTCGCGGGATTATTCATACTTTGACTGACGCAATCATTCACGCGCCCTCAACAACAGAAGCTCCATATCCTGCGGAGCTCGCCACAAACCAGGGAAGTTGGGGGCGGAAATCATTAAAAATCACAGTAGGAGGATAAGTGTCCTTTCCCCTTAAGTCCACGGTTATTGAACAGCCTTGTGCCTGGCTTTTTCGCCGTGATCGATGCAGAATCC
>JBDLIH010000040.1:0-28895 GCA_039714975.1 Pseudomonadota bacterium
GGGATAGTTAGTAATGGTATCGGAGTTGGGCGATAAACATAGAGTCATCGCATACCTTGTAGACGAAGCGATGCTCATCATTGATGCGCCGCGACCAGTAGCCAGATAGAGCATGCTTTAATGGTTCTGGTTTTCCGATGCCTTCGCAAGGAGAACGTCGCACATCTTTTATTAATAGGTTGATGCGCTTTAGAATCTTTTTGTCGGTTTTTTGCCAGTAGAGGTAGTCGTTCCAGGCGTGCTCGGAAAAGATAAGCTTCACTCGCTCAAGTCCTTTTCTAGCCCTTTGCCTTCTTCAAGCTGGGAAATGGATTCAAAGAGCCGTCTAACGTTTTTAGGGCTCCGTAGCAAGTAGGTGGTCTCTTCGAGAGCTTCGTAATCTTCGAGGGAAAGCATTACGACGGCACCTTCACTTTTTCGTGTAATAACAATGGGTTCGTGATCGTCGCAGACTTTTTCCATTGTTTTGGCTAGAGTATTTCTAAGTGCGGTGTAGCTAAGAGCTTTCATGGTAACAAACCTCATTATCGTACATGTACGTAATAGTGTACAATATAAATTCACGTATAACAAGGCGCTCGTACCGACGCCGACAAGTTTCTCAGTGGATGGCAAAAAAGCGTCGCTCCTGCGTCGCTATGCTTTTTTGCCACCACTGATGCGAGACGTTGATATGACTTCCCGATGTCAACCAGGCGCACGAACTCCATCCTGAACAAACTGGCATGGCGGCATCGCCAAAGCAATTGGGTGTGGGAGCGGAGCCAGTATAACGACGGTTGTCATGCTGATATGCGCGGGTTGGCTACCGCCTTACTTGTGTACGCCGTGAAGCTGCCTCGGTCTAGGTGCGAGCGTCATTCGATGATCCGTTGAATGGCACATAACGTTTTCGAGGGTTCTTCTTACCGTGGCTGCACTCCCACACTCAATTACTCTGGTGGTCTGTTGTTCAATGCATAGACTGGCCTCTCTCGGCTGTTGAGATGTGTGCCAATTAGGCTTGCTCTATTTCCGGCAAAGGCGTTGCTTGCGCAATGGCCCACATAAATCCAGCCAGCTCACGTGCAATCGCCACCACCACGACATTGAGTGGTTTGCCGCGCTGAGTCATGACCCGATAGCGTTTTGTTAACCGCAGCTGCGCCTTCCAGGCGATGTCGCGGATCGGTAAGGGCAGATCTTCCTGCCGTTTCTGGATGTCAGGACTTACCTTGGGCAGGTAACGATTTCTCTAAGCAAAGGAAGCGTAGAGTTCTTTAAGAAGGAGGCTAAAAAACACAATACGCAGTATCAAAAAATGATCAGACGTCTATTGGATGCTTATTCAAGTTCGTACAAGCAACCTCTAACAAGGCGCTCAACCGGACGCGCCAAAAAACGGCGCGCCGGTTAGCTAAATCGCTATGCTGCTAAAATCAGCTTGTAACCCGTAACGTTATACGTTACACTTTTCCTGTGATAAGGAGTTTCAAGCACAAGGGTCTTGAGAAGTTCTTTCTGAAAGGAACCAAGTCAGGGATTCAGGCCAAACATACTAACCGACTAAAGCTGGTATTGGGTCGTTTGAATGCATCAACCAATCCAAAGGACATGGATCTGCCGGGGCTTAAATTACATGAACTTGGAGGAAGACGGAAAGGTATATGGTCGGTTTGGGTGAGTGGTAACTGGCGTGTGACCTTCTGCTTCAAGGGCAAGGATGCAGATGTTGTTGATTATGAAGATTACCATTGAGGTGTAAAGATGAAGATGCACAATCCCCCACATCCAGGTGAAATTCTGCGGGAACTATGTATTGAGCCCTTAGGGCTTAGTATTACTGAGGCAGCAGAAGCCCTAGGTATTACCCGTAAAACATTGTCGGCAATTCTCAATGGCCGTTCGGGCATTAGTCCTGAAATGGCAGTACGACTTTCTTTGGCTTTTGGTACTTCCTCCGAGAGTTGGCTTAATCAGCAGTCACAGTACGACTTATGGGAAGCAGAAAAGAAGCGTAAACGTTTAAACGTGAAGAAGCTATCCGCAGCATAACGATCGCCTCCAGATCGACGCGGCGAAGCCGCGCGACTGAGGCGAGACGTTATGTGGCATAGGTATCCGTTATGAATGCAGGAATTATTGGAGGAATATTAGGCGCCATCTTCGGTATAGGCGGGGGGTTAATAGGCACTTATTACAGCATTAAAAACACGAAAGGCCCTCTTGAGCGAGCCTTCATGGTCAAAGCGTCCGTGATAGCATGGATCGCGTTAATTATTTTTCTAACACTAATGTTTTTATTACCAAACCCGTACCGGTTTTGGTTATGGGTTCCTTATGGAATTCTTTTGCCATTAGGTATCGTGAGAATAAATAAAAGAGTGGCTGAAATACGAGACATCGAAAATGCCACATAATCGTCCGAGCCGACGCGGGCAAGTTTTGCGGCGCTTCGCGGCGAGTTTCTAGGCCGCGCGGCTCGACTCAAACGTTATACCTCTTTGAAGCTATCTCCTTGTAATTAAGTAGAATATTCTCCATATTGCAATGTGCACTGAATGTGCATACACTTAGATCATGGAGTATGAATGGGACCCAGGGAAGGCTGCCGAGAATCTGCGAAAACACAGTGTAGATTTCGCTGATGCAGTTATCGCCCTTGAAGATGAAAATGCGCTCACTATCGAAGATCCCGATCATAACGAGCGACGTTTCAAGACGCTGGGGATGGGTCCTTCTCTAAATATCCTGTTTGTGGTTCATTGCGAACATTCAGAGAACCGCATCCGAATTATATCCGCCCGAAAGTCTGATAGGAAAGAAACCGAACAGTATTTCCAGGGGTTGAGCTATGAGTGAAGATTTCAGTAAAGGCAAACGAGGTCCGGTTATTAATCCCGATCCGCACAAGGTGCGTATTACAATTCGTTTGGATGCGGACATCATAGAGCACTTCAAGAAGATTGTGCATAAGTCTGGTGGAGGTAATTATCAAACGTTGATTAATGATGCTCTGCGAGAGCAAATTAAGGCGCATGATAAGGGCTTGGAAAAAGTACTCAGAAAAGTGATAAGGGAAGAACTTAAGAAAACAGGATAAGAGGTATAACAATCGCCTCCAGTTCGACGCGGCGAAGCCGCGCGACTGAGGCGAGACGTATACGTCAAAAGGGAATTAAATGAGTCCTACAATATTCAGGGAGAGTGGGTACAGGTTCTTTTTCTTCTCACGGGAAGAATCCAGACCCCATGTGCATGTCTATTGTTCTGATGGAGAAGCAAAATTCTGGCTTGATCCTGAATTGGCGTTGGCGAGAAACTATCGACTATCTAAGGTACAATTGAAAGAAGTCGAAAAGATTATTGAGAGGCACTACGATGAGCTCAAGGCCGCATGGAATAGCTTCTTCGGGAGTTGAGGTGACGAACATCTCAAGCCATGGCGTATGGCTGTTGCTTGGTGATCGTGAGCTATTCATGTCTTTTGAAGACTTTCCCTGGTTCAAGGATGCTCCGGTCGGAAAGGTTTTAAACGTAGAAGAGCAAAGTCCAGGGCATCTGTACTGGCCCGATCTCGATGTAGATTTAGGTATAGAAACCATCGAGCATCCTGAAAGATTCCCCTTGCAAGCCAAGTGACGTATCAAGGCGTTCGTGCCGACACCGGAAAGATCAGTGGTGCTGTGTGTGAGTTTCTGTGGCGGTGCGGCACAGCTTAGACGTTATGCTGCTCTAGACATATCATAAATAGTATATACACTATATATTATGTGGGGGGTATTCGAGCACCGAAGGGTTGCCAGGCAATTGAAGGGCGCCCCTCAAGAAGTGCTGAAACGCTACGAAAAATGGAAGGATATCGTAAGGTTATCTGGCCCTTCGGGGCTCAGGAAGATTAAAGGGTTTCATGATGAGTCACTTAGGGGTGAGTGGAGGGGGCATCGATCATCCCGCCTAGGGCTGCAGTATCGCGTTATCTATAAAACGTTGAAAGATAAAGTGATGATTCAAGTGGTTAATTTGAGTCCCCACGATTACAGGAAGAAATGACATGAAAGATTACCGACGTGCTAAAAGGTCTATTGATGTCTCGGTCGGAGAATCCGTTCGGATTATTCGTGAGCTTCAAGATCTTAGTCAGAATGAACTGGCGAATTTAACGGGTATTCCCCAATCCACCATTTCAGCTATTGAAAATGACAGAGTACAACTCGGTGTGGAACGGGCAAAGGTTCTCGGAAGGGCGCTACAGTGCCATCCCGCCGTGTTGGTATTTCCTGGTTGGGATACAAACAGAGAAGCCGCGGCATAACAACCGCCTCCAGATCGACGCGGCTGTGCCGCGCGACTGAGGCGAGACGTGGGCTCATGCAGAGTAATCAGTAAAGTCGTGCTAGTATTAATGATATGGCTACTTCCGCAACAGATATATTAAAGCAAGCTCCTGAATTGAATGAAGAAGAGAGAGCGGAGCTTGCCCGCTGGTAAGGCCTTTCTGGAAGAGCTAACTAATGCAGTAGAACGTGTTTCAGAATCACCTGAACAATGGCCTCGTTACATTGAGGGCACTCGCCGGTATGTATTTTATCGTTTCCCATTTTAGCCTTGTTTATCGAGAGATGGGTAATGATGTCATAATCGTGGTAGTTGCTCACGGTAAGAGAAAACCTGGTTATTGGGAAGTCAGGTAAGAAACAAAGTCGTGCAATCAATCGCCCCCTAACGAATAAGGATCCCGTTTGAAATCTTCTGTGTAATTTCTTCTCTTTCTCGTTTCTGTTGTCATTTCCCACCTCGTTATGGCATTTTACAGCCTTAACTCGGTGTCCGGATTTAGTAGACCACTTCGCAGGGTGGTGCTTTCATTCTTAGGGTTTGTAATAAGTTGGCTTGGTCTGTTCGTTTTTATTTCTGTTCGGTGTCACGAATGCAATTTACTCTGGGTTTGGATCGCAGCCAGTAAGAGAGATAAAATAAATGGCTATTATGGTCTAAAGTTGGAAAAATGCCCAAGGTGTGGTTGTTGTAATGAGGCTCGTGTCAAGTCGTTGGAACCGACGCTGGAAAGTATCGCGGCGCTTCGAGGGTGTTTTCGTAGCAGCACGGCTTGGCTCTATCATTATGCGCGTGCAAGATAAACAGGAGGAATCTGATGAATCAAAAATCACTCTATAATCGTCTTGGTGGTTATGACGGGATATCCGCTTTTGCGAATGATCTGTTGCCACGATTGGAAGGAGACTCTCAGTTGGGACGGTTCTGGCAGAATCGGGGAGACGATGGTATTGCGAGAGAAAAGCAATTGCTAATTGACTATTTATGCTCAAGTACTGGCGGGCCTACGTATTACACTGGCCGAGATATGATGAAATCCCATAAAGGCATGAAAATCAGTGAAAGTGATTGGTCTATATTCCTTGATCATGCTGGGGCCACAATGAAGACATTGCAGATTCCTGAGCAAGAGTGTGACGAAATCGTCGCGTTTGTTTTGGGATTGAAAGGCGATATTGTTGAAGCGCAAGGCAGCGCATAACTTATTCAAGTTCGCCCCTTCCGGGCCGGATGCGCTGACGCACGTCGCTCAATTCAGACGTTGCATAAGCTGCCTTTTGTAGATATGGAGAGATCGAGGAAATCACTATTTCTATGGGCTCTATACGTCGGCATGCATCAGAGCAGGGGAGTAATCGTTGGCTGCGCCGTTTCCAAGCGGTGCGCTTTACCAAAGGGGATCAATTGCTGTGGCCATCGCGAGGTGTTAGCTGACCCGCGCATTAACCCGCCCGGGTAAAGACGCGGACTCGGGTATACCCCGATCGACTGTTTTATAGAATATACTAAAGTGTTATTTTCTGATATATCCATGGTATACAAGGAGCTTTACAGCGCCATCGCTATTGTGCTGACGTTTGTAGCATTTATCCCCTATATAAGTTCAATATTGCAGGACAAGATTAAGCCTCATGTGTTTTCCTGGGTTATTTGGGGTACAACTACCTTTGTTGTGTTTCTGGCACAACTTGAAGACGATGGAGGCGCTGGTGCCTGGCCAATAGGCGTCTCGGGAATAATTACTATATTTATTGCGTTCCTGGCATATATAAAAAGGTCAGATATTACGATTACCAGGATTGACTGGATGTTTTTTATCGCTGCAATGTCTTCTTTACCGTTATGGTATTTTACATCTGATCCTTTGTGGGCTGTGGTTATTTTGACGACCGTGGATTTTTTCGGTTTTGGTCCAACTGCTAGAAAAGCATATATAGCCCCTTACTCGGAATCATTGCTGTTTTTTTCGCTATTTACGGTGCGCAATATTTTAGTCATTATGGCGTTGGAGAATTACTCAGTTACGACAATATTATTTCCTGCGGTCATAGCGGTGGCATGTGTGCTGTTAATGGGAATAATCACTCGCCGGAGGCATGTGTTATCTACCTGGGCGCGCATCTGTAAATAATGATGGCACAGTCTCCAACGGATTATGCTCCTGAAGAAGGCTGGCTTCCCGGGGGCTGGAAACAGCTACAATATCTGGAGGAGTGTGACTGAAGCCGCAGGGTGATGGCTAACAAGAACGCCTGACGCTCAATTCGTTTCAATGCGCGAACGCTTTAATTCCGGTACAGGAGAAGACATGAAAAATATTATCCATGCTATGGTGATGCTGACCCTCGTCGCAGTGAGCGTCCCTGACGTATCAGCCAGTCCGCCACCTGCCTACGAGGGGAGAAGGCTGTATGTTTCCTACTGTCTGTTATGTCACGGAACCGATGGCAAGGGCAATGGTCCTCTTGCAAAGGCGATGCAGATCGATCCGGCAGATCTTACCACCACTGTACGTTCCCGGAGTGACACCATTCTCACGAAGATCATCACCGGAGAGGGACGGCAGACCATTACGGGGCGTGACCGTCATAACCTGCTCAGTGAGGCCATGCCGGAATGGAAGGAGGTCTTCAGTGAGTCCCAGGTCAAGGCATTGATTGCTTACCTGCGCTTTCTGGGCAGTGCCAAACATGATCTGATGGGGGACCCTGAAGTCGGCCTGCAACTCTACCAAAGGTATTGCCAGGTTTGTCACGGTGTGGAGGGTGATGGCGATGGCATTATGACGAACCTCATGGGTATTATGCCGATGGACCACACCAACCCGAATGAGACCAACAGTCTCGATAATGAGGAACTGGTCGAGAGCATCATTGATGGCAAGGGAAAATATATGCCAGCCTGGCGCGGCATCCTCAGCCAGGGTGATGTTGAGGCACTGGTCAGTTATATCCGGCTGCTTTCCCACTGAACCGGTGTACCTCTGAAAGAGAAAAATACGAGGTTATACAGATGATAAATGAAATTGCAGAAATGCCAGACAAGAATGGCTACTTTGGTGAGTATGGGGGGCAAATAATTCCACCGCCATTGATTGATGTTATGAATGAAATCAATGATGCCTATGACGAAGTCATCAAGACAGAATCTTTTCAAAACGAGTTGCAGCAACTTTATGCTGACTATGTTGGTCGTCCAAGTCCTGTTTACTATGCGCAACGACTAAGTGAAAAACAGGGTGGTGCCCGAATATTCCTGAAGCGTGAAGATTTGAATCATACCGGCGCGCACAAAATCAATCATTGTCTGGGTGAGGCATTGCTGGCCAAGCATATGGGTAAAACAAAAGTACTGGCGGAAACAGGTGCGGGACAACATGGTGTGGCTCTGGCAACAGCATGCGCACTGGTTGGTATTGAGTGTGAGATACATATGGGTGAGATTGATATTGAAAAAGAGCATCCCAATGTAACTAAAATGAAAATACTGGGGTGCAAGCTCGTTCCTGTGTCACGCGGTACAAAAACACTTAAAGATGCGGTTGACAGTGCTTTTGAAGAATATCTAAAAGATCCCGCTAATTATCTTTATGCAATAGGTTCGGTTGTTGGTCCGCACCCATTCCCTAAAATTGTGCGTGATTTCCAAAGTATTGTTGGCAGGGAGGCACGACAACAATTCCTGGCAAGGGAAAATAAATTACCCGATATTCTCATGGCTTGTGTCGGTGGAGGTTCGAATGCCATGGGTTTGTTTACTGCATTTCTGGAGGATGAAGGAGTCAGGATGATAGGTGTCGAACCTGCCGGAAAAGGCCTGGATACAGCTGAAAATGCGGCCACACTCACTCTGGGCACCAAGGGGGCCATTCACGGGTTTGAGTGCTATAACCTGCAAGACAAGGAAGGTAATCCATTGCCTGTATATTCTATTGCTTCCGGTCTGGATTATCCCGGAGTCGGGCCACAGCATTGTTATCTGAAAGATATCAAGCGTGTCGATTATGTAACCATTGATGATAAGGAATGCCTGGATGCATTTATGCAGCTCTCTCGTCTGGAAGGCATTATCCCCGCCCTGGAGAGTGCACATGCCATTGCCCATGCCATGAAAATAGCAAAAGACATGTCTGGCGAGGAAACGATACTCGTGAATCTTTCAGGTCGCGGGGACAAGGATGCAGATTTTGTAGCCAATTATTTATCACTTTGACAAGGAAAAGGTGAGATGGAAGTATGGGACGTAACCGGACAGAAGAATAAACCGGTGCAACTGATTTCAAGTGCCAGCCCGCAAATACAAACACAAGAGAAACAAATAGAGTGCCAGCGATTACACAAGAAGTAACAGTACAACCGGAACCTGTGCCTTTTTTGGACGCATTTATCTATTGGCTCAAGCTGGGATTTATCAGTTTTGGCGGGCCGGCAGGCCAGATAAGTATGATGCACCAGGAGTTGGTAGAGAAGCGGAGATGGATTTCCGAGCATCGCTTTTTGCATGCGCTTAATTACACAATGGTCCTGCCGGGACCGGAGGCGCAACAATTGGCAACCTACATCGGCTGGTTGATGCACGGTGCATGGGGTGGCATTGTCGCCGGCGTTTTATTTGTGATGCCATCACTCTTTATTCTTATTGCTTTAACGTGGATCTATTTGGTATATGGCGATGTGCCGGCTATAGCAGGTATCTTGTATGGTATTAAGCCCGCCGTTACGGCAATTGTTGTATTTGCGGCTTATCGTATTGGCTCCAGGGCCTTGAAGAACAATGTACTTCACGCTATGGCGGGTCTGGCATTTATAGCGATTTTTGCCTTTGATGTACCTTTTCCCTATATCGTACTTATGGCTGGAGCCATCGGTTATGTCGGTTCACATTTTGCACCTGATAAATTCAGGGCGGGCGGACATCATGGTGAGTCAACAGACTCCTACGGTCCCGCGCTCATTGATGATGACACCCCTGCGCCCGCGCATGCACGATTCAAATGGAGCCGGTTAATCGTATTCACTATTGCCGGACTTTTTATCTGGGGCATGGTAATGGCCATGCTTGCAACGACATATGGTTGGGAAGGCACGCTCGCCCAAATGGGCTGGTTCTTTACCAAGGCAGCGCTGGTTACCTTTGGTGGCGCCTACGCGGTCCTGCCCTATGTCTATCAGGGCGGTGTCGAACAATACGCATGGTTGAGCGGAACACAAATGATTGACGGGCTTGCGCTTGGAGAAACGACCCCTGGCCCACTGATCATGGTGGTCGCCTTCGTCGGCTTTGTTGGCGGCTGGACCAAAGAGGTATTTGGACCAGAGATGCTTCTCCTGGCGGGTGTGGCGGGTGCGAGTGTCGCCACACTGTTCACGTTTTTACCGTCCTTTCTTTTCATCCTGCTTGGTGGGCCAGCGGTTGAAGCAACACGTGGGGATGTTAAATTCACGGCACCATTAACCGGCATAACTGCAGCTGTGGTAGGGGTCGTTCTCAACCTGGCGGTCTTTTTTGCCTACCATGTGCTTTGGCCGCAGGGTTTTGAAGCTGCATTTGAATGGTTTTCCGCTGTGATCGGCATCGTTGCGTTTGTTGCGCTATTCAAATACAGGGTGGGTATTGTTACAGTTATCGCCACATGTGCTGTAATTGGTTTGGGTTACTCTCTGTTAATGCAGGTATGAAACTGCTGATGCCGGAACCGCCGGAATATTAGCCAGGTAAACGTATGTTTTCATCTATTACAAACAAGCAGTCGATAGTCAGTAATTTTCGCATCGATCACATGATGCGCTATAACCTGTTTGTGCCACGTTTGTATAACCTGTGTCTGTCACTGGGATTCGATGCTGGCAATATCATGCCATCACGTGCCTTTTGCTCGGATGAAAATCAGGGTTTTCCGATTATTCTCATTGCCAAGCACTTTGGTGCCTTCCCTTTCAATCATGGCAGGGTTGGCGGAATTGTTGCGACAGACCGGCATGGCCCGCATGCGCATCATGGCAAGGACATGGTGATTATCCAGGCCAGCCATGTCGGCTACGACCCGGAGACTGAAACATTCGGCAGCTATTGCCGGTTGCAGACATCAGATAACAAAAAAACATCTTCCTGCGGCAAGATAGGTAATGTGATCCAGTGGTACCAGGATGAGTATCGGTTTGCGCAGGATAATATCTACCTTGGCCGGGAAGGTGATATGCGCACAATTACAATAGATAACCAGTTGCTGGACGAGCGACGCACGGATGGTTTGTCTCTGGATCTGGACAAAATGGTCTCGATGGAAGGCGGAAAGCAGAAACTGCAAAGAGTCCTGAGCACATCACGTGTTTTCGTGGCAGCAGATGAATTGGTCAAATTGTTACCTGATACCGTCTGGCAGGACGGGCAGCGCATCAATATTGGTAGTCACCTTGGGCCGGAAATGTTCATTTACAGGCGTCATATCAGTGGCGATGTCGAGGGACATAATCATCTGGAAAACAACCTTATCGAACCCATGCCGTGGATCGTTACATCCCCGGCGCCGTTGCTGGTTGCCGCCCAGGTCAATACGCAGGCGGAATTTGACCGTGCGTTTCGTAGCATCGCAAAAGAGCAGGAATACCGGGGTAAAAGATTACTGTTTATTTCCTGCCTGAATATTGATATTTCCCCGCAGAAGGGGCAACGGTTTCCGCTGACGAAGAGTGTACCCTGGGCAGCCTATATTCAGAACGCTGATGGTAGCTCCCGTACCCTGGAGCAGCCTGAGCTTGTTGAACTGCTAATGCAGCAAAGTGGCGAGAATACTGACCAGATAGACCTGGAATCCGCCATCCGGCAGATGATTGATGCGCGTGAGATCAGTATTGCAGTTTAGTTATTATGGTAAACAAGGGAGGAAATCTTATGTCTGTAGAGCGAACGCTATTTGCATTCGGGGGGACCATGGTCATGCTCACGTCTTTACTGGCTTTGTTTCATCACCCGAACTGGACCTGGGTTACCCTTTTTATCGGGTTTAACTGTCTCCAGAGCTCATTTACCGGTTTCTGCCCGCCAAGCTGGTTGATGCAAAAGTTCGGGATGAAAACAGAAGCAGAACTGGCTTTAGCAGATAAAAATTAATATGTCCCCGGATCAAAAAATAGACTACATAGAGTGGCCGGCCCGGGACTTCGATGCTGTCCAGTCATTTTATGAAAGCGCATTCAACTGGTCATTTACCGATTACGGTCCCGAATACAGGGCGTTTACCGATGGCACAATCAACGGTGGTTTCTATAAAATGGAACTTCACTCATCCACGAAAAACGGCGCTGCACTGGTTGTTTTGTATGCGACTGATCTTGAACAAACCAGGGAGACGGTCATTGCCAGTGGCGGGACTATTGTGAAAGATATTTTTTCTTTTCCTGGCGGTCGACGTTTTCAGTTCACCGACCCCAATGGAAATGAGCTGGCTGTTTGGTCGGATCACTAGTACTCCTTCAAGGAGTACCAGCCTTTGTACGGATTGCCATCCTCCGGAAATCTGTATCGGCAGCAGGCAAAAAAACAGCGCCGTGGTAGCGCTGTTTTTTGAGCAGAAGTCCCACCGGCGTCGCCATTGTCCGGCTATTTCTTTGCCTCGCGTTCCAGGGTTTCCTTGATGACTTCGTCTGCCACATTCCTGGGGCAGGGCATGTAGTGCAGGAATTCCATGGTGAACTGGCCACGACCGGAGGTCATGGTACGCAGGTCACCGATGTAGCCGAACATTTCGCTTAGCGGGCACTCGGCCTTGATACGCACGTTGGTGGCACCCGGTTCCTGTGACTTGATCATGCCACGGCGGCGGTTGAGATCGCCGATGACATCACCGACCTGTTCATCCGGGGTGAATACGTCAACCTTCATAATCGGTTCCATCAGCTGCGGCCCGGCCTTCGGCATGGTCTGGCGATAGGCTGCGCCTGAGGCCAGTTCGTAGGCAACGGCCGATGAGTCCACCGGGTGATAGCTACCGTCAATCAGGGTGACCTTGAAGTCGAGGCAGGGGAAACCGGCGAGTACGCCTTTATCCATGCTCTTCTTGAAGCCCTTGTTGACGGCCGGCCAGAATTCACGCGGTACGGTACCGCCAGTTACGGTCGACTCGAATTCATAACCGCTGCCCGGTTCACCCGGTTCAATGACGTAGTCAATCTTCGCAAACTGGCCGGAACCACCGGTCTGCTTCTTGTGGGTATAGCTGTCTTCGACCCGCTGGGTAATGGTTTCACGGTAGGCCACCTGCGGCTTGCCGACGGTGACTTCGATGCCGTGGGTGCGGCGCAGGATGTCGATCTTGATATCGAGGTGCAGCTCACCCATACCCTTGAGGATGGTCTCGCCGCTGTCCTCGTCGGTCTCCATGCGGAACGACGGGTCTTCCTTGATCATCTTGCCAAGTGCAATACCCATCTTCTCGGCCGCGGCCTTGTCGTTGGGAGCGACGGCGATGGAAATCACCGGGTCCGGGAACACCATTGGTTCCAGCGTGGCTGGATTCTTGGGGTCACACAGGGTGTGGCCGGTCTGCACGTTCTTCATGCCGATGACGGCAACGATATCGCCGGCCTGGGCACTGTTGAGTTCCTCGCGGGAATCGGCGTGCATCTCTACGATACGGCCAATACGCTCGGTCTTGCCGGTAAAGGTATTCAGCACGGTCATGCCCTTCTCGAGCTTGCCGGAGTAAATGCGGATAAAGGTCAATGCGCCAAAGCGGTCATCCATGATTTTGAATGCCAGTGCGCGCAGCGGCCGGTCGGGGTCAACGAGCGCCAGTTCGCCGGTCTCGTTACCTTCCAGATCGACTTCCGGCTGTGGCGTGACCTCGGTCGGATCAGGCAGGAAGTCCACGGTGGCATCCAGTACCAGCTGGATGCCCTTGTTCTTGAAAGCGGATCCGCAATAGGTCGGGAAGAAATCCAGGGCAATAGTGCCCTTGCGAATGCAACGCTTGATATCCTCGATAGGCGGTTCGTTACCGTCCAGGTACTGCTCCAGTATTTCATCATCCTGCTCAACGGCGGTCTCGATCAGTTTTTCGCGCCATTCCTCGACGATGTCAGCCATATCCGCTGGCGGATCCTGAATTTCATAGGCCGCCGGGTCGCCCGAGTCATCCCAGATCCACGCCTTGCGTGTCAGCAGGTCGACGACACCGGTGAAGTCATCCTCGATGCCGATTGGCAGCACCATGACCAGCGGGTTGGCGTCGAGCACGTCCTCGACCTGTTTCACGACGCGATAGAAATCTGCGCCCATACGATCCAGCTTGTTGACGAAAATCACGCGCGCGACTTTGGATTCGTTGGCATAGCGCCAGTTGGTCTCGGACTGCGGTTCCACACCGCCGGATCCGCAGAACACACCAACACCGCCATCGAGTACCTTGAGTGAACGATAGACTTCAATGGTGAAGTCAACGTGTCCGGGTGTATCAATAATATTCAGTCGATGATCATCCCATTCGCAACTGGTGGCAGCGGACTGGATGGTAATACCACGCTCCTGCTCCTGTTCCATGAAGTCAGTGGTGGCTTCGCCATCGTGCACCTCACCGGTCTTGTGAATTTTACCGGTCAACTTCAGAATTCGCTCTGTGGTGGTGGTTTTGCCGGCATCCACGTGTGCGAAGATTCCGATGTTCCTGTACTTGCTTAAATCAGTCATAGTCCTGCTACTCTTCTGTAGGGTTCTGTAGTCAATCGAATGGGTGCGCCCAGAGCCGGCGGATTATAAACCAGAATGAAAATATTATGTATAACAGATACTGATACATGCATCAGATCGCAAACGGGTGGCCGCGGACGCCAGAAATGTACCCAATCCGGCATAATCTCCCCTGTTCGAGCGTCAGGTTATAATGCGCCCATGCACGACATCCCCAACCGTATCGCCGATATCCTGCTGGAGGTAGAGGCTACCCTGCGCAGTAATGGCCTATGGGACGCCTGCAAGCCTGCATGCGGTGCGCTGAACAGCACCCAGCCATTTTGCCTGGATACGTTGCGGTTTGAGCAATGGCTGCAGTGGGTGTTCCTGCCCCGCATGAAGCACACCCTGGAAAATACGCAGCCATTGCCGGTAAAAAGCGGGATATTTGTTTATGCCCGTGAATACCTCGGCAAGGATGACCCGTCCACGAACAGTTTATTAACGCTGATTAAACGGTTTGACGACCTGATCAGCATTCAGTCCGGTGCTGTCCGGCATTGATCGGAAGACGTCGTCAGACCGGATTAAGGAGAGTGCAGGCATGATAGTACGCAATTTATGGCAAACCGGGTTCACGGGGATAGTGCTGTTATTGCTGGTCTCCCGGGTACAGTCTGCCCCGGGTTATCATCCTGGCAGCTATTACTCGGCACACGTGATTCGCGACGGTGGCGAATTGATCCGCAACGAAGAGATGGAGAATGGCTATCGCTGGGAAGACTTCAAGGTGTTGCGTATCAAGGGTAATCGCATACCGGCAAAGGCCGGGCATGGCCTGGAAGTGTTCGCGGATGTCTACGGGATGCCCGTCGGTCAGCCGGTTACATTGACAGTGACCCGGCCGGTAAGGACTGCAACGGGTGAGCCGGGCAGCCGTACCTACACGCGGACCCAGTCACTTTACGAGACCGATTCAAATGAAGTACAGGTGTTCAACTATACCTATTTTCTGGATGAACCCGATGAACTGGTGACCGGTGAGTGGATTATCGAGTTGTCCTACCGGGATACACTGATACTCAGGCAGACGTTTGAGGTATACCCGGATCCGTCGTAAAGAATCTTCGCGCCTGCAAGGTGCTCCCATGCCAATAGTTACATCTGCGTTTGGAACGGAGGAGCAGGAGCGCCTTGCAGGCGCGAATCGTTAACCACGGACCTTGATCGGGGTGCTGTCGATGCCCTTGTTCTTGAGGGTCTTTCGGGTCCTGTCCAGTTCATTCAGGGTTCCAAAGGGGCCCACCCGGACACGGTGATAGGTGTCCCTGTTATTGATGGTGACCTTCTGAATGCTGGTCTGCATCCCCATCATGGCCAGTTCGGCTCTGAAGCGGTCGGCCTTGGCGCTATCGCTGAAGGAACCGACCTGCAGGTAGTAGGTATCACTTGGAGCAGGTTTGGGCGTTGGCTTTGGTGGTGGTGCCGGTTTGGCAGGCACCGCCGGTTTTACAGTTGCCTGTGGCGGTGGCGTATCATCCCTGGCAGGTTTGGCCACTGGTGGGGGAGGCGTCTGTTTCAGGCTTTCCGTGATTTCCTCTTCCGGTATGACGACTTCCATTTCCGGTAGCAGGGTATAAAAGTCAAAACGCGGTTTTGGCGGTGCAGGAATCACCTTGCTCCCTTCCTTGCGAACGTCGCGTATATCGTCCTGGCTGGCAGCGACCGGTGGCGGCAGGGTTTCCTGAATATAGACCGGTTCGCGTTGCCCGGACTGCAACTTGATATAGACCAGGAAAGCGACAAACAGACCAATCAGCAGACCGGCGAACACGCCGGTCCAGGGAGACAGCCTGGTGCGTTTCTTTTTTCGGGTGACTTGGTGTTTGTAGTCGCGTGGCATTACATGGTGTCCGGGGCGGAAACGCCCAGCAGACCAAGGCCGTTGGCGATGACTTGCCGGGTGGCTTCAATCAGGTTCAGGCGTGCATTGCGGACTTTAGCATCATCAACCAGAAATGTGTGGGCGTTGTAATAGGTGTGGAAATCGTTGGCCAGCTCACGCAGGTAATGGGTCAGCAGGTGCGGCTCATGATTAATGGCAGCGGCCTCAAGGACTTCCGGGTAACGCGACAGATTTATCATCAGCTCCAGTTCATGGGTTTCCGACAGCGTGTCCATGCACTCGTTGCCGGCCGCACGGTCCCAGCTGAACTGTTTTTCCTGCAATTGCCGGAACACACTCCTGACACGGGCGTGTGCATACTGGATGTAATACACGGGGTTGTCATTGGACTGTGACTTGGCGAGATCCAGGTCGAAATCCATGTGCTGTTCACATTTGCGCATTACATAGAAAAACCGTGCCGCATCATTGCCAACCTCGTTGCGCAGTTCGCGCAAGGTGACGAATTCGCCGGAACGCGTGGACATCTGTGCCTTCTCGCCATGGCGGTAGAGGATTGCGAACTGCACCAGCAACACATCCAGCTTGTCCGGGTCATCACCAAGTGCCCTGAGTGCGGCTTTTACCCGTGGCACATAGCCGTGGTGATCGGCACCCCAGACATCAATGACACGATCGTAACCGCGTTCCAGTTTATTGGCATGGTAGGCAATGTCCGAGGCAAAGTAAGTAGTCTGGCCGTTGTCGCGCACGATTACGCGGTCCTTCTCATCGCCAAAGTCGGTGGAACTGAACCACAGGGCGCCGTTTTTCTCGTACACATGTCCGCTCTGCTGCAGCCGTTCAATACCAGCCTCGACCGACTGATTATCGGACAGCGAGCGTTCTGAAAACCATTCGTCATAGACCACGCCGAACTCTTTCAGGTCCTGGCGGATATTGCCGAGGATGGCGTTCAGTCCCTCATCAAACACCAGCCGGTACTGTGTTTGGCCCAGTAGCGTGCGGGTGTGTTCGATGATGCCGTCGATGTGTGCTTCCTTGTCACCACCGGCCGGTTCGTCGGGTGGAACATCCTGGAAGACTTCGGCGACCGGGTGCTGCAGCGCAGCGCCCTGTTCACGGTGGAGAGTGGCCGCAATATCCCAGACGTAGTCGCCCTGGTAACCGTTGGCAGGGAAGGTCACTGTCTCGCCACACAAATCCAGGTAGCGCAGGTACACACTGGCGGCGAGAATATCCATCTGCCGCCCGGCATCGTTAACGTAATACTCACGGTGTACGTTATAACCGATTGCTTCCAGCAGGTCGGCTACCGCAGCACCGTAGGCCGCTCCGCGTCCATGACCGACATGCAGCGGGCCGGTCGGATTGGCGGACACGAACTCTACCTGGATGCGTTTACCCTTACCCTGGTCACTGCGGCCGTAGTGGTCACCCTGCTCCAGGATGTCATCGATAACAGCATGCCAGGCCTGGCAGCCAAGGAAAAAATTGATAAACCCGGGGCCGGCAATTTCGATCTTTTGTACCGCGTCGCCGGGCTGGATTGCAGCCACCAGTTTTTCGGCAATGTCACGCGGTTTGCAGCGCGCGGGTTTCGCCAGCAGCATTGCCAGGTTGCTGGCGAAGTCACCGTGTGCCCGGTCGCGGGTACGCTCGATCATTACATCGGACGTGAGTTCGGCTGGCAAGGTGCCGTCGGCCTGCAGGGTGGCGATGGCATCGGTGAGTAATTTGGCGAGCTGAGTTTTCAAAAATAGATTATCCGGTTATTGTTGTCATTCCCGCGAAGGCGGGAATTCATTCTTTTTGAGAGTTTCCTGGATTCCCGCCTTCGCGGGAATGACGCTGTTTCTTTAGGCACCTGTTTGTTGGGCGCGCTGTGCTTTGCCCAACCTACATGATTCTTGAAGGCCGCCTATTATCCTGCTCGCCCGCCATCTTGCAACTCACCTGCCTTAATAGGTATCAGCCGGGTCTACGTCCACGGACCAGCGCACCCGGCGGGCCTCTTTCGACGTTTCCAGTTGCCTCACGACGCTGCTCAGCAGGCGCTGTAACTCGCCACGCTGATTTGATTGCAGCACCAGCTGGGCGCGATAGCGCCCGGCACGGCGTTCCATGGTTGCGGGTACCGGCCCCCATATCTCGACCGTACGGATACCGGTGGCGCTGATCCGCTCTGCAACGGCTTCCAGGAAACCCATTGCGGTGTCGGCCGCCGGTGCCTCGGCGCGCAGCAGGGCCATGCGTGTGACCGGGGGCATTTGTGCTGCCTTGCGTTCGGCCAGGGCCGCACCGGCAAACGCCGGGTAGCCCTGGCTGACCAGCAATTGCAGTAACGGGTGATCCGGGTGGCAGGTCTGGATGATGACCTCGCCGGGCCGTTCATGACGTCCGGCACGCCCGGCTACCTGCACTATCAGCTGTGCCATGCGCTCGCTGGCACGGAAATCGGTACTGAACAGGCCGTGATCGGCGTCGAGAATGCCCACCAGCGTAACGTTCGGGAAGTGATGTCCCTTGGCGAGCATCTGGGTACCGAGTAACAGGCGCCCTTCACCACTGTGTGCCTGCTCCAGCAGCCTGTCCAGTTCACCCTTGCGCCGGGTGGTGTCGCGGTCGATGCGCACCCGCCTGACGTCCGGAAAGAGTGCCTCCAGTGCCTGCTCGACACGTTCCGTTCCCTGGCCCTGGGGGTGCAGGTCGCTGCCCTGGCATGTCGGGCAGACGCTATCGACCGGTCGCTGGCTGCCACAGTGGTGGCAGTGCAGCAGATTATCGTGCTGATGCCAGGTCATGCGGGCATCGCAGCGGTGACATTCGGCGATCCAGTCGCAGTCATAACACATCAGGGTGGGCGCATAGCCGCGCCGGTTCAGAAACAGCAGCACCTGGGCGCCTGCGTCGAGGTGCTGCTGGATACGTTCCAGCAGCGGCCTGGAGAGCCCGTCCTGCAGTGCTTGCCTGCGGACATCGAGCACCTGAAACGTCGGCTGACGGGCCACACCGGCACGTTCCGGCAGGTCCAGCTGCTGGTAGCGTGACTGCTCGACATTCAGCAGGCTCTCCAGTGACGGTGTGGCCGAGCCAAGTACGACCGGGATATCCAGCTGGCGTGCCCGCCAGATGGCAAGGTCACGGGCTGAATAGCGGAAGCCGTCCTGCTGCTTCAGTGAGGCATCGTGCTCCTCGTCGATGATGATCAGGCCAGGCCGGGCCATGGGGGTGAAGATCGCCGAGCGGGTGCCAATGATGATGGGTGCCTGACCGCTACGTGCCTGTTGCCAGGCAGCGAGCCGCTCGTGATCGGTGAGCCCTGAATGCAGCAACGCCAGCGGTACCGGAAAACGTCGCCGGAAACGCGCCAGCAGCTGCGGGGTGAGGCCGATTTCGGGTACCAGCACCAGTGCCTGTTGTTGACGGGCCAGCGTCGCTTCAATCAGCGTCAGGTAGACCTCGGTCTTGCCACTGCCGGTTACACCGGCAAGCAGGAAAGGCTTGAAGCTGCCCAAGCGGGCGGAGATGGTATCGACAGCCTGCTGCTGGGCCGGGTTCAGCTTATGAGTGGACGGCACAACGGTATCATCGCTGTGTGATTCGTTCAGGCTGCAGGCCTCTATCCAGCCCTTGTCAGCGAGTGTGCGCAAGACGTTGGCAGGTGCATCGATGGCGCTGCGATTGATTCCCCGGGGATGTGCGCTCAACAAGGTCAAAACCTTTGCCTGGCGTGCCGCACGGCCGAGTGTTGCCATATCGATTGCCAGGCCTGCCCGGGTCATTCGCCAGCCCGTGCTGTCAGCGGTTGTCGGTTGCCGGCCACGACGCAGTAACGCAGGCAATGCCGTACTTAACGCGTGGCCGATGGGGTGGTGGTAGTAATCACTGGCCCATAACACCATGGCCAGAACGTCATTGCTGATCACAGGCGTCTCGTCGAGTACCTGCAGGGCACGCTTCAGTTTGTGCGTGTCGATGTCGGATTCGGTCGCAATGGCAAGCAATACCCCGATGACAGTGCGCCGTCCAAACGGTATGTGGATGCGTACGCCCGCCTGTAACGCAGCGGGGTCAACAGCGGCGGGTTGCAGGTAGTCAAAACTGCGGTACAGCGGTGAAGGAACGGCTATACGTAGGATGAGATTGTTCACATTATCTGCAAGGCGGGTTTTATGAGGAAAAACAAGCAAGGTTAGCGATCAAGGTTGATACTCTTTATTACCAAATGAAGCTAAGTCCTTCATCTAATTAGGGAGCGTTTTTTATCCACAAAAACTGTGGATAACTCTGTGGATGAAATGGGGTAAAGTGGTTCAAATACCTATTTTTCCAGTGTCACGGTTAGATTGTCCTTTTTTTTATCACAAATAAATACCTAATATAATCAAAGAGATGTAGTTAATTATAAGTTTCTTATATACCAATCTTGCAACGATGTTGTGAAAAAACATCAGTCATCTGGCTGCTGTGTATAAGCCCCGCACTCTTGACCAAATCCTGTGCCGTTATATAACCCCTGTTTTTTACAGTATTTTTGACATTTTTACGGCTTCATGGGAGGCCGTTTCGTGGTCGCCGGAGGATGCAATGATAGCACTGCAAAACTTACAGGGTGGCTTCCTGGGTTGGGCTGCAATCAGTGAAGCAGAAACAAAATACGCCTCGTCCTTGAGGCGTATGGTGGCGTACGGAGGGAGGAGTATTGAAAAACGCCACTGAGTACAGGTTATCGAATGTTCGCTAGTGTGACCATTGCACTGAAGTACAGGTAGCAAAGCTGTGTTGACTTAAAGCTCCTTGATCGCCTCGATCAATTCGCCAACCATGACCTGTCCATCGCCATAAAGCATGCGCGTGTTATCGCCAAAGAACAGGGTGTTTTCAACACCTGAAAAACCCTTGCCCTGGCCACGCTTGATGACGATGACATTCTTCGCCTGGTCGGCATTAAGGATGGGCATGCCATAAATCGGGCTGTCCGGATTGCTGCGTGCCATCGGGTTGACCACGTCGTTGGCACCGATAACCAGCGCAACATCGGTTTGCGGAAAGGCAGGGTTGATCTCGTCGAGGTCATACAGGTGTTCGTAGGGGACGTTGGCCTCGGCCAGCAGCACGTTCATGTGACCCGGCATGCGGCCTGCGACCGGGTGGATAGCAAACTTCACATCCACGCCGCGTGCCAGCAGCATTGTCATCAATTCCTGGATCTTGTGCTGCGCCTGCGCAACGGCCATGCCATAGCCGGGTATGATAATCACGCGTTCGGCGTAAGCCATCATGACACCGGCATCGGTGGCATCAATGGCCTTCATGCTGCCTTCCACACTGTCCGCCTCCGTTGCACCACCGGCACCAAATGAACTGAACAGCACGTTGCTGATTGAACGGTTCATGGCCCTGGCCATTAACTGGGTCAACAGCGTACCGGCAGATCCGACCACGGTACCGGCGATGATCATGGCGGCATTGTTGAGCACGAAACCTTCGAACGCGACTGCCAGGCCGGTCAGGGCATTGAACAGGGAGATCACCACCGGCATGTCGGCACCACCAATGGGCAGCGCCATCATGACACCGTAGGCCAGTGCCGCAGCAAAAAAGATCAGTATGGTCATGCCACTGATTTCCCCCCGGGTAATCAGCAATGCACCAAAGCCTGCCGCAATCAGGAAGATGATGATATTGATTACCTGCTGGCCCGGGAAACGCAGCGGACGGCGCAGCCAACCCTGCAGCTTGGCAAATGCGACCAGTGAACCCGAGAATGATACGGAGCCGATCAGGGCGCCCAGTACCGCCAGTATCAGGAAGGTCCGGGAATGAAAAGTACCCTTGAGCAATTCCACGGCGGCAATGGCGCCGGCCGCACCGCCGCCCATACCGTTATACAGGGCGATCATCTGCGGCATGTCGGTCATGGCGACTTTCTTGCCCGACCAGAAGGCGGCAACGCCGCCCACAAAGATGGCAACGGTCACCAGCATGTAGTTATGCATGCCGGGGTGGAAGAAGGTGATTAATGTGGCCACCAGCATGCCGATGCCGGCCCAGACAATGCCGTCACGCGCCGTCACCGGCGAACTCATGCGTTTCAGACCTAATATGAACAGGATGGCCGCAATGAAGTAACTGATCTGTATAAGATTATCCATCAGTTAGGCCTCTTTTCACGCTTGAACATCTGCAGCATGCGCTCGGTGACGACATAGCCGCCGACGGCATTGCCGGCCGCGAGGGCAACACCGATAAAACCGATGGTGAGCTCCAGCGGGGTTGTTGCATGACCCATGGCGACCATGGCGCCCACCAGTACAATACCGTGGACGAAGTTGGAACCGGACATCAGCGGGGTATGCAGGATGACCGGTACCCGACCGATGATTTCGTAGCCGGTAAATGCCGACAGCATAAAGATATAAAGCGCAGTCATTCCTTCAATCATGACGGGTCTCCTGCCGCTCCTTCTACACGTTTGCGGGTGAGGTCGTGCTGGATCTTCCCGTCCCGGGTGAGGACGCTGGCCGCGACGATCTCGTCTTCCCAGTCCGGACTGAGTGCGCCGTCATGGACGATCAGTGACATGAAGTTGAACAGGTTCTTGGCGTACATCTCGCTGGCATGGACCGGCATCATGGCCGGGACGTTGAGTGGGCCGTAGATCATGACGAGTTCATGACCGAAGGACTCACCGGGGATGGTCAGCTCGCAGTTACCGCCGCTGTAGGCCGCGAGGTCAATGATAACCGCACCGGGTTTCATATCATCCACCATGGCGCTGGTAATGATCTTCGGGGCCGGCCTGCCGGGTACGGCAGCTGTGGATATGACCGCGTCGGCCCCGGCCACGTGTTGCGCGAGGATCACCATCTCCTGCTGTTTTTCCTCGTCCGACAATTCACGGGCGTAGCCACCTTCGCCAACGGCATTGACCTTGATGTCGACGAATCGGGCTCCCAGTGATTCGACCTGTTCGCGGGTTTCCGGTCTTACGTCGTAGGCCTCGACGATGGCACCAAGGCGTTTTGCAGTTGCAATTGCCTGCAGACCGGCGACGCCGACACCGATGACCAGCACCTTGGCCGGCCGGATGGTGCCGGCGGCCGTGGTTAGCATGGGGAAGAAGCGCGCGGTCCGGTTGGCGGCCATCAGCGCCGCCTTGTAACCGGCGATCGATGCCTGGGAGGACAGTACATCCATGTTTTGTGCCCGCGAGATGCGTGGTACCAGTTCCATGGCAAAGCCGGTGATTTTCCTGTCACGCAGGGCACAGATCCGGTCATCAAATTCATGGGGGTGCAGGAGGCCGATGACCGTGGTGCCTTCGCGCAGCAATGCGACATCATCCGGTGTCAGCGGGCTCACCGTCAGGACAATATCTGCTTCAGCGAGCAGGGTGTCCCGGGCTTCCACGATTTCTGCAGCGGTGTAATCAGGGTCACGGTAGAAGGCAGCGCAGCCGGCGCCGGCCTGTATCTGGACTTGCAGTCCCAGTTTGGTAAGTTGTTCGGCTACGCCGGGAATCAGCGCGACCCGGCGCTCACCGGGGGTGGTTTCCTGGGGTACAGCAACACGTATCGGCATAGCGATCTCCGATGCGACTTGTCGTGCTGTTAGCCCGGGGCAAGTTACATATGAAATTGTTTAAACGGGTGCCTGATAAATCAGGCGGCGTGAATACTAGCAGATTGCAGCACCCTAATCAGCCCCCATACCCATATTGATATAGCCGGTCGGGCAGACCTCGGCGCAGATGTGGCAACCAATACAGCGATCGTAGTCGGTGTAGACGTAGCGGCCCATGGTGGCCTGGTCTTTCGGTGTTCGCTTGACGGCATCCTGCGGGCAGTAAATAACGCAGTTGTCACACTCGAAACACATGCCGCAGCTCATGCAGCGTTCTGCTTCTGCGCGTACGTTCTCTTCCTGCAGGCCCCTGAAACGTTCTTCGAAATGGCCCAGCACCTCGTTGGCGCCGACACCGGTTTCGACACGCTTGTTGCGGGGTGTATACGGGAAATGCCCGAGATACAGCAATTCATGCGGGATGATCTCCTGGTGCGAACGGTCTTCAAAATTGTGTACCGCGAAGCCGGCCGCATCGGTGCCCCAGTCCTGATGGTGGTTGTATTCCTCCGGTTCGAGTGAGGTCTCGCGCAGTTTGTCCAGCAGGTTGAAGTGGTGTACATCCACCTTCGGGCGGCGATCGAACTCATCATGATCCAGATAGCGGTCGATGCTGTCGACGGCAACAGCGGCCTGTCCAATCGCCGTGGTCAGTAAATGGGGTCGCACGATATCGCCACAGACGAAATAGCCGGGTTTGTCCGGTACCTGATAATACATGTCGGAATCGATCAGGCCGCGGCCGTTGTCAAAGGATTCGAGACCGGTCAGGTCACCGGACTGCCCGACAGCCGGCACGATCAGGTCACACTCGATATCGAATTCCGAGCCTTCCTTTTCGGTCATCTTGCCGTCAGTCCAATCGACCTCGATGACGCGCAGTGCTGTGGCACGGCCATCCTCGCCGAGCACTAGCTCCTTGGGCGCCAGGCTGCCACGCAGTGTGATACCTTCCTTTTTTGCAGTAATCCGTTCGTGTTCTGCAGCCGGCATGGCTTCGATCGGTCGGCGGTAGATCAACATGACCTCGGAACCATCGCGTTTGGCAGAGGTTGCGACATCATGGGCGGTCAGGTTCTGGATCACCGCTTCAGGGCGGTCATCGGCGTGAGGTGTTTTGATATGCCCCAGCCGACGGGCAACCGAGACCACGTCCATGGCCGTGTCGCCACCACCGATCACCACCACCTTGTCGGCAGTCTGGTGCATGCGTCCTTCATTGAAGGCCGCGAGGAAGGCTACGCCACTGACGCAGTTGGGGGCGTCGCCACCCGGGATATTCAGGGTGCGGCCCTGCTGGGCACCAATGGCGAGCAGGATGGCGTCATAGTCTTTTTCCAGTTGCTCGAAACTGATATCCCTGCCGACACGCGTCTTCATATGGAGGTCGACACCCATATCGAGAATGCGCTGGATCTCGCCGTCCATGACATCGCGTGGCATGCGATAGCCGGGAATACCGTAACGTGTCATGCCACCCAGTTCTTCACGATCATCGAAAATACTCACGCCATGACCGAGCCGGCGCAGCTGATAGGCGGCCGCGAGGCCGGCAACACCCCCGCCGACGATGGCAACCTGCTTGCCCGATTCCTGCTCTGGCTGTTCGAAGGCGAGTTTGGCCTCCAGCGCCTGGTCACCGATGAACTGCTCCACAGAATTGATGCCGACGAAGTCCTCGACCTCGTTGCGGTTACAGCCTTCCTGGCAGGGTGCCGGGCAGACACGGCCCATAATGGAGGGAAACGGGTTGGCATCGGTGGAGCGCCGGAAGGCATATTCCTGCCAGTCCATGTCACCGGACGGTTTCTCGATACCGCGTACGATCTGCAGCCAGCCGCGGATGTCCTCGCCTGAGGGGCAGCTGCCCTGACACGGCGGGGTGCGGTGTACGTAGGTCGGGCACTTGTAGGAGGTATCCTCGTTGAAGATATCCTCGGACCAGCGGGTATATTGTTCGTCATTGTCCCGGTAGCGCCGGAATGTCAGTTTTTCTTCCATAGAAGTGCTTGCCATGGTGGTTATTAGTGTAGGGTCCTATATTAATCGACGTTTCAGCGAAACGCTAAGCCGCTATATGCAAGGCACGCCCCGCAGGGAATGGCCGCTCCCTTTCCAAGGGGCGTAACGCAGCAGATGGCGGCTTAGCGTCTCGCCCGAAGGGAGGCCCACAAATATACCAGTACTGCGTTGCAGTTTTTGTAAAGGGGGTAACCATTCCCTGCAAACTGCGCCTTGTCCTGGCATATTTGTGGGCCTCTGAATTCGCCGATTAATATAGGACCCTACACGAGAGGGGATTTATAGCATTTTACCTTGCCAGATGAAATATGGATGAAACATAGGGTTTTGCCGCACCCGAAGCATCGGGTGCGGTGATTTTCTGGCGCAGTGTTTTCGGGCGTGTTAGTCTCTTAATGCTTATGGAATACCGGTTTCAGACTGTCTGCACTCCGGCAGAGGTGGTTTTCAACAGGTTCTGAAATAATGGATTTGAGTCTACAGGTCTTGAGAACGGACGTATCGGGCATGCCGCTCGAATGGGTGGGCTACCAGGATGCGGTGCGTCTCTACCATCTTGAGCAGGTGGCCTACACTTGCGGAACCCTGCTGTACAGGATTCATGGTGGCATTTGTGCCAAAACCGGCCGGCGCAGCATCATTGATGTGAACTCCATCATTGCCACCCACGGGCGTAACCATGCGCTCACCAGGTTTCGTGACCAGTATTCACCGCCGTTGAATAATCCGGCGCTGTTCAAGCGTGATTCACATGTGTGCCTCTATTGTGGCGAGACCTTTCGTCATCGTGAGTTGTCGCGGGACCATGTCACGCCGGTGATACAGGGGGGGCAGGATACCTGGAGCAATGTGGTGACGGCCTGCAGGCGTTGCAACAATCACAAGGCCGGTCGCACACCGGAGCAGGCCGGTATGCAACTGCTGGCCGTGCCATTTGTGCCGACCCATGCCGAGTATATCTATCTGCAGGGCCGCCGCGTGCTAGCCGACCAGATGGAGTTCCTGCGTGCCCACTTCCCCCGCAGCAGTCCGTTACACGATCGTATCGCACTGCTTGCCTGATCATTATTCTACTGTTGTGGTTGATGAGAGTGGTCGGTTAATCCCGGTTAGCTGGATCAGAACGTAGCTTGCATGTCACTGTGGGGAAACATTGCCGCTGATATAGCGACTGCCACCGGTCAGCAGGTGGCCCTTGAACAGCAGGGTGCGGTCAGCGGTGGCTGCATCAATCAGGCACAGCGGATTTGCTGTGGAAATACGGACTACTTTGTAAAGCTCAACAGCGCCAGTCTGGTCGATATGTTCGCAGCGGAGTTCGACGGTCTGAATGAGTTGCAGCAGTGTACGGCGCTGCACATACCGGCACCGGTGTGCTGGGGGAATGATGACCAGTCGGCCTGGCTGGTGATGGAGAACCTGCTGCTGGGTGGCCGAGGTGATCCGGTGGCACTGGGTGAGGGGTTGGCGGCCATGCACCGGATCAGCCGTGATCAATACGGCTGGTTTCGGAACAACACCATTGGTTCAACACCCCAGGACAATACCCCGTCGGATGACTGGGTCGGGTTCTGGCAGGTACACCGGCTGCAGTTCCAGCTGGATCTTGCGGCACGCCGGGGGGCTGCGGGAAGGCTGCTGTCACAGGGCGAGAAACTGCTGGTGGAACTGCCGGCACTGTTCGACAGTTATGTGCCGGAGGCGTCGTTGTTGCATGGTGACCTGTGGTCGGGGAATTATGCCTACACGCAGTCAGGTGAACCGACCATCTTTGACCCGGGCGTGTATTACGGTGATCGCGAGGCCGACCTGGCCATGACGGAATTGTTTGGTGGTTTCGGGGCAGACTTCTATGCTGCGTATCACAATGCCTGGCCACTCGACAGTGGTTACCGGACCCGCAAGACACTGTACAACCTGTACCACATCCTGAATCACTTCAACATGTTCGGTGGTGGTTATGCGAGCCAGGCACAGGGAATGATGGATTCTCTTTTAAGTGAGTTGCGCTAGGACTTCGCAGACGCGATCCACTCCTGGCCGTTGTTTTTATTGATGGTATTGCGCACTCAGTTCGTGCACGGCATTGACCAGTACGCCGGCATTCTCCGGGTCCACATCCGGGGTGATGCCGTGCCCGAGGTTGAACACATGCCCTGAACCTTCACCGAATTGCGCGAGTACATGGCCTACCTGTTCACGGATAACTTCAGGTGTCGCATACAGCACCGCCGGATCCAGGTTGCCCTGCAAGGCAACACGGTTACCGACGCGCTTGCGGGCCATGGCCAGATCGGTGGACCAGTCCAGTCCGAGTGCGTCTGCACCGGTATCGGCCATGGCCTCCAGCCACTGGCAGCCACCCTTGGTGAACAGCACAACGGGAACCTGCTGACCGTCTGCTTCGCGTGTCAGATTGGCAACAATCTTTTGCATGTATTGCAGGGAGAAATCCCGGTAATCATCGGGTGTCAGCACGCCGCCCCAGGTATCGAAGATCATCACGGCCTGTGCACCGGCGGCGATCTGCGCATTCAGATAGCTGCTGACTGAAGCTGCAACGGTTTCAAGCAGTTGGTGCAACAGTCGGGGTTCGCTGTACAGCATGCCCTTGATACACGAGAAGGTTTTCGTGGAACCTCCTTCAACCATGTAGGTCGCCAGTGTCCACGGGCTGCCGGAGAAGCCGATCAGCGGCAGGCGATTGTCGAGCGTGCTGCGAATCAGTCGCACGGCATCCATGACATAGCGCAGCTCGGTTTCCGGGTCCAGGACACCCAGTGCGTTTACATCGGCTGCCGAGCGGACCGGTTTTTTAAAGCGTGGTCCTTCACCTTCCTCGAAGTACAGGCCAAGTCCCATGGCGTCCGGAATGGTGAGGATGTCGGAAAACAGGATGGCGGCATCCAGCGGAAAGCGTTCGATCGGCTGCATTGTGACTTCGCAGGCGAGTTCCGGGTTGGTGCACAGGTTCATGAAGCTGCCGGCCTGTTTGCGTACTTTGAGGTATTCCGGCAGGTAGCGGCCTGCCTGGCGCATCATCCATACAGGCGTGACGTCTACGGGTTGGCGCAGCAGGGCACGGATGAGTCGGTCGTTTTGTAATTTTTGCATGGGGGTATTGTATGCGGGGTTTGAGATTTTCGTAATATATTTTTGGATTTCAGGTTGTTTTTGTCTTCTTCTTTCGCCCTGTCGGCGAGGTACTTTTCTTTGCTCCGCCAAAGAAAAGTACCCAAAAGAAAGGCGGGCCCGACGGCTTGCCCGCTGACGCGGGTTCCCTGCGCTTCTCGCGAAGACCGGCGCTTGCGCAACTCGCGGTCTCGCGATGCTCGACTCGCTCAAACAGGGCGCA
>JBDLIH010000041.1:0-28591 GCA_039714975.1 Pseudomonadota bacterium
GGAGCACATACCCGGCACGGTGAATATCGAATGGCGCCAGGTACTCGCACGCCGATCCGAGCTTCCGAAAGACAAGCCAATCCTGATTTACTGCAATACTGGGACGTTGTCAGCACAGGCGGGATTTGCTCTTCGCATCGCCGGATTCGATAACTTGCGGATTCTTCAGGGCGGGATGCGCGAGTGGCAGGCAAAGGGCGGTTTTGAGGCTTACGAACGTGCGTTGCAGCTACCGAAAAACTGACATTTCTGGCACTTTGTTGATGGTTATCAATGAGGCATTTCAATACACAGAGTAGAGTAAGGCTGATAAATGGATAGCCGTCGCTGCTACCAGTGACATAATGAAATATTAATGTATTGATTACTCATGAAACTTGCTCTCGAAACTCTATATAAGGATCACGACAACCTCAGAAGTATTTTATGTCTTCTTGAACGATTGTTAATTGATATCTACCGTGGGTCTTCTGAAAATTATCAGATGATTCAGCGAATCCTGATTTATATTCAAGATTATCCAGCATGCATACACCATCCGGTGGAATATGCTGTATTTTCTTCAATATCCGAAGACGGGTGCAAAAACAGGAAATTCCACGAGGATGTTAATAATCTTATGAAGGAGCACATAGAAATTGATGGCATAATAAGTAATTCAATTGAAGCCGTTGGGTCTATGCTCGCTGGTACACATTATGACATTGCAGATATCGGGGGTGAATTATCTACATTAATAAACCTGGAGAGGTCACACCTTTTGTTTGAGGAAATGTATATATACCCTTATATTGCAGAACATATGGGCGATGAGGATTGGGAAACAATCTCCGTTCATGTTCCTGATTATGAAGATCCAATATTTGGCAACAAGATAAAAAGGGGTTATGAGCTTATATTTAACGCCCTATAGTTTGGGATGTGGAGTTTTTCAGGTACGTAAGAGTTGCCGTAATCGGAACACAAAGTTCTCACTGGTGAAGACATTCACTAAATAGCCGGAAACAGTTGCCGTTCGCTGATATTTCGCAAATGACAAGAGTTGGCGTGCGCCGTTATCCCCCGTTTTCTTGTAAATAAGTGCTGATGCGCACGACCAGGGAATGGTGGCGGTCGCCAAATGTTGCAGGCCCGCCTGCGGACGAGCGCGCATGGATCCAGCCAGTCATCACCGCCGCGTACTTGGGAGAAACAAGCACAGAGGCCCCCCGGCCCCTGGCTTTCGACTGGACTGGGCAATGGACTGGTAATGGCGGGTTCCCGCACAATTGTGATCAGTGGACGAGCAGCAGTCACGACGTGAATGGGGCAAATACCCCATAAGCCTTAGCGAGCAGCTAATTTAAGTAAAAAACCTGTCTGGTGGGAGCGCCATTATTGAGAATATCGCTAAATACTAATTTTCTGAATGAGTAATTTCCCTATACAACATCAACCCTAATTCTAGTATTTATCGATGTTGTCCAAGAAGGGCGCGGACTGAGTCAAGGAAATGGAACATGTTAATTCTGACGAGAAGAGTGGGTGAGACACTGATGATCGGAGATAACGTTACCGTGACAGTGCTTGGCGTCAAGGGGAATCACGTCAGGATCGGTGTAAATGCACCAAAAGAGGTGGCTGTGCATCGAGAAGAGATTTATGAGCGCATTAAAGCTGAAAAACGGGAACGATGAGAAATAAAAGACTCGAGTTTGGAAGCAGGCGGCAGAATGAAGACATGCCCAGAGTTCCATTCAAGGACAGTACCGGGACAACAATAAGGGAATGCCGCAGAAAGATTCTGGATCGGCGCATAGGCAACATACAAGCCGAGTGGATTGATACCGAGTGGGTTGATGCCGAGTGGGTTGATTAGTTAGTACTCCTTTTAATCCCCCGCCATTGGCATTCTCTGACAGACATCCACCACCCGTAATGACGGCGGGGGTGACCCCGATCCCGTGCCTGTTTCCAGCCACATGAGCTGTTTGTAGATTGTTTCCTGCGCAAGTCCCCCTGCGCTGACCCATATTGAAAATGCAGAGAGATTCGTATAGCGGTTGGCCTGTTTTATTGGCTACAGTTTTTTTCACTTGGGCGGGAATATTTTATTCAACGCAAAAAAAAAGAACCCCGCAGAAGCGGGGTTCTTGCATAACAGCAACTGGTTGAATGTCAGGAACCAGTAACGTTTGTAGCCTGCAGCCCTTTGGGGCCTTGCTCGACATCAAATGTCACACTCTGGCCTTCTACCAGTGTCTTGAAGCCGTCTCCACCGATGGCAGAAAAATGTACGAATACATCTTCGCCTCCGTCAGTAGGGGCGATAAAGCCAAAACCCTTGGAATCGTTGAACCATTTAACAGTGCCTGTAGCCATGTTGTTTACCTCTAGTAAAAAATTAACGTGTATTCAATCGCAGATCGTGAAAGGTAATGTACAGGAGGTACAACGAGGAACTTCCAATATAACCTATTTAAAACGTGCAACTGAGGTTTCTATTCGCCACGGTGCATGGAAATACTGTCTTCATGCCCTGTGACTGCGCAGATATTACACCAAGCTGGCTAAAAATACCTTATTTTTCATAATAAGGCATGGAATTCGGTGCGCCGTGCGTTAGTCGGATTTGGGTGGTTTCAGGGAGGGCATTTCTGATAACAGTAGCTGGCGCTCTTCCAGCGTCAGGTTTTCCATGCGTCGATCGCGAATTTTGCGTCTGTCGGTATCCGTCACTTTTATTTCATTGTCATCGATGGGATGCAGGCCTGTTATGTGCGGCTGCCGTCTATCCGTTGAGTTCCTCATGGTACAGCTCCTGGATGCAGCATGATTTTCATGCCTATACAGGTTAGCGGCCTGCGAGAACCGCACTTAAGTTAAATTAGTGCTTGAAAAACATATAGATGGAATGGGTGCCAGCCCCGGTCGGAATGACCGCTGTGATTGCCTGCTCTGTCTTTTGAAGCTTGTCCGTGATGCAGTTCACATTGTCAGCTCTACAGACTTGAAATATACGGGTGGCTGCCGACAAACCCGTGAAGTCACTTAACCTGTTTCAAGGTGCAGATATACATGATTCGGTCTTACTGTCTACGCGCGGTCAACTCACTTGAATTTCTTGGTATCGTGGTATTCACCGCTGTGGTGCTGACCTCGGTGGTCTTTTCGGCTAAGGCTGAGCCTGACCCGTCAATTAAACAGCAAAGCCTGATTTATTCACACCTGATGTCCGTGCAAAAACCGGCGCAGCCGCCAACACAAGGCGCCAGATAATCTAGCTGTAGCGTCGCTTCACATAGTCATCCACGATCTTCTGAAAATCCGCAGCGATACTGTCGCCTTTTAAAGTCACTGTTTTTTCACCGTCCACGTAGACCGGTGCCACCGGTGTTTCGCCGGTTCCCGGCAGGCTGATACCGATGTTGGCATGCTTGCTTTCCCCGGGACCATTGACCACGCAACCCATGACGGCAACTTTCATTTCTTCCACCCCCGGATAATGCCTGCGCCATGCCGGCATCTGGTCGCGCAGGTAACCCTGAATGTCCTGCGCCAATTGCTGAAAGTATTGACTGGTGGTGCGTCCGCAACCCGGGCAGGCGATGACGGCCGGGGTGAAATGTCTGAGTTCCATGGCCTGCAGCAGTTCCTGCGCGACGATGACTTCGCGGCAGCGGTCACCGCCGGGTTCCGGTGTCAGTGAAATGCGGATGGTGTCACCGATGCCCTCCTGCAACAGCACGGACAGGGCGGCCGTAGATGCGACGATGCCCCTGGAGCCCATGCCGGCCTCGGTCAGTCCCAGGTGCAGGGCATAGTCACACTGTGTTGACAGGGCGCGGTAGACGGCAATCAAATCCTGTACGCCACTCATCTTGGCCGACAAAATAATCCGGTTGTGTGGCATACCCAGTGCTTCTGCCTGTGCCGCACTTTCCAGTGCAGATGTCACCATGATTTCATGCATGATGCCCTGTGCGTCTTGCGGATCACTTCGACTGGCGTTGTCATCCATCAAACGTGCTACCAGTGCCTGGTCGAGACTGCCCCAGTTGACCCCGATACGTACCGGTTTCCCGTAGCGGCAGGCCGTTTCAATCATGTCGGCAAACTGCTCATCGCGCTTTTTGCCACGCCCGACATTGCCGGGGTTGATGCGATACTTGGCGAGCAGCTGTGCGCAGTCCGGGTATTTCGCCAGCAGCTTGTGACCATTGAAATGAAAGTCACCAATCAGCGGAACGGCATCCTCTGTTTGCTGCAACTGCTCGACGATTGCGGGTACGGCACGTGCGGCTTCTTCCGAGTTAACGGTGATCCGTACCAGTTCCGAACCGGCCTGTGCCAGTTCCCGGACCTGTTGAACGGTCGCGGCGATATCGGCCGTGTCGGTGTTCGTCATGGATTGCACCACGATGGGCGCGTTGCCGCCAACGACTACATTGCCAACCTGCACAGCAACGGTATGGCGGGGTGTAGGGGCGGAGGATGTTTCAGGCATGGCGGGTTGAGGGTCTGTTTTAGGTTGGCGCCTATGATAATCCAATTTATAAAATGGTACAGGATGGCTCTGATTAAACAGGTCCTGGAGGAGGTGATATATAATAATACATATAATTCATTAAGATAAAAAACATTTGCATTTGTAAGGCTACTGTATATACTAACAGTAACTGTATAAATAACCAGTAGGTAATCATGTCCCGGGACACACTGACAGCACGGCAGGCCGAAATTCTGGAGTTGATCCGCAGTTACATTGCCGAAGAGGGCTGCCCACCCACGCGGGCCGAGATTGCCGAATCGCTCGGCTTCCGCTCCCCGAATGCCGCGGAGGACCATCTTCGTGCTCTGGAACGCAAAGGAGCCATAGAAATGATCCCCGGGTCATCGCGAGGTATTCGTCTTCTTGATGATGAAGAGGATTATGGCTTGCCCGTGGTGGGGCATGTGGCGGCGGGTGAACCGATACTGGCGGAACAGAATATTGATGACTACTGCCAGATTGATGCCGATACCTTTCATCCGCACGCCGACTACCTGCTGCGGGTCAAGGGAGACAGTATGCAGGATATCGGTATTCACGATGGTGACCTGCTGGCGGTTCACCACACACCGCATGCTGAGAACGGCCAGGTTGTCGTGGCACGACTGGATGATGAAGTCACGGTTAAACGTTTCCGGCAGCGTGGCTCCATCGTGCGGCTGATGCCGGAGAACAAGGCTTATGAACCGATCCGGGTTGACCTGCGCGAACAGGCGCTGGAAATTGAAGGCTTGGCTGTGGGTATCTTGCGAAAGGAGATAAAATGATGAAGGCATCCAATAAACTGCATCAACTGAATGCCTGGGAACAGTCCTCTGTGTCCGGTTCTTCCCTGGTGACCGCTAGCGGTATTCCGCTACTCGATGAAATGTTGCCCTGTGGCGGCTGGCCGAAAAGCGGACTGGTTGAAATTATTCTCCCGGATGCATACAGCGATGCCTTGTCGTTACTGATGCCGGCACTGATACGCCTGAGTCAGCAGGGCCGCTGGATTGCCATGGTGAATCCAACCTGGCCGACACGTTCGGGCCTGTTGACGGAGGCCGCAATCAACCACGTCCGGGTTCTGCAGGTAAATCCGCACCCGGGACGCAGTGCCCTGTGGACAGCGGAGTCCATGCTGTATTCCGGTGACTGCAGTGTTGTTATGGCATGGCCCAATTGCAGTACCGAATTTATGGGCAAGCGACTGCAAAAAGCCGCTGCTCACGGCAAGGCACTCGGGATCCTGTTTGGCTATGAAAGCCTGGAAACACAACCTTCGGGTGTCGATACGCGTCTTAAACTGGAGGTTGATGGCGAGGGTAGCGCGGTGTTTCTGTTGAACAGCAAGGGAGAAACGTTGGCGGGAGAAGCTTTGTAGGCTAGCCTGCCTTGCCGTCCCGGATTGCTTTTTTGTAGTCCTGATACAGGGTGATCATGCGCCCCCAGAGTGGTCCCGGGACACCACTGTTGATGATGGTGTCATCCAGCCGGGTGACGGGTGAAATCTCGCGCGTTGAACTGGTCAGCCAGACCTCGTCGGCGCTGAATAACGCTGCCTGCGTAATGCCGGCTTCACGGAACGGGATGGCGTGGCTGGCGGCAAGTTCGATGATGAGGTCGCGGGTGATGCCGGGTAGCAGGGCAGGGCCGTTGGGTGGTGTAATCAACAAGCCGTTCCTGACGATGAAGAGATTACTGGCCGCACCTTCGATGGCAAAGCCGTCTTTTATCAGGATCGCCTCGGCGCAACCGTTGTCAATTGCCTGCTGGCGTAGCATGACGTTGGGCAGCAGGGTAATGGCCTTGATATTGCAAAGTTTCCAGCGGATATCCGGCAGGGTGATGGCCGTTGTACCTGTCACACCGCCAATATCAACAGAGGCCGCCATCGGTGTGCTCATGGCGAACAGCGTGGGGGATATGTCCTCCGGGAAGGCATGATCACGCCTGTCCGCCACACCCCGTGTCACCTGTAAATAAACGGCCTGGTCGCCGCCCTTATTGCGGCTGACGAGTTCGGTTAACACGGTTTCCCACTTGTCACTGGATAACGGGTCTGCTATGCGCACGGCATCGAGGCTGTTGTGCAGGCGTTTGAGATGATGTGCCAGCCTGAACAGTCTGCCACCGTAAACGGGGATTACCTCGTAGACCCCGTCTCCAAACAGAAACCCCCGGTCCATGACCGACACCTGCGCGTCAGCCAATGGCAGGAACCCGCCATTCAGGTAGGCTGTTGACATATGCGGGGTTTACTCAAAATACAGCAGGCCTTCATCCGTGATGCGCTGCCAGAATGAGCCTTCGCTGATCGCTTGCAAACTGACCAGTGGCTGGTCGGCAACGACCTGATCTTCCAGTTTAACCTGTACCGTACCCAGTGCCTGTCCCGCGGTGACCGGCGCCATGATGCGCTGATCAATATTCATGGAGGCATCCAGCGCATTGTACTGCCCCCTTGGGATGGTGACGTACAATGCATGATCAAGCCCCAGGGCAATTGTTTCACTGCTGCCCTTCCAGATACGGGAAGTGGTTAGCTGGGTGCCGGCATCGTAGAGCTTGTGGGTCTCAAAGAAGCGGAAACCATAATTAAGCAGTGCCTGGCTGGCATCGGCGCGTGCGTTCGCACTGTCGGTGCCAAGCACCACGGTAATCAGGCGCATGTCATCTTTTGTTGCAGAAGTTACCAGGCAATAGCCGGCTGATTCCGTATGGCCGGTTTTCAATCCGTCGACGCCTGGATCACGCCACAGCAGTTTGTTGCGGTTGTGCTGGGTAATATCGTTAAAGGTGTATTCCTTCTGCGAGTACCACTTGTAGTATTCCGGGTACTTGCTGATCAGTAACGAGGCCAGATTGGCAATATCCCTGGCGGTCATGTAGTGATTTTCGTCCGGCAGGCCCGTTGAATTCATGAAATGGCTGCCGGTCAGGCCGATTTCCGCTGCATGCTTGTTCATTGCATCCGCAAAGGAATCTTCACTGCCGGCGACATATTCGGCCAGGGCCACTGTTGCATCATTACCTGACTGTATGATCATACCCTGCAGCAAATCTTCAACCGCGACCTGTTTACCCACTTCAACGAACATGCGCGATCCCGGCGTACGCCATGCCTTTTCGCTGATAGTGACGATCTCGGTGAGCGCGATGTTGCCGGATTGCAGTTCACTGAAGACTACGTAGGCGGTCATCAGCTTGGTAATGCTGGCTGGCTCCACCGAGACCTCTGAATTCTCCTCCGCGAGTACATTGCCGCTTCCGTAGTCCTGAATGATGAATGACTTGGCGCCCGTGGACGGTGGCTTGGGGATGGGCAAGGCCGCCTGCAGGATACCGGCGCCGAGGAGTTGTATTAATAATGCTATATATATCAGAAGCTTATGCATATCATTCCTGTATGAAGAGAGAAATCAAACTGCACGCATTGTCCGCATGTGACCGCTATATTGCAATGCCTGCCAGTGCTTACTGGACAATCGAATGGCTGTGGTTAATACCCAGAGTCCTGAGTTCCTGTGTGACCCGGTTGGCCTCCATGTGACTTGCCAGTGGTCCGACCTGGACCTTGAAGAAGGTACCCGCATCGGTTGTTGCCTCGACGATTCTGATGCCGCCAAGATTTTGCGACAGCAGATCATTCCGCAGCCGTTCTGCATTGTCGCGGCTCGAAAAGGCCCCGACCTGCAGATATAAACTTTCGTTTAGCTGTACCCGGGCAGTTGCTGTGTCGGCTGGCGTCACAGCAGTCGCCATCTCGTCCGGGTCAATTGCGCGTATCTCCACTTGCCCGGTGCCCGTTGGCAGGATGTCGAGCCGGGTGGCCGCCGCATAGGACAGGTCAATCAGTCGATTATCATGGAAGGGGCCACGATCATTGACCTTGACGATGACCGCACGACCATTGTTCAGATTAGTGACCTCGACATAGGTTGGCAGCGGCAGGGTCTTGTGAGCGGCCGTCATGGCATAAAGATCATACGGCTCGCCGCTGGAGGTGCGCTTGCCCTGAAACTTGGTGCCATACCAGGAGGCCGTGCCCTGTTCCCTGTAACCCTTGCTTGATGGCAGTGTGTAGTATGTTGTGCCGTAGACTTTGTAGGACTCAGGGTTGCCATAACGACTCAGGGGTTCATTACGCGGCACGGCATCGGGCGTGTTCGAGGCATCCTGTGGATCGAGCGGTGCATGGTCCGTTTCCAGTCTGCTCTCCAGGCTGGAGCAGGCCGCGAGACAGGCGCCAACAAGCAGCAGTGCGGTAGTGAGCCGGCTTGTGGTGAAGGAGCGCTCACTCATCGTATTGCAGACTTTGCTCATAGGCCTCACGAATTTCCTCGCTCAACTGATAAACCGCCATGGCATAGAGCGGGCTGTGGTTGTAGCGGGTAATGGTGTAGAAGTTATTAAATCCGAGCCAGTATTCCTGTTCGTCTTTCTGTTCAAAGCGCAGTAACGCGGCGACCAGGTCATCGGGCATCGGCTTCAGCGGTGTTATGCCGTCGTGACGCATGGCATCGAGCACCGTGTTGGGTTTATAACCCAGGTCGAGGATGGTGTGGTAGGCGTCTCCCTCCACGTTGGCGCGGACCGCGACGGGAGTCCCGGTCTTCCAGCCATGTTGCCTGAAATAATTGGCGACACTGCCAATGATGTCCATCTTGTTGGCCCACAGGTCACGTTTGCCATCGTTGTCAAAATCAACGGCATAGGCGCGGTAACTGCTGGGAATAAACTGGCCGTAACCCATCGCACCGGCATAGGAGCCGGTGGTTTCTACAATATCAATGTCTTCTTCACGGGCAAGTATCAGATATTCCTCCAGTTCGCCCGTAAAAAACTCACTGCGTGGCGGATAGTCAAACGCCAGTGTGGAGAGCGCATCCAGTACCCGGTGTCGGCCGGTATTGCTGCCGTAGCGGGTTTCCACACCAATGATGGCAACGATGACCTGCGGATCCACACCGAATGCGGCCTTGGCCCTGGCCAGGGTATCCGTATTTTCCTGCCAGAAACCGACACCCCCTTCGATGCGGGCGGGTGTCAGAAATATTTTCCTGTACTCATACCATTTCAGCCGTTTCTCGGCTGGCTTGCGCATTAATTCCAGGATGTCTTCGCGCCGTTTTGCCTCGCTAAAAACAGTCACGAGTTCTTCCCGGGTGAAACCGTGTTTGTCGACCATCATGTCGATGAAGGCCTGCACCTGTGGCTGGTTATTGTAGTTGCCTGCAACAGCTGTCATCAGCGGGCTGCATGCCAGTGCGGCCAGCAGTAATGAAGAGATAACGCCTGCTTTCAAAGCCTGTAGCTGCATTAAGGGTTTCCTTTGGGTGGTTGTACGGTGTGCATTCTAACTCAGGTCGGCAGTAATTTACGATGCGTTTGTATCGACATCAGAATGCCAAAACCGGCCATCAATGTAACAATGGAAGTGCCGCCGTAACTGATCATCGGCAGCGGTAATCCAACCACCGGTAACAGCCCCGTGACCATGCCGGTGTTAACGATAAAGTAGACGAAGAATGTCATTGACAGGCTGCCGGCCAGCAGGCGTGTATAGGTATCCTGGGCCTGAATGGTAATCATAATGCCACGCACGACGATGATGATATACAGCGCAAACAGTGTCAGGATGCCGAAGAATCCGAACTCTTCGCCGAGTACGGCAAAGATGAAATCAGTAGAGCGTTCCGGAAGAAAGTCCAGCTGTGATTGTGTACCGTTCATCCAGCCTTTACCCAGCAGACCGCCCGAGCCAATGGCAATCTTGGACTGGATAATATGATAACCGGAGCCCAGAGGGTCGCTTTCAGGATTCAGAAACGTAATCACGCGCTGACGCTGGTAATCATGCATGTAGTGCCAGAGTACCGGTGCCGCTGCGGTGAGCAGCACGGTGAAGAATGCCAGCAGACGCCATTGCAGGCCGGCGAGGAACAACACAAAGAAGCCGGAACTGGCGATGAGCAGGGCTGTACCGAGGTCCGGTTGCCTGGCGATCATCAACATGGGGACGGCGATGAGTGTTGCAGATGCCAGTAACTGCCAGCGGTTCGGCGGCAGGCGTGTATCCGCGAGATACCAGGCCACCATCATCGGGACCGCGAGTTTCATCATTTCCGATGGCTGGAAACGTATGATGTACAGGTTCAGCCAGCGCTGCGCGCCACCACTGGCTTCGCCACCGATAAGCACCGCAAGCAGAAGCAGTACGCCGAGTACAAACAACCACGGTGTCAGGCGTTGCAGCATGCCGGGTGACAATTGTGCCACTATCAACATGCCGGTAAAGGCAATGCCAAGGCGTACCAACTGGCGTTCTATCAGTGCCATATCGCCGCCACCGGCACTGTAGAGGACGATCAGCCCCAGCGTGCAGACCGCAATCAGGGCAAACAGCAGCGGTGCATCAAGGTGCAGCCGGTATTGCCAGCCGCTGCGGCTGGCATCTTCACGGTGCGGGGCAAGGACTACGCTCATTGCGAGGTCTCCTGTAGATAGGCGTCAATGACGGCACGGGCAATCGGTGCGGCAACAGAGCCGCCGCCGCCGCCGTTCTCTACAATGACGGCAACCGCTATTTGCGGGGACTCGACAGGCGCAAAGGCGATGAACAGGGCGTGATCACGCAGTTCTTCCGGAATTGCATCGGCATCGTATTTCTCATCCTGCTTGAGTCCGAAAACCTGTGCCGTGCCGGTCTTGCCGGCGATCATGTACGGGCTGTCCACGCCGATCTTGTGTGCCGTGCCACGGGCACTGTGTACCACATCGGTCATGGCCTTGATGACGCTGTCCCAGTGTTCCTGTTCGATGATAGTGATCGTGTCCAGGATGTGGGGCTGGTGTGGCAGCAGGTCATCACTGTTCGTTTCCTGTTCTGCATGCACGATATTAGGTTGCAGCAGTCGGCCGCCGTTTGCCAGTACAGCGGTTGCGGTAGCCAGTTGTACCGGTGTGACCAGGAAAAATCCCTGGCCGATGCCGGTAATAAGGGTCTCTCCGGGAAACCAGGGCTGGTCGTGCCGTCTGCGCTTCCATTCTCTTGACGGCAGCAGTCCTGATAATTCGCCCTGGATATCAATACCGGTTGCGCTGCCAAAGCCGAAGTTCTGCAGGTAGTTGTGGATGCGGTCTATCCCCAGCGACAGTGCAAGATCATAAAAATACACGTCACAGGACTGTACAATCGACTTGTTCAGTTTGACAGTACCGTGACCGGTTCGCTTCCAGTCGCGATATTTTCGACTGCTGCCGGGCAGGGAGTAGAAACCCGGGCAGTAGGTGCTGGAATGACGGGTGGTTATCCCCTCTTCAAGACCCGCCAGTCCGACAAACGGTTTTACAGTGGAACCGGGCGGATACTGGCCGCGCAGGGCGCGGTTAAACAACGGCCGCTTTTTGCTGTCGCGCAGGGCGGCATAGTCGTCATACTCTATACCGTTTACAAACGGATTCGGGTCATAGGTCGGCAGGCTGACAAAAGCAAGGATATCTCCATTGTTCGGGTCAATGGCAATCACAGAGCCGGTGCGTTCACCAAAGGCCTTTTCAGCAGCGTTCTGCACACGCGCATCAATGGTCAGGTAAAGGTTGCGCCCGGATACGGGCGGTGTGCGGTTCAGTACGCGGATGACACGGCCCTGTGCCGTCGTTTCCACCTGTTGCAAACCGACCTGGCCGTGCAGCACCGATTCATAGGTCTTTTCGATGCCGGTCTTGCCGACATGACTGGTGCCGCGGTAATTGGAACTGTCCAGCTCTTTCTGTGCCCGCTCGTCAATACGTCCCACGTAACCCAGAGCATGCACGGCATGCGGACCCTGCGGGTAATGACGGGCCAGACCGGCAGTGATGTCGACCCCGGGGAAGCGGTGCCGGTTGACTGCGAAACGCGCCACGTCTTCATCATTCAGATGGAAACGCAGCGGAATGGCTTCAAAGCGTGGTTTTCTTGCCAGCAGTTTTTCAAAACGGCTGCGGTCGATGTCACGAATCTCGATGATTTCCTCAAGCGCGCCGAGAGTCGCGCTCATGTCATCAATTTGTTCCGGTGTGATCTCGAGCCGATAGGAGGGCAGGTTCTCGGCCAGCAGGATGCCGTTGCGGTCGTATATCAATCCACGGTTGGGCGGTATTGGTTGCAGTTTGACGCGGTTGTCTTCTGACAGCGTCGTGAAGTGCTCGTGAGCAACGACCTGCAGGTAAATCAGGCGTGCAAATAACACGGTCAGCAGCAGACCGCCTGAAACGAGTAACAGGATTGCCCGGTTCATGACCAGTCGGGACTCGAAAAAATGATCTTTCAGTGTGATCTGGCGAAGCATGAGTGTGACTAATTCACCCTGAAACCGCGGCGCATGCCGCGCAGCATGGTATGCACCAGCGGCCAGATGATCATCCCCAGCACCGATGGCATCCAGAAAAACCAGGGTGCGCCGGGCCGGCCAATGATGCGACTGATCCACAGTGCCAGTAACTGGTGCAGCACCAGCAATACCAGGATGGTTAAAGACTGTTGCCACACCGGTACCAGCCGCAATCGCTGGTGGAATTTCTGTGTCAGGTAGGCGACGACCGTTAATGACAGTGCGTGTTGACCGAGCAGGGTGCCGGTCAGCAGATCAACCATCAGCCCCACAAACCAGCCGGTGGTGACACCCACCCGGTCAGGCAGGGCCATGCACCAGTAGATCAGTACCAGTCCGACCCAGTCCGGGCGCAGGTAGCGTACCGATTCGGGTAAGGGGATAACGGTCAGTAACAGGGCGATAATAAATGTGAAGATAATCACGCCGCCACCATGATGTCTGCTGCGTATCATTCTGTCTGTACCACTGCGCCGGAATTACCGATATCGCTGCTATGACTGGTATCGCTGTCTGTTGTTGCTGCACCTGTCGTTGCAAGCTCTTCCGCATCCTTTACCTCACCGGGTGTTTCCACCGGAATATTCGCGGTCACTTCAATCACAGTCGTCTGACTGGGCCAGATTAACAGCACTTCGCGGCTGCGATTCAAATGCGCAAGCGGTGTCGCGATGACTGATGCAAAGGCATTGCCAGGATCGTGTTGCACGGCAGCGACAGTGGCCACCGGGTAACCGGGCGGGAAGCGTCCACCCAGCCCGGATGTGATCAACAGGTCGCCCGGCTGGATGTCCGCGCTGTTGGGTATGTACGGGAGTTCCAGGCGGTTGATGGTGCCGCTGCCCAGCGCGATGGACCGCAGGCCGTTGCGGTTTACCTGTATCGGTATCGCATGTGAGGTATCGGTGATGAGCATGGCCGTTGATGAATAGGGCCCGGCATGGACTATTTGCCCCATGACGCCTTCCGCATCGACCAGTGGCTGGCCGGGATAAATGTCATGTAATTCACCCTTGTTAATGACCACCTGGTGCTTGTAGGGATCCAGGTTGACCGACATCAGTTCGGCAATGAGCACTTTCTCGCCCACTTCAAAAGACGAGTCCAGTAGTTCACGCAGGCGAATATTCTCTGCCTGCAGTGCAGCAAATTTCTGCATCTGGGCCTTCTGTACGAATTGCTGGGTATGCAGGCTGTCTATCTCTTCCTGCAGATGGCGCCGGGTGGCAAGGGATTCGTTGAACCAGTCAGTGACCGAGCCGGGCAGTTCCACGCTTAACTGGATCGGGTAGACCAGTAACGACAGTGCATCGCGCACGGACTCAAGGCTTTTATACTTGTGGTCCATCACCATGAGTACGACCGACAGTGAAGCCAGCACAAGCAACCGTGTCGTGATGGATGGACCTTGTGTGAAGATGAGCTTGATCGGACACCCCGTGGTGCTGTTACTTAATCAGGGCGGTATTCTATCCTAAGTCACTGCAGGCGTATCTACTGGTGTGGGAGCGCCTTGCAGGCGCGATCGCGGCTACAAGCCGCTCCTACGCCAGTCGTTAATTCCTGTGGGATCTTACTCGACAGTAAAAACATCCCCACCACGCTCATCGAACAATTCGAGCGCGCGACCGCCGCCGCGGGCCACACAGGTGAGGGGGTCATCGGCAATCACGACCGGCAGGCCGGTTTCCTCCATCAGTAATTTGTCGAGGTCCCGCAGCAGGGCGCCACCACCGGTCAGCACAATGCCGCGTTCAGCCACGTCCGCGCCCAGTTCCGGTGGCGTCTGCTCCAGGGCAGTCTTTACCGCGCCAACAATACCGGTCAGGGGTTCCTGCAGGGACTCGAGAATTTCATTGCTGTTCAGGGTGAAGCTGCGCGGGATGCCCTGTGACAGGTTGCGTCCCTTGACCTCCAGCTCAATGACTTCCTTGCCGGGGTAGGCGGAGCCGATGGCGTGCTTGATATGCTCTGCCGTGGCCTCACCGATCAGAGTGCCGTAGTTACGTCGCACGTAGTTGATGATGGCTTCATCAAAGCGGTCACCACCGATGCGGACAGATGATGAGTAGACTATGCCATTCAATGAGATAACGGCGACTTCTGAAGTGCCGCCGCCGATATCCAGCACCATGGAGCCGCGCGCTTCATCGACCGGCATACCGGCACCGATGGCGGCGGCCATGGGTTCTTCTATTAGATAGACCTCGCGGGCACCCGCACCGGCTGCCGATTCACGGATGGCACGACGTTCCACCTGGGTGGATCCGCAGGGTACGCAAATCAGGACACGTGGACTGGGCTTGAAGAATCGTGCCTCATGGACCTTGTGGATAAAATGCTGCAGCATTTTTTCCGTGATGGTGAAATCGGCGATTACGCCGTCTTTCAATGGCCGGATGGCCGTGATGTTGCCCGGGGTCCGTCCCAGCATCAGCTTGGCCTCGGTGCCAACCGCCGCAATACTCTTCGGTCCGCCCGGCCCGCGATCCTGGCGTATGGCCACCACCGACGGCTCGTTCAGGACGATCCCCTGGCCGCGTACATATATCAGTGTGTTCGCTGTGCCCAGGTCAATGGACAGGTCGTTGGAGAACATGCCAAACAAGCTTTTTATTAACATTAATGCAAATCCGTGCAGGTCGCAGAAAAAGGAAGCGGGTAATCTAACAACGAGGGGCCTTTGGGGCAAGGAAATCAGCTGAAAAGCGTTGCCAGGGGTCTGAATGTGGAGATGTGCCTGATAAATGATTGTGCTACCTTTGCGCCCCTGTTTTTTCATGAATGACTGATAATGGAGTGACCATGGCGCTAGATGCCGAGGATATTGAGAAGATTGCCCACCTGGCCCGACTGGGGATCAATGCCGATGATATTCCTGGATATACCCGAAATCTGACGGATATTCTGGCCTTTGTGGAGCAGCTGAACAGCGTTGACACGACCGGTGTGGAACCGCTGGCGCACCCGCTGGAAGCCACCCAGCGCCTGCGGCCGGACGAGGTGACAGAGACGAATAATCGTGAGCACTTCCAGCAGGTTGCACCCGAGACTGAATCAGGACTGTACCTTGTGCCGCAGGTGATCGAGTAACCGCCTGAGTTATTCGTCATGCCGGCGCATGCCGGGATGACGATAGTGAATTAATCAGGGGATACGTAGTTATCTAGAACAGCAGTGAGATTCTATGCACCAGAAAAGCCTTGTTGAACTGGCCGCCGACCTGCAGAAGGGCGTGTACTCCAGTGAAGAATTGACCCGCGCCTGCCTGCAGCGCATCAGTCAACATGATGAACGGCTCAACAGCTTTGTGACCGTCACCGGGACGCAGGCGCTGGCGGCGGCACAAGCGGCAGATGTGGCCATCAAGGCCGGGACCGCCGGGCCACTGACGGGTATTCCGTTTGCGCACAAGGACATTTTCTGTACCAGGGGGGTAAAGACCAGTTGTGGTTCGAAGATGCTGGATAACTTTATTGCCCCGTATGATGCGACCGTTACGAAGAAACTGCTTGAAGCCGGTGCCGTGATGGTCGGCAAGACCAACATGGATGAATTTGCCATGGGGTCGTCCAACGAGACCAGTTTCTACGGGCCGGTCAGGAACCCCTGGGACGAATCGACCGTGCCCGGCGGTTCTTCCGGTGGCTCCGCCGCCGCCGTTGCGGCACGGCTGGTAGCGGCCAGTACCGGTACCGATACCGGCGGTTCCATTCGGCAACCGGCGGCACTCTGCGGCATCACCGGGCTCAAGCCAACCTACGGCCGGGTATCACGCTACGGCATGATTGCCTTTGCCTCCAGTCTTGACCAGGGCGGGGCGTTTACCCGCTCGGCTGAAGACGCTGCCGTGATGCTGGGTGCCATGGCCGGGTTTGACCCGCGTGATTCAACCAGTGTCGATCGGCCGGTCGATGACTATGCCGCACAGTTGAATGAACCCCTGCAGGGATTAAGGATTGGCTTGCCGAAAGAATACTTCGGTGAAGGACTGGATAGCGCTGTGGGAGGCGCGGTTGCCGCGGCCATTGAAGAATTCAGGAAGCTCGGTGCCACGGTAATGGACATCAGCTTGCCGAATACGCACCTGTCGGTGCCTGCCTATTATGTGGTGGCGCCGGCGGAGTGCTCCTCCAACCTGTCCCGTTTTGACGGTGTGCGCTTTGGACACCGGGCTGAAAACCCGCAAGACCTGACGGATCTGTATACCCGCTCGCGGGGTGAAGGTTTTGGTGACGAGGTCAAGCGCCGCATCCTGATCGGTACCTATGCGCTGTCTGCCGGCTACTATGACGCCTACTATCTGAAGGCGCAACAGGTCCGGCGTCTGATCCGGAATGATTTCCTGCGGGCCTTTGAGCAGGTCGATGTCATTATGGGGCCGACGGCGCCGTCGGTTGCCTTCAAGCTGGGTGAGAAGGCGGATGATCCTGTGAGTATGTATTTGTCTGATATCTATACCATCGCCGTCAATCTTGCCGGTTTGCCGGCGATGTCGATACCTGCCGGGTTTTGTAATGGCCTGCCGGTTGGACTGCACGTGGCGGGCAATTATTTTAAAGAAGCACGGCTGCTGAATGTCGGGCACCAGTACCAGCAGGTGAGCGACTGGCACACGCGCTGCCCGCAGGGGTTTGAATAATGGAATGGGAAACGGTTATCGGGCTGGAGATCCATGCCCAGCTTGCAACGAAGAGCAAAATATTTTCTGCTGCATCAACTACCTACGGTGCGGAGCCGAATACCCAGGCGTGTGCTGTTGACCTGGGTTTGCCGGGCGTATTGCCGGTACTGAACGCGGAAGTGGTACGCATGGCCACCATGTTCGGTTTGGCCACGCACTCCACGGTTGCGCCGCGCTCGGTGTTTGCGCGCAAGAATTATTTCTACCCGGACCTGCCCAAGGGTTACCAGATCAGTCAGTTTGAATTGCCCATTGTGCATGATGGTTATCTGGATATTGAGCTGGAAGATGGAAACAGCAAGCGTATTGGAATTACGCGTGCACACCTGGAGGAAGATGCCGGTAAGTCCCTGCATGAAAACTTCCAGGGCAAGACCGGTATCGATTTGAACCGTGCCGGTACGCCGCTGCTGGAAATCGTGTCCGAGCCGGATATTCGTTCCGCGAAGGAAGCGGTTGCCTACATGAAAAAGATTCACTCGCTGGTGCGTTATCTGGGTATCAGTGATGGCAATATGCAGGAAGGTTCATTTCGCTGTGATGCCAATGTATCGATGCGCCCGAAGGGACAGGCGGAGTTCGGTACGCGCGCTGAAATAAAAAATATCAATTCATTTCGTTTCGTTGAACAGGCCATCAACTACGAGGTACAACGACAGATTATGCTGCTTGAAAGTGGCGGCACGGTGGTGCAGGAGACACGCCTGTTTGATGCAGGCAGGCATGAGACACGCTCCATGCGTTCCAAGGAAGAGGCCAACGATTACCGGTATTTTCCGGATCCTGACCTGCTGCCGGTTGAGCTGGACGATGCCTTTATTGAATCCGTCAGAAAAACCCTGCCGGAATTACCGGATGCGAGAAAGGCGCGTTTTGTCAGTGAGCATGCGCTATCGGAATACGATGCCGGCATCCTGACCGCCTCTCGCGAACTGGCGAATTACTTTGAAGCGGCTGCACAGGCCGCGGGCGGCGCAGGCAAGCTGACAGCCAACTGGGTCATGGGTGAACTGTCCGGTGCCCTGAACAGGGATGATCGCGATATTACGGACAGCCCTGTCAGTGCCGGGACGCTGGGGGGGCTGTTACTGCGCATTGAAGATGGCACCATCTCCGGCAAGATTGCAAAACAGGTGTTCGAGGCCATGTGGAAGGGTGAGGGCACGGCTGATGAAATTATCGAACAGCAGGGCCTGAAGCAGATTTCGGATGTCTCTGCGATTGAAGGCATCATCAGGGACGTGCTGGCTAACAATCCGAAACAGATTGAACAGTACCGTGGTGGCCAGGAAAAACTGTTTGGCTTCTTCGTCGGGCAGGTAATGAAGGCCACCCAGGGCAAGGCCAATCCGAAACAGGTCAACGAGTTGCTCAGGAAACTGCTGGATAGTTAATCACCGGTAATTATTCGCATTGCAGGAGCACCTTGCAGGCGCTCCTAATTAATTTTTCGTCATTCCCGCGGAAGCGGGAATCCAGTCCATGGCTTAAACAGGCGCCGGTGCAAGTGGATTCCCGCTTTCGCGGGAATGACGTGGTTATTTTTTGTATCGGATTACAAGTTCAGCAATAAATACACAATTACCATGAAAATCATTGCCGACGAAAATATCCCCTGTGTGCAACAGGCGTTTGCCTCACTTGGTGAGGTGAGCCTGCTGCCGGGGCGGGGTATGCAGGCAGAGCAGGTGCGCAACGCAGATATCCTGCTGGTACGTTCGGTCACACGGGTTGATTCGTCCCTGCTTGATGGTTCATCTGTACGCTTTGTCGGTTCTGCCACCATCGGTTTCGATCACGTCGATCGCGACTATCTGCAGCAGCAAGACATCGGTTTTGCAACGGCACCTGGCAGTAATGCCATCTCGGCGGCTGAGTATGTTGTCAGTGCCCTGATGGCGTTGTCAGCGCAGCAGGGCTTCGAACTGGCCGGTAAAACGGTTGGCATTATCGGCTGTGGCAATGTCGGCTCACGCGTGCGTGAGAAACTTCTGGCCCTGGGTATGCGTTGCCTGGTCAATGACCCGCCGTTACTGGCAAGTGGCGGTCACGATGATTTTGTTTCGCTCGAGGAGGTGTTACAGGCTGATATCGTGACGGTGCATGTGCCGTTGACCAGGAACGGTCGGCATCCGACCTTTCATCTTGTCAATGCGTCGTTTCTGGGACGCTTGAAACCGGGTGCCATCCTTATCAATACTTCAAGGGGTGCAGTCGCGGATAACCGCGCACTTGATGCACTGCTCGCGACACGTGATGACCTGTCGGTGGTACTGGATGTCTGGGAAGTCGAGCCGGCCATCAGTACCTCGCTTTTGCAGAAGGTTGACCTCGGGACACCACACATTGCCGGTTACAGTTACGATGGCAAGTTGCGCGGTACCGAAATGATCTACCGGGCCGCCTGTGACTATTTTGCCCGGCCCGTGAGTTGGCGTGCGGGCGATGCGCTGAAGCGTGTTGCAAGCATAGACCTGAGGTCCCGTGATGTGGGTAATGTACTTGCGGCTGCGAGAGTGGTTGTTCTGGATGCCTATGATGTGCGTCAGGATGATGCCCGTTTGCGGGCAACACTTTCTTTGCCTGTCGCGGAACGTTCCATCGCCTTTGACCGCTTGCGCAAAGACTACCCGGTAAGACGTGAATTTACTGAATCAACGGTGCTGCTTGATGAACCGGCCGGTGAGCTTGCCGGCGTGTTGTCCGGGCTGGGTTTTAAGCTCGAATAGTTAATGTCCGTCTATAAACACCGTAATTTCTCTCGCCAAGACGCAAAGACGCCAAGAAAAAATAAGGTGCCTTTAGATCTGTATGATTTTAACTTTGCGATCTTTGCGTCTTGGCGAGAATTATTCTTTCTGGATGGATATTTGTACTGGCATGTCAGTTGCACGTTGGGCAGGCCGGATCCCGTGGTAGCGTCAGGGTGCGCCATTCATGCTGAAAGGCATCAAAGATGACGAGACGTCCGCACAGATCGTTGCCCAGGGAAAGGATGACCTTGATGGCTTCCAGTGCCTGCATGGAGCCGATGATCCCGACCAGCGGGGAAAGCACACCGGTCTCGGCGCAGGTCTGTTCTTCATTCTCGCCTTCCTTGTACAGGCAGTTGTAACAGGGGCTGTTTTTCTTCCTCGAGTCAAATACGGCAAGCTGTCCTTCCAGGCGTATCGCGGCGCCCGATACCAGCGGGGTGCACTGTCCGACACAGGCCGTGTTGACGGTAAAGCGGGTGGCAAAATTGTCACTGCAGTCCAGCACCACGTCGGCGAGTTTTACCTGATCATCGAGTTCATCTCCCTGCAGCGCACGGGGGATGGCGGTGACCTGAATGTCGGGGTTGATCGATAACAGTGTCTCCCTGGCGGAGGCCGTTTTTTCACGACCGATGTCATTGCTGTGATGTAACAGCTGGCGTTGCAGATTACTCAGGTCGACCACATCGAAATCGGCAATGGCCAGTTGTCCGATACCGGCGGCGGCGAGGTACATGGCGGCGGGTGAACCCAGTCCACCGGCCCCGATTATCAATGCCCGGCCGGCCAGCAGCTGTTCCTGCCCGGCAAGGTCAACTTGCGGCAGCATGATTTGTCGGCTGTAGCGAAGCAGCTGGTCGTCATTCATGGCTTGCTTTGGCTGGCCGGGGAAGGGCTGCGATTATAAATAGCGGCGCAGATATTCCGGTCGATGATCGCGGCAGCCGTGGGGCCGGCGCAGATAACGGGTGATAAATGCATCCCGGGTGTAATCGGCCTGGTCATGTTTGCAACTGGTGCACTCAATGTCCTCGATGTAATAACACAGGGCGCGTATGGTTCGGCAGAAGAGACTGGTGCGGAGTTTGTAGCCGAATTCGGTTAGCAGTGCTTCAAGAATCTGCAGGGTGATTTCACGAACATTGTAGCTGACCAGCAAGTGATCGGACCGGGCGACCTGTACATGGACAACACCCCTGGCATTACGCAGCAGGTCGGCAGCAGAATCCGCGTAGCCTGGATCCTGGCTTGGCTCGGTCAGCCAGATTGAACGCTGTCTTGGTTTCTTACCCACACCTCAATCCTAGCGCTGCAGGGAAAAAATACAAGCGTAATTCTACGGACATGATTCGCCGGCACTGACCCGCTTCTGCCCGGCATCATCGGTATACGTGATAATTTTTGTAAAACCAGTATCTTCGAGTAATTGTCTGACTGATCCGGCCTGGTCATAACCATGCTCCATGAGCAGCCAGCCACCGGCTTCCAGGTGCATGAGGGCGCACTGTGCTATTGGCGTCAGATTGTCCATTCCCTGCGGCCCGGCGGCGAGCGCAGTCCGCGGTTCAAAGCGGACATCACCCGACTCCAGGTGCGGATCGGTATCGGCAATGTAGGGCGGGTTGCTGACGATCATGTCAAAGCGCATATCGCCCAGCGGTTCGCACCAGTTACCGATGCGGAACTCGACACAGTGGATACCCAGTCGTCGTGCATTGTGGCGTGCAACCTCGATGGCGGCGGCTGCAATGTCGGTTGCGATAATCCGGCACCGTGGCCGCTCGCGGGCGATGGCGAGTGCAATGGCGCCGCTGCCCGTGCCAAGGTCGGCGATCGTTTGCGATCGGTCTGCGGGTATCCGTTCCAGTGCCTGTGCAACCAGCGTTTCTGTCTCCGGGCGGGGTATCAGCGTGTCTGCGGTGACGGTCAGGGGCAAAGACCAGAATTCACGTTCACCGGTCAGGTAAGCAACCGGTTCGCCTGCGAGTCTGCGTTGCAGCAGTTGATGAAAGTGCTGGCGGCTTGCGGCCGGTACCTGCTTCTCCGGCCAGGCATGGAAATGGCTGCGTGATTCCTGCAACACGTGTCCGAGCAATACCTCGGCATCCAGTCGTGCCGATTCCGTATTGAGTAACCGGGTTGCCTGTTCGAGCAGCTGTTTGATCGAGACCGGATCAGTTGCCTGATTCATTGAGGGCGGTGAGCTGGTCGGCCTGGTATTCGTTAATCAGCGGTTCAATGGCCAGGTCAAGATTGCCGGTCATGAAATCATCCAGCTTGTACACAGTCAGGTTAATGCGGTGATCGGTCATACGTCCCTGGGGAAAGTTATAGGTGCGGATACGTTCAGAGCGGTCGCCACTGCCGACCAGTGAACGACGTGCTTCCGTTTCCGCTGCCTTTTGCTGGGCCATTTGGGTGTCCAGCAGTTTTGCCGACAGCAGTGACATCGCCCGGGCACGGTTTTTGTGCTGTGAGCGTTCATCCTGGCACTCGACCACGATGCCGGACGGGATATGTGTCAGGCGAATGGCCGAATCGGTCTTGTTGACATGCTGGCCGCCGGCGCCGGAGGCGCGAAAGGTGTCAACCTTCAGGTCAGCCGGGTTTATTTCCACCGGATCGATGTCATCAGCCTCGGGCAGAATGGCCACGGTCGCCGCCGAGGTGTGGATGCGCCCCTGGGACTCGGTTTCGGGGACACGTTGTACCCGGTGGGCACCGGATTCAAATTTCAGTCTGGAGTATGCACCGTGGCCGACAATGCGTGCAATGATCTCCCGGTAGCCACCGTGTTCACCGGGGCTTTCGCTGAGTACTTCCACCTGCCACTTGTTGAGCTCGGCATAACGCACATACATGCGAAACAGGTCGCCTGCAAAAATGGCGGCTTCGTCACCGCCGGTACCGGCACGGATCTCAAGGAAGATGTTGCTGTTGTCATGCGGGTCTTTGGGTAACAGCAGTTTTTGCAGATCCAGTTCCAGTGTTTCGGCCTGTTCACGTGCCTGCCGGAGTTCGTCCTCGGCCATGCTTTTCATTTCCGGGTCCGGGTCCTTGAGCATTTCCTGTGCCGAGGTGGCGTCGTCCTGTGTTTGCCGCCAGGCCCTGAAGCTGTCAACAACCGGTGTCAGTTGCGCATATTCCTTCGACAGGCTGCGGTACTTGTCCTGGTCTGAAATCGTATCGGCATCAGCCAGCAGGGCACTGACCTCGATGAGACGCTCTTCGATATGCTGGAGTTTGTTGACAATGCTTGGCTGCATGATTATTCAGTTGTTGGGCTTGAGGCGAAACAGCGTGCGCACGGCTTCCAGTATGCCGGTTTCGCCTTCCGACACAGCGCCACGCAGGTTTACGCAGGGGTTATGCGTGAGCTTGTTAACCAGGTTGCGGGCCAGCGTGTCGATCACTTCCTGCGGCGGCTTGCCACTCTCAAGCTGGCGGCTGGCCTTTTCCCGTTCGGTTTCAGCCAGCGACTGTGCATACTCGCGGTAGGCACACACAGTGGGTACGGCATCCAGTGACCGTGTCCAGGCCATGAAGCGCTCAACCTGCACATCGATAATTTCCTCCGCCTGCTGTGCGGCTTCCTGGCGTGAGCGCAAATTTTCCTCAATGACAAGCTTGAGGTCATCGACGGTATACAGGTAGATATCATCAAGCAGCGCGACATCTGCCGCGATATCCGCTGGTACGGCGATGTCCACTATCAGTACCGGACGGTGCTTGCGGGATTTCAGGGCATTACTGATGGTATCCCGGGTCAGGATGGGCGTGGTGCTGCCGGTCGAGGCAATCACGATATCGGCTTCTGCCAGGTGGGCGGGGATTTCATCCAGCCCTATGCCGTAGCCGTTGAACTGTGCCGCCAGGTCATGGGCGCGTGTAACGGTGCGATTGGCAATGATCATTTTTCCCAAACCCTGGTCATGCAAATGCCGGGCGGCCAGCTCGATCGTCTCACCGGCGCCGATCAGCAGTGCCGTCTGGTTCTCAAACTGGCCAAATATCTGCCGTGCCAGGCTGACTGCCGCGAAGGCAACCGATACCGGGCTGGCCCCGATCGCCGTGTCGGTACGTATTTGCTTGGCGACCGAAAACGTGTGCTGGAACAGACGGTTGACCAGGGTGTCGATGCTGCCCGTCTGCAGTGCCTGCTGATAACAGTCCTTCAGCTGCCCCAGGATCTGGGGTTCACCCAGTACCAGGGAATCCAGCCCGGCCGCGACGCGCAGCATGTGGCGCACGGCATCGGACTCCTTGTATGTATAAAAATGCTGTTGCAGGCTGCTCCGATCCAGCTGGTGGAAGCGGCACAACCAGTCTGAGACAGGTTCAACAATCTCCGTGTCCTGGTTGAAATACAGCTCGGTACGGTTACAGGTTGACAGTATCGCCGCCTCCAGGACACCGTCCAGCGCCTTGAGCTCGCCCAATGCACGCGGTAGCGATTCCGGAGGAAAGGCCACCTGGCCGCGGACCTCGACGGGCGCGGTGTGGTGATTGATTCCAAGTACGGTCAAATGCATGTCAAATTCAAGAAAATTCCCGGGTGAACGCAAAATTCTGCATGGCGGGGTCAGTTAATACAAGCCGGAGGCGAATCCTGAAGCATCCGCTCTGGATATACAACAATATGCTGATTTTACTGTCCATTAAGTTACCAGGGTATACGAGGGGCTGTTAGAATGGCCGGGATGGAAAACATAATGAATAGACTTGTGGGCTCGTTTCGTCGGCTCGGGCTTGCCGCGCTGATGGGCGTGACACTGGTGTCTTGTGCCGTCTCGGGAGACAAGGGCCGGGCGCAGGCGGTTACGGTCATTCAGAATGACCCGCCACCGGCAGCGGGTGCTGAGGCCGGACAGGAGCCGCTGCCACAACAGACCCTCACCGATGATCTGATGTTCGATATTCTGCTGGCCGAGATCGCCGGTCAGCGTGGCGTGCTGGATACCTCCGTTCCACACTATTTGCAGGCGGCACTGAGTGCACAGGATCCACGGGTCGCAGAGCGTGCTGTGCAGATTGCCTCCTTTGCCAAGCAATATGATGCAGCCGAGAAGGCAGCACGGCGCTGGGTTGAGCTTGATCCAGGCAGTGTTGAGGCCCGCAAGGCACTGATTGCGCTGGCACTCCACAATGGTGACAAGGACGAGGTCATTACCCAGCTGAATTACCTGCTGGCCATTTCAGATGACACGGAAGAAGGTTACAGCCTCGCAACGACCATCCTCGCGCGTGAGGATGACAAGGAGGTTGCGCTGGATGCAATGCAGAAGCTGGTTGCCCATAATCCGGACAATCCGTATGCGTGGATGGCGCTCAGCCGCGTTGCCGTTGCGGCGGATCAGCTGAACAAGGCGCTGGAAGCGGTGGACAAGGCGCTGGCTGTGAGTCCGGATCTGCCGTCTGCAATACTGCTCAAGGCCCAGATACTGGTCAGGCTGGAACGTAAGGCCGAAGCGACACAGCTACTGGCCGCTGCCGTTGACAAATACCCCGAGAACACCAATCTGCATTTTGCCTACGGGCGCATGTTACTGGATGGCGAAGATCTGGCGGGGGCCCGTTCGCAGTTTGCCATGGTCGTCAAGCTGGAGCCGGACAACCCGGAAGGCCTCTATTCACTGGCACTGCTGGAACTGGAAACCGGTCGGTATAAAGCCGGTGAAAAGTACTTGAAGCAGCTGATTGAGCTTGATGACAGTGTGCAAAATGCCTACTACTATCTCGGTTATGCCGAACTCAAGCAGAATAATGATGCAGCGGCACTGGACTGGTACAGCAAGGTCGAATCGGGTGATTACTGGAGCCAGGCGCAGTTACGGATCGCTGAAATCCTTGTCAGGCAGGGTAATGTCGATGCCATGCAGAACCACATGCGGGTGTTGCGCCAAAAGGATCCAACCCAAAGCGTGACCTATTACCTGCTGGAAGGGCAGGTGCTGTCGGATGCAGAGCTGCACAAGGACGCCCTCGATCTCTATGGCGAGGCACTGCAGGCCAGCCCGGATAACGCAGACTTGCTGTATGCACATTCACTGGCCGCAGAGCGGCTGGGAAAACTCGAAATCGCCGAAAGGGATATGCGCCGGATTCTCGAGCTGGATCCCGACAATGTACGCACCCTGAATGCACTGGGTTATACGCTGGCAGACCGGACCAATCGCTATGAAGAGGCACTGGTTTATATCAACAGGGCCTATGCGCAGGAGCCGGATGATCCGGCCATTATTGATAGTCTGGGGTGGGTGCATTATCGTCTCGGCAACCTGGACGAGGCGCGCCGTCACTTGCAGCGGGCCTGGGATATATCGAAGGACAGCGAGATCGGTGCACACCTCGGTGAGGTCATGTGGGCACAGGGTGATCGCGAGGCCGCCCGAGCGATCTGGGAAACCTCGCGTCAGTCTTCGCCTGACAACCCGGTGTTGCTGGAAGTGATTAATCGATATAAGCCGTGAAACGTCTTGCCGGGCTCTTATTGATCCTGCTGCTGACCGGCTGTGCAGCAACACCCGCCTTCAAAAGTACCCGTTCGGCGGCGGAGTTTACTGACTGGCAACTGAATGGCCGTATTGCCCTGACCCACGGGGAGCAAGGCTGGCATGCGAGCCTGCTGTGGCTGGAACGGGCAGAGGGTTATCAGTTGAAGCTGTCCGGTCCACTGGGGCAGGGTGGTTTCCAGCTCGCCGGTGATGAACACGGCGTGGTGCTGATGGATGCCGAGGGACATTCTTCCTTCGCGCGTGACGGTGATGCCTTGCTGTTGCAGGCCACCGGCTGGCACTTGCCGGTCGTGGGTATGCGTTACTGGGTGCGTGGTTTGCCCGTGCCTGATACCGAGGCCAGTCCGGCGTACGATGAGGCGGGCCACCTGAGTCGGCTTGAGCAATCGGGATGGACGATTAATTATCAGCGTTATCAGGAAGTTAATGGTGCCGCTGTGCCCTCGAAGATGCAGCTTTCCCGGGATGATGTCAGTGTGCGGCTGGTGATCAGGCAGTGGCAACTGGGCCCGTCGGTGGCCACACCGCGATGACCCTGGAATCGATACCGGCCACAGCCAGTGGCCCGTGGCCGGCCCCGGCCAAACTCAATCTGATGCTGCATGTGACCGGGCAGCGTGCAGACGGCTACCATGAACTGCAGACCGTGTTTCAGTTCCTGACCGCTTGTGACTGGTTGTATTTCGATGTCCATGAACAGACGGGTGTGCAGTTGGTCGGACAACCGGCCGGTGTGCCCGCCAGTGAGGATATGTGTGGGCGGGCGGCCGCCCTGTTGCTGGAAACCACGAACCGCAAGACTGGCGTCACTATTTATAACGAAAAACGCCTGCCGATGGGTGGGGGCCTGGGTGGCGGCAGTTCCGATGCGGCCACTACGCTGCTGGTGCTGAATCGCCTCTGGGAACTGGGCCTGCAGCCTGATGAGCTGGCACGGCTGGGACTTGCACTGGGTGCCGATGTGCCGGTGTTTATACAGGGTCTGGCTGCCTGGGCCGAGGGTATCGGTGAAATACTCACCCCGGTGACCCCACCCGAATCATGGTATTTAGTGGTGGTTCCGCCGGTAAGCGTATCAACGGTAGCTATTTTTTCCGATCCGGGTTTGACACGGGACACGCCCCGAACGAAAATACCCGACCTTCATTCGGGCGCGGGTCAAAATGACTGCGAGGCCGTGGTGCGCTGCAGGTATCCGGAAGTGGGAGCGGCCCTTGACTGGTTGGATGTATTTTCCCCTGCACGAATGACGGGCACCGGTGGTTGTGTCTTTGCCGCGTTCGCAACAGAGGCAGATGCGCAGACGGTGGCATCGAAGGTGCCGGCTTGCTGGTCCGGCTTTGTAGCACGGGGTATAAATCGCTCTCCCTTGCTGACCGCGATGGAGTAAACAGACAACAGTCCCATACGGGTGTGTCATTCAAAGATTAATTGGGACGTCGCCAAGCGGTAAGGCCCGGGGTTTTGATCCCCGTATGCGCAGGTTCGAATCCTGCCGTCCCAGCCAGGCATGAACATCGCGCCGCGATGTGTACGGGAGTAGAGTACGGCAGGATGAGAACCTCAAGGTTCGACCCGAGCGCGATAGCGCGAGAGAATGTTGCCGCGTAGCGGCAACGACCCGGAGGGTGAGGAGCGCAGCGACGAATAATCCTGCCGTCCCAGCCAGGCATGAACATCGCGCCGCGATGAGCGCATTAGATGTAGAAACGATTATGAATAATATGCCCGCAGCTGATTCAGACGGC
>JBDLIH010000042.1:0-27782 GCA_039714975.1 Pseudomonadota bacterium
AGCATGCTCAATCACCTGCCGGGTACCCGCAAGTTCATGCGCAGATGGGAAGAACATGTAAAGGGCATGTTCATGCCCGGCACCCTGTTTGAGGAACTGGGTTTCAACTACATCGGACCGATTGATGGACACGACATTCCAACACTGCTGAAAACGCTGCAGAACCTGCAGGGACTCAAGGGACGTCGCTTCCTGCACGTGGTCACACAGAAAGGCAAGGGCTATCACCCGGCCGAAGAGGATCCCTGTAATTTCCACGGTGTCACACCCTTTGACAGGGAAACCGGTCAACAGAAAAAATCGGCTACTGCCAAAACCTACACACAGGTATTCGGCGAATGGTTGTGCGACATGGCCCGGACCGACAGCAAGCTTGCGGGTATTACGCCCGCGATGCGCGAAGGTTCAGGAATGGTCGAATTCTCGGAACAGTTTCCGCAACGCTATTTTGATGTCGGCATCGCCGAGCAGCATGCAGTGACCTTTGCCGCCGGTATGGCCTGCGAGGGTATGAAACCGGTGGTCGCCATTTACTCCACATTCCTGCAGCGTGCCTACGACCAGTTAATCCATGATATTGTGCTACAAAACCTGGATGTCACCTTTGCCATTGACCGTGCCGGCCTGGTCGGTGCTGACGGCGCGACCCACGCCGGTGTGTTTGACCTGAGTTTCCTGCGCTGCATACCCGACATGGTGGTCATGGCACCGGCCGACGAGAATGAATGCCGCCAGATGCTGACCACGGCCTATCAATACGAGGGGCCGGCCGCCGTGCGTTATCCGCGCGGCACCGGACCCGGCGTGACCCTGGATAATTCGCTTGCATCACTGCCGATCGGCAAGGCTGAAATCTGTCGTCACGGTTCACAGGTAGCCATCCTTGCATTCGGCAGCCGCGTCGCGGCAGCACTGGAAGCGGCCGAAGAACTCGATGCCACCGTCGTTAACATGCGTTTCGTAAAACCACTGGATACCGACACGATTACGGCCATGGCCGCCAACCACCCTTTGCTTGTAACCGTTGAAGAAAATGCGCTGCAGGGCGGTGCAGGCTCCGCCGTCAACGAGGTGCTGCTGGCACAGGGCGCCGACAACCGGATCCTGAACCTGGCTATACCGGATCATTTCATCAGCCACGGCGACCATCAACAGCAGCTCGCCGAATGTGGCCTGGATGCGGCGGGGATTTTGACAACCATTACGAATGCCGTTGGAACAAGCATCCTGATAACAACAGAGACTGGAGTCCGGCCGAACAAGCAGTTAAATGGCTAGCCCAATTAAGATTCATCTTGAATCGGCCGCAGTCAGCCCCAGTATGCCGATTCCAACGGAGATTGAAGGCATTCCCGTGTTCACCCGTGTCACCGGTCCGGTAGTCGCTTATTAAGTGCGGACGGTGAGTCCTGGACCATATTCGCGGTTACTTGATGAAGGGGGCTTTGTTGCAGCATACAAGTTTCCCCCTGCTACCCTGCCAGTTGCTCTGACCAATATTGAGGAATAATCATCAATTACCTAATGGTGCTGTGCATATGTTTAATAAAACCAGAAACACCTTTCTAACGACCATTCTATTCTGGTTTCTTGTTACTCCGCCTGCAATAGCACAGGCATTGTTCGCGGCAATCGGCGACTATGGTGACGGTTCCGCAAACGAAGGTAACGTAGCCGGTTTGGTGTATAGCTGGGCTCCAGATTTCATAATCACCATGGGTAATAACCGCTATGGGTCAAGGGATCCAGATGCACCATTAAGAGTGATGCATCCGTAGACTCTTCCTGGCTGCTTATGATCATCGGCTTTGGCATAGGTTTCCTGCGGCAGCGCCTTATAAGACACTGAGCGGATATGATGAGACCAGCTGAAGCCTACCGCATTCAATAGAATTACTGCGGCCACCTTTGGTAGCCGTTAATTTCTGGTGTTAAATGTCCTGTTGTGGAGTACTCGTTTAGTGGTCGCTTATATTATCCGTTACCGAACGGGGACTACCGACCTTAAGGCGACGACTGTCATGGATAACTTACTTTTGTCACCTTATAGCGACAAAAATTTCAGTTCCTATCAGTCAGATAGCGACTGCTATAGTTAACTGTTGGGTAACGACGACAGATTAAACGCTCCCTGCCCTGTCAGGGCTTGGGCCGGCACCCTCTATCGCTTCCAACTACATGAATTTTCAATCAAATATAGGAATGGCGCAAGTTTTGCAGTGGGTTTAGTTATATTACCGGGACTGCGATGAGAAAAAATTGCCTTGCACTTAAGTATGGTGATGCAGCAATAAAAAGCAGGAATCAAGTCAACCATTCAGATTCCAGCATTTGAGGACAGAAATCTCATGGCGCATACATTACATGGTATGTAGAACGAAACTGAATACGAGCAAATGCTCGTAATGTATAGCAAGTGCTGAAATTCAATATTTCAGGGGATAATTAAATGAGATTATATAGCTTCGTAATACAGTTGTTTTTCATGCTGCTGTTTACAACTACAGCGTCAGCCAACCAGTCACCTCTGGAGCTTGTACGTGATACTTCCACTCAGATGCTGGTAATGCTCAGTGAAGAGAAGGCCGCCATCGAACAGAATCCAGCCCTGTTGCATGATATGGTTGCTGAAAATGTGCTCCCACACTTTGATTTTGAACTCATGGGGCGTTGGACCTTGGGGAAATACTGGCGTAGCGCAGACCAGCGGCAACGCGATGAATTCGTCAAAGAGTTTCGTGCTTTACTGATACGCAGCTACGGTAATGCGTTTGTCGATTATGCTGACGCAGAAATTGTCTACCTGCCTTTCAATATGAGGGATACTGAAACAAGGGTGAAAGTGCATACCGAATTATCCTGGCCGAATGAAAGAACAGTCAAGATTACCTATAGTCTGCACAGTACAACAAGGGGTTGGAAGGTATACGATGTTGCGATAGAAGGAATCAGTCTGGTTACGAATTACAGGAGCTCATTCATGAGGAAGGTCAGTCAGGACGGGATGGACCAGCTAATAAACCAGCTGGCTGCCAATAACAATAAGGCAGACACAACTTGAAATCACGCATAAATGCTAGTGCTCCTCATAACATCCTCAAACCATAAACACTTCAATTCCTTGCTGGATAAAGCAGCATAACAACTTCAGAGACGGCTCCTTGGGGAGCCATTGTTGTTCGGGGGAAAGGTCTCTGTCCGATAGTTGCCTATTAGCAGCGGTGCCTGCTCATAGTACAGTCAGTGCAGTGAATGGCTGGTTTCTGGCCGCAAAAGGACCTTTATGAAGCACGCACCTGGTATCCAGGTTAAAACGGTAATCTCCTTCCCTTTCTGATATTCAGTGGCTTTAGACCAGCAGTAGTCTACACTTGGACTTTACGTCACCTTCATAATAAGGGAAGTGAAATGACCGTTACGAATAGCCAATCGGGGACAAACGTCCATGAGGTTTCCGATGGAATTTATCGCATCAACACTCCGGTTGTGTTTGAAAATGGAAATAGCTTTTCGTTTAACCAGTACCTCATTACTGACGAAAAACCATTGTTATTCCATACCGGGCCCAGAAAAATGTTTCCTCTCGTACGTGAAGCCGTCGCGAGCGTATTACCGGTCGAACGTCTTCGTTATATTGGCTTTTCCCATGTGGAGGCAGACGAATGCGGCTCACTAAACGAGTGGCTTGCTGTGGCCCCGCACTCCATGCCTCTCTGCGGTACGGTTGCGGCTATGGTATCAATTGAGGATCTTGCAGATCGAAGCCCCTGCGCACTCGCCGATGGAGAGCTGCTCACTCTGGGAACGCACTCCGTACGTTGGCATGACACACCTCATCTGCCGCACGCCTGGGAATGCGGCTTTCTGACAGAAGAACAAACCTCCACGTTACTATGCGGAGACCTGTTCACACAGGGGGGGGCCGATCTACCACCCATTACAGAGTCGGACATTCTTGGACCGAGCGAAGTATTCCGGAAAAAGATGGATTACTTTTCACATACGAAGAACGCACGTGCGATGCTTGAAGGATTGGCCTCGACAAACCCTGCAACACTCGCATGCATGCATGGTAGTGCATGGCGTGGAGATGGTGCGAAACTGTTACGCGCCCTCGCTGATGAGCTATCAAAATAATTCACTCGCTACATGCCGCCCAACCAGGCGACTCGGTCACTGCGCGGTTCTATACCTGAAAGTCTGGTCGGTATAAGACCTATGCCGGTTGTCAAAACAGGCTGCCAGGTTTGTAAACATACAATTTACAATAACCATAATAATTATGTGTATACTCGCCCCATGAGTGATTTATTACCATCCTTGGCGCTTGTCGGCGCATCAGTTGGAGTAGCTACCGTTGTCGGCATCCTGGTCTGGTGCTGGGTTAAATGGTCTCTACGCAATCAGAAGCAATATCGTAGATTCTGAAGCAGGACGACGACGCCGTAACAAATCACTTCTTACTTACCATAATTGATATAGGGAATCAGATAGAAGACTAACCAACATACGGGGGTGAGCTATGGCTGTTAGAAGACCAACATATCATTGGGAAACTATTGTATTAGCTGTACTGGTAATGCTTGCGCTAACCATTATTGCGTCTTTTTGACAGGTGATCGCTGGCTGTAAAGCCTAACCAGTTCAACAGCGGTGACCTTCGGGTCACCGTTTTTGTTTACGCTGTATATACGGTTGTGGATGTGGTGAACAGTGCTTTCCACCATCTTGTACCTGGCTTCACCCAGAGGCTACCCCCCGCACGGCTACAGGTCTCGCGCTGAAAACAGCAGCATTTTAATCTCGCCGTCCTGCTGCCAGGTCATTGCCAACTTGCCATTCAGAAAACCGTATCCGGTAACGCTCGACAACGCCTTCAGATAACGGTTCTCCAGCTCCATCACCGCCGGCGGGCAGGCCATGCGGGTACTGCCGAGTTTCCCCAGCGTAATTTCTCCGGGAGTGTCACCTGCCGTGATCGAGCCAAAATAGCGGTTACAGGCACTTTGACCTGCGACGCGGCCCTGAGAAACAGTCAGTATTACTTCAAGCCCGTCGGGCACCGCTGTACCCACGAGCAGCCACTCTTGTCCTTCAAGGTATGCAAGTGACAATGTACCCTTGTTCTGCACCTCCCCTTCATTCAGTCCGTCCACCCCCATCTCCCATACCCGGGTGACTGTTTCGGTGGGACAACAGGCGGCATCATTCGGCCCCTGCTGAATCACGTCCAGTTCAATGTGCCTGTCTATTATGCGGCCCGCGCGTAACTGCACACGGTCACCGATCAATGCAGTGCCAATATTGACCGGACTGCCATCACGCCGGCCAACAACCGCTACATAGCTGTTGACTCCGGACCCACCCGCCGTTTCCCAGAGCATGGCAACGGCTTCATCGGGACTCTTGCCATCGAGATCGCCACTCAGATAAAAGTCTTCTACCAGCCCGACCACCGGGCGTGAGGCTGCACCGGCCTCATAAGGCTCGCCCTCCCAGCGCCCCCCCGAGAGTGTGACGACATCATCATGGATACCCGAATAGTCCATGTTGACCAGTTCGTCCGGTACAGGCCTTGTCATGAGCGGTATAACCACCGACTGCGGACCGGGTGTGGCAACATCACTACTGTTTTGCGGGGAACAGGCAATCAGTCCGGGAAGTATGAGTACTACTGTCAAAAACAGTGTATTCAACCATCGAGGCACATGATTCATTTCATTACTCCTTCCAGTTTCAATTCAAGGCCAACACGTCAACGGCTAATACCGGGTGAAGACTGTCAGCGGCGTTCGAATACCACCACGCTGCGAGGCTGTACGGTAAAATCTGGCGCTGTCTGCAGCGGTTGGTCGACAGGACTGATGATATCCAGCGGGGATGGTCTGGATGTATCAATGGCCAGACACCAGTCACCCTCGGCAGCCCGCGGCAAAGGCATGACCAGCTCTTTGGGTTGCATATTCATAATCACGAACAGGTCTTCTTCCCAGACATCAACCGCACCCAGCGTACAGGCAAGCACCTGTGTTTCAGGATCCTCCCACTCCGGCTGATTGAGGCGCTCACCGTGCCAGGTGATATCAGGGAACCACTGCCCTTCCCGTTCCAGTCCGTTCAGGAAGCGGGTATGTGTCAGGCAGGCATGGCGTTTGCGAAAGGCAATCATCTGCTGAACAAAACGCAGCATATCCCCGTTTGTCTCGACCAGGCTCCAGTCAAACCAGCCCAGTTCGTTGTTCTGGCACCAGACATTGTTATTGCCATGCTGGGTTCGCAACACCTCGTCACCGGCATTGATCATGGGTATCCCCTGGCTTAGCAACAGTATCGCCATGAAGTTCTTTGCCTGCTGGCGACGCAGCGCAAGGATATCCATATCATCGGTATCGCCTTCAGCACCACAATTCCAGCTAAGGCCATTGCTGTTGCCATCGCGATTGTTCTCGCCATTGCCTGCATTGTGTTTTTCGTTGTAGCTCACCATGTCATACAGGGTGAAACCATCATGGCAGGTAATGAAATTGATACTGTTGGTCGGCAAGCGGTCATCATCCTGGTACAGATCACTGTTGCCACTCAAGCGCTGCGCCAGTTCATTGTGCATGCCCTTGTCACCGCGCACGAAGCGCCGCACCACATCCCGGTAGCGCCCGTTCCACTCGCCCCAGCGAAAACCGGGAAAATCACCGACCTGATAAAGACCCGCCGCGTCCCAGGCCTCGGCAATAATGCGTGTTTCACCGAGTACATTTGAAAACTCGATATTCCACAATACCGGAGCATGGTACAGCGGCTCGCCGTTCTCGCCGCGTGACAGCACGCTGGCCAGATCAAAACGGAAGCCATCCACGTGCATCTCGCGTACCCAGTACTCGAGACACTCCAGTATGAACTTTGCCACCAGTGGGTGGTTGCAATTGAGGGTGTTGCCACAGCCTGTGTAATCAAGGTAGTGACCACGATCCTCAGGATCAAGGTGGTAGAAGGTCTCGTTACCGATGCCCTTGAAATTAATGAGCGGGCCATCCGCCCCGCCTTCTGCCGTATGGTTGAAAACCACGTCAAGGATGATGCCGATACCCGCCTCATGCAGTGCCTTCACCATATCCCGAAACTCGTGGACATGGGCTCCGGCACGTGGCGAAACACAGTAACCGGGATGTGGACTGAAATAACTGTGGGTGCTGTAACCCCAGTAATTATCAAGACCCAGTTCCGCCACACCCGCCGGTACATCCTGTTCATCAAAGGCCATCACCGGCAACAGTTCAACGTGTGTCACACCCAGTGCCATCAGGTAGGGAATCTTCTCGATAACACCCATGAAGGTACCCGGTTGACTGACGCCGGAATCCGGATGCCGGGTAAAGCCACCGACATGCATTTCGTAGATCACCGACCGTTCAGGACGAATACAACCCAGTGTTTCATCATCCCCCCAGTCATACTCACTGGACTCCACCACAGCACGCATGGAGGTGGCCATGTTGCTGCCAGGTACGGCGGCAGCGGCACGCTTCCAGAGGCTGTCGGTTACGCCACGCGCCCAGGGATCAAGCAGCACCTTCTCGCGATCAAAGCGAAACCCGGATTGATGCACATCATCCGGCCCGTCGATACGCCAGGCATAGTGGGTGCCTGTCGGCAGGTCCACCACCAGCACGCTCCAGAAAAAAAACACCCGGTGCAACCGCACTTCAAGAGGGATAACCTGAAACGGCTCGCGGCTGTCGGCCGCATCAAACAGCAGCAACTCCACGTGCGTGGCATGCCGACTGTAGAGGGAGAAATTCACACCACCGGTAACCACGGTGGCACCCGACGGATCGCGGCTGCCGGGACGAATCTGGTAGAGCATGGTGGTATTGGCCTTCACAGGAAGCAGGGGTCAGGCGCTGTCATGCGTGCAGGCCTGGCAGGCCCGCCAGGCCCTGCCATCCACTGCAAGTAACTGGTCTGCCGCGGCCGGCCCCCAGCTGCCGGCTGTATAATTAGGAAAATCACGCACCGGCAATGCCGACCAGACATCCAGAATGGGTTCCATCAACGACCAGGCAACCTCGATCTGGTCGGCACGCTTGAACAGCGTTGCATCCCCGGTCATGCAGTCATGGATCAGGGTTTCATAACCGGTCGTGGGCACTGACTCGAAATGATCGCTGTAGCTGAAATTCATGTTGACAGCACCCAGGTGGGTCGTGGGGCCCGGCAGCTTGGCATTGAAGTGCATCCCGATGCCTTCATTGGGCTGGATGCGCAGTACCAGCGAGTTGGCAGGAACATCTTCGCGTTTCAGCAAAGAGTCACGAAACATGACGTTTGGCGCATGACGGTACTGTACGACCACCTCGGTATAGCGACCCGGCAGACACTTGCCGGTGCGTAGATAAAACGGTACGCCGGCCCAGCGCCAACTGTCGATCATCAGCTTGATGGCTGCATAGGTCTCGGTACCGGAGTCCGTGGCAACCTTCTGTTCGTCGCGATAATCAGGCACACGACGGCCGTCCATGAGCACACCCGCCCCGTACTGGCCACGTACCGTGGAAGTAAGCACATCGTCATGCTCCAGCGGCTGGATTGCCCGCAGCACCTTGGTCTGCTCATCACGGATGGCATCGGCATCAAAGGAATTGGACGGTTCCATGGCAACCACCGCCAGCAGGGCCAGCATGTGATTCGGGACCATGTCACGCAATGCACCGGCACTGTCATAATAGCCGCCACGCTGCTCCACCCCCAGCGACTCTGACACCGTGATCTGCACGTGATCGATATATTGACGGTTCCAGATAGGCTCGACCGTACTGTTTGCAAACCGGTAGGCAAGAATATTCTGTACCGTCTCCTTGCCAAGATAATGATCGATGCGATAGATCTGCGATTCATTAAGCACGGCGTGCAGATGACGGTTCAGCTCACGCGCCGATTGCAGGTCATTCCCGAATGGTTTCTCGACGATAAGCCGCCGCCAGATCGGGGGCTGTTCCTGCAACAGGCCCTTGTTACTCAGCCCCGTGATGATATCTGCGAAAAATCGCTGCGGGGTTGCCAGGTAAAACAGGTAATTCTCCGGGATGTCATATTCTGAGGTTATTCGCTGCAGCCGTTCATTGAGGCTGGAATACATGTCGGGATCCGTGAAGTCACCCGGCATAAAATAGATACAGCGCATCAGCTGTTCCCACAGGGTGGCATCATATTCACCGCCCATGTGTTCCCGGACAGATGCCGACAGCTTGGCACGGAAACTGTCATCATCCAGCTCATGGTAGCTCACACCCAGCACGGCAAAATTCTGCGGTCCTGTGCTGTCCCGGTACAGATGATAGAGCGCAGGAATCAGCTTGCGGCTGGTCAGGTCACCACCCGCGCCGAAGATCACCATCACGTTCGGTGGCACATCTGCCGGCAGGGAATCCATGGATTTAATCATCATCTGCTTACCTGTCACCTTTTTGATACTGATACGCTCATACAGTGCACCAGTTTATAGTAAATCATTACCGGTGCCCGCCTGTGTCCGGTTTCTTTGTTGGCAAGGCACTCAAACAGGTCGGGTAACTGGATGCAATCGGAAAAACAAGGTGTACCGGGAGGGTGGAAGTTGCCCCATTACAGGCATGGACCCCCGTCAGCGAGAACTGGCTGGAATTATCTCATGTATATGTAATATTGGAAGTTTTTCAACACTGTCTGCCGTACCGGGCATTCAGACAATGTTAGCTGGATAGAAACGCCCCGATATCACACAGCCTGGCTGGTGATATCGGGGCGCATGGACAAGGTCAGTTATTGCTTAACCTCTGTGCAAGGCAGGCTAGTACTCCTTCAAGGACTACTAGGGATGTTTCCCCCTCCATTCCCTGGCAAGTCTCTGTGCCTCAACGACCTGGGCCGGGGTCATTTCCTGTGCCACATAATCACGATAACTGACTGCTACTGCCACGCCGGCAATGTCGTACCACATATGCGCCTGCACATAGTCCTGCTGGACACCGTAGCCGATATCGTACATGAGGCCAAGGTTGTATTGCGCACGCTCATTACCCTGCTCAGCTGCTTTGCGATACCACTTTATCGCCGCCCGGTAGTCCTGCGGGACGCCATAGCCATTGTCGTACATAAAGCCCAGGTTAAGTTGCGCCCCGGCATCGCCCTGTTCAGCCAGCGACCGCCACTCCCGCACTGCAGCATCATAATCGCCCTCACTATAGGCCGCATCCCCCCTGTTAATCCCGCCTGACGCCAACCCGTGCGCTGACAGCAAAAGCGACAGGATCAATATCCTGACTACGCTCATCCACACCCCCCCGGAAAGACAGTTTCAAATATGCCCCATTGAAACTGCGATTATATCGGACCGACCAGTTTGGCATCCAGATTTAATGAATTGAAGCTTTTCAATACATCCTGCGACGACATAATATCCCGGTCATATTTCGCCAGCATGAGATGGTTACGCATCTGGCAGAATTCTGCCCCGATAATTCCATTCGTCTTTTCCAGTGCGGACACCACGAAATTCCGCTGCTCATCCCCAAGGTCTTTGCTTATATACACAACTATTTCAACAGCACACTTTTCCACATTAGGTACACATTGTGCGACCTGATTCATAGTAAAGCTCCTCTGTATGAATGTATTTGCTTCTTCTGTCTGCCAGACGCCCCCCAACAAACATTAGTCACTGATTGACGGCGCAAATTTACACTCAAAAGGTATTATTCACCATCAGTAGTAATACGTACCCACATGGAATCAGAACCGGGTGCGTGAATTCTCAACATGGTCGAAAGCTCACCACAGCCTGTGCGAACCTGGCGGCTCCAGGGAAGAGTCAGGCACTGAGTCTGTATTTTAGTTGACGTGTGTCAAAACATGGCTGCACCGGATATGGCATACAGGCACACACATGCGCTGCGGTAAACGGGGCCTTCACCGCAGCGCACACCATAGCTACAAAAAAACCCCGGGGGCAAGACAATGCAGCAGTTTGAATATATCCGTCGATTCCGTGACCTCGGCATTGACGATGTGCCGCTGGTCGGCGGCAAGAATGCATCACTGGGCGAAATGTACCAGGCGCTGTCAGGCGAAGGCGTCATGGTACCCAACGGCTTTGCCACCACGGCTCAGGCCTACCGCGACTACCTGACACACAATGATCTGGAAACACGCATCCGGGAAGCACTGGGCAATCTGGATGTCGATGATGTTGATGCACTGGCCACAACCGGCGCACAGATACGCGGCTGGATTGTCGATGCGGAACTGCCGCCCCGACTGGTCAGTGAAATAACAGCCGCCTATGCAGAGATGTGCGCAGAATACGGCGCCGATACCGATGTCGCCGTACGCAGTTCCGCGACCGCCGAAGACCTGCCGGATGCATCCTTTGCCGGTCAGCAGGAGACCTATCTGAATATCCGCGGCAATGAACACCTGCTGCGTACCTGCAAGCGGGTACTGGCCTCGCTGTTCACGGACCGTGCCATCCATTACCGGGTCGACAAGGGCTTTGAGCACATGAGTATTGCCCTGTCCATCGGCGTACAGAAAATGGTGCGCTCGGACATCGGTGCCTCGGGCGTGATGTTTACCCTGGACACGGAGAGCGGTTTCCGCGACGTGGTCATGGTCACCTCGGCCTACGGGCTGGGTGAGAATGTGGTGCAGGGTGCCGTCAACCCGGACGAATTTCTGGTGTTCAAGCCGACCCTGGAACAGGGACACCGGCCCATCATCCGCCGCCACCTGGGTGAGAAGGCCATCAAGATGATCTATACAAAGGACCCGGTCACGGCCGATGCCACCCGCAATGTCCCGGTGAAACACTCGGAACAGCAACGTTTTTCGGTCACCGATGACGAAGTACTGCAACTGGCACGCTACGCGACTGTTATCGAACGGCACTATTCAGCGCGTGCCGGCAAACCGCGCCCCATGGATATTGAATGGGCACGCGACGGCATCAGCGGGGATTTGTTCATCGTACAGGCACGTCCGGAAACCGTACACTCGATACGTACCGACGCCTTCCAGGAGATCTACACCCTCAAGGAGCGCGGCAAGGTACTGACACAGGGGAAAAGTGTGGGCGCCAAAATTGGTACCGGGCGGGCACGCATCATTCTGGAAGCCGCGCACATGCACGACCTGCTGCCCGGCGAGGTACTTATCACCGACATCACCGACCCGGACTGGGAACCGGTGATGAAAATCGCCAGCGCGATCGTCACCAACCGCGGCGGCCGTGTCTGTCATGCGGCAATCGTGGCGCGCGAACTGGGCATCCCGGCCATCGTGGGTGCCGGTGATGCCACCCAGGCCATTGAGGAAGGCCAGGAGGTCACCGTGTCCTGTGTCGAGGGTGATGCCGGTTTTGTCTACGAGGGCATACTCCCCTATACCAGTGAGCGGGTTGACCTGGGCAAGCTGCAGCGCCCGCAGACAAACATCATGCTGATCGTCGGCAACCCGGTACAGGCGCTGGAATTTGCGGCCTTTCCCAACGATGGCGTCGGTCTGGCGCGCCTGGAGTTCATCATCAACAGCAGCATTGGCATTCACCCGCGCGCCCTGCTGGAACACAGCCACCTGCCGGACGATATCCAGCAGCAGATCAGTACGCGTACCGCCGGCTATACCAGTCCGCGGGATTTCTACATCGACCGGCTGGCCGAGGGAGTCGGCACCATTGCAGCGGCCTTCTATCCGAAACCGGTCATCGTGCGCCTGAGCGACTTCAAGTCGAATGAATATGCGGCACTGCTGGGGGGTGAAGGTTTTGAACCGCGCGAGGAAAACCCGATGATCGGCTTTCGCGGGGCCTCGCGCTACCACTCGGAGGCCTTTGCAGAGTGTTTTGCACTGGAATGCGCCGCCATGAGAAAGGTCCGTGAGGAGATGGGCCTGGACAACCTGGAGTTGATGATTCCGTTTGCCCGTACCGTCGAAGAAGTACAGCAGGTGCTGGACTTGATGGCCCGGGAAGGACTGCGGCGTGGCGACAGGGGTCTGAAGATCAAGCTGATGTGCGAAGTCCCGGCGAACGCAGTACTGGCCAGCCAGTTCCTTGAACACTGTGACGGTTTCTCCATCGGCTCAAATGACCTGACACAACTGACACTGGGTGTGGACCGCGACTCCGGCCTGTTGACCGGTTATGACGAACGCAACGAAGCCGTTACTGCACTGATGGGCATGGCCATCAAGGCCTGCCAGGCAGCCGGCAAGTATGTCGGCATCTGCGGGCAGGCACCCTCCGACTTTCCGGAGGTCACGCGCTGGCTGGTCGAACAGGGAATCGAGTCCATTTCACTCAACCCGGACAGTATCCTGAAGATGACCGAGGTAGTGCTGGAAATTGAAACCGAGTTAAACCGGGGACAGGCAGCCAGCAACTGAATACATGGTTGCCGGCCATGTCCGGTTAAAGCAGCCGTCAGGAGCGGCGCCTCCCGAACAGATTGCAATAATCTGAAAACGCATAAAATGCCCTGTAGATGTAGCATATTTGTCATTATCGAACAAAAACCCTTTCACCGAACCGGAATATCATACTGTCGGGAAGCAGACAGAAATGACGGAGTACAGCAATGAGTGACAGCCCCCGGGTCAAACAACAGGACACAGGAACGCATTTCAGCATCGAGATCCAGCCGGTCCTGCCCGAGCAGTTCGCACGCCTGCCGGAGCTGGCGAATGACCTGTACTACAGCTGGAACTATGGTGTAAGGGGACTGTTCCGGCACCTGGATGAAGACTGCTGGAATACCTGTTCACACAATCCCAAGGTATTCCTGCGGCGACTGCGTCAGCACAAGATCGATGCGGCCGCCCGGGACCCGATCCTGCTGGCCGAGTACCGCCAGACACTGTCGAACTATGACACCTACCTTGAACAGAAACCGACCATCAGCATCGACGAGTACCTCGAACATGATACGGATCTGGTCGCCTATTTCTCGGCTGAATACGGCTTTCACGAAAGCATGCCGATCTACGCCGGCGGGCTCGGCATCCTGGCGGCCGATTACTGCAAGGCCATGAGCAATCTGTGGGTACCGTTTGCAGGGGTCGGTATTCTCTACCACGAGGGTTATTTCAGGCAGCGCCTCGACTGTCACGGTGTACAGTTTGCCGAACGTCTGCGCAGTGATTCATCCGACATGCCGGTGACACCGGCACTGGATACAGATGCTCACGAGGTTACTGTGCAGGTGGAGCTGCCAGGGCGACAGATCGACCTCAAAATCTGGCAGGTCAATGTCGGTCACATCCGTCTCTACCTGCTGGACAGTGATGTCGCCACCAATAAACCCGAGGACCGCCAGCTGACAGCACAACTCTATGGTGGCGACGACGACATGCGTATCCAGCAGGAAATCATTCTCGGTATCGGCGGGGTACGTGCACTGCGCGCGCTGGGACTGCAGCCCACGGTGTGGCATATCAACGAGGGGCATGCCGCCTTCCAGATACTGGAACGCTGCCGGGAACATATCAGCAAGGGGATGACTTTTGACAGCGCCATTGAGCTGGTTGCTGCGGGAACGGCCTTTACCACACACACACCGGTAGCTGCCGGCCATGATGTGTTCAATGAAGCCGTCATGCGTCATTACTTCAGTGACTTCATCAAGACACTGGGTATACCGGAGAAACAGTTTCTGGCCCTGGGCGCGAATCCGCGTGATTCCGGCGGCTTCTCCACCACGACTCTGGCCATACACGGTTCACGGTTTCGCAACGGCGTCAGCCGCATCCACGGCGAGATTGCCTCCGAGATGGAGTCCTATCTGTGGCCTGACATCCAGACCCGCGAGAACCCGATCACCTCGATCACCAACGGCGCCGATGTCGATACCTACCTTGCGCGTTCCTGGGCAGCCCTGTTCGAGATGTACATGGGTGGTGGCTGGCGCGCACAACTGACACAGGTTCAGTTCTGGGAATCATTCATCAGCAAAATCCCGGACCATGTATTCCTCAGCGTACGGCAACTGCTCAAGGCATCGGCACTCGAGGAAATCAGGCGCCGCGCTGTCATACAATATGAACGCTGTGCACAAACCAGATCACTGGTTAAACACCTGACACGCAATCTGTCGACACGCAACATCGATACCTTGCTGATCGGCTTTGCACGCCGCTTTGCCGTGTACAAACAGGCCGGACTGGTATTCAGGGACCTGGACCGGCTGGCACGACTGCTGAATGACCCGGAACGGCCGGTCACACTGGTATTCGCCGGCAAGGCACACCCGAATGACAAACCGGGACAGGCGCTGCTCAGGGAGGTATACGAGATCAGCCAACTGCCGGAATTCCAGGGCCGTGTAATCCTGCTGGAGGACTACAACCTGTCAATGACCCGTGAGCTCCTGCCGGGCGTCGACGTCTGGCTGAATACCCCGAAATACCCGATGGAGGCCTGTGGCACCTCGGGCATGAAGGCTGCCATCAATGGTGTACTCAATCTGAGCGTGCTGGATGGCTGGTGGGCCGAGGCCTGGAACGGCAAGAATGGCTGGGCCATCACACCGCATCCCGAATTCGATGACGACACCCGCGAACAACTCGAGGCAGAAGAACTGATGAATATACTCGAGTATCAGGTCATCCCTGCCTACTATGCCCGCAACCAGGAGGGCGAACCGGAAGCGTGGACCCGCATGGCAAAGGCCTCCATGAGGTCGATTCTGCCCCGCTTCAATACCATTCGCATGGCACTGGACTATCTGCGGATTTCCTACGCGCCTGCCGCACGGGAAAGCCGGCGGCTGCTGGAGGATGATGCCCGCGGAGCGCGGGAACTGGCCACCTGGAAACAGAAGGTTGCAGGCAACTGGGATGGAATTCACGGGCGTCTGATCAGCCCGATACCGGTTTCGATCAGCGCCCGGGAGCCTTTGCCCGTGGAAGTCGAGGTCTATCTCAATGGTCTTGATGCCGTGGATATTGCTGTCGAGTGTGTCTTTGGCCGGGATACCGACACCGGGCACTTCGACACGGACCGCAGCCTGATGTTTGATCTGATTGACGACACAGCTGGCCAGGTTGCAAGATACCATTGCGACCTGTTCGATACGGCAAAATCCTGCCAACCGGGCGGACAACAGCAGTTCAAGATCCGCATTTATCCCTGCCACCCCCTCCTCAATCACCCACTGGAGTGCGGCCGCATGATCTGGCTGTAGCAGATTAAATACCCCGGCATAACAGGCCCTGGCCGCAATGGTCTATAGTTTAAGCAATGTGCCCTGTATGATGGTACAGTATATTCACAAGACGCAGTCGTTATTGCACGCGTAGCCTGTTGTTCACATGGACTTTTTTCACACACGGGAAAGTGCCACACATGACGGTTCGGGGCCGTGTTTGTGCGACTCGCAGCAATATGGCAGGCGTCTGAAATGTGGCCCCGGAGGCTTGCAAGTTGCCGCGAAAGAAACAGAAACTGGATATCGAGAAAATCAAGGTCAGTTGTCAAAATTGTACGCTGACGGAATTGTGTCTGCCTCACGGCATGGAAAACGAGGATCTCGAAAAACTGGATAACATCATCGAGCGCAACCCCCCCTATCACCGCGGAGATCACCTGTTTCGCCCCGGCCAGAAGAGTCACGGGCTGTTTGCGGTACGCTCTGGTTCCCTGAAATCCTACTGCATTACCGAGGACGGCGAAGAACAGGTGCTGGGATTCATTCTGCCTGGCGAACTGACCGGCATGGATGGCCTCGCCGGGGGTCGCTATGCCTCGGCATCGGTTGCACTCGAAACCACCAGTATCTGCGAACTGCCCTTCGACCAGCTGAAATCCCTGTGCAGCCAGTTACCGGGCATGCATGAACAGATCATGCATATCGTGGGCAAGGAAATAACGGCAGACCAGCAGATGCTGATGCTGCTTGGCAAACGCAATGCGGAAGAACGGCTGGCAGCATTTCTGCTCGGCCTGTCGACACGCTACAAAAAGCGTGGCTTGTCGCCCAATGAATTCTACCTGCCCATGTCACGCCAGGACATTGGCAATTACCTCGGGCTTGTCATTGAGACCGTCAGCCGGTTGTTTGCCCGCTTCCAGGACGAAGGAATACTGACTGTCGACAAGAAACTGATTACAATTCTCAAGAAGGAAACGCTGAGTTCAATGGTTGACGCCTGTGTGAAACACTCACTGGCTTCATCGATGTAGAAAAATAATGCAGACAACACTACCCGAATGACAAATCAGAACAACCGGCCTCCCGTCAAACTCAAGACAAAAATTGTTGCCACCATCGGACCGGCATGTGCATCACCGGACCGGCTTGTGGCCATGATCAGGGCCGGCATGAATGTGGCACGCCTGAATCTTTCGCACGGCACCCTTGCCGAGCACAAGGAACAAATCAAACGGCTGCGCCATGCATCTGAACAGGCCGGCATCAACATTGCCGTCATGATTGACACCCGGGGAATCGAGATCCGAACCGGACTGCTGAAGGAAGAGACCGTAGAACTGTTACCGGATACCAGCTTCGCCCTGTTCACCGATGAACGCGACGGTGATGCAAACGGTGTCAGCATAACCTACTGGAAACTGCCCGAGGAAGTCAGTGCCGGCACACCGATCCTGCTTGATGACGGTGCCATTGAGCTGGAAGTCACGGCAGTGACTGGCTCCTCTATCAACTGCCGTGTTATCCATGGCGGCTGGCTCGGTAACAGCAAGAGCGTGAACCTGCCTGATACCCGGCTTGCGCTCAGCGCCGTCAGCCCGGAGAACCGTGAGGATGTCGTCAGGGAGCTTGGCTTTGCCGCCGAAAACGATATTGACTACATCGCAGCCTCCTTCATTCAGTCCGCAGACGACATCTACAAAATGCGGGAAATACTCATCGAGAAAAATGTAAATATACCCATCATTGCCAAGATCGAGAACAAGGCCGGCGTGAAGAACCTGGAGGAGATCGTGGGTGCCGCAGACGGTATCATGGTGGCGCGCGGCGATATGGGTGTAGAGTTGCCACTGGCCGACGTGCCCGCCACACAGAAAAACATCATCCGCACGACGGTCAGCAATGGCAAACCTGTCATTACCGCCACACAAATGCTGGCATCCATGGAACGCAACCCGAAACCGACACGGGCCGAGGCCAGTGATGTGGCGAATGCCATCCTGGATGGAACTTCTGCCGTCATGCTCTCGGGTGAAACGGCGGTCGGCAGATATCCGGTGGAAGCCGTCATTACCATGGCCACCATTGCACGGCGAGCGGAAGCCTCGCTAAGAGAATACGGCTATCTGCAAAGAATCAAGCCGCATCCCTCGGATCTTGTGACCGAATCCATCAGCCAGGCAGCCGTCAGTATGTCGGCCAATCTCAAGGCCGCGGCAATCATCAGCCTGACCGAAACCGGCTTTACCTCACGGCTGATCTCGAAATACCGGCCGGACATTCCTATCCTGGCAATTACCTCTTCCATAATGGTGGCACGCAAGCTGTCAATGAACTGGGGTGTAATACCAATCCTGTATGACGGCGAATCATCGGACCGCAAGCGCCTCGCCTTCGCTGTCGAACAGGCAAAAGCACGCGGCTACCTGAAAGCAGGTGACATCGTGGTATCAACATCCGGGCATCACCAGCAGGCCGGGGGAACTGACCTGATCCGGGTGGTTACCCTGGAAGAATAAGCCCGGGTATAGGCCGCTAGTATCGCGCAGCGTTTACGCTTCACGTTCATCCTCGTTGACTCGCTCATAGTAATCTTTGCGGAATTCATTAAGCACACCCCTGACTTCCCTGCCTTCAGCACCCAGATGAAGCAGTGCAGCATGGGCAAGTTCCGCGCTTGCCTCAAGGGTCTCTGAAACCGTGAGGTGCGCACCAAGCGCCCGAAGAGAGCGGCACTTGCCAAGGTCGTGACCGCGCGCAAAAACAGGGATATCCGGGAAAACAGAATGAAGAGAAGCGACAACACTTTCTGTCGCTTCAAGGTCATCAATGGTAACGATCACAAGCGGCGCATCGGAAATACCGGCGGCCCTTAACACTTCGGGCCGCCGGGTATCGCCGAAATACACAGACCTGCCCTCTGCACGTTCACGGGCCACCAGCGATGCATCTGTGTCGATTGCCACATAAGGTACCTGCATTGATTCCATAATATGGCCAATCCTGTGTCCCGTTCGTCCAAAACCGGCCAAGATGATAGGCCTGCTCTCTTGCCCTGCACTGCTGATTTCAACATCGTGTGCAACTGTGCTGCTGCCTTGTGAAGTCAGGAATATCCGGTGAGCCAGTTTTTCCAGTGCCGGCGTTGCAAGCATGCTCAGCATGACAACAATAAGAAGATGCTGGAACAGGACCTCATCCATAAGCCCCGCACCTTTCGCCAATGCGAACAGCACCAGCGCGAATTCGCCACTTTGAGCCAGCAGCAAAGCCACCGAAGCAGATGTCTTTCCATTAATGCCAAACAGGCGGGACAAGGGCCACAGAGTGATGAACTTGACGGCCATTAACGCCACCACAACAAGTAAAAGCACCAGGGGATTACCCAGAAACAGACCGAGATTTAACGACATCCCCATGGTCATAAAGAACAGCCCCAGCAATAAACCGCGAAAGGGCTGGATCTCGGCGATAATCTGGTGGCGATAAGACGAATCGGCAATCAGGAGACCGGCGATAAATGCCCCCATGGCCATGGAGAGCCCGATACTCTCCATGGCCTGTGCTGTACCCAGAACCAGCAGTAAAGCCGATGCGGTAAATACTTCGGGTGAACCGAACCGGGCAAGCGCCTTGATGAGAGGATTGAGAACATATCGGGCTGCAACAATAATGAGTATCAGAATGACGAGCGCCTCTGCCAATGCAAGAAAAACATCTTCTGCAATTGTTAGCTCCGGCGCACTTATCAGCGAAACAAAAGCCAGCAATGGAATAACCGCCAGGTCTTGTAAGAGCAGTATGGCAACAGCAGGCCTGCCGTACCCGGAAGACAGCAGCTTCCGTTCCGACAACAGCTGAAGAACAAAGGCGGTTGAGGAAAGCGCCAGGGCCAACCCGGTCAGCAGCGATATCTTCCATGAAGAATCAAGGAAGCCATGGACTATTATCGTTATCAAGCCACCCGTTATCAGCACCTGGAGTGTGCCAAGCCCCAACACCAGTCTTTTCATCGTCCATAGACGGGATGGGCTGATTTCTATGCCGATTACAAACAACAGCAGCACCACGCCCAACTCGGCGAGATGCGCGATCTCGTCGTAATTCTCAATATATCCCAGCCCTGAAGGCCCCAGGACGACCCCTGCAATCAATAAGCCCGGTATAGCACCAAGCCCCAGGCACTGAAACAGGGGTACAGCAATCACTGCCGCAGCCAGCAGAATGATAATGTCAGTTAAATATTCAATATTCACAGACAGGTTCTCAAACAGTACTTGAGTAGCACTCCGGTAATTTTGTCACACCGACCATAGCTGAGCACCGGAATCCTTTTATATCATCATAACCTTTTGCACAGCCATAGGCACTGGAGTACATTGTACTGACAGCCCGTCAGGGCACGCTGGCACTGGAATTAACAATGCAGGTCAAGCCATTTCTGATTCTTGTAACCCTGCTGCTCACCCGGCAATCGACTGCCGATCCCGGTATCGACGCAACAGACATCATCCGCGATGCCATTGACCACTACCGTGGCCTGACCTCGTATTCCGAGATGACCATGACCATCCACCGGCCCGACTGGGAACGGAGCATGTCGATGAACGCCTGGTCGTCCGGCAGCAAAAAAACCCTGGTGCGTGTGACAGCACCGCCACGTGATGCAGGCAATGCGACCCTGGTCCTGGACGATAACAAGGTGTGGAGTTACGCCCCCAAGATCAACCGGGTAATACGCATACCGTCAAGCATGATGAGTCAGAGCTGGATGGGTTCAGATTTTTCCAACAAGGATATTTCGAGGACAGATGAGATTGTCGAACAATATGACCACACGCTGGTCCGTACCGATGAGCATGAGAGCCACAAGGTCTATGTCATTGAATCCATCCCGCACGAGGAAGCCGCGATAGTCTGGGGCAAGGAAATCAGCCATATTCGTGATGATTATGTGGAACTGGAACATCACTTCCTCGACCAGGACCTGCAAACAGTAAAAATGCTGAAAACACTGGATATCAGGCAAAAGGGTGGCCGCATGTTTGCCGTCCACCAGCGCATGAACCTGCTGGAGAAAGAGAATGAATGGACCGAGATCAGCGTACAGGAACTCGATTTCGACAGGGAGATTCCGGATTACCTGTTTACCCTGTCCAACCTGAGGAACCCGAGGGAGTAACAGGACGCTCTTGACCAGCACGGCCACTACACTCGCCTGGCGCAATATATGGCGCCACCCGCGTCGCACGATACTGACCATCGCAGCCATGGTGTTTGCGGACACCCTGCTGGTGTTCATGCTCGGCCTGCAGTTCGGCCAGTACCGTATGATGATCGATAATTCACTGCGTATCTTCACCGGTCAAATGCAGGTGCAGGCCAGTGGCTACTATGACGAGCCGCATATGTATCGCTCTATCCCCGCGGCAGACAGGCTGGCACAAGCCATTCGCGATAACGCTGAACTCGATGCCGTGTCGCCACGTGCCTATGGCTTTGCACTGGTCTCTTCCGACACGCGCACCATCGGAGCACAGGTCAGCGGTGTCGATCCACAGCACGAGCCACGGGTGTCAACCATACCGGGTCTGATCAAACAGGGACGTTACCTGGGCAGCCGCACAGACAATGAAATCGTGGTCGGCAGCATCCTGGCACGTAACCTGAAAATCAGCCCGGGGGATGAACTGACCCTGCTGGGCAATGGCCGTGATGGTTCTATTGCCGCAACCGTAGCGCCCGTGGTCGGCATTTTCGAGTCTGGTACTCGCGACATCGACCGGCAGATGCTGAGCATGCCTATCGATACCTTCCGCGACGTATTCAGCATGGGCGACCAGGCACACAGCATCATCATCGGCGGTGACCGCGAACAGGCCGACAGGATTGCAAACGGCACCAATACTGCATTGCATGAAAATGATGATCTGGTACTGCTTAGCTGGGAAGCGCTACTGCCGGGCCTCAAGCAGGCGATTCAGGCAGACTTCGCCAGCGCCTGGTTCATGTATGCCGTCCTGATCGTGCTGGTCGCTTTCGGCATGCTGAACACCATGCTGATGTCGGTGCTGGAACGCACCCATGAATTCGGTATCCTGCTTGCACTGGGTGTACGGCACGGCAAGCTGGGCCGGATGATCATCACCGAATCGGCGGTACTGGCCCTGACCGGCATGCTGATCGGTATGCTCACAGGCGGACTGGTAATCTGGTACTTCCTCGTCAACGGCTTCACCTATCCCGGTATGGAAGAAATGGGTGAACGCTTTAATATCCCGTCGATGCTCTATCCGGAGGTCTCAATCCGCAGCCTGCTGCCCGGCCCGCTGGCGGTCTTCATCGCGACCATTCTGGCCTCACTGTATCCAATCTGGCATCTGCGTAAACTGCGCCCGATCGAGGCCCTGCAAACCGTCTGATATGAAGACGCCCTTCCCCATGCTGATCACGATTGCGTGGCGCAATCTATGGCGCAACCACCGCCGCAGCCTGATCATGCTGGCCGCCATCGCGGTTGGTCTGTGGGGCATGATCTGGATGACGGCCCTGATGCGCGGCATGGTCGACCAGATGATCGATGATGCCATCAACACACTTTCCGGCCATATCCAGATCCATGCCGAAGGCTACCTGGATGACCCCTCAATCGAACACACCATTCCGGATGTCACCCACAACCCGCAACTGGACAAATTACTGGAATCACAGCAAGTGACTGCCTGGTCACAGCGCATTCGCGTACCCGCCGTGATACGCAGTGAGCGTGACGTCTATGGAATCACACTGGTCGGCATCGACCCGCAACGCGAGAAAGGCCTGTCATTTATTGCCGACAGTGTCGCGGAAGGCCAATACCTGGAGTCTGTCGATGACAGGCATGTGCTGCTTGGACGCAAGCTGGTCGAACAGCTGGAGACAAAGCTGGAACGGCGTATCGTTATTATGAGCCAGGACCCGGACAACAATATCGCCGAACGCGGTTTTCGCATCGGCGGCATTTACGACACCGATTTGCAGGCAACGGAAACCGGCTATGTGTTTGCGGGAATCGAGACCGTTCGCACAATGCTGCAGATGGGCAGTGGCGTATCCGAAATTTCATTACTCGGACACGATTACCGCCATGTGGATGGACTGGCGGCCAGGGTACGCGCTGCCGCAGGTGATGCAGAGACAAAGACCTGGCTGCAACTGGACCCCTACATGGCCTCGATGCTGGATGTCATGGACGGCTTTATTGTCATCTGGTTCGGCATCATATTTCTGTCGCTGTCGTTCGGCCTGATCAATACACTGTTGATGGCGGTTTTCGAACGCACACGTGAAATCGGCCTGATACAAGCCCTGGGGATGCCGCCCGGCAATATCCTGTTCATGGTACTGATCGAATCACTGATCATGCTGGTGATTGGCCTGGTTGCAGGCAACCTGCTCAGCTGGCTGACGATATTACCCATACAGGACGGCATCGATATCTCCGGTATTGCAGAAGGCCTTGAATGGGCCGGCATGAGCAGCACCCTGCTGCCTGCCGTAAAGACCTCTGATGTGCTGCTGGCCAATGCTGTCGTACTGGTGCTCGGTGTGGCAGCCAGCCTGTTTCCCGCCTGGCGAGCCTCTCGCAAGGTACCTGTTGAAGCCATTACAAGGATCTGGCAATGAAGGGCGCTACTGATAGTCCATGAACATGTATCTTGAGCCCAAAATTTGCCATCTCTGCGTTGTAAATCTTCGCAATAGTTTACTATTACGTGCGATTTGCGCCTTGATATGACAAATTTTGAATCTCAATCCACTATGCACAGAACTATCAGCAGTGCCCTGAATACAGCCGTCAGTTGCCGCAAGGTCAGCAAGATATTCGCGCAGGGCGAACTCGCCGTGCATGCACTGTCCAGCGTCGATCTGGAGGTCGCAAGCGGCGGCTTCATCTGCCTGTCCGGGCCGTCCGGGTCAGGCAAGACCACCCTGCTGAACATGATTGGCGGTCTTGACCGCCCAACCGGGGGTGAAATCACCGTTGCCGGCCAGCGCATCGACCAGATGGGCATGTCGGAGCTTGCCGACCTGCGTCTGCAACACATCGGCTTTGTCTTCCAGGCGTATAATCTGATCCCGGTGTTGAGTGCACGGGAAAATGTCGAGTTTGTGATGCAGCTGCAGGGGGTGCCGGCTCATGAACGCCTGGATCGGGCCATGGCCATACTCAGTGAAGTCGGACTCGACGGCCTGGAAAACCGGCGCCCGGGTGAACTATCCGGCGGCCAGCAACAACGGGTTGCCGTTGCACGTGCCATTGTCAGCAAACCCGCGCTTATCCTTGCCGATGAGCCGACTGCCAACCTTGATTCGGCAACCGCCGATAAACTCATGCAGCTATTACGTGAGTTGAATTCGCATATTGGCACAACCTTTGTAATCTCAACACACGACAAGCTGGTGATGAGTTATGCAAAACGTCTGATCAAGCTGCATGACGGCAGGATCATTGACGATATTGCCCAGGAAAATACTGATTAGTTCGTCATTGCGAGGAACAAGGTGACGAAGCAATCTCCAAACGACTACCCTGAATCAGAAGATTGCCGCGCTTCGCTCGCAATGACATGCAGGAACATTTTGCAGGTGGGCTTGACCATCCTGCTACTTTGTCCTGCAGCATCCCTGGCTGCAGAAATCGACTACGGCGGCCACCTGAAATACTTCTACACCTACTCGGATTTCCCGGACCAGTCGGTATTTGACGGCAATGACAATCCCTACCGGGAACACCTTGGCAATCTCCGCCTGAAGCTGGAAGCGCGTGCCGCCAACTGGTCGGGCGAAATCCATTACGTCATGGATGCCCTGTACAGCAAGGACCTGGCAAGCTGCCAGTTGCGGGGGGCGCTGGCGACAGGCGGCTGCGACAATATTGGCAGCGACGCAAGACAGCTGTTTGACCTGTCAACGGTCTCGCACCATGGAGATGATGCACTGCTGGTACAGCGCCTCGACCGCCTGTGGCTCGGTTATTCAACAGACAAGGTTGTTGCACGCTTCGGTCGTCAGTCGATCAGCTGGGGCAATGGTATGGTCTATAACACCCTGGACCTTTTTAATCCGTTTGCACCGGATGCCATCGACACGGAATACAAGCGCGGTGACGACATGCTCTATTTCCAGGGACTGTTCTATGACGGCAGCGATCTGCAGGCACTGCTGATCCCGCGACGGGATACCACGACAGGTGACCTGGAAGGCCAGGAGTCCTCTGCTGCTGCCAAGATGCACTGGCTGGCGGATGAATATGAACTGGACCTGCTGGCCGCACGGAATTACGGCGACCCGGTACTGGGCGGTGGCTACACGACCGAGTTGGGAGAGAATGTCGTTAATGCCAATATCAGCCTGACAGACACCGATAATGACACGGTGTTTTCAGCGGTCATCAATTACAATTTTTCCTCGGTCATCCGCAACCGGAACCTGAGTGGCTTCATCGAATTCTTCTATAACGGCTTCGGCTTGTCCGGCCGTCGGCATTCAATACAGGATGTCGTCAACGATCAGGACCTGTACTCGCGCCTCACTCGTGGTGAACTGTTCACCACCGGCCGCTACTACCTTGCCGGCAGTATACTGGTCGAGATGACGCCGCTACTGCAATTAAGTCCGATCCTGTTTATCAACCTCGGCGATAGCAGTGGCATGCTGCAATTTATCGGCACCTACAGCCTGGCACAGAACTTCGATCTGCTTGCCGGCTTCAACCTGCCGGCCGGTTCTGACGGCAGCGAGTTTGGCGGGCTGGAAACGGCAGATGAAGACGGTCGTTTGCTGACACCACCAAACACCCTGTTTGCTCGTCTGGCGTGGTATTTTTAATACGGTGAAACCCCACTGGGCCGGTGAAATCGCCTGTCAGCAACTCACATAAACCGGCAATACACTCTATTTTGCTCTGGAACATGGCATAATCAGCGGGTAGTGGATTTATTGTAGACCTGCAAATAACAACATTACGGATGGACTACCATGAGTGAACAACACGCAAATGCCCTGGCTGAACTTGCTGCCGGACGGGAAACCCAGCAACTCGCTTCCATAGCCGAGATCAAGAAACTCGGGAAAAAGAAAATATTTCCCAATGCGAATTACCCATACGCCAGGAAAATGGATCGAGAGGAATACGAGGCCCGAAAACAGGAACTGCAGATCGAGTTACTAAAGATGCAGAACTGGGTCAAGGAGACCGGACAGCGCATCGTCATTCTGTTTGAGGGCCGTGATGCAGCCGGCAAGGGCGGCACCATCAAGCGTTTCATGGAACACCTGAACCCGCGTGGCGCACGCGTGGTGGCGCTGGAAAAGCCGACCGAGGAGGAAGGTGGCCAGTGGTATTTCCAGCGCTACATCGATCACTTGCCTACCAAGGGTGAAATCGTCCTGTTCGACCGCTCATGGTACAACCGTGCCGGTGTGGAGCGGGTTATGGGCTTCTGTCAGCCCGGTGAATACCTGGAATTTATGCGCCAGGCCCCGGAGATGGAACGCATGCTGGTCAGAAGCGGCATCCATTTCCACAAGTTGTGGTTTTCCGTCAGCCGCAACGAACAGTTCCGTCGCTTCCAGGGACGACAGCATGACCCGTTGAAACAATGGAAACTGAGCCCGATCGACATGGCCTCACTGGACAAATGGCAGGACTACACCGAGGCCAAGGAGGCCATGTTCTTTTATACAGATACCGCAGATGCACCCTGGACTGTGGTCAAGTCAGACTGCAAGAAACGGGCACGGCTTGGTGCGATGCACTTCATCCTGAACAGTCTCGATTATCCGAACAAGGACGAAAGTGTGCTTTCGCCCCCGGACCCGAAAATCGTTGGTTCGGCCAGGAATATTTATGAAAGGGGCGAGCATTATCTTGAAAGCAGCCCCCTTGAAGAAGACAAAGAGGATTAACCATGCAACAGGTAAAACATGCAGAACAAATGGTCAACCGGTTTCGCGAGCTGGTAGAGGAAGCCGGCGACAGCCTGTCGAGCGACCATTACAACGAGCTTAAACTGATTATCGAGGCCGGGCTCGATACTGCATTACTAGAGAACCTGGAAAGGGTAACTGAAAAGCTCAACAGTCTGGCGCATGAAATTCAGCATAATGCCGAGTTCTTTGATTAGGCAGCCAGCTGATAAAACACCCTGGTTGACCAAAAACCTAGAGGCTGACATGCATTAACAGTAATAATGCAAATTACTACTGAAACATTTTTCCGATCCAAAGAAGTCGCCCGTGAGCATGTCAACCTGCCTGCGCAGCTGTTTAATCGCTGCCAGCTGTTACGGAATCACAGCGCCACGGGAAACGTTTTTATTCCTGTCCGTTCCATGCAGTACCAGGCTGTCATTGACGCCGATGAAATCATTTTCGTCGATAATCAGGGCTATGCCGTTCAGAATGGAAAGGGTGGCCGGCTAATTATTCTGTCGTGGCAGCTTCCTGCACACCACTCACGTGATTCGTTAAGCGAGCCGGTACCCATCGAAGTTGTTTATTACATCCGTAAGGACCATGACACCCATCGCCGCCTGATTGGTGAACTCCCGAAAGCGCTGGACAGGT
>JBDLIH010000043.1:0-27454 GCA_039714975.1 Pseudomonadota bacterium
GATTGCAGTGACGGTAATGTAGTCACTACCGGGCAGGTACTGACCTCGGCAGCTGACAGGCGTCGTCTGCATGCGCAGTCAGGTGCGGCAGCTGTAGATCTTGAAAGCAGCGCTATCGCTGCGAGTGCCAGATCTGCCGGTGTACCGTTTCTTGCGTTACGTGCAGTGGCGGACAGGGCCGGGGCAACATTACCCCGCCATGTTCTGGAACAGATTGACCCTTATGGACGACCGCATGTGCGGGCGCTGTTGACATCGCTGGCCCGGCATCCAGAGGAACTCGTGGGTATGGTGCAGTTGTTCATTGATTTCCGTACCGCACAGGCCACCTTGCGGCAGTTAAGTCGACTGTTAGGGTGTGACCTGCTGGGCCCGGAAGCGGCTACGGCTGCGTCCTCTCAATGATGCGGCAGGAGAAATGAACCGCTGAATCCTGCCGATGGCTGTTAATGTCCATCCATAAAGAATAACTCTCGCAAAGACGCCAAGATCGCAAAGCTATAAGCCATGGTTAAAAAATCATATTAATATTTCTTTCTTGGCGTCTTTGCGTCTTGGCGAGAAAAATTACAGCGTTTATGGACGGACACTAGTTATGCAGTTTGATGGCTGACAGGGGTTGAGTGTAATGACGGTCTGTAGCCGCATCACGATCTCGTGGTGGCGGGTGACTGTTTATCTTTCTACCGGCTGTATCGGATGTTTTTGACGGCACTGCCTGCCGGATTTGTGCGACTATCCCGTCACAGTCAAGTCCATTGGCGGCAAGCAGTTCAGCACGTTCACCATGCTCTATAAACCGGTCTGACAGGCCGATGTGCAGGACCTTGCTGTGCATGCCATGCTGCGCCAGACACTCGCTGACCGCGGCACCGGCACCACCGGAAATCACATTCTCCTCGACCGTCACCAGCCAGTCATGGCTGCCAGCCAGCCTGATAATGAGTGACTCATCCAGCGGCTTGATAAAACGCATGTTGACCACCGTCGCATTCAGTCGTCTGGCAGCGACTTCTGCGGGACTGACCATTTCCCCGAAGGCAAGGATTGCAATGTTCTTGCCGGTACGGAGTAAATCGGCACGGCCCACGGGTATGGCCTCCATGGCCTCCTCAACCATCACCCCGGGACCGCTACCCCGTGGGTAGCGAACTGCAGCGGGTTGCTCGAGTTGAAAGCCGGTATAGAGCATCTGGCGGCATTCATTTTCATTGGCGGGTGCCATTATTACCAGGTTGGGTATACAGCGCATGAAGGTCAGGTCAAAACTGCCGGCATGCGTCGGCCCGTCGGGGCCCACCAGACCGGCACGGTCAATGGCAAACAACACCGGCAGGTTTTGCAACGCCACATCATGTATCAGCTGGTCATAGGCGCGTTGCAGAAAGGTGGAGTAGATCGCAACCACCGGCTTGAGACCCTCGCAAGCAAGACCGGCGGCCAGGGTAACACTGTGTTGCTCGGCGATGCCTACATCAAAGTAGCGTTGTGGAAAACGGCGCTGGAATTCGACCAGCCCCGAACCTTCGCGCATGGCTGGCGTAATTGCTATCAGGCGCTTGTCATTCGTTGCCATGTCGCACACCCAGTCACTGAAGACCTGGGTATACGTTTTTGCCGCCGGTTTTTTGCTCCTGGTGAGACCGACTTGCGGATTAAAGGGACCAACACCGTGGTAGGTGACAGGATTGGACTCGGCCGGTCCATAACCCTTGCCTTTGCGGGTAATCACATGCAGCAGGCATGGCCGCTTGATGTTGCGCAGGTTTCGCAGTGTTGTGAGCAGATCATCGAGTTCATGACCGTCTATCGGGCCAAAGTAGGTGAATCCAAGCTCCTCGAACCAGGTGCCGGGTGACACCAGTCGCTTGATCCGGGTTTCCGCCTGCCTTGCAGCCTCATATAGCAGCGGTATATGTTTGAGAGCACGCTTGGTCTTTTCCCTCAAGGCCCAGCTGTACCGGCTCGACATCAAGCGGGTCAGGTAATTGTGCATTGCACCGACACTTGGCGAGATCGACATGTTGTTGTCATTCAGGACTACCAGCAGGTTGGCAGGCAAATCGCCGGCATGGTTCAGTGCTTCATATGCCAGGCCAGCGGATAAACCGCCATCGCCGATAACGGCAATCACCTTGCGATCGATTCCCTGCTGTTGTGCAGACAGACTCATGCCAAGTGCAGCGCTGACCGAAGTGCTGGAATGACCCACACCGAAACAGTCATAGTCGCTTTCAGTGCGCTTCGGGAAAGGGGCCAGGCCATTCAGCTGGCGTATTGTATGCAGATGCTCGCGGCGTCCGGTCAGAATCTTGTGGGGATAGGCCTGGTGACCGACATCCCACAGCAAGCGGTCATCCGGTGTATTGAATACGTAGTGTAGTGCAATGGTAAGTTCCACTGCACCCAGCCCGGCACCAAGGTGACCGCCACAGGCAGCCACTGTATGTAACAGATAGTGCCTTACCTCACTGGCCAGATCAGTTAAATCCGCTGCCGGCATACCCCGCAGGTCTGCCGGTGAGTCAACTTGCGTCAGTAGCGGGTATTGCGTTATTTGATCCATTGTGTGGTGTATACCCCTGGGACAAGGTCAACACAGTTTGCACAAATTCATAAAGCCTTAAGCGGAATGACATTAGTATTCATCCCGGGTTCCATAAATGTTTCAATAATTGTGCTGGCCGGTAAACAACAAACCCTGTTGCCGGTATGTATGGGCTGTTTTCCCGACAAGGACAGGAACTTTCGGGATAAAACAGGCTCAGACTTCAAAAGTACCTGCAATATGTACAGGAGACAGAATGGAAATCATACTGGCTCAACCACGGGGGTTTTGTGCGGGCGTCGTACGTGCAATCGAGATTGTCGAGCAGGCCCTCGACCTTTATGGACCACCTGTGTATGTGATCCATGAGATTGTACACAATCAAAGGGTATTGGAAGACCTGAGTAACCGTGGTGCGATTTTCACAGAAAATCTTGATTCGATACCACCTGACTCGGTCGCGATCTTCAGCGCCCACGGCGTATCCAGGACCATTATTGAACAGGCAGAGCAACATCATTTGCGTATGATAGATGCAACCTGTCCATTGGTTGCCAAAGTACATCTGCAGGCACAAAAATATGCCCGCAAGGGTTTGGATGTTGTCATTATCGGTCATAGCGGTCACCCCGAGGTTGAAGGCACACGCGGCAGTATTGAGGGAACCGTGCATGTGCTGTGTACGAAAGCGGAAGTCGATGCACTGCAGGTCAATGACCCGCAACATATTGCCTATGTGACCCAGACAACATTGAGTATTGACGATACCCGGGAAGTTCTGGATGCACTGCAAGGACGTTTCCCCGCCATTCAGGGGCCGAAACTGAAAGATATCTGCTATGCCACCCAGAACCGGCAGCTGGCGGTGCGCGAACTGGCCGGGGAGATCGATCTGCTGCTGGTGGTGGGAGCCCAGAACAGTTCCAATTCAAACCGTCTGCGTGAGGTCGGTGAGAAACACCATATCGCTGCCTACCTGGTTCAGGATGCAGATGACCTGTATGAGTCGTGGTTCAAACCGGATATGCGGGTTGGTATAACAGCCGGTGCATCGACACCGGAAGTGCTGGTGCATCGTGTCATTAATCGTCTGGGGAAATGGTTTGAATGCCGGGTTCGGGAAATGGCCGGTATCCGGGAAGTAACCACCTTTCGCTTGCCTGCCTGCCTGTTGGCAGACAGTTATCAACACAGCAAGGCACTGCGGTCATGAGGTACATATGAGCATTCCATTGATTCAACAGTATCGTGTCGGCCGCTATCTCATCGGGCGGAAAATCAGACGGGTAAAGCGCTATCCGCTGGTGCTTATGCTGGAACCACTGTTCAGGTGTAATCTGGCCTGTGCCGGATGTGGCAAAATCGATTACCCGGAAGATATTCTCGATCAACGGCTGAGCCTGTCGGACTGCCTGGAAGCGGCAGATGAGTGTGGTGCGCCAATCGTTTCCATCGCCGGTGGTGAGCCCTTGATACACAGGGAAATGCCACAGATTGTCGCCGGCCTGGTTGCGCGCAGGAAGTTTATCTATCTGTGTACCAATGCGCTGCTGTTGCCAAAACATATCGATGATTACCAACCGTCAAAATACCTGTCTTTTTCGATTCATCTTGATGGCAACCATCAGCGGCATGATGCCTCGGTCTGCCGGGAGGGTGTCTATGACAAGGCCGTGGCTGCCATTGGCATGGCCCGTGAACGGGGCTTCAGGGTGACGATCAACTGCACCCTCTTCCAGGGAGAAGAGGCGGATGAAATTGCAGCATTCTTCGACACCGTGATGGACATGGACGTGGAGGGGATCACCGTTGCACCCGGTTTTACCTATGAACATGCGCCGAATCAGAACAGCTTTCTGCAGCGAGCCGCGAGCAAACGATTGTTCCGGGAAGTTTTCAGGCTTGGAAAGAATCGTCACTGGCGTCTTAATCATTCCAGCCTGTATCTGGATTTCCTGGCCGGTAACCAGTCCTTCCAGTGTACGCCATGGGGCAATCCGACACGCAATGTCTTTGGGTGGCAGCGCCCCTGTTATTTACTCGTGGATGAGGGCTATGCCCCGAGCTTCAGGGCGCTGATGGAAGACACCGACTGGGATCGCTACGGTGTAGGCAATAATCCGAAATGTGCTGACTGTATGGCGCACTGCGGCTTTGAGCCCACGGCTGTGGATGCGACGTTCGGCCATCCACTTCAGGCCCTCAGGGCCTCACTGCAAGGGCCGCGTACCAAAGGGGTTATGGCGCCCGAATTACCTGTCAACTATGACCGCCTGTCGATACGGCATGATGTACAGATTGATCTGCCCGTGCACAAGGAGCGCAGGGTTTGAGGCGGTCCGACCCGGTCATACAATGCGGTAATCGATATGTGGACATTACTTGCCTGGATAGCGGCGTCAATATGGCTTGTTGTTCTGTTGCTGCCCTGGCGACCATGGAGCACCCGAGAACAGCTGGACAGCCGCGGTCCCGCACGGGATGTGGTGCTGGATGATGTTACCGTTCTGATCCCGGCTCGTAACGAAGACTCTCATATTGACGATACGCTGTCGGCTCTGGAAATTCAGGGCCGTGATTTGAGTATCATTGTTGTCGATGATCAATCAAGCGACGCCACCGCAGAGCGGGTGCTTGAGAATGAAAACAGGCAGCTGCAACTCGTTCGTGGCAGGGAGTTGCCTGCTGGCTGGTGTGGCAAGCTATGGGCTATGGAGCAGGGGAGGCAGTACATCAACACCCGGCTGGTATTGCTTCTTGATGCAGACATCGCGCTGATGCCGGGAACAATCTATGCCTTGCGCAGTAAACTGCGCAGAGAAAATGTGCAGCTGGTTTCCCTGCTGGCCTGTCTTGACATGCAGGGTGTCTGGGCACGCGTGCTGATGCCGGCTTTTGTCTATTTCTTCAAGTTGCTTTACCCCTTCCACCTGTCGAACTCAACGTTCCCTTATGTGGCTGCAGCGGCCGGTGGCTGTATTCTGATGGAAACCCGGGTCCTTGATGCTATCGGTGGATTCGTGCCCCTTCGCGATGCGCTTATTGATGATTGCGCCCTGGCTCGCAGGGTAAAGGCACACGGATACCGTACATGGACGGGCCTTACTCACTCGGCCTGTAGCCTGCGCCGGAATGACAGTCTCGATGTCATCTGGCAAATGGTAACGCGAACGGCATTTACACAACTGGGCTATTCAGTCGTGCTGCTGCTTGTTGTCACGGTGATCATGATCGTTGTATTCCTGTGTCCTGTGGTGGCCCTGTTTTCAGGGCAGTCCGGTGTTTTTTTTGCTGCACTGCTGGCAATTTTTACAATGACAGCGGGATATCTTCCGGTGCTGCGCTACTATGGGTTGCCTCCCGGTTGGGCGCTTTCAATGCCGTTGACCGGAATGCTATTTTTGCTTATGACCTGGAGTTCGGCGCTAGCCTATTGGCGGGGGACGCGTTCCCGGTGGAAGGAAAGGACCTATCATGTTGGGTAAATCACGGCAGGGATGCATTACCAGGCATAGAGTGGAATGCTGCCTGCTGCTGGTGATAGCTGTATTTGCTCAACCCTGTGTTGCCAGTGATGTCGCTGAAACACCGGCACAGGTTGTTACGCGGTTGCAAAGTGGCTTGATCGGAATCATGAAAGAGGCCGATTCACTGGGATATTCAGGACGCTATCAACGCCTGCAACCACTGTTAACTTCAACCCATGATCTGGATATTATTGGTCAGATAGCCATACGACGGCACTGGAAAATGCTGGATGACGTACAACGGGCGGATTATCTTGATACCTTCCGGAAACTGACGGTGGCCACCTATGCATCCCGGTTCAACAGGTTTAATGACCAGTATTTCGGATTGCTTGATCAGAAAGCACTGTCGCATGGAAGGCATCTCGTGAAAACGCAGCTAACCAGAAAAAACAGTGAGCCGGTGCAACTGGACTACATCCTGCATCTCTCCGGTGGGCGGTGGCGCATCATCAATATCATTGCCGATGGTGTCAGTGATCTGGCCATTAAACGTTCGCAATACAATGCGGTCATGAACGACCATGATCTTGAATATCTGCTTGATAAATTACAGCAGAAGATAGATGACTATGCTGCTGATATTCATTGAGAGTGCTGAAAATATTTATGTTGCAATACCGGGCAGACTTTAGGGCTGGTTTGCATTCGAGGCTTGGTTGCTGGGCGGACTGGATTACCCGTGCTGCCTGGTGGATTGTAATCGTTGCTGTCCTGCTGACCGGATTTTCCCTTTACTATACGGTGCACAACCTGGGTATCCACACCGATACCGGGAAAATGCTGTCACCCGACCTGTCTTTTCAGCAGGCTCTCAGGGACTACCGGCAGGCCTTTCCTCAATATACCGATACCCTGGTGGTAGTGGTGGAAAGCAGTACGCCGGATCGTGCCGGCGATGCTGCGGCAACGCTGGCACAGCGACTGACGCAGGAGCCTGATCTGTTCACGACGGTGTACCTGCCATATGGCGGTAAGTACCTGGACGAGCATGGGCTTCTGTACCTCAGCAGCGATGAGCTGCAGAAAATATCTGACAACCTCGCTGCCATACAACCCTTTCTCGGCAAGTTGACCCGCGATCAGAGCCTGCATGGCCTGTTCGCCATGCTGGTTTCGGCGCTTGAAGCCGTGCAGGATGGTGAACCGCTCGAGCTGTCACCGTTGCTGGACAAAATCAATGAGGCGGTACGCGCAAATCTTGCAGGACACTATTACCAGCTTTCCTGGCAGGAACTCATTCATGGAAAAACCGCCGGCGAGGAGACACACAAGCGGCTTGTCATTCTTCAGCCGCAGCTTGAATACAGTCAACTGCAACCGGCAAAAACGGCCATTCACACAGTCAGAGAACTGGTTCGCGACTTGCGTCTGGATCCGGCTCACGGCGTCCGGGTACGGATTACCGGTAAAGTGGCACTGGCCCATGAAGAACTGCAGACCGCCAGTCGCGGGGCACTGATGACGGGCCTGATAACACTGGCACTGGTTGGCACTGTTCTGCTTGTCGGTCTGGGTTCATGGCAGCTGTTTCTTGCATCGGTACTTACCATGACCGCTGGCCTGATAATGACGGCCGGATTTGCCGCATTTGCGGTGGGTGAACTGAATCTTATCTCGATAGCCTTTGCTGTTCTCTACATTGGTCTGGGTATTGATTATTCCATTCATTTAAGTCTGCGTTACCTGGAGTTGATCCGTGATAGCACGCCGCACGCGGAAGCGCTGCGTGAGGCACTGACAGGTGTTGGCGGGTCTCTGTTTATCTGTACGTTGACGACAGCCACAGGCTTTTACGCCTTCGTGCCAACCTCCTTTGCAGGCGTATCCGAGCTCGGTCTGATTGCAGGCACAGGCATGATAATCAGCCTGTTGCTCAATCTGAGTCTGTTGCCAGCCCTGTTGTTCCTGCTGCCGCCTGTCCGTAAGGGTAACGTCCAGCCACGCCACAGCAGGATTATGGGTAAAGTGCTGGGTCTGCCACGGACACATGCCCGTACTGTTCTGTGGGCTGCGCTGACTGTCGGGGTTGTCGCGGTATTATTGCTTCCAGGGGTTCACTTTGACTTTAATCCCTTGCACCTCAGGGATCCCCAAAGTGAATCGGTTATCACGTTCAGGGAGCTGCTTGAATCCAGCACTACTTCACCCTGGCGAATAACCGTGCTCACTGATGATGCGGTGCAGGCAAACAGCCTTGCCACACAGCTGGAACAGCTTGATGTCGTTGACAGAGTGCATTCTATAGAGCAATTCATACCGGCTGACCAGGCCGAAAAACTGCTAATTCTGAAAGACCTTGCCTTGATTGTCGGGGCTGAATTCGAACTGCAGCAAATAACGGCCATGACTGGCTTCAATGATAACCTCAAGGCTGTTAAGGACCTGCTTGAGACCCTTGACCGCTTTGTCACAACAGACCAGGACCGTGATCTGTCTGATGCTGCGGCCCGGCTGCGCAGAGGCCTGAAGCAATTCCTGTATGACATGGCTGCTACCGAAGCGTATCAGCAGGACATACAGTTGTCTGAACTGGAGGAAAGCCTGCTTGGCGCGCTACCCCGACAGTTACACAGGCTCGATGCATCACTCAATGCCCGGGCAGTGAAGCTGGAGACTCTGCCGAATGAACTGCTTACGCGTTGGGTAACCGATGACGGCCGTTATCGCCTCGAGGTGCTTCCGGCCAGGCCACTGGACAATGACGCTAATCTGAGGGAGTTTGTCACCCGGGTACAATCCGTTTCACCCAACGCAACGGAATCTGCCGTGGTCAACGTTGCGGCAAGCCAGGTGGTGGTTGATGCATTTATACAGGCCCTGACCTCGGCGATGCTGGTCATTACCCTTCTGTTGCTGTTGCTCTTGCCTGACAAATCAGATGTATTACTGGTGTTGTCACCGCTGTTGCTTGCCGCGGGACTGACAGGGGCAATGGCCGTGCTGCTGCACCTGCCGTTTAATTATGCCAATGTAATCGCCTTGCCATTAATCATGGGCGTTGGTGTCGACAGTGGTATACACATGGTGCATCGTTTTCGCAGTGCCTTGCCTTCGAATCGCGACCTGCTGGGCACCAGCACTGGCAGGGCCGTGGCACTCAGTTCACTGACGACACTATGCAGCTTTGGCAGTCTTGCATTTTCGATGCACCCCGGGGCTGCAAGCATGGGGAAGATGCTGACTATCGGCATTACTGCCACCATGCTCTGCATGCTTGTCGTGTTGCCCGCACTCATCTACCGGCATATACAGAGCGGCACTGCATCCTGACCAGGGCATCCTGCGGGGGTGTACCTGCCAGTCTGTCCCGTGAACCACAGACCACTCAGGGGGGCATCATCTCGTCAATGGCTTCAAGTACCGCATTCCTTGCTTTACCCGGATGCCAGCCCAGCACCTTTTGTGCATGTGAAGAATCCACACGCCAGGCATGGCGTGCCAGTCGCACACCTTCCAGTGTGGCAAGCGGTGATTTGCCGGTGATACGGGCAATGCCTTCAGAGAAAAAACCGATTGCCTGGGCAAGCACATAGGGAATATGCCGTTTGGGCATACGCTGGCCGGTTTTCATTTCAAGCCATTCAAGCAAGGTGGACAGCTTGATATCCTGTCCACCGAGAATGAAACGATCGCCTGGTTCTGCCTTCTCGGCTGCCAGCAGATGTGCGGATGCCACATCTGTGGCCGGGACCAGGTTCAGAACCGTTTGTAAATACACGGGGGGCGTGTTGAACAGAAAGGTTTCCAGCATCTGTGCAGGTGCTGTTTTCCAGCGGTCACCAGGGCCGACGGGTATGGTTGGATAGAGGCTTATAACGCCAGGGCTTCTCCTGGCTGTCTTGTGGATCAGGTGATTGGCTTGCCATTTTGAGCGACAGTAAGGGCCCGGCATGGCCTCGATCGGCGGTGAGGGTTCAAGCTCTGTCAACGTGTGGTCGCCGTGGTCCCTCCAGTCCCGAAGGATCGCTTCGGTTGAAGTAACGATCAGCTTCTCACAGCCGCAGTCTCCGGCAGCTGCCAGTACCCTGGCAGTGCCTTGCCTGTTAACCCGGTCATACGTTTTCCGGTCAGATGACCAAAGATGTGCGATACCGGCAAGATGGAATATCCATTGCGCGCCGGAAAAGCTTCGTTGCAGCAGCTTCTGGTCCAGAATCGAGGCCTTTTCGATCCTTACAACATCAGGAAACATACCGGCTTCGGCCTGCGGATCAACCACGGTTACATCGTGACCGGCTGCCACCAGTTGACTGACAAGATGAGCACCGATAAATCCCGCCCCGCCTGTTACCACTGTACGCTTCCGGGCCATTGTTATTTTGCTTCCAATGAACAGACCAGTAAGTGATCGTCATAGGCTGAACCGATGATCAGCTGTCCGTTGGCGGCCAACGCAACCGTTGCACCGGAAATCAATCCGCCATCGTCTTCGAATACCACCGCATGTTGCCATCCTGTGACAGGGTTATGATGAATACGATAAACAAGGCTCGGAGCCCTTTTTACGCCTGACAAACCGGCACGATAAAGGGCGTAACGTAACAGGTTGGGGTGGGCGGCCACATACAACTCTCTATCCGGTGTGACAGTAATATTATCCGGTGCGGCAGACAGTTCGAGGATTTCCGGTGCAACACTGGCGAAACAGGCGTCACCATCCCCTGTGTCGAACAGCATGACCCTGTGGTCACGCGTGGCCGACAAGGCGAGGTTGGTTATTTTGCCACTTTGGTCACGAATCAGTGCAACACCGTTTGCAAAGGCAACTGCCGGTCCGACCGGCTCATAGTTGCCGTTCTGATAGGCATACAGCCTGGACTGTGAAAGTCCCCATGTATCCTCCCACATCTTTTCAAGGCCACCGCACGCGCCATGATCATTGCTGATAAAAACCAGTTGCTCACTGGCAAGCGCCAGATCATTCGGGCTGCACAAACGCCCATCTTCCGGGAGCGTGGACATCAGATCAGCCTTGCCGCTCTGCTTGTCCACGAAGAATGTCTGGATGATATCGTGGCGTTCCGAACGTCTTTTGTCCCGGTACAGTCGGTTGATTGCAGCCAGATACAGTTCCCCCCTGGCGCTGGACCAGACATCGATTCCGTGTGGACGCATCGGCCCGCCGGCTGCCTGTGAATCAATAACGGTTTCCACTTGCAGGTGACCGCCTGCGACCACGCTGGAGAGGGTGGCGCGATATATTCCCCCTTGCGTGACAACAGCACCGTTATCCGCTTCCCTTTCCACGGCCCTGCGATCATAGGCAGAGATGTAAAGTGTCTGCCCTGACGGGCCGGGCACGATATCTTCCGTGCCGATAACCGGTCTGCCGTTCTTGTCTTCCAGATGAAGGGTGCGGCAGTCAGCCGGATCAATGCGTGTATCCCGGCCGGGAGTGGCGCCCGGCAATAGCAACACGGCAAATAGCCAGAATTGACTGATTATCGCGGACTGATTTTTCACGCTGGTGCAGAATAGTTCCATTGTTCGATGAAGGGTTGCCAACGTTGACCAATTTCCTCAATAAGGCCATCAGAATACTGATATTTATTCTTCCGGTAGTCGCCTACCGATGCCAGGTATTCACGAAAACCGGCTTGCGCCGTATCAAATCCTTCAAGGCCCAATTGGTCGTAAATCCGGTGTATCTGGGCAAGCGGGTCTCTCTGGAATGCACTGAACTGCAGCTCGATAAACCGGTCTTCCTGCAAACCAGCCGTCTGGGCACAAAAACCCTGCATCATTCGAGCATAAGTTACATAAATTACCTCGTCGATATCGATTCCGTGCCAGTCCTGCATTGCAAACTGTTCGAACAGGCGGCTATAGAAATTCCGCATTGAAATAAAAACCTTATAGGGATTTCTGTGGATATGTATGAATTTGGCTTTTGGCCAGATTTCACGCAGGATACTCACCCTTGATGTGTAGACGGGGTTCTTTATTAACAGGCGACGCCCCGGCTGGGCCAGGGAAAGTTTATGATACAAATAGGAGACGGTATGTTTCCAGTGCGCAATATCGGTTGCTGAACAGCCCTCGAAAAAAACACCGGCATTAAAATACCTGTCGAAACGCTCGGGAAAGTAAAGGGCATGGTAGAAGGAAAGCGGTGTCATGTTGGCGAGCGCAATCTCATCCTCCTGGGGGGAGTCAGGCTCAACTGCGATGCGATCTATGTACCGGTGCTGCGGAAGCTGTTTTTTCAGCAGCGGAGCCAGCGCTCTGGCAAGTAGCAGAAAATCCCATGGCAGGGCCGTCGCAAAAGGCGAGACATAAGCAAAATGAGGAGCCTTGCTTAAAATATTATACAGGTGTGTGGTGCCGCTTCGCCAATGACCAATAATAAATATCGGGGCTGCATCCGGCCCGTAGCGGGTAAGGGAAGCCGCTACGTAGAGTGATTCTGCAACCGAGAAAGGAAAGCGTGCACCGGCAGCCAGAAACGCGCTGAGCAACTGTTTCCTCTTGCCTGGCAAAACTCCACCGCTTTGGCGCCAAATATGCCACAAGGTTCTGAAGTCTGCCCCAAAGAGCGGGTGCGTGTGGTCTTGTTTCTGTCGATTATTGCTGCTCACCTTGCTGTGACCCCATACACTATCTGTCATCCCGCCAACTTACATCTGCGCAATCAATCGGTCGAGGTTTTGTGTGCTGGGCAGGTCATTATCCGGGAGTGCGTGGCGGGCCGCCTTCGCATTATCTTGCAGGTAATACAGTGATGCGCGCATGAAGGCTGCGTCTTCGCCCGGCAGGTGTTTCCCATCGAATGAATGCCCGGGTGCATGATAACCGTAGTGGTGCCCGCCGTAATGGCCACCGTACCAGGCTGTTGTAATACCGGGCACAAGTGCAAGCACTGTTAACAAGCCTGCAACCTTTGTGAGTCCGGATATTCTTTCCCGTATGCTGTTCATTGTTACGCCTCCGAACCAGCCACCCTGGATACTATTCACGTACCCGGGTGCGCCATTATAGTTATGGACAGATTCGATGCGGCTATTGTTCCGGCTATTGATGTGCAGATACCGGCGGGGTGAGCGTGCAGCAGGAGCCCACTTCGGGGTGGCGGGCAGCTGTCAGACAATGCCGACAGTGCGGGCAAGGATTTATCCGGCCTGGCGGTACGTGAATCCCTCTTAGGTTTCCAAGTCTCAGGACGACATTCTTAATTATGGAAAATTTACTTCCCATCTGCTGCCCCAAATGTGGCCACATGGTAAACGGTCGTTTATGGCGTTGTCCGGGCTGTGGTGGTGCTGACGACAAGCGAAAATCCGGAAAGAGCAGGGGGTCACATCAGGATTCCATAAGCATCATTGCTGCCTTGAGTGTGCGAATCAGGAAAATATTCTGACAAATTTGTAAGAAAACCCCGCCACAATGCAACCTTGACCGCCCTGTCAGGATGTATTCTTAATAAAACCTTAAGATTTCTTTGACATCATTGCAGCCGCTAGTATCCAGGTCTTGTCGGAGGCTTTCGAGTCCCCGAGCGGCGGCTCACCAAATCTCCCCATTGAGCCGCCGTTTATTTTTCCATAATAACCCCGCTGTGTAATTGCATCTTACGATGATCCGGCAACTTGTCGGACAAAACGAGGTGGATCCGACCTGCATACATGAGCGTCCATCCGTTGAATGATAGACAGATCTGTCATTGATGTCAGAACAGTGCCGAGGAGCGAGGGATGAAAGCAAATATAATTTTGACGACAGCGCCGGCCATAGCGCTGCTTGCCGGTAGCGGTATTGCCATGGCCAGTTCACTGATGCCGGCTGCTGACGGTGTCCACGTTGAAGGATATGACCTGTCAGCGTTCGGGATTGACCCGGTCAGCTGGACGAACTTTGAAAACGATGTGAAAGTGAAGGTCATTAAGAAGGGAAAAAAGGGCTCAAAGGGAACCATGCTCAAGGTGACCGGCAGGAAGGGCAGCGGACATTTCTTTAACATCGAGCCAACCGATAATCTCAGCATAAAGGGCAGCGTCTACAAATTGACAGCGCGCTTTGATACGGGCGGTAAGCTGCTCATCGGGAAGCAGAGTAAAGTGACAATTAACGGTACCATCAGGACCGAAGAGGGCAAGGTTTCAGGCAGGCTGTTGGCAGCCAGGCTTGGAGACCTGTTGAACGGTCCGGGTTATGCGTTGACAGACACATTGATTGGATTTAAAACCCATGGCTTGAAATGCCATGCTGTCATTGAATCAATCAGCCCCGGGGCCTGTGAGGGTGGCGAGTCTGCCTACGTTTCACTGCACAAGCGTTTGGATGATGTCACAAAGAAGTATAAATCTGCCGGTCTGGCGGTAACCGGTTCAGCAGAAACAAAAGCAGTGCCTGTGCCCGCAGCTGCCTGGTTGTTTGGGACCGGTCTGCTTGGACTGACAGGCGTGGGCCGTCGTCGCAAACTATAAACGAAATTCAGGACTCCTTGAATTCACCCCGTCCAGCCCGGGGTTTTTGCCTGCAGATTGGCGATGGATGCAGTTTTCAGTAAATCGGGTATGATGACGCGCTACCCGGATCACCCACTTCAGCAGGACACATATCACCATGGCAAAACGCCGCAAGCGCGGGCGGAAGAAGACACGGCGGAAAGCAGCAAAACGCCGTGCCAGTCGATCACTCTGGGTACGTATTGCCGTGTTGCTGGCCGTGTTGCTGGCTGCTTATATTGTCTATCTTGATTTCCAGGTGCGCCACCAGTTTGCCGGTAAACGCTGGTCGTTGCCGGCGCGTGTCTATGCCCGACCACTGGAACTGTATGCCGGGCTGGAGTTAACTGCCGAACAGTTTGTCAACGAACTGAAGACATTGCACTACCGTCCTGTATTGTCGCCGCGTGAATCCGGTCAATTTTCAAGAAACAATAATAGATTTCACCTGATATCCCGGCCTTTTGATTTCTGGGATGGACAGGAAGCACCCGGCAATGTCCGCTTGTCGTTTTCCGGCGGGCGTGTTGCCAGTCTGACGGATGCGGGAAGTGGGCAGGCGCTGAGCCTGCTGCGTCTGGACCCGGTCCTGGTCGGCAGTTTTTACCCGGCGCACAATGAGGATCGCGTCTTGCTGCAACTAGACGAGGTGCCGGTCACTCTGACGGATGCACTGATTGTCATCGAGGATCGTAATTTCTTTTCGCACAATGGCGTTTCCCCCGAGGCGATTGCACGTGCCTTTTATGCGAATATCCGTGCCGGAGGTGTGGTGCAGGGGGGGAGCACACTGACCCAGCAACTGGTGAAGAATTTCTTTCTCAGCAGTGAACGCTCACTGACACGAAAAGTTAACGAAGCCATCATGTCCCTGTTGCTGGAGTGGCATTACAACAAGGATGAAATCCTTGAGGCCTACCTGAACGAAGTCTACCTCGGCCAGGATGGTAACCGCGCCATCCATGGTTTTGGCCTTGCCAGTCATTTTTATTTCGAACGGCCGCTGGCTGAACTGACCGTTGATCAGTATGCACTGCTGGTCGGTATGGTGAAGGGTCCCTCTTACTACAATCCCCGGCGACATCCGGAACGTGCGACAGCGCGACGCAACCTGGTGCTTGATGTGATGACAGAACTCGAACTCATCACAGCGGAGGAGTCTGCCCGTGCAAAGGCCAGGAAGCCGGGTGTCAGCCATTACCAGAGAAAGGCCATTAATACATTCCCGGCATTCCTCGACCTGGTGCGACGTCAGTTACAGCGTGATTACCGTGATGAAGACATTACCTCCGAAGGCCTGAGTATATTTACCACGCTGGATCCCCAGGTGCAGTGGCAACTGCAACAGGTGCTGGGGGCGCGCCTCAAGGGGCTTGAACGTGACCGCGGCATGCAGGCAAACACCTTGCAGGGGGCTGCAGTCGTCACCTCGGTACAGGGCGGGGAAGTGCTGGCGCTGGCAGGTGGTCGCGATCCTGTTTTTGCCGGCTTCAACCGGGCACTGGATGCCCATCGGCAGGTGGGTTCATTGTTGAAACCGGCAGTCTATCTGACAGCACTGGAACAACCGCAGCGTTATACGCTGGCAACCCTGCTGGATGACAGCCCATTGACGTTTACGGCACGTAACGGTGTGGTGTGGGAACCGGGAAACTATGACAGGCAGAATCATGGCAAGGTGCCTTTGTATCATGCACTGGCGCATTCCTACAATGTCAGCACCGCGCGTCTGGGTCTGGAGCTGGGCATTGAATCCATCATCAAGACACTGCGGAGACTGGGTGTGGAGCAACACCTGAATCCATATCCGTCACTGGTGCTGGGTGCGGTCGAGATGACTCCCCTGCAAGTGACACACATGTACCAGACATTTGCCAGTGGCGGATTCCGAACGCCCGTTCGAGCCATTAACGCGGTACTGGCCGCTGATAAAACCCCGCTGCAACGCTATCCACTCAGTGTACAGTCTGCCATCGAGCCGGCACCCAATTATTTAATTAACACCGCCATGCGTTTCGCGATGCGTGAGGGCACCGGACGTGGCATTTACCTGTCCTTCCCCGAGAGCCAGGACGTTGCCGGCAAGACCGGTACTACAGATGATCTGCGTGACAGCTGGTTTGCGGGGTTTACCGGTGAGCGCCTTGGTGTCGTGTGGATCGGTCGTGATGACAACAAGTCTTCCGGGCTGACGGGTTCCAGCGGTGCCTTGCGTGTCTGGCGAGACCTTTTTACGAAATTTAATAAAACCGGCTGGGTGCAAGCGGCCGTTGAGAATATCGAATATCAGCAGATTGATCCCAATACCGGGTTACTGGCAGATGCCGGCTGCCAGGATGTCGTACAATTACCTTTTACTGCCGGCAGTGGACCGGTGGAGCATGCACCCTGCTTTAGAGGCGGGGGGGCATTACCCGACCCGGTTGACTGGTTCAAGGAGTTGTTTCAGTGACGTTGCCATTCTTCTATAGCGTGCCGACTGCTGCCCTGATTGTGGTGTTGATACAGGGTTGCAGCACGTCCCCGTCACAGCAAACCCCGACGCCTGTCGTCGAGCAGGGACAGCCGGTATCCACACAACAGTCGTCGGTCAAATACCCCCCGCCCGTGTATGCGCCTGCCAATGGCCCGGTAAATGCGGTGGCGGTTTCCACGCAGACGCCGGCCGTCGTTGCCTTGCTGCAGCAGGCCGAACAACAGGCCAATGCAGGTGACCTGGAATCTGCTGCTGCATCACTGGAGCGCGCTATACGTATCGATCCGCGCAATCCGGTAATCTGGTTTCACCTGGCAACAGTGCGGCTCTCACAGGGGGAACCCTCACAGGCGGAGCAGCTGGCCACCAAGTCAAACAGTCTTGCTCCCGGCAATTATGTCCAGCAATCGCGCAACTGGTTGTTGATCGCGCAGGCGAGACGGCAGCTGAACAACAGCCCGGGTGCCGCTGCTGCGGAACAGCGCGCACGCGAACTGGGCGCCCGGTAAGCGGCGGCGGTCCAGTGTCGGGAATATCGGAACTGCTGGGTGATACCGGGCCACTGGCAGCTTGTGTGCCGGGATATTTCCCGAGAAAAGAACAGCAGCTGATGGCGGAAGCGACAGCCGACACTATCGCTGCAAATGAAACCCTGATTGTTGAGGCGGGTACCGGTACCGGCAAGACCTTTGCCTACCTGATGCCGGCACTGCAGTCGGGAAAGAAGGTAATTATATCAACCGGCACCCGCCATCTTCAGGACCAGCTCTTTGGTAAAGACCTGCCGGTCGTTCGCGATGCATTGCAGGCACCCGTGCGGTCTGCATTGCTCAAGGGTCGTGCCAATTACCTGTGCTGGCATCGCATGGGGACCGCTGCCGGTGATGGCCGGAGGTTATCCGGCAGACAATTGCACGAGCTGGAAGAGATACGTGCCTGGTCAGCGCAAACCGCAAGCGGTGATATTGCCGAGCTGGGCAGGGTTCCGGAGGATTCCATCATCTGGCCACGGGTAACCTCCACCGTGGAGAATTGCCTCGGACAGGAATGCGAATATTTCAAGGACTGTTTTGTTGTCAAGGCAAGACGAAATGCGCTGGATGCTGACATCGTGGTGATTAATCACCATTTGTTGTTTGCTGACATGGTGCTGAAGGAAGAGGGCTTTGGTGAACTGCTGCCCGGTGCCGATGCCTTTATTATTGATGAGGCACACCAGTTACCGGAAGTGGCCTCGGTATTTTTCGGCACTACGCTCAGCAGTCATCAGCTGCGTGACCTGGTACGTGATACACGGCTGGAACACGTGCGCGAGGCCGGGGACATGCAGGATTTGCCTGAGGCCGCTGACCGGCTTGAAGCCATGACACATCAACTGCGGCTGACACTGGGTCAGACTGACCGGCGTGCGGCCTGGTCAGAAGTCTCGGCTGATCAGGCCGTGCAGGACGCGTTACTGCAAATATCTGCTTGTTTACAGCAGTTGACCGACTGGCTTGTGATTGCTGCAGAGCGCGGCAAGGGCCTGGACAGTTGCCGGGTGCGTGCCGTGCTGATGAAAGAACGACTGGCCCTGTTGATGAAGCATGCTTCCGGTGAATATATCCACTGGTTCGAGACGTTCCGCACCTCGTTTCGTCTGAATCTGACGCCCCTGAACGTTGCACCTGTCTTCAGAAATTGCCTGGACAAGCTGTCCAGTGCCTGGGTGTTTACTTCGGCAACCCTCGCGGTGGGTGACAGCTTTGAACATTTTGCCGGCCAACTGGGACTTGATAATGCCCGGCAACTGAAACTGGACAGTCCGTTTGACTACCGGAACAATGCCTTGCTCTATCTGCCGGAAAACATGCCTGCACCGAATGAGCGCTTCTATGTCGATGCCGTGGTTGGCTGTGTGCGTGACGTACTGGAGGCAAGTGCCGGGCGGGCATTTGTTCTGTTTACCAGTCACTCGGCGTTGCAGGCAGCCGCGGCACAACTTGCCGATACGCTGGAATTTCCGTTGCTGGTACAGGGAACAGCGCCACGGCGTGAGTTACTGGAACGGTTCAGGGAACTGGGCAATGCCGTGTTACTGGGTACCGGCAGTTTCTGGGAGGGTGTCGATGTACGTGGTGCGGCACTGTCCTGTGTCATCATTGACAAGCTGCCGTTCAGTTCGCCCGGTGATCCGATCCTGCAGGCACGCATTGAGGCATTGCGGGAGCAGGGCATCAATCCCTTCATGGCCTATCAGCTGCCCCATGCCGTCATTAATTTGAAGCAGGGGGTCGGACGGTTGATTCGTGATCGCAGTGATCGCGGGGTGCTGGTGCTGTGCGACCCGCGCCTGCGCAGCAAGGCATATGGTCGTATATTCCTGAAGAGTTTGCCGCAGATGCCGCGTACCAGCGACAGTGATCAGGTCCATGAATTCTTTGCGGGTATTGAATCATCCCGTGCAGAACCCGTTGCTTAATCCTGTAGCAGGCTGCCTGCAACATGTCATTCAGACTTCTGGCCATCGAAACAGCAACACCCGCATGCTCGGCTGCACTGTCAGTGGATGGTGAAGTGCTCGAACGATATGCACTGGCACCGCGTCAACATGCAGCCCTGATGTTGCCCATGATTGAATCGCTGTTGCTGGAGGCAGATTTGACGGTGTCGCAACTGGATGCCATTGCCTTTGGTCGTGGCCCCGGTTCCTTTACCGGCGTGCGTATCGCGGCCAGCCTGGTGCAGGGTATTGCCCTTGCCACAGACCTGCCGGTTGTTCCGGTCTCGACACTGGCCGCGTTGGCGCTGGGTGGCATGCGGGAGTCACAACTGCCGCGGGTGATGGCCGTCATGGATGCGCGCAAGGCGGAGGTCTACTGGGGCTGCTACGTCAAGACCGGTGATGATGTCATGGTACTGCAGGGTAGTGAGTGTGTCTGCGCACCGGATGCCGTGCCGGATACTGTGCAGGTATCCGGCCAGGATGACTGGGTTGGTGCGGGCGGTGGCTGGAGTGCCTATGGTGAGCCGTTGATGCACCGCCTGGGCGAGCGGGTCGTACGGTTATTGCCTGACATTGAACCGCATGCCGCTGATGTGGCGCGGCTGGGAGTGCATGCGTTTCATCAAGGGGTAAAGGTTCGACCGGAAGAGGCCGTGCCCGTGTATTTGCGTAATAATGTGGCAGTTGCGAAGCGCAGCTAAAACAGCATGCCATGGAGGTTCTGGTTGCTTCGTCATTGCGAGGAACAAAGTGACGAAGCAATCTCTTGGCTATTGATTCAATATTTATGAGATTGCCACGCTTCGCTCGCAATGACAGGAACCTTTAAGGCAGGGCGCCACTTTCGCTCATTAACCGGTGAATAGCTTCTGCCATTCGCTGGTAACCGGCGGCATTCGGATGAATCTGGTCTGACTTCAGCGCACCGTCGGATTCCACATCCGGTAGTATTTCACCTTCATAAAACAGTTCGTATTTGTCGGCAATCTCGCTGTAGAACTCTGCAGATTCCAGAAATATCAAACCAAAGTTCGGCACGCCAATCAGAATCACCGGGATGTTGCGTTGCGCGGCAGCCTCGATCATGGCCTCGATATTCGATCGTGTGCTGTCTGTGCTGATACGCCGCAACAGGTCATTACCCCCATGGCAGAGCAACAGCAGATCGGGGCGATGTCGGTCAAGCAGTGCGGGTAAACGTTCCCGCCCCTGTGCGGATACCTCGCCCGGGTTGCCCGCATTGATTACAGTGTGACCGGTCAGTTGTGACAGTACGGCAGGATAGCTCTGGTTTTCCTTTGCACCGCTCCCATAGGTCAGACTGTCACCGAATGCCAGGATGACGGCATGTTCTGCCAGCCGTGGCAGCTGTGGCGTGCTGTCTGTACAGGCGATGAGCAGTAGGCTACAAGCCAGAAGCCAGGCAGTGATTGCGTTTCTGAATCGTATACTGCTGTGTCCGGTTGCCAGCAACGCGTATGATCTCACTTTGTTGCAATGAAAAAGGGTGACGGTAATGAGAAAGACAGGTGTATTGGCCGTGTTACTGCTGCTGGCAGGCATGGCACGGGCAGAACAGCCAGGGGTGCTCCATTGGGAGCTGGAGCGGGGTCTTGACATAGTCTACAGTCATATCTATAGGTCATTGGAAGAAAACAAATTCTTTGTGATATTTGAGCCGAATATCGGAAGAAACCTGGCCGGTTTTTCCGAGCGTTGGGGAGAAGACTACAATCGCAGCAAGCTGACCGGTATCCGCTCCATGGTGTTCTGTAATCCCTGGTATGTTAATCAGGTGAGTAATCTCGATCCTCGGATGCTTGCGCTGTGTCCTTTTCATCTATCACTCTATGAAAAAGACAACCGCACACATATCGTATTCGTCCGTCCCGGCTATGCTGGTGAGGGCAGCGCAGCCAAACCGGTACTGGCGGAAGTGGAACAGGCGGTGAGTGCTGCAGTCGAGGCCGGTATCAAGGCTGCTACGATTCCCACCATAGCGAAATAAAGGGAAGGTAGGTCACCATTACAAGCCAGCCAACCATCAGAACCAGGAATGGAATGGCGGCACGAAACAGGGAAAGTATCGGGCGCCCAAAACGCTGGCTTGCTATGAACAGGTTGATTCCGACGGGTGGGGTACTGTAGCCGATCTCAAGGTTTGCGAGGAATATGATCCCCAGATGGACCGGGTGGATGCCGTAGCTTTCTGCTATTGGCAGGACCAGCGGTACCACCACCACGATGGCGGAGAAGATGTCCATCATGCAGCCGACGATCAGCAGGAACACGTTAAGCAACAGCAGAAATTTCAGCTGCGAATCAACATTGGTACTCATCCAGCCAAGTATCTTCATGGGTACCTGTGCGTCAATCAACAGGTTGGTCAGCCCCATGGCAACACTCAGGATGATCAGGATGCTGCCAACCAGTACAGCGGTATCCCTGAGTAATCCGGGCAGGTGTTTGAAAAGGTGTACCTCACGGTGTATGAGCCCTTCCAGTATTAATACATAGACAGCGGTGCAGGCTGACGCTTCACTGATCGTGACATAACCGCCAAAGATGCCGACGAGTATGCCGATGGGCAGCATCAGATCCCAGATGCCTTCCCTGACAGCCCTGCCAAAAGCTGCAAATGAAAACCGGTGACGGGGGACGTCTGACTTGCGACAGTTATACATCGCATACAGGCCAAGCATTACCATCAGCAGTATCCCCGGAAAGATACCGGCCAGAAACATCTGGTCAATGCTGACCCCGGCAACGATTCCATACAGCAGGATTGCAAGGCTGGGTGCGAACATTAACCCCAGCGAGCCGGAGGTCGTTAACAGCCCCAGTGTAAACCGCTCCTTGTAACCGGCATGCAGCAACATGGGAAACATCAGTCCCCCCAGTGCAAGAATGGTGACGCCGGATGCGCCGGAGAAGGCTGTAAAGAAGGCGCAGGACGCAATGGAGACACCTGCCATGCCGCCGGGTAACCAGCCGACAGAGGCATTGAATAGCTGGATCATGCGTTGCGGGGCGCCACCTGCCGCGAGCACTACGCCGGCAAAAGTGAACAACGGGATAGCAGCCAGGTAGGGGGAGGATGCAAGCCGGTTGAGTTCAACCGCGAGCAGTGCCGGGTCCAGACCGGCATTGTAGGTGGCCAGCAAACTGCCACCGGCCAGCGCGACGAACAGCGGCAGGCCAAGCAGGGCCAGCAGTACCAGCAATCCGATCAGCGCGAACGTCATGTATCGTTCTCGGGTTCCGGGGGCTGTATGAACAAACCGCCAAGCAGAAAGTGCAGGGACAGCAGGAAAAAACCAAACGGGGTGATCAGTGCAAGTATCGATGACCAGCGTTCGTGTTCGGCAACATACTGCCAGTCATCGTACCAGAAACGCATGGCGGCCCAGGTCATGACACCGCACAGTATTGCTGAAATGAGATACAGGGGTGCGTGCAGTTTTCTGATGCGAGCGGGGTTCAGGCAGGCGGCGACGATATCGATGCGGATATGTTTGTGGCGTTCTACCGCCAGCACGGCGCCGAAGAAGGCCACATACAGCACCATGTAGCGTGACAGGATGTCAGCGCTGGGGATGCCGGTAGCAAAGAAGTTCCGTGCCAGCACCTGTCCGAAGACCAGTGCCAGCAATAACAGCAGGGACGCCCCTGCCATGAAGGTTTCCATGCGAATGAGCGCATGGCGGAAGCTTGTTACCCAGTGCGGTTCATTCGGGAACATCGACGGTGTCTTTTGCTTTTCCGGCGCGATAGTCTTTCAGCCAGTTGTTGACCTTGTCGATGACGGCCTCGGGTATGTAACCATTGGCCATCAGACTTTCGCCGGCACGGATACGGATATTTTCCACTTCGCCGGTTTCCAGGTCTTCAGCGCCCTCTACTATCTGCATGCCTCGCTGCTGGAGTATCTCCAGGCCTTCCGTGTTGTCCTTGCGGGTGGCTGCGATCAGCTTCTCGCCGGTTGCCACACCGGTGCGTTTCAGAATCTTCTGCAGGTCTTGCGGCAGATTCTGGAAAAAACGCCGTGAGACGACCAGCGAACCGATACCGTTGGCCATTGGAACATCGGTGATGTAGCTTGTTTTCGTAAACCACTGCATGGCAATTGCACCGAGAGGTGGCGCATACACGGTATCGATCAAGCCGGTCGAGAGGCTGGTGTAGACATCAATGATTGACAGTGGCACCGGTGACAGTCCGCTGGCATCGAAGAAGGCCTTGCCCATCGGGTCCCCCTGCCAGTTCCAGATGCGTCGATCCTTCAGGTCATCCAGGGAAACAATCGGTTTCTTTGAGAAGAAGTAGACAAATCCGACTTCCATCCAGCCGAGCAGCTCATAGCCGTTATCACGGTAACCCTGCTCGATATCAGGCATGTACTGTTTGCGGACGTAATCGATCTCCTCAACATCGTTAAACAGGAACGGCAGTTCCAGTACGCGGGTGGGTGAATAGATTTGCCCGATGCCATAGCCGGTGAAGGCGCCACCCTGTAACTGCCCAAAACGTATCTTCTTCAGCACATCCGGCTCGTCGCCATGTACACCACCGGGATAGATCCTGAACAGCAGCCGTCCCTTGCTTTCCTTCCTGACCTCGTCGGCCCACTCATGCAGCAGGTTCACCCATGTGGTCCCCGCCGGGGCAAGTGTCGCAAACTTGAGGGTGTAAATCCTTTCGGCCTGCGACGGTGTGCTCAACAGCGTGGATATGCACAGTAGCAGACCAGTAAGCAGCTTCTTGCTGAGGCTGGATGCGCTGTTCAAAACCAGTCACCTTCATGTTCCAGCAACAAGGCTGCTTTATGCTTGCTGATGGCGTTGATCAGTGCCATCTGCGGATACAGGTCATCCGGGGCTTCCAGTATACCAACCAGTCGCTGGTGAAACGCTGCCTGGTTCAACTGCTGGCGGTCAAGGAATTCCGCATGCAGCAGATCGACCAGCAGTAAGTTGTCATGATTGATTTCGGCGGCACGCTGGAAGTGCTGTTCGGCCAGGGCATAGTCACCGCCAAACATGGGTGACAACCCGCCGTAATAGACACCGAAGAACAGATGGGCGGCACCATAATAATAGCTGTCATCCAGTTCGATGACGCGCTGCATAAGAATGGCCACATTGCTGAGGCCGGCGACACCGGCAATATTGTCCCGGTTCATATCGGCCCATTTTCCCAGACAGGAGGCGGTCCAGAAGAGTGCGGGTACATCACCCTTGCCGGCGCTGGCGACAGTCGCTTGCAGATCGTCTGATGAGGCGGTTTCCGGGTCGATATCGAATCCGCGCAGTGAAAAGGTACGCCGGGCATAGCTATAGCAACGGCGGTAAAGGGCGCCGGCGCGTGCCGGGTCTTCCGTTTCGATGAAGCCGTAGCTGTAGCCGTAGAAGCCCTGTGCGGCAAACAGCAGCAAGTCGATATTCTCGGGGTCTTCCAGCAGCATGCCTTCCATTAATTTCAGGTTGGCTGGCATGGCGGCTCGTGCGAGTTGCAGGTCAGTCTCGCTGTTCATGGCGACAATGCCGCTGTCCATGATGGTTTGCGACCCGCGGACCACCAACTTTCCCGTGGAGCAGCCGGCCAGTAGCAGTGCCGCGCCAATAAAGCAGGTGACACGCAGCAGGGACGCTGTCTTATGAGAGGGTTGCCGTATATTCATTGTTCTTATCCCAGGTGAAGATCAGGGCTCAATATACTCACGTTAATAATTGTTTTAGTATTTTTTCATAGATAACAGTGAGTTTATCAAGTTCTGCAACATTTACACATTCATTTGTTTGGTGAATAGTAGCATTCACCGGGCCCAGTTCGACAACCTGGGCGCCCGTGGGTGCAATAAAGCGTCCGTCCGAGGTGCCGCCGCTGGTCGAAAGCCGGGTTTCCACCCCGATGGTGGATTGTATGGCCGTGCGTGCGGCGTCCACCAGTTCACCGGCCGGCGTCAAAAAAGGTGCTCCGGAGAGTTTCCAGCTTATCTCATAGTCCAGCCCGTGGCGGGTCAGAATTTCCTCGATCCGTGACTGTATGGACGCTACGGTGGATCCGGTCGAAAAGCGCAGGTTGAACAGAATTTTCAGCAACCCCGGAATGACGTTCTCGGTCCCGCTGCCTGCCTTGATGTTGGATATCTGGAAGGTTGTCGGCGGAAAGAATTCATTGCCGGCATCCCATTCGACAGCGGCCAGTTCTGAGAGTGCCGGTGCTGCCCGGTGAATCGGGTTGTCTGCCAGTTGCGGGTAGGCCACGTGACCCTGCTGGCCACGAATTTCCAGAACACCATTCAGGGAACCGCGGCGGCCGTTCTTGATCGTGTCACCGGTCTGGTCCTTGCTCGAGGGTTCGCCGACCAGGCACCAGTCGATCTGCTCATTGCGTGCCTGCAAGGCCTCGACAACTTTTACGGTGCCATTCACCGAGGGGCCTTCTTCATCGCTGGTGACCAGGAAGGCGATTGAACCCTTGTGATCCGGATATGTGGCTATGAATCGTTCACAGGCCGTGACCATGGCTGCAATGCTGCTTTTCATGTCTGCTGCACCACGGCCATACAAATAACCATCCTTGATAACCGGATCAAACGGGGCGCTTGTCCACTCGTCCAGCGGTCCGGGCGGGACGACATCGGTATGGCCGGCGAAGACAAACAGCGGGGCATCACTGCCATGGCGTGCCCAGAGATTGTCGACGTCGTCGAAACGCATATGCTCAATGACAAAACCGAGTGCTTGCAGTCGTTCGGCCAGTAATTGCTGGCAGCCCTGGTCATCCGGCGTGACCGAGGGTCTTGCGATCAGTGCCCTGGCCAATTCAAGCGTCGCGCTCATGGTGGCCTCTCCAGACAAAAGAATATTGCCACGAAATCCACGGAAAACACGAAAATATTTCCGCTAATGTTTTTATTTTTCCGTGTTCTTCCGTGGGTTCCGTGGCCATTAATGTAATCACCTTGAAAGATTAGATGTCGCGCAGCAGTTCATTGATGCCGACCTTCGATCGGGTTTTTTCATCAACACTTTTTACAATGACGGCACAATACAGACTGTAGCTGCCATCCTTCGAGGGCAGACTGCCGGAAACCACGACCGAGCCGGCCGGTACACGGCCATAGATGATTTCACCGGAGTCGCGATCGAAGATGCGGGTGCTCTGACCGATATACACACCCATGGATATGACCGAGCCCTCTTCAACAATGACACCTTCCACGACTTCCGAGCGCGCGCCGATAAAACAATTGTCTTCAATAATGGTCGGGCTGGCCTGCACCGGTTCAAGGACGCCACCAATGCCGACGCCACCCGAGAGGTGCACGTTTTTGCCAATTTGTGCACAGGAACCGACGGTGGACCAGGTGTCGACCATGGTGCCGCTGTCGACATAGGCACCGATGTTGACGTAGGAGGGCATCAACACAACACCGGATGCAATAAAGGAACCCTTGCGCGCCGTTGCCGGGGGTACAACCCGGACGCCACCTTCACGAAATTCACGTGAATTGGTGTCGGCATACTTGGACGTTACCTTGTCGTAGTAATTGGTGAAGCCCCCCTTGATGAAGGCGTTATCCTCGATGCGAAAAGAGAGCAATACGGCCTTTTTCAACCAGTCGTTGACGACCCACTGGCCGTCTTTTTTTTCGGCAACCCGTGCAACCCCCCGGTCCAGCATGTCAATGGCCTCCAGTGTGGCCTCCTTGACATGGGTGTCAACACTGCGCGGGGTGATATCTGCGCGGTGTTCAAAGGCAGCTTCAATTGTAGATTGCATGTCACTCATGTGGGATTGTCTCCAGGTACGGTAAAAAAACGGTGGTGGCAGAAGGCGGCCATAATAACTGCCTACAGGCTGACAATATACGATTTAATGCGCTCTGCCGCCTCGATACAGTCCTCGATCGGTGCCACCAGCGCCATGCGCACATAATCCTTGCCGGGATTGAGGCCATCAACC
>JBDLIH010000044.1:0-26718 GCA_039714975.1 Pseudomonadota bacterium
AACCGTGTCCGGACCATACAGAAGGATAACGGTCGATCCCATATTGAAACGTCCCATTTCCTCGCCACGCTGCAGTTCAACAAGCTGATTGCCTGATTGTTCGAATGTTTTGGTCTGTAGTGAAAGGCCCAGGCCCGGATTGACGACGCCTGACCAGACCGTTTCCATGCAGGACACGAAAATGGCACCGACCAGAATCATGGCCATTGGCCCCACCGGTGTTTCAAACAGACAGACCAGGCGTTCATTACGGGTAAACAGCCCCGGTATCGCGCGTGTCGTGTGTGGCGCCACACTGAACAGGCGGCCCGGGACATAGGTGGTCTCAAGTAAACGACCCTGGCAGGGCATGTGGATCCGGTGGTAGTCGCGCGGCGACAGATAGAGCGTGGCAAACGAACCGTTCCTGAACAGGGCCTGCTGTTCAGCATTCCCCCCCAGCAAGGACAGCAGTGAATAGTCCCGGCCCTTGGCCTGTAGCAGTCGCTCGTCAGTAATGATACCGGCCTGACTGACACAGCCATCAACCGGACTGGTTAATACCTGCGGATCATCCGGATAGGGGCGGACTGTTGCCTTCAAGGCACGCGTGAAGAAGTGATTGAAATCGGTATAGTCTTCTGCCGCCGGTGCTTCGGCATCGTCCATATCGACCTTGAAGTGCCTGATAAACAGCTTGATCAACGACGTTTTCCACCAGCCAATTTGCCAGCGGGTTGCCGTTCGTACCAGCCTGGATAACAGCTGATGGGGTAGTAACGCCAGTGGCCAGGACTTCAGCTGGTCCAGCAGACTGGCAGGGCTCGAAAACATAATGCAGGCTGACTAATGATGATGACTGTGATCATGCCCACCCGTCTTGCGGACCACGGGCGCAGTGACGGTGATGCTGCCCCCGTCACTGTCATGGATGACCAGTGTGACGCTGTCGCCATCACGCAATGGACGTTGCGGGTCATACAGCATCAGGTGCAAGCCGCCCGGTTCGAGGGTAATGCTGCCATTGACTGGCAATTGCAGTTGCTCGACAAGTAGCATTTTTGCAACACCGTCTTCCACAACGGTGCGGTGTATCCGGGCATCCCTGAAATCCGGACTGTCTATGCGGGTGATGGTGTGCACTGTATCGCTGGTGTTTTTCACAACCATATAGGCAGCAAGCACCGTGGATGCAGGTGGCGCTTCACGTACCCAGGGCGCTTCGACGTCCACTGCAGACCCTGCCATGGCGGAAGACAGAAAGGACAGAAACAGCAGGACGACTGCAGCGGGTATTCGCATGTTGATCTGTATCATTGATAATCCTGCAACATCTTCCTGAAATCACCGGCGATTGTCTCGACAGACAGGGGCGGTGAAAAAACTGCATGATAGCGGCCGTCCGGATCGAAGAGGAAAACAGCAGCCGTATGATCCATCAGATAGGCTTCACTGCCGGGTTCCGGCTGTACACGCTCATAGAGTATTCCCAGCTGCCGGGTCAGCTGTTCCAGTCCCTGGTCGGTACCGGTGACACCGAGAAAGTCACCGTTGAAGTAGGTTACAAACTCGGCCAGCCGCTCGGGCGTGTCACGTTCCGGATCGACAGTGACCATGACAAAGCGGATGTCTGCATCAACATCCTGCAACCGTTGCGCAATACTGTTGAGGACAGACAGCGTTGTGGGACAGACATCCGGGCAGTAGGTGTAGCCAAAGAACAGGAATGACCAGTGCTGTTCAAGGGCGGCATTGTCAAATACCGCATTATCATGATCGACCAGCGCAAACGGCTTGACTTCCCGCGCCACCGGAAAGCGCGTGGCCGCGAGTTCATCCTCTACAACCGAGCTGTGAAGAAAAAAACGCGCAGACAGAATACCGGCAACCGTGGCCAGAATGATTATAATCACACCCTTGAGGATGTAACCGGATATTGAAGATGCATGAGGTGTTGACATGGGCCGTGATTATTCCATAGAGCCGGTCACGTTACACTACTCCTGAATCGATTAATGCCATTATCACCATGAATACAGTGACGAATACACCACGTGCATTAATCCAGTGGGGCGCAGACCGGTTTGAGAAGGCCGGGCTTGCTTTTGCCCATGGCACCGATAATGCACTTGATGAAGCGGCCAGCCTGGTTCTGCACACCCTGCAGATTGGCTACGACCAGCCGGATGCCATGCTCGACAAACAGATCACCGAGGCCGACCGGCTGCGTGTCGTACAATTGCTGGAACAGCGCATCAGCAGCCGCAAACCGGCCGCCTATCTGTTACGTGAAGCCTGGTTTGCCGGCATGCCGTTTTATGTTGATGAACGTGTCCTGGTGCCACGCTCGCCGATCGCCGAACTGATTGAGGCACAATTTATGCCCTGGGTAAACCCGGAGCATACAGGCAGGATTCTCGATATGTGTACCGGCAGTGGTTGTATCGGTATTGCCTGTGCACAGGCTTTCCCTGACGCCACGGTTGATCTGTCAGACCTGTCCAGAGATGCACTGGATGTCGCACAGGAAAACATCAACCGGCATCATTTGAATAATCGGGTAAAAGTGGTTCAGTCGGATATATTTGCAGCATTGCACGGACAGGTCTATGACATTATCGTTGCCAACCCGCCCTATGTGCCAGCAGAGGAAATGCAGCAACTGGCAGCAGAATTCGGCCATGAACCATCGATGGGTTTGCATGCCGGGACGGATGGCCTGGATATCATTGTGCAGATATTAAAACAGGCTGCAGGACATCTTGCTGATAACGGCATCCTGGTCGCCGAGGTCGGACATACACAGGATTTACTGCTTGCGAGGTATCCGGAGGTGCCCTTCATGTGGCCTGATTTCGAGCATGGCGGCACCGGGGTTTTTATGCTGGATGCGGCACAGCTAGAAGAATACCAACCGGTATTTGACCAGGTAGCTGCCGTTCGGGCAGCACAGGATAACAGATGAGGTGAGATGTAATGAGTAGACGAGCCAAGACTGCTGAAGAGTATGCCCGCCTGGTTGAACAGGTAATTGATGAATTACAGGATATTCTTGATGCCGCCCGTTTTGATTTTGACGATGTAGAAAGCAATACGGATTATGTCGAGGTATTGCTGAAGGAAATGCGTGATTTGCGTGCATCCATGACGGATGGCAGTTATCAGTTCGGTCGCAACGATTTGCCATTCATGCGTATCGTGAAGGCGCATGATGACAACGATCTGCCATGCATCCGTTTATTCTATGATATTAACCAGACCCATCATGAAGGTCTGGATATTCAGTAATACCGGGTACTGCTTCAGCGTTGACCCGGGGCTCAGACCTTGGGCCGGTAGATCAATCCGGGCCGAATGAGCAACTCATCCTTGTTTAACTGTTCCAGTGGAAATTCCCCGTCGATGTTCTCTGCGATGCGATCAAAGACGTAAGTGCCGCTGCGTGATTCGATTGTCCGGTAGATAGGTTGACCGAGGTAATTGCCAACCAGTGAGGCCCGGTGTGTCTGTGTTTGTGCCACGCTATTCTCCTTGGACGGTGTCCATTAATGGTTACACAGGGTCTATCGGTCACCCGGGTGTGATCTTTAATTAAGGGGGCGACGCTCCGCCCGGGAGTCGTTACAATATCCGCATGTCAGGAAACAGCTTTGGAAAATTATTCACCGTAACCGGCTTCGGCGAGAGTCATGGACCGGCACTGGGCTGCATTGTGGATGGCTGCCCGCCGGGTCTGGAATTGTCGGAAGCTGACCTGCAGGGTGACCTGGATCGTCGCAAACCCGGCAAGACGAGGCATACCACCCAGCGGCGTGAAGCTGACGAAGTGCAGATACTTTCAGGCATGTTTGAAGGTAAAACAACCGGCTCACCGATTGGCCTGATCATCCATAATACCGATCAGCGTTCAAAGGACTACTCCAAAATCAGGGACCGCTTTCGTCCCGGCCATGCGGATTACACCTACCAGCAAAAGTACGGTATCCGGGATTACCGCGGTGGCGGGCGCTCATCCGCACGCGAAACCGCAATGCGGGTGGCCGCTGGTGCCATTGCCAGAAAATACCTGCGGGTCCGCCACGGTATCGAAATCCAGGGTTGCCTGGCGCAACTTGGTCCCATCAAGCTGGAACTGAAAGACTGGTCCGCAGTGGATCAGAATCCGTTTTTTTCACCGGATCCGTCGCGTGTAAAGGAACTTGAAGAGTACATGGATGCCTTGCGCAAGGAAGGTAATTCGGTGGGTGCACGTATAAATGTGGTCGCAACCGGTGTGCCGCCCGGACTGGGTGAACCCATTTTTGACCGTCTGGAAGCTGATATCGCGCACGCACTCATGAGTATCAATGCCGTCAAGGGTGTTGAGATCGGAGCCGGTTTCGACTGTGTCGAACAAAAGGGGACCGAGCATCGTGATGAAATTACGCCGGCAGGCTTCCTCAGTAACCATGCCGGCGGCACACTGGGTGGAATTTCCAGCGGTCAGGATATCCTTGCCAGTATGGCACTCAAACCCACCTCGAGCATCCGCATCCCCGGTCATACGGTCGACATCGAGGGCAAACCGGTGGAAGTGGTCACCACCGGGCGGCATGATCCCTGTGTCGGTATCCGTGCCACGCCCATTGCAGAAGCCATGCTGGCACTCGTGCTCATGGACCACCTGCTGCGCCATCGCGCACAGAACATGGATGTGGAATCAGCCACCCCGATCATCCCTGCCTCACCAGCGGATTAACTGTACAAGTCCGGACGCACCGGCAGTCGCATGACATGATTTACTGGCGGTTGTCCGGTTTCTACCTGTTTTATTTTGCATCGCTGGGCGCTTTGATACCGTACTGGAGTCTGTACCTGGAAGCCCATGGCTTCAGTGTTACCGAGATCGGTCAACTGATTGCCATACTCATGGCCACCAAGATTGTGGCACCGAATATCTGGGGCTGGATTGCCGACCACACCGGTCATCGGATGGCCATTATCCGTATGGCGTCACTGCTGGCAGCACTTGCCTTCGCCGGCGTGTTCATCAGTAACAGTTTCTGGTGGCTGGCACTGGTGATGACGGTGTTCAGCTTTTTCTGGAATGCCACGCTACCGCAGTTTGAAGCCACCACCATGAGCCACCTCGGTGACGAGCATCACCGCTACAGTGGCATCCGTCTGTGGGGCTCGATCGGATTTATCATCGCCGTATCCGGTCTGGGCACACTGCTGGGACAGGCGGGTACGGGCATATTGCCAACGGTATTAATGGGACTGTTTGTACTGATCTGGCTCAGCAGTCTCGCAGTACCGGAGTCTGCCGCCGGATACCTGCCACTGGATCAGGAACCCCTGCGCAAGGTATTGAGTCGACCGGTCGTGCTGTCGCTGCTGACGGTGTGTTTCCTGGTGCAAGCCAGCCACGGACCGTATTACGCATTTTTCAGCCTCTATATGGAGCACCTTGGATACCCGACAGCCATCATTGGACAACTATGGGCACTGGGTGTGTTCGCGGAAATCGGTATATTCCTGCTGATACCGGTCCTGTTGCCACGCTTTGGTGCACGCATCCTGCTGCTTGTTGCGATTGCCCTGACGACCCTGCGCTGGCTATTGACGGCACTGTATGCCGACAGTCTGGTCGTCATTATATTCAGCCAGACCCTGCACGCCGCCAGTTTTGGCCTGTATCACGCCGTGATGATTTTCCTGATTCATTCCCTGTTCACCGGCTCCCACCAGGGGCGCGGACAAGCCTTGTACAGCAGTATGAGTTTTGGTGCCGGTGGCGCGGCAGGTGTTCTGGTCAGCGGTTATCTGTGGACGGAAATGGGTCCGCAGACAATGTATTTGATGGCGGCATTGACCAGCCTGTGTGCACTGTTGGTGGTACTTTTCTGTGTCAGGAATATCCCCGAGAGTTGAAGGGAATGGATGGCTTCACTGCGTAGTTACTATATACTTTGGCGTTTAACAGCCTGGATGGGCAAGCGGGCGACTTTTGATGTCCAGCAAGACACTCTACGACAAACTCTGGGATGCACACCTTGTCCGGCAGGACGATAACGGCACGGCGCTGATCTATATCGATCGTCATCTGATTCATGAGGTGACCTCTCCACAGGCCTTTGAGGGACTGCGCCTGGCCGGGCGCAAGCCCTGGCGCACGGATTCCATCCTGGCTGTCCCGGACCATAATGTTCCGACCACTAACCGTTTATCGGGTATCTCTGACCCGGTGTCCCGGTTGCAGGTGGAAACCCTGGACCAGAATTGTGCCGAACTGGGTATTACCGAATTCCTCATGAATGACCCGCGCCAGGGTATCGTGCATGTCATAGGTCCGGAACAGGGTGCGACGCTGCCTGGCATGACCGTTGTCTGTGGTGATTCGCACACATCCACACACGGTGCCTTCGGGGCACTTGCGTTTGGTATCGGCACCTCGGATGTCGAACACGTGCTGGCAACACAGTGCCTGATATTAAAGAAGGCAAGAAATCTGGAAATTCGTTTGGACGGCCAGTTGACAGCGGGTGTTTCTGCGAAAGATGTTGTGCTCGCCATTATTGGCAGGATGGGTACCGCCGGCGGGACCGGATGCGCTATCGAATTTACCGGATCGACCCTGCGTGAGATGACCATGGAGGGCCGTATGACGGTCTGTAATATGGCCATCGAGGCAGGTGCCCGCTCCGGCATGGTTGCGGTCGATGACGCGACTATCAATTACCTGGTTGGCCGGCCCTATGCCCCGAAGGGTGAACTCTGGGATCGCGCCGTCGAAAGCTGGCGGGATCTTCGCAGTGACCCGGACGCCGCTTTCGATCACACCATCACACTGGATGCAAGCCGGATACAACCACAGGTCACCTGGGGAACGTCCCCGGAAATGGTGGCTGACATCGACGGCGTGGTACCGGATCCGGACAATGAGCCTGACAGTGTCAAACGTGAAGGCATGCACAATGCGCTCGCCTACATGGACCTGAAGCCCGGTACCGCCATTACCGACATACGTCCTGACCACGTATTTATCGGTTCCTGTACCAATGCACGCATTGAAGATTTGCGGGCAGCGGCTGCAGCGATACGCGGCCGCAAGGTTGCCACCGGCATCAAGCAGGCACTGGTCGTGCCAGGATCAGGACTGGTCAAGCGTCAGGCCGAATCAGAAGGACTGGACAAGTTATTCACAGACGCCGGGTTTGAATGGCGCGAACCGGGTTGCTCCATGTGCCTGGCAATGAATGCCGACCGACTCGCACCCGGCGATCGCTGTGCCTCGACGTCCAACCGGAATTTTGAGGGACGCCAGGGGCAGGGTGGACGCACGCACCTGGTGAGTCCGGCAATGGCTGCAGCTGCGGCGGTCACCGGTCATTTCTCTGATGTTCGCCATGAACAGGACTGATTGAAGGGATTTGGTTAATGGAAAAGTTTGATAAACATCATGGCGTGGTGGTGCCGCTGGACAGGCACAATGTCGATACCGATGCCATCATCCCGAAACAGTTCCTGAAGTCAATCAGGCGCAGCGGCTTTGGACCCAACCTGTTTGATGAATGGCGCTACCATGACCAGGGTGAACCCGGCATGGATCCCAGCAGCCGTCAGAAGAATATGGATTTTGTACTCAACCATCCACGTTACGAGGATGGTTCTATCTTGCTGGGCCGACATAATTTTGGCTGCGGTTCTTCTCGTGAACACGCCGTGTGGGCACTGATGGACCATGGCTTTCGTGTTGTAATCGCGCCCAGCTTCGCAGACATCTTTTTTAACAATTGCTTCAAGAACGGCCTGCTGCCCATCGTACTCGATGAAGAAGTCATTGACCGCCTGTTCATCAAGGTCAACGAGAATCACGGCTACCGCCTGCGGCTCGATCTGCCTGCCCAGGAAATTCATCTGCCTGACGGGGAAGTCATCCACTTCGATATCGACCCGTTCCGCAAGGATTGTTATATCCGGGGACTGGATGACATCGGTCTGACCCTTGAACACGCCGGTGATATCCGCAACTTTGAAGAAAAGCGCCGACAGTCAGCCCCCTGGTTATTCGATAACTTGAATTAAATTACTTATCTAATCCATTCATATGTCACATAATATAGCCATATTACCAGGCGATGGCATCGGCCCGGAAATCATCGCCGAGGCCCGCCAAGTGTTGGCGGTGCTGCAGTCCGAGCACGGCCTTTCCATTGAAATGGAGCAGGCCGATGTCGGTGGCACCGCCTATGATGCCTCTGGTCATCCGCTCCCTGAGTCGACACTGAGAGTAGCTCGCCAGGCCGATGCAGTACTGCTGGGTTCAGTGGGTGGCCCGCAATGGGAAACACTGGATCGTGCACTGCGACCGGAACAGGGCTTGCTGGGTTTACGCTCTGAACTGGCGCTGTTCTCAAATCTTCGCCCCGCGATTTTGTATCCGCAACTGGTGGCTGCCTCGACCCTGAAACCCGAGGTCGTCAGCGGGCTTGATATCATGATCGTACGCGAATTAACCGGCGGCATTTACTTTGGTCAGCCACGTGGTATCCGTACCCTCGACGATGGCCAGCAAGAGGGTTTTAATACCCTGGTCTATTCCGAAGCAGAGATCGAGCGCATTGGTCGCTCCGCATTCGAGATTGCACGCAAACGTTCCGGACACCTGTGCTCGGTAGACAAGGCCAACGTACTGGAGGTTTCCGAGCTGTGGCGACAGGTCATGACGGGGCTTGCAGAGGAATACCGTGATGTCGAACTGAGTCATATGTACGTGGACAACGCGGCCATGCAACTGGTGCGGGAGCCAAAGCAGTTTGATGTGATGGTGACGGGAAACATGTTTGGCGATATTCTCTCGGATGCGGCCGCCATGCTCACCGGCTCTATTGGCATGCTGCCCTCGGCCTCACTGGATAGCCAGGGCAAGGGTATGTACGAACCCATCCACGGCTCGGCACCGGATATAGCCGGGCAGGGGATTGCCAACCCGCTGGCGACAATACTGTCCGTATCGATGCTGTTGCGCTATAGCCTGAATGAAACAGCGCTTGCAGATCGCATCCAGGCAGCGGTGGGTAATGTGCTTGACGCCGGTCTGCGTACCGCCGATATTGCCTCCGAGGGAACGCAAACCGTGGGCACCAGTGCCATGGGTGATGCCGTGGTTGCGGCCCTGCGGTCAGGAAATTAATTTAATTTTTCACAGGTAGTTAAAACTGATGTCAGCCAAATATGATGTAGCCGTTGTGGGAGCCACCGGTGCTGTCGGTGAAACCATGCTGGAAATCCTTGCCGAGCGTAAATTTCCGGTTAACAACGTCTACCCGCTTGCCAGTGCCCGCTCGGCCGGTAAAAAAATCCCGTTCGGTGACACCTGGCTTACGGTCCAGGATCTGAGTACCTTTGACTTTTCCATGGCCCAGATCGGGCTGTTCTCGGCAGGTGCCGGCATTTCCGGGAAATATGCACCCATCGCTGCCGCGGCCGGTTGCGTGGTTATCGACAATACCTCACAGTTTCGCTACGACGACGAGATCCCGCTGGTGGTACCCGAGGTGAATCCGCAGGCCATTGCTGACTACAGGCGCCACAACATCATTGCCAACCCGAACTGCTCGACAATCCAGATGCTGGTGGCGCTGAAGCCCTTGCATGATGAGGCCGGCATTGAACGCATCAACGTCTGCACCTATCAGGCGGTCTCGGGTACCGGCAAAGAGGCCATAGAAGAACTGGCAGGACAGACGGCCGAATTGCTAAACGGACGGACGGCTGACGCAAAGGTTTACCCAAAACAGATTGCCTTTAACGTATTGCCGCAAATCGATGTATTCATGGACAACGGCTACACCAGGGAAGAAATGAAAATGGTCTGGGAAACCCGGAAAATCATGGGCGATGATTCGATCCAGGTAAATCCGACAGCCGTGCGCGTGCCGGTCTTTTACGGCCACTCCGAGGCCGTACATATCGAAACCCGGAAAAAGCTCGATGCGGCAAAGGCCACCGCCCTGTTGCAGGATATGCCGGGTGTTGTAGTGCTGGATGAGCACAAGGATGGCGGTTACCCGACAGCCGTGTCCGAAGGCGCGACCCATGACCCGGTTTATGTCGGTCGAATCAGGGAAGATATATCCCATCCAAGGGGGTTAGATCTGTGGGTGGTTGCCGATAACGTGCGCAAAGGTGCTGCACTTAACAGTATTCAAATTGCCGAAACATTGGTCAAAGAGTATTTCTGAGCTATAGTCTGCCACCACGACAGCAGCACGGCTCTATCCGGTTCACAAGGATTGTATTCCTGCCCGGAAATCAATGGCTAAGCCAACAAAAGGGGATCTAGGCATGTACAGAAAATCGGCTGTAACAGCAGCTCTGTTTTTTATTACCACTTCCTCTAATCTTCACGCCCTGGGGCTCGGCGAGATCGATATGCAATCGGCTCTCAACCAGCCGATGGATGCCGTCATTGAATTGACCTCCGCAGCAAGTACAGACCTTTCTAAAATAAATGTCACACTGGCCTCCCAGGCCGCCCATGAGCGAATCGGCTTGTCACGATCCAGAATTCTCAATGAATTCGACTTCAACGTTGAAAAGGACCGTCAAGGCAATGCCTTCGTCAGAATCACCAGCCATGGCGCCGTCCATGAGCCATTTCTGGAATTCCTGCTGGAAATCACATGGCCGAAAGGGCACTTGTTGCGCGAATATACAGTACTGGTCGACCCGCCGATCACCATGCCCGCCACACCTGCCAGACCGGTTACACCGGTCAGCAGGGCCCCTGCCCCCAGGGCAGTCGTTCAGCCACCGTCTCGCCAGAGACAGCCCCAGGCCCGGCCGGGACCCGCAACTGTTCATGCGTCTGCACCGGCAAGCACAATAAGCTCTGATAGCTATGGGCCGATCAGACGTAACGATACCCTGTGGTCGATCGCCGAAAGGCTGCGCCCGGGCAACGACATATCGATGCACCAGATGATGCTGGCATTACAGCGAAAAAATCCGCAGGCATTCGAGGACAACAATATAAACAGCATCAAGGCCGGTGCAATGATGAACATCCCGTCACGGGATGAAATACTGTCAGTCAGCGCCTCAGAGGCCTATAAAGAAACCTCGCAACAATATTCTGAATGGAAAGAAGCTACACAAACTGCTGCTCAGGATGAGTCGTCGCAGGAAACACCCGCGGTCGCGGAGACTGACGCCGCTTCTGAATCAAGCGTGACCACGAAATCCCGTTTGCAGCTGATGGCACCCGAGGGTGACGCCGTTGCAGGGAGCGCCACACCTGGCGATCCTGCGGAGGCCACGGGGGATGCCGGCGAATCCAGTACTGAAATACTGAATCAACAGCTTGCGATGGCGGCAGAAGAGGCGGAGACCAGCAAGGCACAGTCAACAGAACTCCGCACCCAGGTCACTGAACTGGAAGAGCAGGTCGAAACCATGGCGCGCCTGCTTGAACTCAAGGATGATGAACTGGCCAGCATGCAGCAACAGCTTGCAGCAGACGCTGCCGCCGAGCTGGCAGAACAGGCACCTGACGAGGCTGAGCCGGAGATGTCAGATGTAACTATAGCTGCTGAAGAAGCCACAGCTGAGGATATTTCCGGAGAAGCTGCGGCCATGGTTGAAACTGGCGATGACTTCGCGGGAATCGTCAACAAGTTGATGGCTAATCCGCTGCTTGCCGGTCTGGGTGCACTGGTTGCCCTGTTGCTGGGTGGTTTTCTCTGGTCTTCAACTCGAAAAAGAAACCATTCAGGCATCTTTGACGATGAAATGACGCTGGACAAGCACATGTCTGCAGTGACAGGCGGCAGCGAAATAGACAGGATATCACCTGTAATAAATTTGAATGATCCGGAACCGGAACAACAGCCTGAGTCCGAACCGGCCAATGATGACAGTGACCCCGTGACCGAGGCCGATGTGTACCTCGCCTATGGAAGAATTCAGCAGGCTGAAGATGTATTGCAGGCGGCACTGGCGACATCGCCGGAAGATACTGCCATTCGCCTCAAACTGCTTGAGGTGTACCATGCCGCGGGCAATGTTGCCGCATTTAACCGTGAAGCCAGTGATTTTCGTGACGGCATCAGCGAAGAGGATGCCGCGTGGATGCAGGTGGCTTCAATGGGATATGCACTGTCACCGGGTAATGAACTGTATCGCGCTGCAGCTACCCATACAGCCGACGCCAATGTTGATTTCGACATGGATCTCTCCGATATGGAAAACGTGGCGGATCAGGACAGACCGCTGGATGATGCGGCTAACGATGCACCGGAACCCGATCTGTCGAAAAGTATAGAGTTTAATCTTGATGACGCTGCTGACATGCTCGCTTCTGATGACGGTTACGATGAGGAAGATGCCTCGGAAGGCCTGCTCAACACGGCGGAAGAAGTGACTACCAAACTGGATCTTGCTCGCGCCTACCTGGATATGGGTGACCCGGAAGGTGCACGCAGTATTCTTGGCGAGGTCATGGAAGAGGGTAACGACGAGCAGAAGAACGAAGCTGAAGCGTTAATCTCAAAGCTTGCCTGATGTTCACCCGTTGATACGCATTGTCATGCTGCTTGTGTTTACGGCAGGCATGGCAACGGCCCGGCCTGAACTTCTGACAGGCGGCCTTGTGTTTCTGTTATTTCTGTATGCCCTGGCCGGGATACCCTCACCCGCAATACTTGCACGCATGCTCATGCGACTGCGCTGGTTGTTGTTGGCCATTCTCCTTGTTTACGGATGGTGGACACCGGGCACCACCCTGTGGCCCGCTGCAGGTGCTTTGTCACCGACGATGGATGGCCTTTACCTCGGTATGCTGCGCGTGATGGCATTACTTGCCATTGTCGCTGCCGTTCACCTGTTGCTGCAGAGCACCCCGCGTGAAAAATTGCTGCCGGCGATCATGCAGTTGATCCGGCCACTGACAACACGCCACGTGCGTGAACGCATTGCCGTCAGGACACTTTTGTCGATGGAAGCGGTGGCGCAGGTGCAGTCACTGGCAAGTGATGTACTGCGTGAACACCCGGTCAGTAGCAGAAAATTATCGAATCTGGCCAGGGCATCACAGCTACTCTACAAAAACGTACTCGACAGGGCGGAGCATGCAGGCGACGTCCTGATCGAGTTCCACGAGTTGGCAAGCCCGCCGTGGTGGCAATGGATCATTCCCCTGGCAATGAGTGGTGCGGTGCTTGTCGCAGCATGAGTACCGGGAGGACTGCGCGGGCAAGGTTAATATAAAATACCTGCATGCACAGTCCTGACCAGAATTAATCCCCATGCGTTTCGCTGCCGGTATTGAATATGACGGTTCCGGCTTTTTTGGCTGGCAACGTCAGTCTGAAGGCCGCACTGTGCAAGCCTGCGTTGAAAAGGCCATTTCAGCGGTGGCCGATCACAAGGTCAATGTGGTCTGTGCCGGACGTACGGATACCGGCGTACACGCCACCGGACAGATTATTCATTTTGATACAGAGGCAGTGCGACCAGCCAACAACTGGCTGCGAGGAAGCAATGCCAACCTGTCTGACGATATCAGTGTGCTGTGGCTGGCCGAAACAGACTCGGCCTTTCATGCTCGTTTCAGCGCTGCGCAAAGGCATTACCGCTATGTCATCTACAATCATCCGGCCAGATCTGCCTTGCTAAGAAACCATGTCTGCTGGCAGCATACAGACCTGGATGCAGATACAATGGCGCGTGCAGGCCGGCACCTGCTGGGAGAGCACGATTTTACCTCGTTTCGCGCCGTAGCCTGCCAGGCACACAGCCCGATCCGTACGATACATTCGCTTGAAGTGAAACGTAGTGGCCGTTTTATCTATATCGATATTATCGCCAATGCTTTCCTGCACCACATGGTGCGCTGTGTTGCCGGTGTCCTGATCAAGACCGGTTGTGGTGAACAACCACCAGGCTGGGTCAGCGAAGTAATTCAGGCAAAAGACAGGCGCGTGAGTGGCGTCAATGCACCACCTGCCGGTTTATACCTGGTAGAAGTCCGCTACCCCGATCATTTTCAGGTACCATCGAACAGCCGGTTACCGGCCTTCGACTGATTATTCCCGATAATGGCAAATCGCCTGCCGGGTTTTGTTACATAGCTGTAGTGAACGGGATTGACCTTAAGGTGAAACGTACCCGCGTTAAAATTTGTGGTATTACCCGCGTCGAAGATGCCGCTGCCGTGGTGCAGTACGGTGCCGATGCCCTGGGCCTTGTGTTTTACCCGAAGAGCCCGCGATGTGTTGATATAACACGGGCCCGGGAAATTGCCGGGTCGGTAGCCCCGTTTGTAACCGTTGTTGCTTTATTTGTTAATGCGGCACCGGATTACATTCGCCGGATAATCGAATCGGTCCCTGTGGGACTGCTGCAGTTTCATGGTGATGAGGATAATGGCGCATGCAAATCTTTTGGGCTGCCATTCATTAAATCAATCGCAATGCAGGAAGGAATGAATGCAGGGTCCCTGATGGAACGCTATCCTGATGCGGCCGGATTTTTGCTGGATGCATGGCAACCGCAGTCTCATGGCGGTAGTGGTGAGACCTTTGACTGGAGCACGGTACCGGAGTCATCCCCGGGACCTCTGATTCTGGCAGGGGGACTGACCCCCGGGAATGTCTCCACGGCGATTAAAACAATCCGGCCCTATGCGGTGGATGTCAGTAGTGGCGTAGAATCGGCGAAAGGAATCAAATCAGCTGATAAGATAGCGGCTTTCATGCAAGGAGTAGAAGACAGTGACACAGGTGGCTGATAACAGCACAAACCAGGAACCGCTCCCGGATGAGCGCGGGCACTTCGGTGCCTTTGGCGGGCGTTTTGTTGCCGAAACACTGATGCGTCCGCTCGATGAACTGAACGCGGCCTACCAGAAGTATATGCAGGATCCGGAGTTCCAGGCAGAACTGGATCAGGACCTGGCTCGTTTTGTCGGACGCCCATCACCCTTGTATTTCGCTGAACGCTGGAGCAGGCAGCTTGGCGGTGCGCGACTCTATCTCAAACGTGAGGACCTGAATCATACAGGTGCGCACAAGATCAATAACACGGTTGGCCAGGCACTGCTGGCAAAACGCATGGGCAAGACACGCATCATTGGCGAGACCGGCGCCGGACAGCACGGTGTCGCCACGGCGACAGTGGCTGCACGCCTTGGCCTGGAATGTGTGGTGTACATGGGTACGGAAGACATCAAACGCCAGGCCATCAACGTCTACCGCATGCGCCTTCTGGGTGCCGAGGTCGTCTCGGTAGAATCGGGTTCGAAAACCCTGAAAGATGCGCTCAACGAGGCCATGCGTGACTGGGTCACCAACGTGGATAACACCTTTTACATTATCGGCACCGTGGCCGGCCCCCATCCTTACCCGGCGATGGTGAGAGACTTCCAGACTATTATCGGTCGCGAGGCACGGCAGCAAATCCAGCAGCTGGAAGGGCGGCTGCCGGATGCGCTGGTCGCCTGTGTTGGTGGAGGCTCCAACGCCATAGGGCTGTTTCACCCCTTCCTTGGCGACAGCACGGTTGAACTCTACGGCGTCGAGGGTGGCGGTGACGGCATTGAAACCGGACGTCATGCAGCGCCGCTGTGTGCCGGCAGTTCCGGCGTACTGCACGGTAACCGGACATATTTAATGGAGGACAGCGATGGGCAGATCATCGAGACGCACTCGATTTCCGCAGGCCTCGATTATCCGGGTGTTGGCCCCGAGCATGCGTGGCTAAAAGACACCGGCCGTGCAAACTATGTGGCAGTTACCGACACTGAAGCACTCGAAGCATTTCATCAGCTCACGCGCATCGAAGGTATTATGCCGGCACTGGAATCCAGTCATGCCCTGGCCTATGCTGCCAAACTTGCGGCTGGTATGGACAGGGACAAAATCATAATCGTGAATCTGTCGGGGCGTGGTGACAAGGATGTCCACACCATTGCGGCACTGGAGGGTATCAAGGTATGAGCCGTATCCAGCAACGCTTTGCGGACTTGCAGTCCCGGCACAGAAAGGCACTGATCCCCTATATCACCGCGGGTGATCCGCAACCCGACGTCACAGTTCCGCTGATGCATGCACTGGTGGCTGCCGGTGCTGACCTGCTTGAAGTGGGTGTCCCGTTTTCCGACCCGATGGCAGATGGACCGGTCATACAGGCGGCCTGTGAACGTGCCCTCAGACACCACGTTACCCTGCACCATGTGCTCGATATGGTAAGCGAATTCCGAAAGTCTGATGCCGACACACCGGTTATTCTGATGGGCTATCTGAATCCCATTGAGGTATGGGGTTATGCAGCATTTGCACAGGCCGCAGCTGCTGCCGGCGTCGATGGCGTCCTGACGGTGGACATGCCACCGGAGGAGGCGGAGGGGCTCACTGCCGCCATGAAAGAAGCCGGAATGGACACGATTTTCCTGCTGGCGCCAACCAGCGATGCCACCAGAATGAAAAAAGTCAGTGAGTCTGCCAGTGGCTTTATTTACTACGTGTCATTCAAGGGCGTCACGGGTGCGAATCGTCTGGATGTATCGTCCGTTGTCGCGAAGCTCAGGGACTTACGCGAGCACACGGCGTTGCCGATAGGCGTCGGATTCGGTATCCGTGATGCTGAAACCGCCGGGCAGGTGGCTGAAGTTGCCGATGCCGTTGTCGTTGGCAGTGTACTGATCAAACAGCTCGCCGGGCTTGCCGAACAACCCGGGGCCATTCCGGCAGCACTGGCGACAACGGTTGCAGCACTGCGTGCCGGTATCGATAAAGTGGCATAGGCACACTTTGAGTCTGAAAAAGATATTATTGCCACGGAATCCACGGAAAAACACAGAAGAATAAATACATTAAAAGACATTTTTCCGTGTCTTTTAGTGGATTCCGTGGCCATTTAATAAATAATCTGGCACTCAGCTTCTCGGATTAACACATGAACAGGTACAATTAAGACATGAGCTGGTTTAGTAAACTCGTTCCCTCCCAGATCCGTACCGTTGGCGGCAACAAGCGCACAGTGCCCGAAGGTCTGTGGGTAAAATGTGACAGTTGCGGTGCGGTGTTATACCGGACTGAACTGGAAAGAAACTTTGATGTTTGCCCGAAGTGCAGTCATCACATGCGTATTGGCGCACGACTACGGCTGGAGATGTTTCTCGATAAAGATTCCGCACAGGAACTTGATGCCAACCTCGAACCGGTTGATGTGCTCAAGTTTAAAGACAGCAAGAAATACCGGGATCGCCTGAATACCGCCCAAAAGGTCACCAATGAAAAAGACGCACTGCTGTCCATGCAGGGGACCGTGCAGGGCTTACCCGTGGTCGCCATGGCGTTTGAATTCAAGTTCATGGGTGGCTCTATGGGGGCTGTCGTGGGTGAACGTTTCGTACGCGCAGCCACATTAAGCCTTGAACGTGGCTGGCCGCTGGTTTGTTTTTCCGCCAGTGGCGGGGCACGTATGCAGGAAGCCCTGTTCTCGCTGATGCAAATGGCCAAGACCAGTGCGGCACTGGCCAGGTTGTCAGAAGCCGGCATCCCGTATATCTCGGTACTGACAGACCCCACCATGGGCGGGGTGTCTGCCAGCTTTGCCATGCTGGGGGACATCAATATTGCCGAACCCCGCGCATTGATTGGCTTTGCCGGTCCACGCGTCATAGAACAGACTGTCAGGGAAACCCTGCCGGAAGGGTTCCAGCGCAGTGAATTTCTGCTTGAACACGGCGCCATCGACATGATTGTTGACCGGCGTGAAATGAGCGAGAAAATCGCCAACCTGCTGGCGATACTGATGAACCAGCAATTGACCGGGACCTGATTTCTTCGTCATGCTGGCGAAGGCCGGCATCCAGTGCATTGAAAACCCTGGATCCCGGCATGCGTCGGGATGACGATAAAGAAATTTATCAGAAGTTCATTAATGCCTTTATTTTTCCGTGTTCTTCCGTGGATTCCGTGGCAATAATATTTATCTTCCCGGATTGAAAGAGTATTAGTGCTCCGACACGCTGATGCCACGCTTTAATTCACTTTCCGACTGGCTTAGCTGGCAGGAGACCCTGCACCCGAAAAAAATTGATCTCGGCCTTGAACGTGTCGCAAGTGTCGCTGATCGCATGCAGTTACTGGCACCCGCCCATGGTGTTATCACCGTCGCTGGCACCAATGGCAAGGGCTCCAGTATCGCCATGCTCGAGGCCATCCTGTTGTCTGCCGGCTACCGCACCGGCTGCTATAGTTCACCCCACCTGCTGCGCTATAACGAACGTATCCGGATAGCGGGCAAAGAAGTCGATGATGCGACCCTGTGCGCTGCTTTCGATGCGGTGGACCGGGCCCGTGGTGTCACAAGCCTGTCGTATTTTGAATTCGGCACCCTCGCGGCACTTCACCTTTTCAGCCAGTCGCATCTGGATATTGCCTTACTGGAAGTGGGAATGGGTGGCAGGCTGGATGCCGTCAATATCCTGGATGCCGATGCGGCACTGGTTACAGCAATTGACATTGATCACAGCGCCTGGCTCGGGGAAGATCGCGAGACAATCGGCTGTGAAAAGGCCGGGATCTTCCGGGCAGACCGACCGGCCATCTGCTCCGATACCGAACCGCCGGCCAGCATATTTGAGCAGGCACAGACACAGTCTGCCCGCTGGTATGCACTGGGTAGCGAGTTTGACTGGACGATCACTGAACGTGGCTGGAACTGGCAAACACCGGGCAAGGTTTACGAAGATCTTCCGAAACCGGCACTTTCCGGCACCCATCAGCTGAATAATGCTGCCGGAGTACTGATGGTTCTGGAGACCCTCGCAGAACAATTCCCGGTACAGCGCACGGCCATTGAACAGGGACTGGCGACGGTTACTCTGCCAGGACGCTGCCAGGTGCTGCCCGGTACTATAGAGACCATTCTGGATGTTGCACACAACCCGGCCAGTGCTGAAAAACTGGCACAACTGCTTCGCAACCGGACCATAAGGGGACATACTCGTATAGTGCTGGGTATGCTCGCTGACAAGGATGTTGCGACATTCATTGCAATGCTGGCACCCGTGGTGAATGACTGGTACCTGGCAACACTGCCTGGAGATCGCGGCCTGTCTGCACAGGACCTGCATCAGCAAATTTGTCACAATGATATGCACGGGATGGCCCGGGAATTCACGGACGTGGCGACAGCGTTCAGACAAGCCCATGCTGATGCGGAAGAGGGCGATCGGGTGGTTGTCTGTGGCTCATTTGTAACCGTAGCGGAGGCACTGGTTTGTCATGTATAGTCACGCGTGACAGCTGGACCGGTGTGCAGATGCCGCCTGATATCACGGAGTCACAATGGATCAGAAACTGAAGCAGAGACTGACAGGGGCCATTGTCCTTGTCGCGCTGGCAGTTATTTTCGTGCCGATAATCCTGGAAGGTCCGGATGATGAATGGACACCACGGAGTCACAGTATCCCGGAACAGCCACAAATGGATTACCGGGCCAGCATGGGGCTTGAGTTACCGGAACCCGAGACGGCAGTCGAAGAGCAAACCGGTGACGTGATCACCGAAGTATTGAGCTTGCCGGAAGATGAATCACCGGCAAGCAAACCACCTCCGGTCGAAGCAAAGCCGGCAACCACAGCCAGCAAAACAGCCGAGCCGGTTGTGGTTGCTCCAAAGCCAGCCAGGAAAGCCCCTGCACCGGCCCCATCTCCCAAACCCGCTAAAAAGGCCAAAGCTCCCATCAAGGGCTGGTTTGTACAGGTTGGCAGTTTCGGACAGGAAATGAATGCCAACGGTCTGCGCAGTCGACTCAATTCAGCCGGTTATGACACCCGTCTGCAGAAAATCGCGATCGGGAAGGGGTATGCCTACCGGGTACTGGTTGGCCCTGCCAATTCAAGGGCTACGGCAGAAAAGCTTGCGGCCAATCTCAAATCGGGGCAGCAACTGGCCGGGATGGTCATCGAATATCCGTGATATTGATCGTCGTAGCCGCAGCTGTCGCAGTTCTGGTAACATGCATGTTCTGGATATCCTGATCTATTTCCACTGGCCGGGGAAAACCGGTCCGAGACGCAGAGGTACTTATGGCATTTGCCTGGATTGATGTGGTGATACTCGCGTTGATTGCGCTGTCTGCAATCCTGAGTTTATTCCGGGGTTTCGTAAGAGAAGCCGTCGCCCTGGCAACCTGGCTGGTCGCCCTGTGGGTGGCAATGGCGTTTTACGAGGAGCTGGGAACTATTCTGTCACAATGGATATCGACTCCCTCCGCACAGAAGATTACAGCTTTCGCGATACTGTTCATCTGTGTCTTGCTGCTCGGTGCCATTGTCAATTTTCTTGCCAGCAAGCTCGTAGACAAGACCGGGCTGACGGGAACAGATAAATTGCTCGGCATTGTCTTTGGTGTTGCCCGGGGTGGTGTAATCGTGGCCATACTCGTGCTGCTTGCCGGGCTCACACCACTACCCCAGGATCCCTGGTGGCAGGATTCACAGTTTATTGGCTATTTTGAAGAACTGGCCATGTGGATGCGCAGCTATCTGCCAAATGAAATCGCTGACAACATCACCTATGCCTAGCGAAATACTGCCTGTTCTTTATTGAGGATCGTCTATGTGTGGCATCATTGGAATGGTTGCCCACAGTCCGGTAAATCAGGCAATTTATGACGGACTGACTGTGCTGCAACACCGCGGACAGGATGCCGCAGGCATCATCACCTGTGAAGGTGGACGCCTGCACTTGCGGAAAAACAATGGCCTTGTGCGTGATGTCTTCCATACCCGCCACATGATGCGCATGCTCGGCAATATGGGGATCGGTCATGTGCGCTACCCGACTGCAGGGTGTGAAAGCTCTGCCGAAGCCCAACCGTTTTACGTCAATTCTCCCTACGGCATCAGCCTGGCACACAACGGTAATCTCACCAATTGCAATAAACTGAAACAGGAACTGTTTCAGGAAGACCTGCGCCAGATCAATACCGACTCGGATTCAGAAGTCCTGCTGAACGTGTTTGCACATGAACTGCAGCAACATGCCAAGCTGACGATGGACGTCGAAGACGTGTTCAGGGCAGTCGCCGGTGTTCACCGGCGCTGTCGGGGTGCCTATGCAGCGGTTGCCATGATAACCGGCCATGGTGTCGTGGCCTTCCGTGATCCGTTCGGGATTCGCCCGGTTGTCTACGGCAAGCGTGAATCGCCCGAAGGCACCGACTACATGATGGCTTCAGAAAGCGTTGCCCTGGATGTGCTCGGGTACGAGTTGATTCGGGATGTTGCACCCGGAGAAGCGGTGTTTATTTCCCTTGATGGTCAGATACACACACGCCAGTGTGCAGACAATCCGTCGGTAACACCCTGCATTTTCGAGTATGTCTACCTGGCAAGGCCGGATTCGATCATCGATAATGTTTCCGTATACAAGGCACGTCTGAGAATGGGTGACAAGCTCGCGGACAAGTTACGCAGGTTGCGCCCGGACCATGACATCGATGTGGTCATCCCGATACCGGATACCAGCCGTACCTCCGCCTTGCAGATGGCAAACAACCTTGGGCTCAAGTATCGCGAAGGGTTTATCAAGAACCGCTATATCGGGCGGACCTTTATCATGCCGGGCCAGCAACAGCGTAAAAAATCCGTCCGCCAGAAACTGAATGCCATTGAACTTGAATTCAAGGGCAAGAATGTTTTACTGGTCGATGATTCGATTGTACGGGGAACAACCTCTTCCCAGATTATTGACATGGCACGTGAGGCCGGTGCGAACAAGGTGTACTTCGCCTCGGCCGCACCACCTGTCCGATATCCAAACGTGTATGGCATCGATATGCCCACCAGCAGCGAGTTGATCGCTCACAGCCGCACCGAAGAACAGATCTGCAAGGAAATCGGTGCTGACTGGTTGTTGTTTCAGGACATGGAAGACCTGGTTGATGCCGTCAAAAAGGGGAGTCCGGATATCAGCGACTTCGATGCCTCGGTGTTTACCGGTGAATATGTCACTGGCGATATCGACAACAATTATCTTGATGACTTGCAGTCAATTCGCAATGATGCAGCCAAGAAGGAACGTCGTGAAGGTGGAGATGAGGTTATTGATCTGCATAATACCGCCTGAAGCCGGCTGTTTACGTATTGACAGCAAACAATCACTCATCTAACCTCATTGCAAATTGCGCCGATTTGATTTCAGCTTGCGGGCGCCTGATAAATACAGCCCGCGGATACCTCTGTACTGCTATCAAGGCAAAACATTGGGCCGCTTAGGGTGAACCTACTCTCGCACTCAGATTCCATAATTTCGAGCGCTGCATCGTCGTAGCACGGGCAGAGCCCAGTCGCAGGTACGCATTGGCCCGTTGCCACATCACAAGTCTCGCTCTCCCACAAATAACCTCTGTCTCGGCGCACGCCCCGGCGTTGCTATTGCATACGCTTACATGGCACTTGTCCGTGGGGGTGCATTGCAGGGGATCATTAGCACATCTGTTCGTTGCTGTGTCGCAGATCGCCCGATCACAGGGGTCCATACTGCAGTCGTTATCGTCGAGGCAGCAATTATCGATTGTCGGGCCTGTGCATACGCCCGCACAGTCACATCTGTCCACGCCCGTGCAGGTCTCACCGTCATCACACAGCTCGCCGGTTAGCGCGGTGTTCGTACAACCCAGTGTCGGCTCGCAGGCATCTGCGGTACATTCGTTGCCATCGTCGCAATCGACATCCTGGTGTGACCCCGGACAGCCAAACTGCTCTCAATCCCCGGTATCATCGATGGTGCATGCGTTCCCATCGTCACACAGGGTGGCGCACGCCGCATCGCAAGGGCCCGCGATGTCGCCGTGGGCGAGATGGGACACGAGGGCCCTCTCAGGGGCTGTGATGGTGTGAAATATTTCCGGTTTGTTGGGCAGTCTGTGACAGACGCTTACCTTGGTGGCGCTCGCATAGGCGTTCGGCGCACCAACCGCGACTAGTACAGTCACGAGCAGCGTGAATAGCGTTAGTTTCTTCATGATAAATCCTCCGTAAACTCAGTTAGCAGAATTAACTGAGGAACAGAGGATGTGGCCTACTACCACTGCTTGTTGATATCAATAAGTTGGTCGACGTGAATAAAAAATACAAAGTGGCTAATTTTTATCTTTCCCTGTCCCCCATTTTTGTTTGCATTTGTAATGCTATATGTTTTGAGCAAATCAGCTATTGACGCCAATCAAATGACACAGAGAATTGTCATCGTAATATTTTATTGACTCTATAATAAAGTCGTATGGGAAACTACGTATACAGACGCCATGGAAGCGTAAGTAGGAAAGGCAAGTTAGGGTCGTTCTCGGAAGTACACCATCCGCTAATATTAGCAGTCTCTGTACTTCCGGAGTCGACCCTAAACCGAAGTTCACAGTCTTATGTTGGATGTCTGGAATGCAGCAGAAAGCTGCCATTCTGCTCAAGTAATCTCCATGCCAGATAAGGTCAGGGTAGCCGATACTACAGTCCATTTCTTACGAGCAATACCACTCGGTGTAACCGCAACAGAAAAATTCTATACACCAGTGGGGCCGGCCCCGAATAGCTGAGCGCAACTTAATCAGCATTTTCCCCGGTCCAGTCGGCAAGAATGATGGACATGGCATTGGAAAACTCGCTGAAAGAATGCGGCTTGACGATGTAGTCCTCCACTTCGTATTCGAAAGCAGCAGCCTTGTCGCTCGGTTCATCGGAGGATGTTAATACAATGATCTGCAAGGGCCTCAGTGCTGGATCCGCGCGCAGCTCCTTCAGGAATTCAATCCCTCCCATTTTAGGGAGATTCAGGTCCAGCAGAATCAGTGACGGCGTAGGCTCAATTTTGGGGTACCCGTCACCACGTAACATACCCAGCGCTTCAACACCGGTACGTGCAACATAGAGCGGGTTGCTGACATCAATTTTCTTCATTGCCCGCTGGACGGTCATGATATCCACCCGGTCATCTTCCACGAGCAATATTACGGCTTCACTATTAAACATCACTGCCTCCCCACAGGCGGTAATTATCAGGTGGTATACAGCGCATCTGACCGGTTCGAGTGTGATTTATTCATGCCTTGGCCAGCTAAACCGGAACGTGGCGCCGTTCCCTTCTTCTGATTCCAATGTTATCGAACCACCATGTTCTTGCACAATCTTCTTTACCAGCGCCAGACCTATGCCGGTATTGCTGCCATAATCATGGACCGCCAGCGTCTGAAATACCATGAATACCTTGTCATGGTATTCTGGCGCGATGCCGGGTCCATCATCGGTTATTGTGAATTCATAATACTCACCCCGATCACGCACCGTAACTTCGACACGACCCTGCTCACCCTTGCCGTGCTTGATGCTGTTTCCGATCAGGTTGGAGAACACCTGGTAAAGGTGTAAACGGTCCGTGTACAGAGTGGGCATGTTAGCAGCTACATCGACAATGAATCCGTCTGGTGGCGACAATGAGTCGATGACTTCGGCCAGCAGTTCGCCGGTATCGACACTTGCCATGGAATGTGCTGCCCGGCCAATACGCGAGTATTCCAGCAACCCTTCGATCAATGCATTCATGCGCTGCACACGGTCACGCAGCAGCCCCAGTTGCTCGCGTGTAGCGTCGGTTAGTTTTCCACCCAGGTCTTCCTCCAGCCAAGCGGCCAGATTTGCGATACCTCGCAGCGGTGCTTTCAGGTCATGCGAGGTCACATAGGCAAACTGTTCCAGTTCTTCCACATTCCGTTCTGCTTCGGCAGTGCGTATGGCTACACGTTGTTCCAGGGTTTCATTCATTCTCTGAAGTTCCTTTTCGGCATTCAGACGTTCATTAATCTCGCTGTTAAGTTCTGCGTTGACCTCAGCCAGTTGCGTCGTGCGCTCGGTCACGAGGCGTTCTACCTTCGCGGTACGTCCTATCAGCGTGGAAAGGTATATTGTCAGCAAGGCTGTGAATGGCAATCCACCCGCCAGTGTAGCCCATCCACTCCAGGGATCTGGCTGGAAATGCCCGGGGATCGAGGTGCACAACACTTCCCATTGGCGATCCGTGACACGTATAGTTTGGATGAACTCCCTGTTTTCCTGTGACGCCCCGTTCCCGAGATTGTGCTGACCGGTGTCTGCAGAGCGTTTTCTGGAGGAATGCCGGTATAGATAGAGTCTTTCGTCCTTGCCAGATACATCATAGACAACCATGTCAATGCCGCTCGGGCTGAGATTCTGCAGGGCACTTTCAACTATCTCGCCGATGCGGAAAATTCCGGCCGCAAACCCACGCAACAGCAGTTGCCGCTTTTCCAAGGTGCCCGGAAGCGCATCTTCCTCATCATCCTCAGTTTCAGCCCCGTCTGCATCTGCCTTATTATAGACGGGCAGTCGGGCCACGAAACCGTATTCGATGCGGCCATCCCGTTCCAGGTGTATGAGTGGTGAAACCCGCATCTGTCCGGTATCCCGTGTTTGCTGCAACGCATCCAGGATCACCGGGGCTGCTGCCAGGTCAAGCCCCAGTGCTTCCTTGTTGAGCTGATAGGGCTGCACATAGAGAACAGGAAAATGCACAGGACGCTGTTTAGCCCCGACCAAATCACCAGCCTGGCTGGTTTCGGTAATGCGGAACCTCGGGAGGCTGTGGCGGGCCTCTTCTTCAAACGAGGCACGCTCTGATTTGCTTACCCTGGGAATCCATTGCAATGCCGCTATGCTCGCATGACGTTTCAGTGCAGGCTCTACGAATTTGCGAAATTCACGTCGCCCGACCCACTTGGATGCATCGAAAAAGCTGCCAATGTCCTGGACCACACCAAGGTCTTGTTCGATCTCACGCTGAACCATCAGGACGCGGTCAATGGCAGCCGCACGAAATGCCTGCTCTACCCGTTGGCGCTCCCAGTCAGTAACTACGTTGAATGCATGCCAGGTAAACAGAATGCCAAGCAGTGCAACAAGCGCAATCGGAACATAAGCCATCCATGGGGGCTTGTTCCTGGCGTGCGCATCACCAGGATTCGCCCGCACATGTTCTGGTGGGGTAAATCGCCGGTTCATCATTGCATATTGCCCCCGTGAAGCCTGAACCTGCCCCATCGTCGGTGGGTGATGAGTGTTCCTGCGCTCACCCAAGAATTCCCGGGACTGGCGATTTCGGTATAAGCGCCTTGTCTGCAAGGTTAAGCAGAAAAGATTGCAACTATATAGGGTTTATTATTATTTTGGCAGTCTCTACCTCTACTTGACCGGGTGCTTCACATTCATCATAGGTTATGCCTATACTTTCAAGTGTAATAACCAACAGAAGAGGAATTCTCAATGAAAACATTAAAACTGACACTGGCAGCCGCCGCACTTGGTGCTTTGGTCGCCCTTCCTGTCACCTCTGCCCATGCTTGGGGCAACTGGGGTCCATGGGGTGGCAACCGTGGCTATGGTGGCAATGACTGGATGGGCGATGGCTGGGGTGATGGCTATGGCGACGGCGATTTTGACGGCGACTTCGGCTTCAACATGAGTGGCAGCGGTCGCGGTCGCGGCAGTGGTTATGGCCGTGGTTATGGCCGTGGTTATGGCGATTACTATGGCCGTGGTTACGGTTACGGTGGTTACGGTCCTGGTTATGGCTATGGTGGCGGTGGTTATCCGGGCTACGGTTACGGTGGCTATCCCGGCTATGCACCCTATGGTGCACCGGTCGCACCAGCAGCACCCGCCGCACCGGCTAC